>NZ_JALJRE010000011.1:0-283404 GCF_024519855.1 Bradyrhizobium sp. Bra78 | reverse complement strand
CCCATCCACGCGGGACCACCGGATCACTATGACCGACTTTCGTCTCTGCTCGATTCGTAGATCTCGCAGTCAGGCAGGCTTATGCCATTATACTCGACGAACGATTTCCGACCGTTCTGAGCCTACCTTCGCACGCCTCCGTTACTCTTTGGGAGGCGACCGCCCCAGTCAAACTGCCCACCATGCGCTGTCCCGATCCCCGCTAAGGGGATGCGGTTAGATATCCATAACCATTAGGGTGGTATTTCACATTTCGGCTCCACCATGGCTGGCGCCACGGCTTCAAAGCCTACCACCTATTCTACACAAACAGTCACGAATACCAGCGCAAAGCTACAGTAAAGGTGCACGGGGTCTTTCCGTCTGACCGCAGGAACCCCGCATCTTCACGGGGAATTCAATTTCACTGAGTCTATGTTGGAGACAGCGGGGAAGTCATTACGCCATTCGTGCAGGTCGGAACTTACCCGACAAGGAATTTCGCTACCTTAGGACCGTTATAGTTACGGCCGCCGTTTACCGGGGCTTCGATTCAAGGCTTGCACCTCTCCTCTTAACCTTCCGGCACCGGGCAGGCGTCAGACCCTATACGTCATCTTGCGATTTCGCAGAGCCCTGTGTTTTTGTTAAACAGTTGCCACCCCCTGGTCTGTGCCCCCACTGCCCGCTTGCGCGAGCAATGGGCCTCCTTATCCCGAAGTTACGGAGGTAAATTGCCGAGTTCCTTCAACATAGTTCTCTCAAGCGCCTTGGTATACTCTACCAGTCCACCTGTGTCGGTTTCGGGTACGGTCTAATGTGGAGGCTATTTCCTGGAACCCCTTCGAAGCCCAACCAATCCATTAAGGTCGGACAACACACGGGATTCGTCACCATCCACTGGCTGCAGAATATTCACTGCATTCCCATCGACTACGCCTTTCGGCCTCGCCTTAGGGACCGGCTAACCCTGCGAAGATTAACTTTACGCAGGAACCCTTGGACTTTCGGCGACACTGTCTTTCACAGTGTTTGTCGTTACTCATGCCAGCATTCGCACTTCTGATACCTCCAGGCGCTCTCACGAGTCGCCCTTCGCAGGCTTACAGAACGCTCCGCTACCGCGTAGCCCTTGCGGACTACACCCTAAGCTTCGGCTCGTGGCTTGAGCCCCGTTACATCTTCGGCGCAGAAACCCTTATTTAGACCAGTGAGCTGTTACGCTTTCTTTAAAGGATGGCTGCTTCTAAGCCAACCTCCTGGTTGTTTTGGGATTTCCACATCCTTTCCCACTTAGCCACGAATTAGGGGCCTTAGCTGTAGGTCCGGGTTGTTTCCCTCTCCACGACGGACGTTAGCACCCGCCGTGTGACTCCCGGATAGTACTCTCAGGTATTCGGAGTTTGGTTGGGTTTGGTAAGACGGTAAGTCCCCCTAGCCCATCCAGTGCTCTACCCCCTGAGGTATTCATCCGAGGCGATACCTAAATATCTTTCGCGGAGAACCAGCTATTTCCCAGTTTGATTGGCCTTTCACCCCTAACCACAAGTCATCGGAGTCTTTTTCAACAGACACCCGTTCGGTCCTCCAGTGAGTGTTACCTCACCTTCAACCTGCTCATGGCTAGATCACTAGGTTTCGGGTCTAATACAACGAACTTGACGCCCTATTCAGACTCGCTTTCGCTACGCCTTCGCCTATCGGCTTAAGCTTGCTCGTTAAATTAAGTCGCTGGCCCATAATACAAAAGGTACGATGTCACCCAGAACGTATCTTGGGCTCCATCTGTTTGTAGGTGTCCGGTTTCAGGTCTATTTCACTCCCCTCGTCGGGGTGCTTTTCACCTTTCCCTCACGGTACTGGTTCACTATCGGTCGCTGAGGAGTACTTAGGCTTGGAGGGTGGTCCCCCCGCGTTCAGACAGGATTTCACGTGTCCCGCCTTACTCGTGGATACATCATCGCATTACTCGTACGGGGCTATCACCCTCTAAGGCCCAGCTTTCCTGACTGGTTCCGATTGTCTTTGATGTATCACTGGCCTGGTCCGCGTTCGCTCGCCACTACTAACGGAGTCTCTGTTGATGTCCTTTCCTCCAGGTACTTAGATGTTTCAGTTCCCTGGGTTTGCTTG
This sequence comes from Bradyrhizobium sp. Bra78, assembly GCF_024519855.1. Taxonomy (NCBI): domain Bacteria; kingdom Pseudomonadati; phylum Pseudomonadota; class Alphaproteobacteria; order Hyphomicrobiales; family Nitrobacteraceae; genus Bradyrhizobium; species Bradyrhizobium sp. Bra78. Next base: position 281,292 of record NZ_JALJRE010000011.1, on the reverse strand, counting down.
AAACCTCCTATGTATTCAGAAGTCTCATACCTTCTCTTGATAACCGGAAATCCAAAACCTCTTCGATCGAAATCTAAAGGTCTGGCGTCTTCCATCTCTGGTTGAACTCCACACCACAGTCTTTCGACTGAGGTCTTGGAGTTCCGGCTATCGAAGGTGGGTTTCCCCATTCGGAAATCCATGGATCAAAGCTTCTTCGCAGCTCCCCACGGCTTATCGCAGCGTAGCACGTCCTTCATCGCCTCTCAGCGCCAAGGCATCCACCGAACACCCTTAAGGCACTTGATTGCTCTCATTATCAATGTCCACACACTCGGCAGAATGTTGTCTGTACGATTGCCTTACGGCGCGCGCCCTCGATGAACGCTACGTACAGCCGGACAATGATTAGAAAGACCAGCTTGCTTCGTAAGATCGTTCCGATAGCGAGGCGGTCAAGCTTCGCTAAAAGGATCATTTACAACTCGCATGTCCTACAGATGCAGCCTTGTGAGCTGCCTTGAAAGACGCACGAGCGTCGAAATGATCCGGAGATAATGAAGTATCGCGTAGCAATTGCTTGCTGCACGATCCAACTCGGATCGATCTCCTCTTTACGATGTCAGAAATCACGCACGTCACTGTCCATCCGGACTAGTGGGTGCGAAGTGATGTTTCGCGGACGACGGTTGAGTTGTCGGTGATCAAACCATCTGGTGGAGCCAGACGGGATCGAACCGACGACCTCATGCTTGCAAAGCACGCGCTCTCCCAGCTGAGCTATGGCCCCGTAACCAGAAGACGAAGCGCCTCTTAAAAGTCCGGCGTCGCCATGCAGGCTATGCCGGACACACTCCGCTTCATGTCTTGCGTGGCGGTGCCACGCGAAGCCATCGGCGAAGCGTGGTGGGCCTGGGAAGACTTGAACTTCCGACCTCACGCTTATCAAGCGCGCGCTCTAACCAACTGAGCTACAAGCCCCTAACGCATATCCAGTCAAGGACCAGGGATCTGCAAGGTTGCAGCCCCAGCGCGTGTTCGTCCGCGAAGAAAGAGAAACGTAGACGGCGAAATCCCGCCAATGCAGCTCAACGATCCTGACGACCGTTGGCCACTGATGTTTCTAAAACGGTTCGATAGAAGCAAGCTTCTGAAGAACCATCCTTAGAAAGGAGGTGATCCAGCCGCAGGTTCCCCTACGGCTACCTTGTTACGACTTCACCCCAGTCGCTGACCCTACCGTGGCCGGCTGCCTCCCTTGCGGGTTAGCGCACCGTCTTCAGGTAAAACCAACTCCCATGGTGTGACGGGCGGTGTGTACAAGGCCCGGGAACGTATTCACCGTGGCGTGCTGATCCACGATTACTAGCGATTCCAACTTCATGGGCTCGAGTTGCAGAGCCCAATCCGAACTGAGACGGCTTTTTGAGATTTGCGAAGGGTCGCCCCTTAGCATCCCATTGTCACCGCCATTGTAGCACGTGTGTAGCCCAGCCCGTAAGGGCCATGAGGACTTGACGTCATCCCCACCTTCCTCGCGGCTTATCACCGGCAGTCTCCTTAGAGTGCTCAACTAAATGGTAGCAACTAAGGACGGGGGTTGCGCTCGTTGCGGGACTTAACCCAACATCTCACGACACGAGCTGACGACAGCCATGCAGCACCTGTGCTCCAGGCTCCGAAGAGAAGGTCACATCTCTGCGACCGGTCCTGGACATGTCAAGGGCTGGTAAGGTTCTGCGCGTTGCGTCGAATTAAACCACATGCTCCACCGCTTGTGCGGGCCCCCGTCAATTCCTTTGAGTTTTAATCTTGCGACCGTACTCCCCAGGCGGAATGCTTAAAGCGTTAGCTGCGCCACTAGTGAGTAAACCCACTAACGGCTGGCATTCATCGTTTACGGCGTGGACTACCAGGGTATCTAATCCTGTTTGCTCCCCACGCTTTCGTGCCTCAGCGTCAGTATCGGGCCAGTGAGCCGCCTTCGCCACTGGTGTTCTTGCGAATATCTACGAATTTCACCTCTACACTCGCAGTTCCACTCACCTCTCCCGAACTCAAGATCTTCAGTATCAAAGGCAGTTCTGGAGTTGAGCTCCAGGATTTCACCCCTGACTTAAAGACCCGCCTACGCACCCTTTACGCCCAGTGATTCCGAGCAACGCTAGCCCCCTTCGTATTACCGCGGCTGCTGGCACGAAGTTAGCCGGGGCTTATTCTTGCGGTACCGTCATTATCTTCCCGCACAAAAGAGCTTTACAACCCTAGGGCCTTCATCACTCACGCGGCATGGCTGGATCAGGGTTGCCCCCATTGTCCAATATTCCCCACTGCTGCCTCCCGTAGGAGTTTGGGCCGTGTCTCAGTCCCAATGTGGCTGATCATCCTCTCAGACCAGCTACTGATCGTCGCCTTGGTGAGCCATTACCTCACCAACTAGCTAATCAGACGCGGGCCAATCTTTCGGCGATAAATCTTTCCCCGTAAGGGCTTATCCGGTATTAGCACAAGTTTCCCTGTGTTGTTCCGAACCAAAAGGTATGTTCCCACGCGTTACTCACCCGTCTGCCGCTGACGTATTGCTACGCCCGCTCGACTTGCATGTGTTAAGCCTGCCGCCAGCGTTCGCTCTGAGCCAGGATCAAACTCTCAAGTTGGACTTGAACTTTGAACCGGCTGATCACAACGTTTGACGAGGTCCCACCATTTTTCATCGACCGAAGTCGACGAGCTGCCCGCGATTCACATCGCTGGCAACGATGGTGTAACCTTAAAACGTGTACCGCCGAAGTCTTTCGTCCCCTCTCAGAACTCAAAAGCCGAAGCTCTCAAGTATTCCGAGAGGCGCAAGGACTCCGCCGTCCACGTTTCTCTTTCTTCATCTTCACTTGTCAAACAGCCCGGGACCAGGAGGCCCCAACCTTCCGTAGAGGAAGGGTTCCGACACCCTTACCGACGATGGATGAACTCCAATCGACTTACGTCGACTGTTGTGTCACTCAACAAGGTGAGGAGCATCAGTGGCGCGTTCGCTCGCCTTGGTCAGTGACCCGGCGGCGCCGCGCTCAGTGGTCGGGTTATAGGCCCCACCCATCGGGATTGTCAACGCCCATTGTCAACAAATCGTCGCACGGTGGATCGTTGATAAAATTCATGCGATTCCAGTTGGTTAGGAGGGGCCTGGGCGCGCGATCCGGGCCGGCGCGGTGAAAAAATCCAAAAAAAGTTTGGCCTCCATGGGGACTCCGGAGGGGCTCCGGCGGCGGCTTGCAGCCCCCTCCCGAGGGGAGCCCTCGCGCCCGGCCGTTCAGGAAACTTTTTCCATATTAGGCGCCGTACTTGAGCCACAATCCCGCGGCGTTCTGGTAGAGACGAAGCTTGAATCGCAGGGATGCCAGTGGGGGCTGCCTGCGGTTTGCGTGGGGTCCGAGGAAGGCGATCATACGATGAAGCGGCCTTCTTCAGACATTCGAGAGACATCGAGAGATCTTTTTCCGCTTAGCTGTTCGTAATTTCGGCCGGCCCGTCATCAGGGCCTTCGGACCGCGGACGCCTGTGCGGCTTTCCTCTTTCCAGCGATGCCCCCGAAGAGGGCAGCCTGGGGAGGGGTTCGAAATCGGGCTCTTGGGTCGTTGATTGGGGGACTTGGGTTGAACCACAGGACGTCACGCGGCGCTTACGGGCGTGAGACCGGGATCATCGATCTCGGCCACGAGCCGCCGCTGTCCGTCGACGGTTCTGAAGCTGCCGTCATCGATCGCCGCCGCGTCTCCGTGCAATGGTTCAGCGGGACAATCCTGACCGGACTTTGCGGCGCAGCCCTGATCGGCGGCGCCGTTTTCGCATCACTCGACGGCGAGATGACCTTCGCCAAGGTGCCCGAGCGCGTCGAAGGCGCGCTGCGCGGCGCATTCGGCGCAGCCGACCGCGCCGCCACCCTGCACAAGAGCGACCGCCTGCCGCCGCCGAGCGAATCCACGGCCTCGCGCAACATCGTGCGCGTCTCCACCGTCGCGCGCGTCGGCAATCGCGACGTGATGCGGGTGCGTCCCTTCGTCCGGATCGCCGGCAATCTGTCGATGACGACAAGCGATCTGTCGGCCAAGATCCCGCCGTTCAACGCCCAGCGCATGCTCACCGACGTCGGCTCCGATCCGAAGACCGCATCCGACGATCCCAACAATCCGGAAGCGGTCGAACCCGACGCCGAGGTCTCCTTCGTCACCAAGGACCTGTCGTCGGTGCTGCCGAAGGCCAAGATTTCCGCGGTGGTGGCGCTCGACGACATCCTGATGCGGGTGCGCGACGCCGCCAACTGGCGCGGCAATGGCGGGGTGCGCTACGCCTCGCTTGCCAATGCCGCGGCCGACATCTCCGGCACGACCGGCCCGTCCGACATGAGAAGCGCCTACGCCAGCGAAGCGTCGCCGTCCGATCCCTATGCCGGCTTCGAGACGCGCGTGGTGCCGGAAAACGTCACGCTGCTGCCGAAGACCAAGGAGCAGATCACCGGCGGCAATCCCAACGGCGAACGCGTCCACGTGGTCAAGAAGGGCGACAGCGTCGCCGGCGTGCTGCGCGATCTCGGCGCCACGGCTGACGAGATCAAGGCGATCGCCGCGACGCTCGGGCCGCGCGGCCGCGACGGCGGCCTCAAGGAAGGCGAGAAGCTGCGCATCCTGATGGCGCCCTCAAGCCCCGGCGCAAGGCTGCAGCCCTACCGCGTCGTCATCGCCAACGAGACCATGGTCGAGGCGATCGCGGCGCTGTCCGATCTCGGCAAATACGTCGCGGTCGACGTCTCCAGCATGAACACCGTCGCCGACGCTGCGGCCAACGCCAACAGCGACGACGATGACGACGATGACGGCACCGGCGTGCGGCTCTACCAGAGCATCTACGAGACCGCGATGCGCAACAAGGTGCCGATGCCGGTCATCGACGACATGATCAAGATCTACTCCTACGACGTCGACTTCCAGCGCAAGGTGGCGCCGGGCGACTCGTTCGACGTGTTCTACGCCGGCGAGGACGAGGGCGTGACCGCAAGCGAGAAGAACGAAGTGCTGTTCGCCTCGCTGACGGTCGGCGGCGAGACCAAGAAATACTACCGCTACCAGAGCCCCGACGACGGCGTCGTCGACTACTATGACGAGACCGGCAAGAGCGCGAAGAAGTTCCTGGTCAGGAAGCCCGTCAACAACGCCATCATGCGCTCCGGCTTCGGCGGCCGCCGCCATCCGATCCTGGGCTATGTGAAGATGCACACCGGCGTCGATTGGGCGACCGCCTACGGTACGCCGATCTTCTCCGCCGGCAATGGCGTGATCGAAAAGGCCCAGCTCGAGGGCGGTTACGGCAAATATATCCGCATCAAGCACAACAACGGCTACGAGACCGCCTACGGCCACATGTCGGCCTTCGCCAAGGGCATGGAGCCGGGCAAGAAGGTACGGCAGGGCCAGGTGATCGGCTTCGTCGGTTCGACCGGCCAGTCGACCGGACCGCACGTCCATTACGAAATCCTGGTCAACGGCCGCTTCGTCGACCCGATGCGCGTAAAGCTGCCGCGCGGCCGTTCGCTGGAAGGCCCGATGCTGGCCGGCTTCGAGAAGGAGCGCGACCGGCTCGACGGCATGATGAGCGGCCGCGGCGGCGCCATCGCCCGGATGTCGGACGCAACTGGCGGCCCGTTGCAAGTGACGAACCGGTAAACTCCGGAGGGGCGGTCGGCTCTCTCGAGCCGACCTCGCTGCACCCACGAGAAGCATCGCAGGCGCGCGTCGATCGCTTTCGTCAAGCCAGCAAAGTGAAGCCGGCGACGCTCCTGGAGCACGACGTCATCAGGCCCGCCAGCCGATCCGATGACGGGCACCGTCGCGAACGACACCAACAACGGTGTGATCCAGTGTCAAACGAAAGCCGTGGGCTTCAGCGAGAAGAACAGCACTTGCAATCCATTTGCCTCGTAGTGCTGTTGAAACGATCCAATGCTGAAGTTCTGCGCGAACGCGGCGTGACCCGAGCTGTTCGAAAATATCTGAGTGGCATCGACACTGCCACTCGTCTCGCCGACGATGCCGGTATGTCCATGGTTTACGCCGACAGTGGGAGCGATGATCACATCCCCTGCCCGAGCGTCTTTTTTTGACTTCAGCCGGGTATGGCCAGCTTTCAGGGCTTCGAACAACCCATCGGTGCCCAGCCCGTTGTCACCATGTCCTTCGGTGGAAATGGGCTTGCCGAGAGCAATACGTGCAACCTCATTCACGGCCCAGGCACAAGCCAGATTGCCGTTCTGCGTGCCCGGCACATTGCGCGTGCTGTGGCCGACGAACGCTCGCGCCGCCGCGAACATTTTAGCCCGTGCTTCGCTGCTGGTCGCAGGCGCCGTACCCGGAGGCCCCGAGATGATCGATGGATCCTTGCGAACGGCCTTGTTCAGTTCGCCCGCCACGGCATCCGGGATATCAGGTCCCGCTTGGACCGGAAGAACGACGGTATCGTTAAGGATCGCTTGGGCAACCGCTCCGCCAACGCTCCGCAACAGGCTTTGACCGCCATCGTCCGAACCGACAAGGTTGATCACCCAATAGAGCGTATCTCCATAGGCGGTCACAACGGCCAGGCTTTGAGCCATGTTCGCGGGCAGGATTGCAGCACTGACGGCTCTGATGTCGATTGCAAGCGCCGGCGGTGTCTCGGGCGCCGCTATTTGTGCTCCCTCCGGCATCGGAATTCGCAGCGTGCAGTTGTCATCCGTGTCCAGGTGGAGCGCGTGCGCCAGGCCGGGCGAAAGATCAGCAATGCGGCCTGTTGCAACGTTGGGTCCCCAATCCGCCGGACTTGCCGTGACCGACTTCCCGTTTGCGGACACCGTGACCGTGGCCCCGCGCAGGAAGTCTTGCGGAGTAACGGAATAATCCCAACGGCATGCAAGATAGTTGAAGCCCGGGTTGAGGCGTCGCGCGAGTCCGGTCGTGCCCTGCGGTTGCGCGTCGAGGAAAAGCCCGGCAGGTGCCGTGCCAGCGTTCGCGGCATCGTAAATTGCCAGCCCCTCGTTCGCGCCAACCCCCATATCCTGCGGGCCACCGAAGATCGACATCTTGCCGCTTATGATGACGCTCGTTTGCGGACCGGGATCAATGAAGGTGGCTTCAACCGAAAACTTGCCTTTGGAATCATTGATAGCCGTAACGATATTGGCACCGTCTTGTGCAAAACTCTTGACGATTGCCTTGAGGCTCTCTTCCGGAACCTCATTCATAACCTGTATTTCTAAACTCATTTCATTGCCCTCGACGAAACGTGGCCTACAATTTCCCGGCCGCCTTGAGCTGTCCCACGACATTCTGCCGTTGAGTGGCCAATTCCTTGCTTTGCAGGAAGCGCGTGAGATCGCGCGGCGTACGCAACGGTTGACCGGTCGCCGGGTCGGTGATTTGCGCCAACAACGGCGCAAGCTGGTTCACTCGATCGGCATCACGTTCGCCAGTTCCATTGGGATCGAGGAACTTCATAAGAATAACGGTCGGATTATCGGGCCCGAAGGTCGAGGAAATTCGGGTCGCTTTCGGGACAGTCGCGCTCGGCGCTGTCATGTTGCTAACGACAACACCCCTCTTCGCCGCCGCCGGGGCGTCGCTGTGAACGAGCGTCGTCGTGATGTTGATGGTTGCCTCGATAGTGGTGGGCATGCACAGGCGGAGATAATTACGCAGCAAATAGATCGCCGTCGGCTGATCCGGCACCGCCCAGTCTTGAATCTTCTTCCGATATTCTCCCTGGGAATCATAGACCACTTGCTGGATCGTCGACTGGTTCACCGCAATGAGCAGGCGCGAATTCCAATTCGCATAGGTTGCGCTCGCAAGCCCGAACGCCGCCGTCACAATATTGAGTGCGTCCGGATTCGATCCTGTCACGGTCATGATCGTATGGACCGCGGTGTTGACCGCCGATATTTCCGCCAAAATCGGCTCGCGGTCGCGGCGTTTCGCGTCGATCCACAACAGGAAGCCGTCGCACCGTTGATCGATGTCGTTCATGCCGGCTTGCACGAAACCTCTCCAGTCGCCTCCGCAATTCTGGCCGGCCTGACTGCAGATGAACTGAATATATTCGTTCAGGAGTTGCGCCTGCCTCGCTGCGTCGGGCGAATACAGATCGGCACCAGCACCCTCGGTGATGTAGCGCCGTTCCGTGACCGGATCGCAGGCCGACACGGTCAACGCCGTGAAGACGCACGCCACAAGTCGCAGCAACACGGTTCGCAATGGGAAACGCACATTCGATCTATCGCCGACGCGTGACCGGCCAGCCGCGCAGAACCTCGACGCCAACACTTCACTGACGCTACGCATCGACGCAATCCCATTAAATAATTATTGGGGATTGTGGCGAGTCTTGAGCAGATTGTTCAAGTGAATTTATGCACGCTCTCAGAGAAAGCGCAGGGCGTGTTCTATTTATAACACACCGCCCTTGCGTGCGCCGGAGCGACACAGCCCTCGGTTGTGCCATTGGCCCTGCATACGGTGCGAAAAATCTACCGCGTTGTCACGCGAGGCAGATTGCTCGCATTGCGTGTACAAAAAAACCTCCCCGCATCGCGGGGAGGTTTGGACAGCTTCAGTTCGTCGTTTCGCGAAATCAGTTCAGCTTGCGCTTCGTCACCGGCGCCTCGAACTGGGCGATCTCCGCAGTCTGCGGCGCCTTGCCGTTGAAGGTCAGCACGTTGCCTTCGGAGGAGATCGCAACGCTGTCGCCATCCCTGACGTCGCCAGCCAGGATCATCTCGGCCAGCGGGTCCTGGAGGTGGCGCTGGATCACCCGCTTGAGCGGCCGGGCGCCGTAGGCGGGATCCCAGCCCTTGGCGGCGAGCCAGTCGCGGGCCGCGGTGTCGAGCGTCAGCACGATCTTGCGATCGGTCAAAAGCTTCTGCAGCCGCGCGAACTGGATCTCGACGATCCGGCCCATCTCGTTCCTCTGCAAGCGGTGGAACAGGATGATCTCGTCGACGCGGTTGAGGAACTCGGGGCGGAAATGCCCCCGCACCATTCCCATCACCTGCTCGCGCACGGCCGAGGTGTCTTCGCCCTCCGGCTGATTCACCAGAAACTCCGAACCGAGGTTCGAGGTCATGATGATCAGCGTGTTGCGGAAATCGACGGTGCGGCCCTGGCCATCGGTCAGGCGGCCGTCGTCGAGCACCTGCAACAGGACGTTGAAGACGTCGGGATGCGCCTTCTCGATCTCGTCGAACAGCACGACCTGGTAGGGCCGTCGCCGCACCGCCTCGGTGAGCGCGCCGCCCTCGTCATAGCCGACATAGCCGGGAGGCGCGCCGATCAGCCGCGAGACCGAGTGCTTCTCCATGTATTCGGACATGTCGAGGCGGACCATCGCGGTCTCGTCGTTGAAGAGATACTCGGCGAGAGCCTTCGTCAGCTCGGTCTTGCCGACGCCGGTGGGGCCCAGGAACATGAACGAGCCGGTCGGCCGGTTCGGGTCCTGCAGGCCGGCACGCGAGCGGCGCACGGCGGTTGCGACCGCACGCACGGCCTCGGCCTGACCGACGACGCGGGTGCCGAGCTGCTCCTCCATCTTCAGGAGCTTCTCCTTCTCACCCTCCAGCATCTTGTCGACCGGCACGCCGGTCCAGCGCGAGACCACCTGCGCGATGTGGTTGGCGGTAACAGCCTCCTCCATCATCTCGCCGGAGTTTTGCGTGGTATTTTCCTTGGCCTCGAGGTCCGCGAGCTGCTTCTCGAGCTGCGGGATCCGGCCATAGGCCAGCTCGCCCGCCTTCTGGAATTCGCCGCGCCGCTGCGCGTCGGCGAGATCGACGCGCAGGGCGTCGAGCTCGGACTTCAGCTTCTGGGCGTCGGAGAGCTTGTTCTTCTCCGCGCTCCAGCGCGCGGTGATCGCCGCGGACTTCTCCTCGAGCTCGGCGAGCTCCTTCTGGAGCGTTTCGAGACGGGACCTGGAGCCGAGATCGCTTTCCTTCTTGAGCGCCTCCTGCTCGATCTTGAGCCGGATGATCTCGCGATCGAGCGAATCCAGCTCTTCCGGCTTGGAATCGACCTGCATCTTCAGCCGCGCCGCCGCCTCGTCCATCAGGTCGATCGCCTTGTCGGGCAGGAAGCGGTCCGTGATGTAGCGGTTGGACAGGGTCGTGGCGGCAACGAGCGCGGAATCGGTGATCCGCACGCCATGGTGCTGCTCGTACTTGTCCTTCAGGCCGCGCAGGATCGAGATGGTGTCCTCGACCGTGGGCTCGCTGACGAAGATCGGCTGGAAGCGCCGCGCCAGCGCCGCATCCTTCTCGACATGCTTGCGGTATTCGTCGAGCGTGGTCGCGCCGATACAATGCAGCTCGCCGCGGGCGAGCGCCGGCTTGAGCAGATTGGAGGCGTCCATCGCACCGTCGCCCTTGCCGGCGCCGATCAGCGTGTGCATCTCGTCGATGAACAGGATGAAATTGCCCTCGCTGGCGGTCACTTCCTGGAGCACGGCCTTCAGCCGCTCCTCGAACTCACCGCGATATTTTGCGCCCGCAATCAGCGAGCCGAGGTCAAGCGAGAGCAGCTTCTTGTCCTTCAGGCTCTCCGGCACGTCGCCATTGACGATGCGCAGCGCGAGGCCCTCGGCGATGGCGGTCTTGCCGACACCGGGCTCGCCGATCAGGACGGGATTGTTCTTGGTCCGCCGCGACAGCACCTGGATGGTGCGGCGGATCTCCTCGTCGCGGCCGATGACCGGATCGAGCTTGCCGTCGCGCGCAGCCTGGGTCAGGTCGCGGGCATACTTTTTCAACGCGTCATAGGCGTTCTCGGCGGTCGCGCTGTCCGCGGTGCGGCCCTTGCGCAGCGCCTCGATGGCGGCATTGAGGTTTTGCGGGGTGACGCCGCCCTTGGCCAGAATCGCGCCGGCCTCGCTGGTCTTCTCCAGTGCGAGCCCGAGCAGCAGCCGCTCGACGGTGACAAAGCTGTCGCCGGCCTTCTCGCCGGCCTTTTCGGCGGCGTCGAAGGTACGAGCGAGCTCGGGCGCCAGATAGATCTGCCCAGCACCGCCGCCGGAGACCTTCGGCACCTTGCTCAGGGCGTCCTCGGTCGCCTTGAGAATTGCGCGGGAATTGCCGCCGGCGCGGTCGATCAGACCGGCAGCGAGCCCCTCATTGTCGTCCAGCAGCACCTTCAGGACGTGCAGGGTCGAAAATTGCTGGTGCCCCTCGCGCACAGCAAGCGACTGCGCGGACTGGATGAAGCCCCTGGAGCGTTCGGTATATTTGTCGATGTTCATGGTCTTTTCTTTCCCTCGGCCTGCCCTTGGAGCCCTCTAAGGCACTCCAAACGGCATCTTCACTGGGTTTCCGCTGGCCGCGTTGACGTTCCTCAACCGGCAACGGTCGTTATCAGCCGGCGCTGGCGCCGGCCTGACCCTGATGTGGGAAGCGTGCCCTCGGATCGGAAGAGGCGAGTTCACAATTTCGTGCGCGAATCCGCGTGCTTGGCGGGGCGCCGCCGAATCCCTTAAGTAGCGGCATGACACCTGACGCAATGACGGCCCGCCAGACCGCCGAAATCACCGGCCTTTACCGCTACCCGATCAAAGGCCTGACGCCGGAGCCCCTGTCCCGCGTCTCCCTGCGAGCCGGCCAGACCCTGCCCGCCGACCGCCGCTACGCCATCGAAAACGGTCCCAGCGGCTTCGATCCCGAACAGCCGCAGTGGAAGCCGAAGATCCAGTTCCTGATGCTGGCGCGCAACGAGCGGCTGGCTTCACTCGACAGCCGGTTCGAGGACGCGACCAACCGCCTGACCATCCGCAAGGACGGCCAGATCGTCGCCAGCGGCGATCTCGAGACCGCCGCCGGGCGCGCCGCCATCGAGGGTTATTTCAGCGAGAACTTCCAGCCGGAGTTGAAGGGCCCGCCCAAGGTCCTGTCGGGCCGTGACCACAGCTTTTCCGACGTGGCCCGCAAGGTCGTCTCCATCATCAATCTCGGCAGCGTCCGCGCGCTCGAGACCATGCTCGGCGGGACCGCAGTGCACCCGCTGCGCTTCCGCGCCAATCTCTACGTGAAGGGCTGGCCGGCCTGGTCAGAGCTCGACCTGGTCGGCCAGACCCTCGCGATCGGTCAGGCCCGGTTGCGAGTGGTCAAGCGCATCGTCCGTTGCCCGGCCACCAATGTCGATCCGGAGACCGCAAAGCGCGACCTCGAAATCCCGCCGACACTCTCGCGCAATCTCGGCCACATGGACTGCGGCATCTATGCCGAGGTGATCGCCGACGGCGAGATCGGCGTGGGGGATGCGGTCGCGGTGGAACAGCCAAAGCTGGTGTGAACGAGCGACGCTGGCTCCACGCATTCCGTCATTGCGAGGAGCGATGCGGCGAAGCAATCCAGACTATTTCCGCGGAGGGATTCTGGATTGCTTCCGCCTTCGCCAAAGGCTTCGGCGGACAAGTCGCTTCGCTCGCAATGACGAGGCAGCACCGTCAATTCGGCATCACATACGCATAGATCCGGCCGCGCGAGACCGGGGCCTCGCGGACGCGGTTGCCGTTGTTGCCGGAGATCATGATCGGATTGCCCTGCGCGTCGATGCCGGTGATGATGCCGACATGACCGCCCCGCCCGCCGCGCGACATCACTGCGATGGCGCCGACCTGCGGGCCGGAGACGCGCGTGCCGTAATGCGCGAACGAGTTCGCCATGTCGGAGCCGGTGCCATGGTGGCCGGTTTTCTCAAGCACCATGTTCATGAAGCGCGCGCACCACAGGCTGCCGCGCCCGGTCGGATTGCCGCCGACGTAGCGGCGTGCCTCAGACACGAGGCCCGATCCGCCACCGAAGCTGCCGCTGCTCATGGCGTTGCTGGCCATCCCAGTGCTATCGCTCCTGGCTATCACACCGCCATCGCTCTTGGCCATTCGACGGCTGGCGCGCGTCGTCATTCCAACGCTGCCGCTGATGGTCATTCCACCGCTGCCGCCCATGATCATGCCGCCGCTATTGGCGGTCGGGTCATAGCTGGCAAAGCTGTTGCCGAATCCGCCGGCCTGCAACTGCGCGGCGCTGCGCTCGAAGCGCGAGCTGCGCGCAGTGTGCCGATAATGATGGTATCTGCTGACGTGATGCGCGTGAGCATGTCGCTCTGCGCTATGACGGTGAGGCCGTGCCGAGGCCGGAGACGAGAACGCGGCGGCCGCCGCGAAGAAGAGAGCCAGCGCGACAAGGCAGCGCGACAGGCGAGACGCAAACAACTCGAACATACTTCATCCTTCGTTGACACCCCACTTCCCAGTCGGCCCGTGCGGCGGCCGACATCCGTCTGGCCGTTAAGCCGCCGGATGTGGCGAGAAAAAGACGCCGCGACGGCGAATGGCTGCGATGATTTTGTGCCGATGCTCGTTCGATGCTGCCGCATTGCGGACAACAACATTAACTGCGATCTTCAGGATGCGGCTTGAAGAGAGGGAAACAGTTAATGCCCCACGCCACGACGAGGGACGACGTCCGTATCTATTTCGAGGAAACGGGTCAGGGAACGCCGATTATTTTTCTGCACGAGTTCGCGGCCGACTACACCAATTGGGAGCCGCAAATGCGTTACTTCTCGCGCGGCCACCGTTGCATCACCTATTCCGCGCGCGGCTACACGCCGTCGGACGTGCCTGATGGCGAGGTCTACAGCTACAAGCATTTCTACACCGACGCGCTCGCGGTGCTCGACCATCTCGGAATCGAGCGCGCGCATCTCGTCGGTCTCTCGATGGGCGCATACTCATCGCTCCAGATCGGATTGAACGCGCCGCAGCGCGCGCTGTCGATGACGCTGGCCGGAATCGGCTCCGGCTCGGAGATCGAGAACCTCGACGCCTGGCGCAGGCAGTGCCGCGCCAATGCCGAGCAGTTCGAGACGCTCGGCTCCATCGAAGTCGCAAAGGTCACACGCGAGGCGCCGAGCCGGATTCCCTTCCTGGTGAAGGATCCGCGCGGCCACGCCGAATTCTACGCCGCGCTGGCGCGCCACGACGCCAAGGGATCGGCGCGGACAATGCGCGGCTTCCAGGGCGGCCGCCCCTCGATCTACACCATGACGGAAGCGATCAGAGGCGCCGCGACACCGGCGCTGATCATCTGCGGCGACGAGGACGATCAGTGCATTGGGCCGAGCCTGTTCCTGAAGAAGCACCTGCCCGCGGCGGGGCTGGCGATGCTCCCGAAGTCGGGCCACGTGCTCAACCTGGAAGAGCCCGCGCTGTTCAACGAGAGCGTGGAGCGATTCGTGGCGCTGGTGGAAGCGGGACGATGGCCGGTCCGCGATCCACGGTCGCTTGCGGCGCATTAGCGCGAAGGCGTCACCTGACTATTTTCCTTGCCCGCGCGTGAGCAAAAACACGCCCTGCTCGCCGAACAGATTCCACACCCACCATGGCAGCCGCAGCCGCAGCGGACGGCCGTAGAGATCGAGCGCTTCGGCGCGCTCCATCTTGACACCGATGGCGTCGCAGAGCTCGATGAAATCCTTGATGGTGCAGAAATGGATGTTGGCGGTGTCGTACCAGCTGGCCGGCAGGTTCTCGGTGCGCGGCATGTGGCCGCCGATCAGTAGCTGAAGCCGCATCTTCCAGAAGCCGAAATTCGGGAACGTGACGATTGCGCGGCGGCCGATGCGCAAGAGGTTCTCCAGCACGACCTTGGGCTGCCGCGTCGCCTGCAGCGTCTGCGACAGGATCACGTAGTCGAAGGCGTCGTCGGGATAGTTGACGAGGTCGGTATCGGCGTCGCCCTGCACCACCGCGAGGCCCTTGGCGACGCAGCGGTTGACGCCCTCGCGCGACAGCTCGATACCGCGGCCGTCGATGCCGCGGGTCTCCAGCAGCTGGAGCAGATCGCCCTCGCCGCAGCCGACGTCGAGCACTTTCGAGCCCGGCTTGACCATCTCGGCGACCAGCACATGGTCGGCGCGAAAATCACCGGGCTGCCCGGTCGCAACGCCGCCCAGCGGCAGCACCTCCTGTACGGACATCGCTAGCCGTCCTTGTCCTTGAGCCCGCGCGCCTTGCCCGCCGATTGCAGGAAGGCGCGGGAGATGTCGAAGAATTCGGGCACGTCGAGCAGGAAGGCGTCGTGGCCGCGATCGGTCTCGATCTCGGCGAACGAGACCCGCGCGCTCGACGCATTCAACGCGTGCACCAGCGCGCGCGATTCCGAGGTCGGGAACAGCCAGTCGCTGGTGAAGGAGACGACGCAGAAGCGGGTCTGGATGCCGGCGAACGCTTTTGCCAGCACGCCGCCATGGTCGGCGGCGATGTCGAAATAGTCCATCGCGCGGGTCAGGTAGAGATAGCTGTTGGCGTCGAAGCGCTCGACGAAGGACGAGCCCTGGTAGCGCAGATAGGATTCGACCTGGAAGTCGGCGTCGAACGAGAAGGTCGGCAACTCGCGGTCCTGCATGCGCCGTCCGAATTTGCGATGCAGCGCCGCGTCAGAGAGATAGGTGATGTGCGCGGCCATCCGCGCCACGGCGAGCCCGCGGTGCGGGTGGATGCCGTGATCGGCATAGCCACCACTGTGCCAGTCGGGGTCAGCCATCACGGCCTGACGGCCAAGCTCGTGGAACGCGATGTTCTGCGCCGAGTGCCGCGTCGAGCAGGCGATCGCCAGCGCGGAGAACACGCGACCCGGATAGGCCGCGGTCCATTGCAGCACCTGCATGCCGCCCATCGAGCCGCCGACGACCGCGAACAGCGTGTCGATGCCGAGCCGGTCGATCAGCATCGCCTGCGCGCGCACCATGTCGGGGATGGTGATGACGGGGAAATCGAGGCCCCAAACCTTGCCGGTCGCCGGATTGATCGAAGCCGGACCGGTAGAGCCCATGCAGCCGCCGATCACGTTGGAGCAGATGATGAAGTAGTGTTGAGGATCAAGTGGTCGGCCCGGACCGACCAGGGTCTCCCACCAGCCGGGTTTGGCAGTGACCGGATGGACGTTGGCGACATGCTGGTCGCCGGTCAGCGCATGGCAGATCAGAACAGCGTTGGAGCGATCGGCGTTGAGCACGCCATAGGTCTGGTAGGCGATCTGGAACGGGCTGAGATCGACACCGCAATCGAGCCGCAGCGGCTGCTCGATACCGAACTGCGCGACCTGCGAGCTCGGATGATCGACCTCGTGCGACCGCTCGTCGGCAGTGATCGCGGGACTCGGAATTGACTGGACGCCAACCATCTGACCATCGACCTCGTTTGCGATCGTAGTGGCGACCGCATTGACATCAGGCCATGAAAAACCCGGCCTGAACGATAGGTTCGGCCGGGATCGAAAGGGTCCCCGGCCTGTTTAGCGAGTTTTTTAACGTGGCTGCAAGCCGGCCGGCTCAAATGACCACGGAACATGCAAAAGTTACCGTCCCGGGCGGTTTTCGTCAAGTCGCGGCCCGGATCGACCAAATTCGCCTCCGAAGCGACAGCCGAAAAGGCGCCAATTTCTCTTGCATTTCTCTTTGCTTTCGCCGTTCCGACTGCCTAATCAGGACATCGACCGCAGCGGTAGCGGCTCGACCGATCCGCACTGGAAAGCCTCTCAACAACCCTCGCAACAGCCCTTGTCAGACATGTCCCAACGTCCGCCCGCGCCACCATCATTGCAGGAACTGCGCAAGGAGATCGACGCGATCGACGAGAGCATGCATCGCCTCTTGATGCAGCGCGGCGACATCATCGACCGCCTGATCCAGGTGAAGCAGACCCAGGAGGTCGGGTCGGCGTTCCGCCCGGCGCGCGAGGCCGCCATGATGCGCGACCTCGTCCAGCGTCATCGCGGCATCCTGCCGCTCGACACGGTCGAAAGCATCTGGCGCGTGATCATCTCGACGTTCACCTATGTGCAGGCGCCGTTCTCAGTGCATGCCGACATCTCGGTGAGCGAGCCGGCGATGCGCGATTCGGCGCGATTCCATTTTGGTTTTACGGTGCCTTACGTCGCGCATTTCAGCGCGCAGGCGGCGGTCGAGGCTGTGGCGAAATCCAAGGGCGACCTGGCGCTGGTCTCGGCGACATCGAGCCGCACGCCGTGGTGGCTGTCGCTTGAACAAGCCGGTGCGCCCAAAATCATCGCGCGCTTGCCCTTCGTCGAGCGCGCCGACCATCCGGCGGCGTTGCCGGTGTTCGCGGTCTCGCGCGTCGCCGACAGCGCCCTGGTGACGGAGGTCGAGACCTTCAGCGTGCGCGTCTCCGGGTGGAATGCCGAGGTCGCGCGTGCCCTGTCGCCGCTCGCCGAGATCGTGGCGGTGCCTGATACCGCCTTCGACGGCGCGGCGTTGCTGGTCTCGGTCACCGCGGCCAGCAGCCTCGACAAAATCAAGGCTGCCCTGATCGAAGCGGGGGCCTCGGTGCGCTCCACGGCCCTCGTCGGCAGCCACGCAACGCGCTATACGGTGCCCCCGACCGGGTCGAAATCGTAAATCGCGAACCGCTTAAAGCTACTTCCGGAGTTGAAGATGTCCCGCCCCGTGCCGAATCCCGGCATTCTCGATATTGCGCCCTACACGCCCGGCAAGAGCCCGGTGGCGGAGCCGGGCCGCAAGGTGTTCAAGCTCTCGGCCAACGAGACGCCGTTCGGGCCCTCGCCGAAGGCGATCGAGGCGTTCAAGCACGTGGCCGACCACCTGGAGGATTATCCGGAAGGAACCTCGCGCGTGCTCCGCGAAGCGATCGGCCGTTCTTTCGGGCTCGATCCCAACCGCATCATCTGCGGCGCCGGCTCGGACGAGATCCTCAACCTGCTCGCCCACACCTATCTCGGCCACGGCGACGAGGCGATCTCCACCACCCACGGCTTCCTGGTCTACCCGATCGCGACCATGGCGGTCGGCGCCAGGAACGTCGTTGCCGCGGAGAAGAACCTCACCTGCGACGTCGATGCCATCCTCAAGGCGGTGACGCCGCGCACGAAACTGGTCTGGCTCGCCAACCCCAACAATCCGACCGGCACCTATGTGCCGTTCGACGAGGTCAAGCGCCTGCGCGCCGGCCTGCCCTCGCACGTGCTGCTGGTGCTGGACGCCGCCTATTCGGATTACGTCTCGCGCAACGATTACGAGATGGGGATCGAGCTCGTCGCCACCACCGAGAACACGGTGGTGACGCACACCTTCTCCAAGATCCACGGCCTCGCCGCGCTGCGCGTCGGCTGGATGTTCGGGCCCGAACACGTCATCGACGCCGTCAACCGCATCCGCGGCCCCTTCAACGTGTCGACGCCGGCAATGTACGCCGCCGTTGCCGCGATCGAGGACACCGCGCACCAGGCGATGTCGAAGCAGTTCACCGAGACCTGGCGCAACTGGCTGACCGAGGAGATCGGCAAGCTCGGGCTCAAGGTGACGCCGGGCGTCGCCAATTTCGTGCTGATCCACTTCGCGGAAAAGGGCAAGACCTCGGACGAGGCCGACGCCTACCTGACCAGGCGCGGCCTCGTGCTGCGCGGCCTGAAGAACTACGGCCTGCCGCATTCGCTGCGCATGACCATCGGCACCGAGGAGGCCAACCGCCTCGTCGTCGAGGCGTTGCGCGACTTCATGGCCGGCAAATGAGCGCGACGCCGCACTTCCAGCGCGTCGCGCTGATCGGTTTCGGCCTGATCGGCGGCTCGATCGCGCGCGCTGCGAAGCTCCAGGGCCTGGCTGGAGAGATCGTCACCACCGCGCGCTCGGAGACAACGCGCGCGCGGGTGATGGAGCTCGGCATCGTCGATCAGGTCATGTCGACCAATGCGGAAGCCGTGAAGGACGCCGATCTCGTCATCCTCTGCATTCCCGTCGGCGCCTGCGGGCCGGTGGCTCAGGAGATTGCGCCGCATCTGAAACCCGGCGCGATCGTCTCCGACGTCGGCTCGGTGAAGGGCGCCATCGTCCGGGACATGGCGCCGCACCTGCCGAACACCATCCATTTCGTGCCGGCGCATCCGGTGGCAGGCACCGAGCATTCCGGCCCCGATTCCGGCTTCGCCGAGCTCTTCATCAACCGCTGGTGCATCCTGACGCCGCCTGAAGGCGTCGATGCGGCGGCCACCGATCGCCTGCGCGCGTTCTGGGCGGCGATGGGCGCCAAGGTCGAGATCATGACGCCCGATCATCATGATCTCGTGCTCGCGATCACCAGCCATCTGCCTCATCTGATCGCCTACACCATCGTCGGTACCGCCGACGAATTGCAGCAGGTGACGGAGTCCGAGGTCATCAAATTCTCGGCCGGCGGCTTTCGCGATTTCACCCGCATCGCGGCGTCCGATCCGACGATGTGGCGCGACGTGTTCCTTGCCAACAAGGACGCCGTGCTGGAGATGCTGGGCACCTTCACCGAGGATCTGGCAAAGCTCACCCGCGCGATCCGCCGCGGCGACGGCGAGGCGCTGTTCGACCATTTCACCCGCACCCGTGCCATCCGCCGCGGCATCGTCGAGATCGGCCAGGATTCGGCCGCGCCCGACTTCGGCCGGCCGCATGCGGCGCTGAAGAAGCCGTAGCCTCCTCTTTCTTCCGTCATTGCGAGCGGCGCAGCGACGAAGCACGCCAGACTGTCTCCGAGGAGAAAGTCTGGATTGCTTCGCTTTCGCTCACAATGACGGGAGACAATCAATACAGCGGCGGGATCTGGCCGACCTTGACCGGGCCGAGCAGCACGGCGCCGTCGACGAATTTCAGCGGGAAGCTGCGGGCCTTCTTGCCTTCCAGCGTGCTCTCGGTGCCGATCGAATTGATGCCCGCGGCGACGCCGGCATTGGCGTTCTGCTTGATCACCTTGCCGAGGCCGGGAACGGCGCGGTCAAGCGCGCCGAACAGATTATTGAGATCCTGCGACTTCACACCGGGCGCGAGGCGGTCGAGGGTTGCCTGCGGCACGCCCTCTTCCAGCATCTTCTCGATGCCGAGCGCCGGGATCACGCGCTCGAGGCCCGTGACCGTCATCTGCAGTTCGCCGTCTAGACGGCCATTGGCCGAGAGCCCGAGCGTGCCGGCGGCGACCGCGATCATCTCGCCCTGCTGGATCCGCGACTGCACGATCTCGATGTGACCGCCGGCGGCCTGGATCTCGCGGAAACGCTGCGGCCACGGCTTTGGCGTGAGGTCCGAGAGGCCGGTGATCTTCGCGCGCGTATCCGCCTGGAACGGCTCGGCCAGCAGCGGATGAACGCCCTGGATGCTGCCCTGCGCGATCTGGAGCACGGTTTCGATCACGGGATGATCGGCCGACGATCCATCCGCGAGACGCCCGTGCAATTCGATCTGCTTGGCGCGCGCGAGCGGCACCTGCACGCTGCCGTCGAGACGGTTGACGGTGGGATCCTCGAACACGATCGAGGCGCGCTCCGGCACCGCCGGAAGCCCGATCACGCTGCTGCGACCCTTGCTCCAGTTCACCACGAAGGTGTTTTGCGTAACGCCGTCGGTGAGCGTCGCCGGCGCGGAAAATTCGGCGATGACGCGCTTGGGATCGTAGACCTGCGCAACGACCAGGATGTTGTCGAGCTTGGCCGTGAACGGCGTCTTGCTGGCGTTCTGCGACACCAGGGCGACGCTGGCGCCGGAACACTGGACTTCGAAACGGAACGGGAATCCAGCGATCGCGCGCTTGGCACAATCATAGATGCGGCCGGATTTGGCCTCCTGCGCGCGCCAGGCATCAGCCGCCACTTCGGCCTGCGAGGCGGCATAGAACCAGAAGCAGCTCCACGCGACGGCGAGGATCAGGAGGATAATCGGTGCGATGAAAAGGCCCCAACGGGAGCGCCGGCCTGCGGCAACGGTCATATCGGACATGCGGCGACCCTTTGGCCCCAGATGATGGCAAATGTAAGCGAGGTTCGGCTGCGACGAAAGGCGGAGAATTCGCTTCGCTTGTGGGCGCGGTTCTGCTACAGCGCGACGCGCTTCAGAAAAATCGTCATCGCGCTTTAGCTCCTTGTTCGAGCATGATCTTTTCGGAAAACCGCTTCACATTTTTCCGGATCATGCTGTAGCCGTGCCCGAAATGTCGGAAATCACCCTCCCCTCCGTCACCACAGCCAAGGGCGACCTCTGGGTGTTCGGCTACGGCTCGCTGATGTGGCGGCCGGGCTTCGAATTCGAGGAACGTGTCCCGGCGCGGCTGGTCGGCGAGCATCGCGCGCTCTGCGTCTATTCCTTCGTGCACCGCGGCACGCCGGAGAAGCCGGGCCTGGTGCTCGGGCTCGACCGCGGCGGCGCCTGCCGCGGCATCGCCTTCCGCGTCGCCGAGAAGAACCGCGCCGACGTGGTCGCTTATCTGAGGGCGCGCGAGCAGGTGACGTCGGTCTATCGGGAAGTGATGCGCTCGGTGTGGCTGGAGAACGACGCGCGGCAGCGCGTCTCCGCCCTCGCCTATGTGGTCGACCGCGGCCATGTGCAATATGCCGGCCGGCTGTCGCTCACCGAGCAACACCGCCACGTGCTCCAGGGCCATGGCCAGTCCGGCGCCAACCGCGACTACGTGACCGCGACGGTGAAGGCGATCGAGGCCGAAGGCTTTCGCGACACCCAGCTGCACCAGCTCGCGACCATGCTGCATGGTGATGCGCATCCCCTGCACGCGCAGGCTCCCGCTGAAGATCGAGAGAACCGTTAGCGCTCAGAAGGCGCGTAGCTCGGCGCCGAGCCGATCAACTGCTCCTGTTCCTTGCGGCCCGCTTCGACGAGGCGGCCGGTCGCGTCTTCGATCGCCGTTTGCACGCGGGAGAGAAACTCGTCCTTCGGCAGGCCTGAGGGCAGCGGATCGAGGAACTCGACCACCAGCGTGCCGGGATAGCGCATGAAGGTGCGACGCGGCCAGAACAGGCCGGAATTGAGCGCGATCGGCAGGCACCGGACGCCGCAGGACGAATAGATCTGCGCAAAGCCGGTCTTGTAGTCGGGCGCAGCACCCGGCGAACGGCGCGTGCCTTCGGGGAAGATCACGAGTTGGCGGCCTGAACGTACCGCTTCACGGGCGCGGCGGGTCATGTCGAGAAGCGCCTTCACGCCGGCCTTGCGGTCGATCGCGATCATCCCGGTCTTGACCAGGAACTGGCCGAACACGGGGATCTGCATGAGCTGACGCTTGAGGATGAAGATCGGGCGATTGAAAAAGCCCGGCAGCACGAAAGTCTCCCAGAACGACTGATGCTTTGCCGCGATCACCAGCGGCCCCTCCGGGATCTTCTCGACGCCGCGGAATTCCACCTTGATGTTGCAGACCACGCGCATCAGGAACAGCGTCGCCTTCGCCCACCATTTCGCGACCGTCAGCATCGCGCGCGGCGGCAAGGCGAAGGTCGGCAGCGCCACGATCGCAAGGCACACCAGCACGGCGTAGAACAGCACGTTGAACACGAGCGAGCGCAGGAAAATCAAGAACATCGACGATCCGATCAATTGCCGGTCAATTGGCCTGTGCGGTGGCGGGCCGTCTCGGCTGGAGACCGGGAGGCTGCTCCGACATCTCGGGCGAAAGGTCAATCCCGAAATCCTCCAGCCGTACCCTGAGCTCGGCCGCGATATACTTGACATATTCCAGCAGCAGCAGCCGCAAGGTGGATGCCGAGGTCCACCACGGCTCCTCGCGCCATTTGTCGCCGACCACCGCGAACGGGATCAGATTCGTCTCCGGCATCGCATGCGAGAATTCCACCAGCGCGCGCGGCATGTGATAGTTCGAGGTGACCACGATCAGCGATCTGAAGCCCCGTCCCTCGGCCCAGCGCCGCGCTTCCGCAGCATTGCCACGGGTCGAGACCGCCGTGCGGTCGAGATCGACGCAACAATGCATGAAGGACTGGTTCTCCGGCAACGTCCGGGAGATGTCGCTCGCCGTCGAGGTCGGGTGCACGCCGGAGATCAGGAGCCGCTTGCCATAGCCGGCCGCGAGCAGCTCCATCGCGTCCAACACCCGCGACGAGCCGCCTGTGAGCACCACGATGCCATCAGCCTTGCGATCCGGCGCGATCTCGGCGCCGCGCAATTGCGACAGGAACGCGATGAAGCCCGCCGCCGCGCCGACGAAGGCGAGCGCAATCGTCGACACCAATGCCGCACGCAGCCAGCCGCGCGGCAGTTTCGGCGGTCGATCATCGGTCGGCGAGGTCATGCGATGTCGGTAATCCCTTCCCCGGACGATTTTAGGACGTTTTGAGGCGAAGTGGAGTCCGGTTTATCGGGCTCCGCGAACGCAATGGACACAACCCTATCCGCGTCAGCGGTGTGCTCCCTCGCCCCGCAAGCGGGAAGAGGGGAAGAAGCCACACGCACAAATATTCTCAATCGACATCGTTCAGCGTCGCGAACAGGGTCTGGCGCGAGGCCACGGCGGTGATGGCGCCGATCAGCACGGCCTGCACCGCAAGCACGATGTAGCCGGACGGCCGCAGCGAGAAGGTGCCGAGCAGGGCTGCGAACTGGTCGCCGACGGGGGTGCCGGAAAACCAGCCGGCGATCGACTCGGAGAAGCCGAACACCAGCATTGCGGCGCCGCCGCCGATGACGCCGCCCTCCAGGCCCAGCCTGAGGAAATGCCGCAGGAAACGGTTGGCGATGTAGCGGTCGCCGGCGCCGACGAAGTGCAGGACCTCGACGATCGGACGGTTCGCCGCCATGGCGCCGCGGGTCGCAAACGATACCGAGATGATGGTCGCGATGATGACGAGCGCGAGAATGCCGAGGCCGGCGAGCACGGTGGCGTTGGTCATCGAGCGCATGCGCTCGATCCAGGCGCGGTGATCGTCGACGCTGGCGCTCGGCGCCACCTGGGTCACCCGGGCGCGCAGGGCGCCGAGATCGAGCGGCGTGCCGGGCTGCACGCGCGCGATGATCATGCGCGGCACCGGCAGATCGTCCATCGACAGCCCGGTGCCGAGCCAGGGCTCGAGCAACTTCCCGCTCTCGTCCTTGGTGAACGGCTTGACCTCGACGATGCCGGCTTGCGCGCGCATGGCTTCGGCCACCGCCGCGGTGTCGCGCTCGAGATCGCGGCCGGTCTGCGGGCGGACCTGGATGGTGATTTCGCTGGCGACGTCCGACTGCCATTCCGCGGCGGAGGCGCTGACCAGCAGCACCGTCCCCGTGGTCATCGACGCCAGGAAGGTCATGATGGCCACGACGGCGACCAGGGCACGGCCATGGATCGAGGCGCGCGGCACGATCGGCGACAGGTTGCGCGCCCGAGGAGGAAGCGGCGGCCCCTCCTGTCCGAGGTCGACCAAGACGCCGCGCTCGTCGGGTCTACTCATAGACGTGCAGCCGGCCCTGATGCAGCACGAAGCGGCGCGCCTCGTACTGGTCCATCAGGGCGATGTCGTGGGTGGCGATGATGACGGCGGTGCCCGATTTGTTGAGCTCGATGAACAGTCGCAGCAGGCGGCGGCCGAGCGTCGGATCGACGCTGCCGGTCGGCTCGTCCGCCAGCAGGAGCTGCGGCCGCGAGATCACGGCGCGCGCGATCGCCGCGCGCTGCTTCTCGCCGCCGGACAGGATCGGCGGCAGCGCGTCCATGCGCTCGCCGAGCCCGACCCATTTCAACAGGTCGATGACCTCCTTGCGGTAGCTCGATTCGCTGCGGCCCATGACGCGGAACGGCAGCGCGACGTTCTCATAGGTCGTCATGTGGTCGAGCAGGCGGAAATCCTGCAGCACGATGCCGATGCGCTTGCGCAGATCCGCGATCTCGTCCTTGCCGAGCTGCGAGATGTCGTGGCCGAACAGATTGACCAGGCCGCGCGTCGGCCGATGCGACAGGAACAGCAGGCGCAGCAGCGAGGTCTTGCCGGCGCCGGACGGGCCGGTGAGGAACTGGAAGGAGTGCGCCGGAATCTGGAAGCTGAGGTCGCGCAGGATCTCCGGCCCCAGACCGTAACGCAATCCGACATTTTCGAACCGAACCAAGTTCAGCTCCGTTCGAGAGAGGGCGCGGGCCGCGTCGCTGCGCTCCGCCGCACGCGATCAAGGGGTTCTGCGGCCGTTATGGTTTCCGGTTCGTTAACGGTCGCCTTGTAGCATAATTGCCGCCCGGTTCTCCGCGACCGCGTCATCGTCAAGACCCGTCCATGCATCAAGGCTCGTCCATGCATATCGTCTGCCCCCATTGTACGACATCCTACGCCATCAAGCTTGCGAGCCTGGGCGCGAACGGCCGGACGGTCCGCTGCTCCCGTTGCAAGGAGACCTGGGTCGCCCATGCCGAGGATGCCATCGAGGAGGCGTCCATCCCGGCCATGGCCGCGGCCAGCCAGGCCGACGACCAGTCCGACCTCGCCGAGCAGTGGAACTCCTACGCAAAGGACGACGGCGCCACCGATGCGCCCGTTGTCGACAGCCCCTCGATCGCCAGCGACTGGCCGGACGAGGAGGCCCGGGAAACCGAGGACGAATGGTCAGCGGCGGCCCGGGATGCCGAGGAGGAGGTCGTCGGCGCACAGCATCAATCCTGGTTCCGCGGCCTGTTCGGCCGCCGCGGGGCGCGGGTGAGGCGTCAGGCGCCCACCGTAGCTCCGCGAAAATCCTATTTCGGCCTGCCGACCGCCTGCGCCGCCATGGGTGCGCTGGTGCTTGCGCTCGTCGTCTGGCGCGGCGACATGGTGCGGCTGCTCCCG
Source organism: Bradyrhizobium sp. Bra78 (assembly GCF_024519855.1). Classification (NCBI taxonomy): domain Bacteria; kingdom Pseudomonadati; phylum Pseudomonadota; class Alphaproteobacteria; order Hyphomicrobiales; family Nitrobacteraceae; genus Bradyrhizobium; species Bradyrhizobium sp. Bra78. The sequence goes on along the minus strand of NZ_JALJRE010000011.1, from coordinate 255,659 downwards.
CAGACGGCGGCCTTCTACAAGATGGTCGGCCTTGAGGTTAACCTGCGCGGACTGGCCTTCAAGGACGTCAAGCTCTCCAGCGAGACCGTGGACGGTAAGCAGGTGCTGGTGATCGAGGGCGTCATCGTCGGTCAAGGCAAGAAGCCGCTCGACATTCCCAGGCTGCGTTTCGCGGTGCGCGACGCGCAAGGCGCCGAGATCTACGCCTGGAACACCGTTCTGGAGCAGACCGTGCTGCAGCCCGGCGAGCGGGCCTTCTTCCGCTCGCGCCTGGCCTCGCCGCCGCCGGAGGGCCGCAATATCGACGTTCGCTTCTTCAACCGGCGCGACATCGCCGGCGGCAGCGTATAATCGGTCCCGCAGGCCCGCACGGGAGGTTGGTCCCAAGGTTTGATCTCATGCCGAAAATCTTGATCGCCGACGACGAGGATTCGATGCGCCAGCTGGTGGCGCGTGCCATCGCCATGGACGGCCACGAGATCGTCACCGCGCAGGACGGCGCAGAGGCACTTGAAATCCTGACCCGCGCGGACGGCGCCTTCGATCTGCTGCTCACCGACATCCAGATGCCCGTCATGGACGGCATCGCGCTGGCGTTGTCCGTCGCGCGCGATTTCCCCGACCTGACGATTTTGCTGATGACCGGATTCGCCGATCAACGCGAGCGCGCCTCGAACCTCAATGCGCTGGTGCATGACGTCGTGACCAAGCCGTTTTCGGTCGCCGACATCCGCACCGCCGTGGCGGATGCGCTGGCGGCGAAGAAGGCGTAGCGCGGGCGGGATTGTAGCCCGCGTGGGCGATATGCAGGACCGGCGGCCCCGGATATCGCTTCGCTCATCCGGGCTACGAGAGCCGCCGCAGCCTCAAAAATCCTTCAGCAGCCGCTCGATATAGTCGAGCTCGATCTGCGGGCGCGAGGAATCCCCTAAGCGGCGGCGGAGCTCTTCGAGGATGCGGCGGACGCGCTGGGCGTCGATCTCGCCGGGGATCTTCACCGTGTAGTCGTCGCTTAGATCGCGGCCATGCAGGGGGCGGCCGAGCGGATCGGTCTGATTGCCGCCGCTCTGCTGGCGGCCGGCACGATTGCCGGGACCATCGCCCTGCCCGTCGCCGTCGCCCTGCTGCATCGCCTCGGCCATCTTCTGCGCGCCCTTGCGCAAGGCGTCGAGGGCCTTGCCCTGCGAGTCCACGGCACCGTCGGAATTGCCCTCGCCGAGCTTCGAGCCGGCATCGCCCATGGCCCCGTCGGCGGCGTCCAGGCTGCCATCGTCATCGCCCTGGTCACCGTCCTGATCGCCATCCTGGCCGGACTGCCCCTGCTCGCCCTGCTGCCCCTTCTGCCCTTTCTGGCTCTGGCCCTTCTGCCCTTTCTGCGCGAGGCCGCGCTTGGCGAGCTCGTTCTGCAACTTCTTCAGGCGGTCGCGCAGCGACTGCTGATCCTGCTGGAGGTCCGACATCGACTGGTCGCCCTGCTGCTTGCCGCGCGAGCGATCACGCCGGGAGTCCTGGCCCTGCTTGAATGTCTTGTCACGCAATTGCTGCTGCTTGCGGATCATGTCGCTGAGCTCGTTGAGCGCCTGCTCCATGTCGCTGTCGCCGGATTGCCCGGGCTGCGCCATCTGGAGGTTTTCCATGATCTGCGCAAGCTGCTCGAGCATGCGCTCGGCCGCTTCTTTATTGCCTTCCTTGGCCGCCTTCTCGATCTGCTTCAGAAGTTCGTCCAGGTCGCGCTGGGTGATGACGGAGCGATCGCGGCTTGAGGACTGGCTGCGCTCGGTCGCGCGCTTGTAGTCCTCGAGCTTCTGGATGGCGTCGGACTGATTGTTGAGGCTCTTTCCGGATTCCTTCTGCCTGAGGCTGTCGCCGGACTCCTGCATCGCCTTTTCGGCGCTGTCGAGCAGCGCATCGGGATCCTGGTCCTGCTGGGCCGAGACGGCTGCGGGCACGCCTCCGAGCAGGACGGCGAGAGCGGCGATCGAGATCGCCTTCAAGACTGGCACGCGCGCTAGCTTCCGCATTTCCGGTCCCGTGTGAACTGATTGGCGCCGTCGTTGCCCGCCTTGTTGGCCCGGTTGTTCGCCGATTTCCGATAGGCCTGAAGCTGCTCGCGCAACGCATCCTGCTGCTTCGACAGTTCTTCGAACTGGTCGGGCGTGGCTTTCTGAGTCTTCTGTTTCAGCTCGACAGCCTTGTCGAGGATGAGCTGGACTTCGGCGGGGAACGGCTGCCGGGCGCCGAGCGGATTTTGCTCGGAACGGCGGGCGAGATCGCGCACCTTGCCGGCCATCGCCTCGCGCAGCTTCTGCGTCAGCACCCTGATCTCGTCCTCGCTGGCACCGCGTTCCAGCGCACGCTTGAGCGCGTCCTGCGCCGAGCGCAGCGCGGCGTTGACGCTGCCGGCGACGCCGTCATCCTCGATGGTGACCGCGAACGCCCACATGCTTCCCACCACATCGCGCAACGCATCATCGGTGCGGGCGGCTTCCAGCTGCAGCGCCAGGCTGCGCAGGCCGAGATAGCAGCCCGCGTCCGGCGTGAACAATTCGGGCGCGATCATCAGCGCGTCGAGCGCGGCGTAGACGTCGGAATTCCTGTTGGCATCGAGCGCGAGGATGCGGCGCTGCTCAATCAGCGCGCGGGCGAGCGAATTGGTGAAGAGCCGCTCGGGCAGGCGCATGTTGAAGGGTTCGCTCTTGGCCTCGTTGCCGGCCTCGTCCTTGGCGGTAAGCGTCAGCGTGACGTCGGCGCCCGCATACGGGTCCTCGCTGAGGTCCTTCACCGTCTGGCCGACGCCGTTGCGGGTGCGCGCATTCGGCAGCACGAGCGGAAACTGCGGCGGCTGGAACAGCGGCCGCGCGGCCGCCTTGGTGTCGGTCTCCTTGCCGGCGTCCTTCACGCCATCCTTCACACCATCCTTGGCATCGGCGGGGCGCAGGCCGATTTGCGCCTCGGCGCCGGTGACGCCGTAATCGTCCTCGATCTTGTAGGAGAGCTGGAGCGCGCCGCGCGCCTGGCGCTCGGGGTCCTTGGCCAGCGCAATCGTCGGCGGCCGGTCCGGCGTTGCCACAAACGCCCATTGCGGCTGACCGGAGGGCGCGCGGACATGCGCGGTACCGTCGCCGGCGATGGCAAAATGCTTCTCGTTGGTGCCCTTGGGCGCGGCTTCCGTGGGGGCAACCTCCTTGAGGCCACCGGAAACGACGACATCGAGGCTGCCGCCGGAGGAGCGCACGATCAGGGTCGAGCCGGCGGGAACGGCAAGCGGACCGCTGGCGGGTAGCGCCGCGGCCTCCTTGTTGGCGGCCGACAGGATGATCGGCGGCTTGCCGGCATAGAGCGGCGGCGTGACCCAGGCGTCGACACGAATATTGGCCGGTGCCAGCACGCCGTTCCAGTCGAACGCGGCCCCGAGCCGCATGGCTCGCTCGTCTCCGGCTGCGAAGAAGGTCGCCACCAGCATCACCATGACCAGCGCGCGCAGCGCCCAGGGATCATGCAGAGCCAGCCGCGGGTTCGGCAGACCGGCGCGGATGCGCTTGATCGAAGCCAGCGTGCGCTCGCGCTGCGCCTGCCACAGCGCCAGCGCCACCGGATCCTTTGAGCTCAGCGTGTCCGTCAGCGTGGTGGCCGGTCGATGGCGGATGCCGGAGCCACGGTCGAGCCGGGCCAGCGCCTCCTCACGGCTCGGCCAGCGGAAACGAATCAACGGGAACAGGACGGCAATCGCGATGCCGGCGAAAACCACGAGACCGATGGCGCGGGCAATGAACGGCAGCGACAGCCAGAGGCCGGCCCAGGACACCACCAGGAACAGGCCGACAACGGTCAAAAGCCGCGCCAAATTCGGCCAGGCACGCTCCCACGCGATGGCATAAATGGCCCGTTGCAGGGCCTGCGCCAGCTTCAGCCGCGACAGAGCGTCGCCATCGCGGATCGGGTCTGACGGGTCGGGGGTGACGCCGTTCAATCAACTCTCCAGGTTGCCCGGAAGAGAAGCGTACCACAACGGCAGCACTGAGGCATCCGTTCCTGTACGGGAGACACCCCTTTTCCCGCATAACACGAGGACGTGACTGGCCGGCCGCAACCCCGTAATTTCCGCGCGCCGTTCCCAAGGGAAATGCAAGGGAAACAAAGGAAACGCCATGGACAAGAAGATGCACGACAAGGGCCTGGAAGTCCGCAAAGCGGTACTGGGCGAGGCCTATGTCAACAATGCCCTGAAGAGCGTCGACGATTTCAACCGTCCGTTCCAGGAGATGCTCAACGAATATTGCTGGGGCACGGTGTGGGGCCGCGAGGAGCTGCCGCGCAAGACCCGCAGCATGCTCAACATCGCGATGATCGCGATCCTCAACCGCCAGCACGAGTTTCGCGCGCATCTCAAGGGCGCGCTGACCAATGGCGTGACCCGCGACGAAATCCGCGAGATTCTGATGCAGGTCGCGATCTACGGCGGCATGCCGGCCGCGGTCGACAGCTTTCGCATCGCGCGCGAGGTGTTCGCGGAGATCGACGGGAAGGCGTGACGCCAGACTAACCGCTCTTAACGCTATTGCTTCGTCATTGCGAGCGAAGCGAAGCAATCCAGAAAGCCTCCGCGGCAACAGACTGGATTGCTTCGTCGCTTCGCTCCTCGCAATGACGACAGGAAGGAAACAACACCATGGACATCGGATTCATCGGCCTCGGAAACATGGGTTTCCCGATGGCGCGGCGGCTGGTTGAGGCGGGACACAGGCTGGTCGTGTTCGATACGCGCAAGGAAGTCGTCGACAAGCTGGTGGCGCGCGGTGCGACGGCGGCGACTTCGCCGAAGGACGTCGCCGACCAGGTCGAGACGGTGATGGCGAGCCTGCCGTCGCTGCAAGCTTCGCTCGAGGTCGCGACCGGGGCGAACGGCGTCATCGAGGGTAAGCGGGTCAGACGCTTCATCGACCTTTCGACCGTCGGCTCGCAGATGGCATCGAAGATCCATGGCCTGCTCGCCAAGCACGACATCGTGCAAATCGACTGCCCGGTCTCCGGCGGCGTCGGCGGCGCCGAGAAGGGCACGCTGGCCGTGATGGTCTCTGGGCCGAAGGCGGATTTCGAGCTGCTCAAGCCGGCGCTCGACGTGATCGGAAAAGTGTTCTTCATCGGCGAGAAGCCGGGCGCGGCGCAGACCATGAAGCTCGCCAACAATTTCCTCTCGGCCACCGCGATGGTGGCGACGTCGGAAGCCGTGGTGATGGGGGTGAAAGCCGGGCTCGATCCCGCCGTGATGATCGACGTTATCAATGCGGGATCGGGCATGAACACCGCGAGCCGCGACAAGTTTCCACGCTCGGTGCTGCCGCGCAGCTTCGATTTCGGCTTCGCCACGGGGCTGATGGTGAAGGACGTCCGGCTGGCGCTGGAGGAGATGAAGCAGCTCGGCTTGTCGATGGAGGTCGCCGATGCGGTCGGGCGCCTGTGGGAGACCGTGATCAGCGCGGAAGGCGCCGAGTCCGATTTCACCGCCGCGATCAAGCCGATCGAGAAGAAGGCAGGCGTAGTGGTTGGCGGGAAGGCCAGCGGATTGGCGGGGAAGTAGCGCCTCGCCTCACAACCACGGCGCGGGCGTATCCATTGCGATCAACTGCTCGACCTCGATGCGCGGGCGCACGACCGCGTACTGGTCGCCCTTCACCAGCACCTCGGGCACCAGCGGCCGCGTGTTGTAGGTGCCGGCCTGGACCGCGCCATAGGCGCCCGCTGTCATGATGGCGAGGAGATCGCCGGGCTTCGGCGTCGGCAGCGTACGATCCAGCGCGAGGTAGTCGCCGGTCTCGCAGACCGGGCCGACGACGTCGGCCAGGATCGTGGGAGTGCCGCTCGCAGGCTGCGTTACCGGCAAGATGTCGTGATGGGCTTCATACAGCGTCGGACGGATCAGGTCGTTCATCGCGGCGTCGATGATGACGAAATTCTTGCCGTCGCCATGCTTCACATAGATGACCTTGGCGACGAGGATGCCCGCATTGCCGACGATCATGCGGCCCGGCTCGAACATCAGCGTGCAGCCGAGATTGTGGCTGATGCGCTTGACCATGGCCGCATAGGCGTCGGGCGCCGGCGGCGCCTCGCGGTCCATGTAATAGGGAATGCCGAGGCCGCCGCCGAAATCGACATGCGAGATGTTGTGGCCGTCGGCGCGCAGCGTCTGCACGAATTCGGAGAGGATGCGGAACGCGGTCTCCATCTTGGACAGATCGGTGATCTGGCTACCGATATGCACGTCGGTGCCGGTCACCTCGATGCCCGGCAGCTTCGCGGCGCGCGCATAGACCTCGCGGGCATAGGCGATCGGAATGCCGAACTTGTTCTCCGACTTGCCGGTGGAAATCTTGGCATGCGTGCCGGCATCGACGTCCGGATTGACGCGAATAGAGATGCGCGCGGTCTTGCCCATCTCCGTCGCAAGGCGCGACAGCAGCTCGAGCTCCGGTTCGGATTCGACGTTGAGGCAGAGGATGTCGGCGGCAAGCGCGGCGCGCAATTCGGTCTCGGTCTTGCCGACACCGGAGAACAGGATCTTGCTCGCCGGGATGCCGGCGGCCAGCGCGCGCTTCAATTCGCCGCCCGAGACCACGTCGGCGCCGGCCCCGAGCTTTGCCAGCGTGCGCAGCACCGACTGGTTCGAGTTCGCCTTCATGGCGTAGCAGACCAGCACCTTCTCGCCGGCGAAGGCGTCGGTGAAGACACGATAGTGGCGCTCCAAAGTCGCGGTCGAATAGCAATAGAATGGCGTGCCGACGGTCGCGGCCAGCTCGGACAGGTTCACCGCCTCGGCGTGCAGCACGCCGTTGCGATAGTCGAAATGATTCATGGCGTTGGCTCAGTTGCCCCAGCTCATCTGCTGGGTGTGTCGTCCAGAAGCGGGTCGAGAATAAAAGATTTCTTCCTGCCCTTGGCGGCCGCGGGCGCGGCGTCCGCACCATAGGTGGGATTGAACACGCTCGGCGTCTTCTGGGCTTCGGTCTCGGTGTCGGTCGGAGGCGCGATGTTGGCCGTCGACGCGCTGGAGGCGGTCGGCGGCAAATCCAGCGGACCTTTGCGGCCGCAGCCGGCAAGCGCGAGCGCCGTCAGGCTCAAGACAATGATGGCCCACGCCGAGCCGGCCGGGCGAAACTTTGACGTCACGACGAAATCCCCACTACGCGCGGCGCACCATACAGAGATTAGCGCGCTCTGGCGAGACCCGGATGACCATGAAACATAAGCGAAATTTTGCCCTCAGCCCAATTTTCGCTCTTTTTCCAGCCGCTTCGCCCAGGCCTTGGCCTGGCTCGCCACGTTCGTCGGCGCGGTGCCGCCGAAGCTGGTCCGGCTCTTCACCGACGATTCGACCGAGAGCACGCCAAGCACGTCCTTCGTGATCTTCGGCTCGATCGCCTGCATCTCCTTGAGCGGCAGCTCGTGCAGCGCCACGCCGCCCTCGGCGGCCCTCGCCACGATGCGGCCGGTGACGTGATGGGCGTCGCGGAACGGCATCTTCAACGTCCGTACCAGCCAGTCGGCGAGGTCGGTGGCGGTGGCATAGCCCTCGCCGGCAGCAAGCTTCATCTTCGCCTCGTCGGGGACGAGGTCGCGGACCATGCCGGTCATGGCGCGGATCGCAAGCGACAGCGCGGCAAAGCCCTCCATGGCCCCCTGCTTGTCCTCCTGCATGTCCTTTTGATACGCGAGCGGCAACCCCTTCATCACGATCAGCAGCCCGTTGAGCGCGCCGATGACGCGGCCGGTCTTGGCACGCACCAGCTCGGCGGCGTCAGGATTGCGCTTCTGCGGCATGATCGACGAGCCGGTGGTGAACTTGTCGCTGAGCCGGATGAGACCAACCAGCGGCGAGGTCCAGATTACGATCTCCTCGGCGAAGCGCGACATGTGCACGGCGCAGATCGAGGCCGCCGACAACGTCTCCAGCACGAAGTCGCGATCGGAGACCGCATCGAGCGAATTCGCCATCGGGCGGTCGAAGCCGAGCGCTTTGGCGGTGGCGTGCCGATCGATCGGGAACGAGGTGCCGGCGAGCGCGGCCGCGCCGAGCGGAGACTCGTTCAGCCGCTTGCGCGCATCCTGGAAACGGCCGCGATCGCGCGCCGCCATCTCGACATAGGCGAGCAGATGATGGCCGAAGGTCACGGGCTGCGCGGTCTGCAGATGCGTGAAGCCGGGCATCACGGTCGCGGCATGTTCGAGCGCGCGGTTGACCAGCGAGGCCTGGAACGCGGCCAGCGCGGCGTCGGTCTCGTCGAGAACGTCTCGGACATAGAGACGGAAATCCGTCGCGACCTGGTCGTTGCGCGAGCGCGCGGTGTGCAGGCGGCCGGCGGCGGGCCCGATCAGCTCGGACAGGCGGCTTTCGACATTCATGTGAATGTCCTCGAGCGCACGCTTGAATTCGAAGGCGCCCTTGCCGATCTCTGACAAAATCGTGTCTAGACCCTTGCCGATATTTTTCGCATCAGAGGCCGTGATGATGCCCTGCGCGGCCAGCATCGCGGCGTGGGCCTTGGATGCTGCAATGTCCTGGGCAAAGAGGTGACGATCGACGTCGATGGAGACGTTGATCTCTTCCATGATCTCGTCGGGACGTTCCGAGAACCGGCCGCCCCACATCTTGTTGCTCATGATCCCCTGCTCACGCCTTTGCCTGTCGCTGGCTGCCGTATGTTTGCCGACTGCTGCCAGCCGTACTAAGAGGCCCCTGATAGCCATATCTGCGACCGGATGACAAACGATATGCTCGACCAGAAGCCCTCCGCCACGCGCCGGGTCCCTTTCGTCATCGCCACCGTGGCGATCGGGGGACTGGCCGGCTTCGCTGCGCTCTATGGGCTGGGCCTGAGCCGGGCCCCGTCCGGCGACCCGGCCTGCCGGGCGGCGGTGGCAACAGCGCAAAAAATCGCCCCGCTTGCCCATGGCGAGGTGGCCGCCCTGACCATGGCGAGCGCCCCTTTGAAGCTGCCGGATCTCGCCTTCGAGGACGCCGACGGCAAGCCGAAAAAGCTGTCCGATTTCCGCGGCAAGACGCTGCTGGTCAACCTCTGGGCCACCTGGTGCGTGCCATGTCGAAAAGAGATGCCGGCGCTGGACGAGCTTCAGGGCAAGCTGTCGGGCCCGAATTTCGAGGTGGTGGCGATCAATATCGACACCCGCGACGCCGAGAAGCCCAGGACCTTCCTGAAGGAGGCCAATCTGACTAGGCTCGGCTATTTCAACGACCAGAAAGCCAAGGTTTTCCAGGATCTTAAGGCCATAGGCCGGGCTTTAGGCATGCCGACCTCGGTGCTGGTCGATCCCCAGGGCTGCGAGATCGCGACGATCGCGGGGCCGGCGGAATGGGCAAGCGAGGATGCGCTCAAGCTGATCCGGGCGGCGACGGGCAATGCCGCCGCGTCGCTCTAGTTATTGGCGCATGATCTGATCGGAAAACCGGGATCCACTTTTCCGGATCAGCGCTAGGCGGTGACGTTGAGGTTGCCGCCGACGCCGGCGCCGACATTGGCGAGCGAGGGCTGGCCGGCGCCGAGCAGCGTCAGGACCGTGGATTTCTCCGTATCCGCGTTCTGCTTCATCAGCGTCGCCGAGATATTCGACTGCAGCGCGCCTTGCTGAGCGGCCAGCATACCGCTGACCATTGCCATCATGTCCATTACGCGAACCCTCGTACTGGCCGTAACCTAGAGGCGAGCGGTTAACGCGACATGAATTGTCACAGTGCGGATGGCGGCGTTATCGCGTCGGAACCGGCTTGGCGCCGCGGTAGTCGTAGAAGCCGCGCTGGGTCTTGCGACCGAGCCAGCCGGCCTCGACGTATTTCACCAGGAGCGGGCATGGACGGTACTTGGAGTCGGCGAGGCCCTCGTGCAGCACCTGCATGATCGACAGGCAGGTATCGAGGCCGATGAAATCGGCCAGCTCCAGCGGGCCCATCGGATGGTGCGCGCCGAGCTTCATCGCCGCATCGATCGCCTCGACGTTGCCGACGCCTTCGTACAGCGTGTAAATCGCCTCGTTGATCATCGGCAGCAGGATGCGGTTGACGATGAAGGCCGGGAAATCCTCGGAGACCGCGACCTGCTTGCCGAGCTTGGCGACGAACTCCTTGGATGCCTCGAAGGTCTGGTCGTCGGTGGCGATGCCGCGGATCAGCTCCACCAGCTCCATCAACGGCACCGGATTCATGAAGTGAATGCCGATGAAGCGTTCGGGCCGGTCGGTGGCGGCGGCGAGCCGCGTGATCGAGATCGACGATGTGTCCGAGGCGACAATCGCCTCCGGCTTCAACACCGCGCAGAGCTCGTGGAAAATCTTGCGCTTGACCTCTTCCTTCTCGACCGCGGTCTCGATCACGAGATCGCAGTCGGCGAGGTCATCCAGCTTTTCGGCGGCCACGATGCGCGCCATCGCCTTGGCCTTGTCGTCCTCGCTGACGGCCTTTTTGGAGACCTGGCGCGCCAGATTACCGTTGATGGTCGCCATGCCCGACTTGAGGCGGTCAGCCGAGACGTCGTTGAGCACCACGTCGAAGCCGGCCAGCGCCGCGACATGCGCGATGCCATTGCCCATCTGACCCGCGCCGATCACGCCGACCTTCTTGATTACTGCCGCCATAATGTCATCCACCGGAACGGCGCGCATGTCGCGCCTGCCTTGTCCCCCGAGCTGGGAGGTCTGATTTAATCAGAAGCTTGATCTAACCAGAATCTCGGCCCGAAACCTAGATTGGATCGCTCCCCCGGCGTGCCCCGCGCCAAAGAAAACGCCTCGAAAAAGAAACACCGGCCGGAGTGTACCACTCCGGCCGGTGTTTTTATCGCGTTTTTACTTGCCGAGCTTGGCGAGTGCGTCGGTGAGCTCAGGAACCGCCTGGTAGAGGTCGGCGACCAGGCCATAATCGGCGACCTGGAAGATCGGCGCGTCCTCGTCCTTGTTGATCGCAACGATCACCTTGGAGTCCTTCATGCCGGCCAGATGCTGGATCGCGCCGGAAATGCCCACTGCGACATAGAGCTCGGGGGCCACGACCTTGCCGGTCTGGCCGACCTGCCAGTCGTTGGGCGCATAGCCGGCATCCACCGCTGCGCGCGAGGCGCCGACGCCGGCGCCGAGCTTGTCGGCGAGCGGCTCGATGTACTTTGCGAAGTTCTCGCGGCTCTGCATGGCGCGGCCGCCGGAGACGATGATCTTCGCCGAGGTCAGCTCGGGACGATCGCTCTTGGCGACTTCCTCGCCGACGAAGGACGACAGGCCCGGATCGGCCGCAGCCTGAACGCTCTCGACCGGCGCGCTGCCGCCGGCGGCTGCCGCCGCGAAGGTCGAGGTACGCACCGTGATGACCTTCTTGGCGTCCCTGGACTTCACCGTCTGGATGGCGTTGCCGGCATAGATCGGACGCTCATAGGTGTCGGGCGCGATCACCTTGGTGATCTCAGAGACCTGCATGACGTCGAGCAGGGCGGCGACACGGGGCATCACGTTCTTGAAGCGCGAGGTCGCGGGCGCGACGATCGCGTCGTAGGACGGGGCCAGCGAGACGATCAGCGCAGCCAGCGGCTCGGCGAGATCGTGCGCATAGAGCTCGCCCTCGGCGACCAGCACCTTGGCAACGCCGGCGAGCTTGGAAGCAGAATCGGCCGCAGCCTTGGTGCCCTGCCCGCCGCCGGCGACCAGCACGTGGACGTCGCCGCCGAGCTGGGAGGCCGCGGTCAGCGCCTTGTTGGTGGAGTCCTTGAGAACCTCGTGTTCGTGTTCGGCAATCAGCAACGTCGTCATCAGAGCACCCCGGCTTCGTTCTTGAGCTTCGACACCAGCTCGGCGACGTCCTTGACCTTGACGCCGGCCTTGCGGCCCGCGGGCTCAGCCGTCTTCAGAACTTCCAGGCGCGCAGTGACGTCGACGCCATAATCGGCGACGGTCTTGTCCGCGATCGGCTTCTTCTTGGCCTTCATGATGTTGGGCAGCGAGGCGTAGCGCGGCTCGTTGAGACGCAGATCGGTGGTGACGATCGCCGGCCCCTTCAGCTTCACGGTCTGCAGGCCGCCATCGACTTCGCGGGTGACCTTGAAGTCGCTTCCTTCGACCTCGAGCTTCGAGGCGAAGGTTGCCTGCGACCAGCCGAGCAGCGCGGCCAGCATCTGGCCCGTCTGATTGCTGTCATCGTCGATTGCCTGCTTGCCGAGAATGATCAGGCCCGGCTGCTCTTCTTCGGCGACCTTCTTGAGGATCTTGGCCACAGCGAGCGGCTCGACGATGCCGTCGGCCTTCACCAAGATGCCGCGGTCGGCACCCATCGCAAGACCGGTGCGGATCGTCTCCGACGCCTGCGCCGGTCCAATGGAAACTACGACGACCTCGGTGGCCTTGCCCCCTTCCTTCAGGCGCAGCGCTTCCTCGACCGCGATTTCGTCGAACGGGTTCATGGACATTTTGACGTTGGCCAGTTCAACGCCCGATCCATCGCCCTTGACGCGGACCTTGACGTTGTAATCGACCACCCGCTTTACCGGTACCAAGACCTTCATCGATCCTCTTTCACTCAATTTGGGAGGGGGGTTATCAACTGGCGCGGAACCTAAAGGCCTGATCCGGCCCGGTCAACGCGAGAAGGGGCCTAATTTTGGCCCCCAGAAATGCGCCGCTCAATGGGTCAGCGATTCTGGCCCGGAACCCAGAGCACGTCGCCGGCTCCATTTTGGTTGGCGGCCCGGCTCGCCACGAACAGGAAGTCCGACAGGCGGTTCATATACTGGATGCCAGCCGCGCCAACGGGCTCGCCGGGCCGGGCCGCCAGTTCGACCATCGTGCGTTCCGCCCTGCGGCAAATCGTGCGGGCGACATGGAGGTAGGCGGCGGACGGCGTGCCACCCGGCAGAACGAAGGAGGTCAGCGGCGCAAGCTTTTCGTTGAGCGCGTCGATGTCGCGCTCGAGCCGCTCGACCTGGCTTGCCACCACCCGCAGCCGCTCGGCTTTGCCTTCTCGCTCCGGTACCGCAAGGTCGGCACCCAGGTCGAACAGATCGTTCTGGATACGGCCCAGCATCGCGTCGAACTCGGGCATGTCGCGGGTGTGGAGACGCACCACGCCGATCGCGGCGTTGGTCTCGTCGACAGTGCCGTAGGCCTCGATGCGCAGATCGTATTTCGGACGGCGCTCGCCAGTTCCGAGCGCTGTCGTGCCGTCGTCACCGGTCTTCGTATAGATGCGATTCAGCACAACCATGTTCAACGCCCCATCGCCCAGACCGCGATCATGGCAATGACGATCGCCACGAACTGAAGCAGCACGCGCCAGCGCATCAGCTTCTGCGACGTGTTGGGCGAGCCGCCACGCATCATGTTGACGAGGCCGAGCAGCAGCACCAACGCCACGGCGCCGGCCGCCACCGGCAGGATGAAAGTACCAAGGACAGATGCCATCCAAGCGTAGATATCACCGTGTGCGCCGGTCCGCTATGGCGTTCCCGATCTGGCTTTTAAGCCAATAATATCAGAAGCTGACTGGATGATTTCTGATTTGCGCGAATTGCCCGCCTTCTTCGCCTCTCCCCGCAAGCGGGGCGAGGGAGCGGCGACAGCGGTGTAGGTGGCGCGTGAAGGCAATCCGCTACATCTACGTTGTCGTGATGGACGCGTTCTACACGTTCCTGGCAGACGACGGCTGGGCGATCGCGAGCCATATCGCGCTGTCGACGCTAATGGCGCTGTTCCCGTTCCTGATCGTGCTGACCTCGCTCGCCGGCTTCTTCGGCTCCAAGGAACTCGCCGACCAGGCCGCCAGCCTGATGCTCCAGGTCTGGCCCAAGCAGGTCGCCGATTCGATCTCGGGAGAGGTCCACGACGTGCTGACGACGACCCGAACCGGCGTGCTGACCATCGGCGCGGCGCTATCGGTTTATTTCGCCTCCAATGGCGTCGAGGCGCTCAGGGTCGCGCTCAACCGCGCCTATGCGGTGGTGGAGATGCGGCGCTGGTACTGGCTGCGGCTGGAGTCGATCGGCTACACGCTGGTCGCGGCCTTCACCGCGCTCGCCATGGCGTTCCTGATCGTGCTCGGTCCGCTCTTCATCGAGGCGGCACGGCGCCACATTCCGCTGGTCGTCGAATCCAACGAGAGCATCCTCACCTGGCTGCGCTACGGCATCACCGTGGGCGCGCTGGTGGTGGCGCTCATCATCCTGCATGCCTGGCTGCCTGCGGGACGGCGCGCCTTCCTCCAGATACTGCCCGGCATCGTCTTCACCATCGTGGCGTCGCTGATCTCGGGCGTCGTGTTCGGGCAATATCTGGCGCGCTTCGCCAACAATTACGTGACGATGTATGCGGGACTCGCCTCGGTGATCATCGCGCTGGTGTTCCTGTACTTCATCGCCGCGATCTTCGTTTACGGCGGCGAACTCAACGCGGCGATCATCAAGTCGCGGCTTCCTCACGGCGTGTCGCTTCAAGCAGCGCAGTCGCTAGAGCCCGCGGAGACACAGGCTTGACCAGGAAGGCGTCGGCACCGGCCTCGCGCGAGGCGATTTCGTCCTCGCCGCGACCGGACACCCCGATGATGGGGATCTGAGCCAGCGGCGTCGGCAGGGTGCGTATCCGCCGGATGGCTTCGACGCCGTCGATACCCGGCAGCACCATGTCCATCAGCACGGCGTCGAACGCTCCAAGCGCCAGCCGGCCGACGGCGTCCTCGCCGCGCCCGATGAACTCGGCATGATGGCCGAGCTCGGTCAAAATGGTGTTCAGCACGACGCGGCCGAACGGATTGTCCTCGACGCTGAGCACGCGCAGCGCCGCCATTGCGTCCGCCTCGGCTTCTCCCTTCGACTTTCGGGACTTGCCCGATCCGGTCGCCTCCAGCGACACCGTCAACGTGAAGGTGGCGCCGCCGCCGCGCCGCGGGGCGACGGTGATATCGCCGCCCATCGCACGCGCCAGTTGCTTGACCGAGGACAGGCCCAGGCCGGCCCCGCCGAAGCGCGAGGCAATGGTGACATTGGCCTGGGTAAACGGGCGGAACAGCCGCTTGATCTCGGCCATGGTCAGGCCGATGCCGCTGTCGGACACCGCAAAGGCGACACCGACCCTGCCTTTGCCCTTCACCTTGCCCTTGACGTTGCCCTTTGCATCGCCCTTGGTGGAACGCCAGGGCGCGACCGCGAGCGCCACGCGGCCGTGTTCGGTGAACTTGACGGCGTTGTCGATCAGGTTCTCGAGCGCAGCGCGCAGCCGGACGGGGTCACCGACCACCAGCCCCGGCAGCTTCACGGAGATATCGACCTCGGCCTGAAGTCCCTTGGCTGCGGCGCGACCGGCGAGCGAATCGCCGGCGCTGCGGGCAAGCGCACGCAGGTCGAACAAATCTTGCCGCAGTGTGCTTCCACCGGGTCCCTTGCCGGTCCTGGCGGCATCGACGAACAGGGTGGCAAGGCTGGCCAGATGCTCGGCCCCGGCCTTGATCGTGTCGGCCCAGCGCCGTTCCCGTTCACCGAGATCGGAGGTCGCGAGCAGGTCGCTGATCGCGAGAATGCCGGTCAGGGGGGTGCGGACCTCATGGGCAAAGGCGGCGAGCGCAGCCTGGATCACGTCTGGCGCGACCGCCTTCGTGCTGCGTTCGCGCAATAGCCCGGTTGCCCCGGACCGTTTCCGAGACGGTTGCCTGGGCGTCCGCTTGGTGCGCGCTGGGCGCGTTTTCGCCGCCATTGATCCCCTTCGAACCCCAGGCTGTCGGACAAGCATGGCACGGCGGAACACCCGGAGTCACGGCGGCGTTTGGCTAACCCCCAGAGAAACTTAACCTAATCCCACCAGCTGGCGGATGCCGGCGGGCGTGACGCCGGCCGCGCGCAAGGTGCGCAGACCGGTCGCGTGGCCCGATTTCGACTGCTTCCTCCCCGTCTCGTCGCGAATCAGCCGGTGATGGCGGTAGGCGGGGTCGGGCAGGGCAAGCAGGACCTGGAGCAGGCGGTGCACCGAGGTGGCGTGAAACAGGTCCTGGCCCCGCACGATCTCGCTGACGCCCTGGAGCGCGTCGTCGACCACCACGGAGAGATGGTAGCTGGTCGGCGTCTCCTTGCGCGCCAGGATGACGTCGCCCCAGGCCGCCGGCCGCGCCGGGACGGTGCCGCGCTCGCCGTCGGGGCCCTCGCCCAGCTCATTCCAGCTCAGGCTGGTGGCGAGGCGGCAGGCGGCCGCCATGTCGAGCCGAAGCGCATAAGGCGCGCCGGACTCGATGAGCCGGTCCCGCTCGTCGGCGCGCAGCGATTTGGCGTCGCCGGGATAGAGCGGCGCACCGTCGGGATCGCGCGGCCACGGCCCATCCGCCTCGCGCGCCGCGACGAGCCTTGCGATCTCGGCGCGGCTTTCGAAGGCGGGATAGACGAGACCCAGCGCCGAGAGCGCGTCCAGTGCCGCGCGATACGTGCCGAGATGCTCCGACTGCCGCCGCACCGGCGTCTCCCAGGCGATCCCGAGCCAGGCGAGGTCTTCGTAGATTGCAGTTTCGTATTCCGGCCGGCATCGCGTCGCGTCGATATCCTCGATCCGCAGCAACAGCCGTCCGCCGGTTTCGCACGCGCGGTCAAAGTTCAGCAGCGCCGAATAGGCGTGGCCGAGATGCAGGAGGCCGTTCGGGCTCGGGGCGAATCGGAAAACGGGTGGCATCGCTTTCATGTTACTCGTCATTGCCAGCTTGACCCGGCAATCCTTCCTGCAAGACTCAGTTACGATAGGAGATGGATGCAGGGGTCAAGCCCGCGCATGACGAGTTGAACCACCATGACCATTCACCTTGAAACCCAGTCGGACCTCGAAGAGGCCGTCCACACGCTGATCAAGCGCGATCCGCGCCTCAAGCCCGTGCTCGAGATCGCGGGCATGCCGGCATTGCGGCGGCGTGAGCCGGGTTTTGCCGGGCTTGCCCACATCGTCTGCGGACAGCAGCTCTCGACCGCGAGCGCCTCCGCGATCTGGGGACGGCTGTCGACGGCCTTCGATCCGTTCGACCATGACGCCGTGCGCCGCGCGCGCACCGACCGGCTGGGGCGGCTCGGCCTCTCCGCGGCCAAGATCAAGACGCTGAAACATCTCGCGCGCGAGATCATCGCGGAGCGGCTGAACCTCGAGGTGCTCGCCGAGGAGGATGCCGACGCCGCGCATCACACACTGATCTCGCTGCCCGGCATCGGGCCGTGGACCGCCGACCTCTATCTGCTGTTTTGCCTCGGCCATGGCGATGCCTGGCCCGCCGGGGACTTGGCCGTGCAGGAAGGGATCAAGATTGGTCTCGGACTGAAGACGCGACCGACGGAGAAGCAGATGGCGCCGCTCGCCGAACCCTGGCGTCCCCTGCGCGGTGCGGCGGCGCATCTGTGGTGGAGCTACTACCGCGCGGTGAAAAAGCGCGAGGGCGTACTCGCCGGATCGGCCTAGCCTCGCAACCTGATGCGATCGGCCCGGGCGCACTCGGCGACGAAATCGACGACGGCGCGCACCGCCGGCAGCTCGACGAGGTCGGGATGGGCGAGCAGCCACAGGTCCGCCACGCTGGCGAGCTTGTGCGGCGCGACGCGAACGAGATCGGGATAGGTTTCGGCGACGAAGCACGACAGCGCGGAGATTCCGATCCCGGCACGCGCCGCCGCGAGCATGTCGCCCTGCGACGAGCAGCGCATCACCACCCTGGCCTGACGCGAGACGACATCGCTCCAGCGCGCAAGCTGCACATTGGACGTCTGGTCGGCGAAACCGATGACGCTGTGCCCCTTCCACTCGCCACGCCGTTCCGGCAAGGCCCGCCCGCCGGCATAGTCCCGCGAGGCGTAGAATCCGGTGCCGAGACGGCCGATCTTGCGGCCGACGAGGTTTTCCTCGCCGCTGTCGAAAGGCCGCAGCACCACGTCCGCTTCGCGCCGGCGCACGCTGGCCGGAAACGGATGGGTGATGATCTCGAGCTGAATGTGATCATGCGCGCGCAGGAAGGCAGGCAGGCGCGGCATCAGCCAATGCGAGGCCAGCGTCGCGCCGATCGACAGCTTGACGGTGCCGCGCGCCTTGTGCCCGCCGGCCGAGACTGCCGTCTCCGCCCGCAGCGCCGCTGCGGCCATCGCCTCGGCATGCTCGCGCAGTGTCCGTCCATCCGCTGTCAGCGCCAGACCGTCGGCGGCGCGCGCCACCAGTCTGGTGCCGAGTTGGGCTTCCAGCGCCGCGATCTTGCGGCTGACGGTGGGATGGCTGGTGTGCAGCCGGCGCGCGGCGGCGGTGAAACTGCCGGTATCGGCGACCGCGACGAAGGTCTTGCAAAGGTCCCAGTCCATCGACCGCCCCCGTTCATATCTGAATAGCCACCGGTTCAATATTGAACGATAGGAGCCGGCTCTCCAACCCTTATAGTGGCGTGAAACGGAACAGCGGCGGCAACCCGCCCGCGACAATCAACAGGGAAACGCCTCGTCCTCCGCATGTCGGCGGGTGGCGTCTTCCGGGAGGACATCATGGCGCTGCCCGCTCTCTTGAAGGATTCGCTCGAGCTGCCCGTGGTCGGCTCGCCGCTCTTCCTCGTCTCCGGACCGGAGCTGGTGATCGCCCAGTGCAAGGCCGGTGTCGTCGGTTCGTTTCCGGCGCTCAACGCCCGTCCGGTCGAGAAGCTCGACGAATGGCTGAGCCGCATCGAGGACGAACTCGGCGAATACAAATCGCGCAATCCGGGCAAGAAGGTCGCGCCCTACGCCGTCAACCAGATCTGCCATGCCTCCAACGACCGGCTGATGAAGGACATGGAGACCTGTGTGAAGCACAGGGCGCCCATCATCATCACCTCGCTGCGGCCGCCGGCGGAGATCGTCGAGGCCGCGCATTCCTATGGCGGCCTCGTGTTCCACGATGTCATCAACGTCAAGCACGCGCGCAAGGCCGCCGAACAGGGCGTCGATGGCCTGATCCTGGTGTGCGCCGGCGCCGGCGGCCATGCCGGCACGCTGTCGCCATTCGCGCTGGTGCGCGAGGTCAAGCAATGGTTCGACGGCGCGATCCTGCTGTCGGGTGCCATCAGCGACGGCTTCGCCATCGCCTCCGCGCTGACGCTGGGTGCCGACCTTGCTTATATGGGCACGCGCTTCATCGCGACGAAGGAAGCCAACGCGGACGAAGCCTACAAGTCCGCGCTGACGCAGCACGCCGCGCATGACATTGTCTACACCAACCTCTTCACCGGCGTGCACGGCAACTATCTCGGCCCTTCCATCGCCGCCGCGGGACTTGATCCGGATAATCTGCCGGTCGCCGACAAGACGAAGATGAACTTCGGCTCAGGCGGCAACATGAAGTCCAAGGCCTGGCGCGACATCTGGGGCTCAGGCCAGGGCATCGGCCAGATCGCCGACGCGCCGCCGGTCGCCGAACTCGTCGAACGGATGAAGCGCGAATTCGACCAGGCGCGACAGGATTTCCTGATGCGCGCCAGCGCCTAAACGGGCTCGGACTGACAAGAAATCGGGAGGACAACATGAAGCTTGCATCCGCACTGATCGGCATGTCGTTGCTGACACTCGCCGCCTGCAGCGCCCGCGCCGAAGGCAGCGACGAGATCCGCATCGGGCAGACCCTGCCCTACAGCGGTCCGGCATCCGGCTTCGGCACGATCGGACGGACGCAGGAGGCGTTCTTCGAGAAGGTCAATGCAGAAGGCGGCATCAACGGCCGCAAGGTCAAGTTCACTACGCTGGACGACGCCTACTCGCCGCCGAAGACGGTCGAGCAGACCCGCAAGCTGGTGGAGCAGGATGAAGTGCTGATGATGTTCGGCTCGCTCGGCACCGCCACCAATAGCGCCGTGCAGCGCTACCTCAATGCCAAGAAGGTACCGCAGCTGTTCGTGCTCTCGGGCGCGACCAAATGGGCCGATCCCCAGAAGAACCCGTGGACGATGCCGGGCATGGCGGCCTACGAATCCGAAGGCGTGGTCTATGCCAAATACATCCTGCAGACCAAACCCGACGCCAGGATCGCGATCCTAGCGCAGAACGACGATTTCGGCCGTGACTACGTCGCGGGCTTCAAGCGCGCGCTCGGCACCAAGGCGGCCGGCATGATCATCGCGGAAGCGAGCTACGAGACCAGTGCGCCGACGATCAGCTCGCAGCTCTCGACCCTGAAGGCCTCGGGGGCCAACGTGCTGTTCGGCGTCGTGCTCGGCAAGTTCACCTCGCAGATGGTCAAGGGCGTGGCCGAGATCGGCTGGAAGCCGGAGCTGTTCTTCGTGCCGACTTCCGCCTCGTCGATCTCGTTCCTGGAGCCGGCAGGGCTCGATAATGCGGTCGGCCTGATCTCGTCGAGCAACCAGAAGGACACGATGGACCCTCAATGGGCCGACGATCCCGGCGTCAAAGAGTACTTCGCGTTCATGAAGCAATACATGCCGACCGCGGACCTCTCCAACTCCAACTACGCGGCCGGCTATCACTATGCGACGCTGCTGATGACGGTGCTCAGGGCGTGCAAGGACGACGTCAGCCGCGACAACATCATGCGCCAGGCGGCCTCGCTCAAAGAGGTGAAACTGCCGCTGCTGCTGCCTGGCATGTCTGTCACGACCGGCCCCGACGATTACCTGCCGTTCCAGCAGCTCCAGCTCCGCCGCTTCAACGGCAAGAGCTGGGTCGGATTTGGCGCCGTGCTGGATGATCGGTAGACCCGAGCGGAATAAGGACGCGCCATGATCATCAGCGGCGGACGCAGGATCGGCCATGACGATATCCAGGCCCGCATCAGGCGGGCAATGAGCGGCTTCCGCGCCCTGGGCCTCGCCGAGGCCGCGCCGGTCGCAATGATGCTGCGCAACGATTTCGCCCTGTTCGAGGTGGTCGCGGCCTCCGCCGCGCTGGGCAATCCGGTGGTGCCGATCAACTGGCATCTGAAGGCCGAGGAGGTCCGCTACATCCTCGCCGACAGCGGCGCGAAGATCCTGGTCTGCCACGCCGATTTGCTGCCGCAGATCCGTGACGGCGTGCCGGCGGATGTCCGCGTCCTCGTCGTCGAGACGCCGCCCGAGCTCGCCGCGACCTTCGCCATTCCCCCTGTGATGACCGAGGTCCCGGCCGGACTTCCCGATTGGGACCGCTGGCGCGACGGCCAGACCGAAGCGCAGGAGCCGCCGCGGCGCGCAGCAGCGATGATCTACACATCCGGGACCACGGGCATGCCGAAAGGCGTGCGGCGCATGCCGATGCAGCCTGACCAGGCGGCCGCCTCAGAGCGCGTGGGCGCCATCGCCTATGGCATCAAGCCGCGGGACAACCAGGTCGTGCTGATCAACGGGCCGATGTATCACTCGGCGCCGCACTCCTACGGCATGATGGCGTTCCGCAACGGTTGCACCATTGTCCTCCAGGCGCGGTTCGACGCCGAGGAGCTGCTCGCGCTGGTCGAGCGCCACCGGGTCACGCACATCCACATGGTGCCGACCATGTTCGTCCGGCTGTTGCGCCTGCCCGAGACCGTCAGGCAGCGTTACGACCTGTCGTCGCTGCGTTTCGTCGTGCACGGTGCCGCACCCTGCGCGCTCGAAATCAAGCGCGCCATGATCGAGTGGTGGGGGCCGGTCATCAACGAATATTTCGGCTCCACCGAGACCGGGATCCCGGTGTGGCACTCGGCCGAGGAGGCGTTGACGAAGCCCGGCACGGTCGGCCGCGCCATCGAGGGCGGCATCGTCAAAATCTTCCGCGAGGACGGCGGCCTCTGTGGCGCCAACGAGGTCGGCGAGATCTACATGCGCCAGATGGCGGTGCCCGATTTCGACTATCACGGCAAGCCGCAGGCCAGGGCCGAGGCCGGCCGCGACGGCCTCGTCAGCGTCGGCGACGTCGGTTACCTCGACGAGGATGGCTATCTGTTCCTGTGCGACCGCAAGCGCGACATGGTGATCTCCGGCGGCGTGAACATTTATCCCGCCGAGATCGAGAACGCGCTGATCGGAATGCCCGGCGTGCGCGACTGCGCCGTGTTCGGCATTCCCGACGCCGAATTTGGCGAGCGGCTGTGCGCGTTTGTCGAGCCAGAATCGGGCGCCGAGCTCTCGGCCGACGCCGTCCGATCGTTCCTGCGCGAGCGGCTTGCCAATTTCAAGGTGCCCAAGGACGTCGAATTCCGCGACGAGCTGCCGCGCGAGGCAACCGGAAAGATCTTCAAGCGCAAGCTGCGGGAGCCCTATTGGGCAGGCCATGCACGCGCCGGTGCGTGACGAACGGCTGCAAACAGCGTTTAAAACTATGTTGCTGTTGCAAAAGGGTCGCCGGTAAATGATGAGATGCCGGCGAATAGAGCCGGGATCACAGCCATGACATCGACCGACTTCATCGTTGCGCGAGATGATCTCGAGCAGTGCAAGGTGATTGCGACCGAGCTTCCCGACGCGGATTCGCTCCCGCCTGACGCGCTGCTCGTCAAGATCGACCGCTTCGCTTTTACGGCTAACAACATCACCTATGCGGTGCTCGGCGACGAGCTGAAATACTGGCAGCTGTTTCCCGCGCCGAACGGTTTTGGCAACATTCCGGTATGGGGCTTTGGCCAGGTGATCGCCTCGAAACACCCCAGCGTGGCCGTGGGCGAGCGCCTGTTCGGCTATTTCCCGATGGCGACGCATCTCGTGATCGAGGCGACCGACGTCAGCAAGCGCGGCTTGCGCGACGGTGCCGCGCACCGGCAGGGCGTGGCGCCGGTCTACAACGCCTATGCGCGCGTCAGCGGCGATCCCGCCTATGACGGCCGGCAGGGTGACTACCAGGCGCTGCTGCGGCCGCTGTTCATGCTGTCGTTCCTGGTCGACGATTTCCTCGCAGAGACCGGCGATTTCGGCGCGCGCACCGTGCTGCTCTCGAGCGCCTCGAGCAAGACCGCGTTTGGGCTCGCCCATCTCCTGCATACCCGCGGCCGCAAGGTGATCGGGCTGACCTCGGCCGGCAACACCGGCTTCGTGACCTCGCTCGGCTGCTACGACGAGGTCGCCACCTATGACCGCGTGACGTCGCTGCCGACGGATACGCCTGTCGCCTTCGTCGACATGGCCGGCAACAGCGCGTTGCGCGCCGGACTGCACCAGCACTTCGGCGAGCAGATGAAATGCTCGGTGCGCGTCGGTTTGACGCATCGCGCGACCGACGCCGACGAAGGCGCCCTGCCCGGCGCAAGACCGCGCTGGTTCTTCGCGCCCGACCAGATCCGCAAGCGCGCCAAGGAATGGGGCCCCGGCGGCATCGAGCAGCGCTTTGGCGCGGCATGGTCCGGCTTTGCGCCGCTGCTGCAGAGAAGCCTGAGCGTGGTCGAGAGCCGCGGCCCGGAGGCGGTGCGGCGGATCTATCTCGATACGCTGAAGGGGCGCATTCCGCCGGAGCAGGGCCACATGCTTTCACTGCTCGGGTAAAGCGCTTTTGACGTCGGCTGATCCGGTATAGCTTGACCTCCGAGCAAATGCCGCGAAGACGGCCACGAGGTCGCGCATGCTGGACAAGACGAAGGATATTTCCGTCTCGGCGCAAGCCTGGCTCGATGAATTCGAGCGCACGCTGGTCAAGCCTGATCCCGCCGCGCTCGACCGCCTCTTCCTCGCCGACAGCTTTTGGCGCGACGCGCTGGCGCTGAGCTGGAACCTGCAGACGATCGGTGGCCGGAACGAAGTTGCACTGGCACTGGCTGCGCTTGCACCCAAGGTGGTGCCTTCCAATTTCAAGGTCGCGCCGAATCGCGCGCCGCCGCGCTGGGTGATCCGCGCCGGCACCAGTAACATCGAAGCCATCTTCGATTTCGAGACCGCGTTTGGCCGCGGCAGCGGCATCGTCCGGCTCGTGCCCGATGCGGCCGACGGCGACCGGCTGAAGGCGTGGACGCTCCTCACCGCACTCGACACACTCAAAGGGTTCGAGGAACAGCTTGGCACGTCGCGGCCGCGCGGCCAGGCCTATTCGCGCGACTTCCGCGGCCCGAACTGGCTCGATTTACGCAACGCCTCGCGCGAGTATTCCGATCGCGATCCGGCCGTGCTGGTGGTCGGCGGCGGCCAGGCCGGGCTTGCGATCGCGGCGCGGCTGAAGCAGCTGAAAATCGACACGCTGATCGTCGATCGCGAGGCCCGGATCGGCGACAACTGGCGCAAGCGCTATCACGCGCTGACCCTGCACAACCAGGTGCAGGTGAATCACCTGCCCTACATGCCGTTCCCGCCGAACTGGCCGACCTATATCCCCAAGGACAAGCTCGCCAACTGGTTCGAAGCCTATGTCGACGCGATGGAGCTGAACTTCTGGACCGGCACCGAGTTCGAGGGCGGCGCCTATGACGAGGCCAGAGGCTGCTGGACCGTCACGCTGCGACGCGCCGATGGCAGTTCGCGCGCCATGCACCCGCGCCATGTGGTCATGGCAACTGGCGTCAGTGGTATCGCCAACGTGCCTGACATTCCGACCCTCGAGAATTTCAAGGGCACATTGCTGCATTCCAGCCGCTACGAGGACGGAGAGAACTGGACGGGCAAGCGAGCCATCGTCGTCGGCACCGGCAACAGCGGCCACGACATCGCGCAGGATCTCCATTCCAGCGGCGCGGAGGTGACGCTGCTGCAGCGTTCGCCGACGCTGGTTACCAATATCGAGCCGTCTGCCCAGCTAGCTTATGCGACCTACAATGAGGGTACGCTGGAGGACAATGATCTGATAGCGACCTCGATGCCGACGCCGCTGGCGAAGAAGACGCATGTGATGCTGACGGAGCAGTCGAAGGAGCTCGACAAGGAGCTGCTCGACGGTCTGCGCAAAGTCGGCTTCAAGCTCGACTTCGGCGAGGCCGGCACTGGCTGGCAATTCAAATACCTCACCCGCGGCGGCGGCTATTACTTCAATGTCGGCTGCTCCAACCTGATCGTCGAGGGCGCGATCAAGCTCATGCAGTTTGCAGACGTCGAGAGCTTCACGGCCGGCGGCGCCCGGATGAAGGACGGCTCGAATATCGCAGCCGATCTCATCGTGCTGTCCACGGGCTACAAGCCACAGGAATATCTGGTGCGAAAGCTGTTCGGCGATGCCGTCGCCGATCGCGTCGGCCCGATCTGGGGCTTTGGCGACGGCCTCGAGCTGCGCAACATGTATGCGCGCACGAGCCAGCCCGGCCTGTGGTTCATCGCCGGCAGCCTGGCGCAATGCCGGATCAACTCGAAATATCTCGCGCTCCAGATCAAGGGGATCGAGGAAGGGATTTTGGGGCGCGCCCCGGAATGACAGGAGAGAAACCAATGCCAGCCATTCTCGGCACCGGCGAGCATCGCTACCGCGTCGTCGAAAACTTCGCAAAGCTGCCGGAAGGCTGGCAATTGACCGACGTCGCGTCCGTCGCGGTCGACAGCAAGGACCGCGTCTACGTCTTCAACCGCGGCGCCCATCCGATGGTCGTGCTCGACCGCGAAGGCAATTTCCTGCGCAGTTTCGGCGAAGGGCTGTTCTCGCGCGCCCACGGGCTGCACATCGACGCCGACGACAATCTCTACTGCACCGACGACGGCGACCACACCGTGCGAAAATGCACCACCGACGGCAAGGTGCTGCTGACGATCGGCATCCCGGCTAAGCCGTCCCCGTTCATGAGCGGCGAGCCGTTCCACCGCTGCACCCACACGGCGCTGTCGCCGAAGGGCGAGATCTACGTGTCCGACGGCTACGGCAATGCGCGCGTGCACAAATACACCCCCGACGGCAAGCTGATCAAAAGCTGGGGTGAGCCCGGCACCGACCCCGGCCAGTTCAACATCGTGCACAATATCGCCACCGATGCCGACGGCTGGGTCTATGTCGCCGACCGCGAGAACCACCGCGTTCAGGTGTTCAACGGCGAGGGCAAATACGAAACGCAGTGGAACAATCTGCATCGCCCCTGCGCGCTGTGCTGCTGCGGCGGCGGCAAGACCCCGACCTTCGTGATCGGCGAGCTCGGCCCGGGGCTCGCCATCAATCGCAATGTCCCCAATCTCGGCCCGCGGCTGTCGATCGTCGACGCCAAGGGAAAACGCATCGCGCGGCTGGGAGGCGAGGAAGGGCCGGGCGTTGCCAGCGGAAAGTTCCTGGCACCCCACGGCATCGCACTGGATTCACGCGGCGACATCTATGTCGGCGAGGTTGGCGTAACCAACTGGGACACCAGCTTCCCGGACGAGGAAATGCCGGCCACGGTGCGCGCGACACGATGCCTGCAGAAGCTGGAACGGCTGCAGGGGTAGCTGCCCAGCAAGGCCGCCGCGTTATTGAACGCCGTCGTCCCCCAACGTCGTCCCGGCGGCGGCTCCCCAGATCGCGGCGTTTTTGAGCGTTTTGCCACCCCGCCGCCGTATTGCTTGCGCCTGAATAAGTCGCTCAACGGGCTTCACAATCCCGTCACGCTGCATGTAGTATGTCAATACATGCTGCTTCGCAGCGTACATGGAGGCCGGGAGCGTTACTTGAACGCACATGTCTCGCAAGGCAGTTGGCCGGTGTTGGTGCTGAACGCGGACTTCCGGCCGCTGAGTTACTACCCACTGTCTCTGTGGTCGTGGCAGGACGCGATCAAGGCGGTGTTCCTCGACCGCGTCAACATCGTCGCGCATTACGATCAGGCGGTCCATAGCCCGACGCTGCAAATGCAGCTGCCTAGCGTGGTCTCGCTCAAATCCTTCGTCAAGCCGACCACCCACCCCGCATTCACCCGGTTCAACGTCTTCCTGCGCGATCGTTTCGCCTGCCAATATTGCGGCTCGCCCGAAGACCTCACCTTCGATCACATCATCCCGCGCAGCAAAGGTGGCCAGACCACTTGGGAGAACGTGGTCGCGGCGTGCTCGCCCTGCAATCTGCGCAAGGGCAATCTTACGCCGGTGCAGGCAAAAATGTTTCCGCGCCAGCACGCCTTCGCCCCGACCGTGCATCAGCTCCACCGCAACGGCCGCCTGTTCCCGCCGAACTATCTGCACGACAGCTGGCTGGACTATCTCTACTGGGATACGGAACTGGATCCGTAGGCTCTGGTCTCACATCCCGATCGCATTCCTTGCCACCACGTCGAGATAGAATGCCGCGCTCAGCTTCGGGACCGTTGCCTGGGTCTCGAAGTCAACGCGGTAGAGGCCGAAACGCTTGCCGAATCGGCACGCCCTCGATGGTGGCGCGCTGCATCTGGTCGAATAGTTGCGCAGGAACATGATACGGTCGGGGTCGTAGACCTGGCCGTCGGCATTCGAAGGTGGAAGGATCGGTCGTCACCTGCAGCGACATGCTCACCGGCGCGCCGTCGAGCTCGTCTTGCGCAATGCCTGGTGCGGGCACAGCGCAGAGACCGACCGCAGCCAGAGCGCCCCCCGTCCAACGCTCGATCATCACCGCGCTTCGAAATTGCCAGGAACGGATGGAGGTTAGATCGCCCGCATCGGGACGGGCAAGAGCAGCCATTGTACGGTACGCCAATTCGAAAGCGCCGCCCGCACACGCGACCCACATTTTCGTGCACTCGCAAGAAATCGACCAAAATTCGTGACAGCAGCTGGCGGGCCGTCGCCCAGGACGGAACCCTAAGCGCCTGCGTCCGTTCAGAGTCGAGGGGCGGATGTCTTGCGGGCGCTGACCGTCCGCGACGGTCGTATCCGGTCCCGCCACAGCAGGGGAGAATAGCGATGCCCACAGCCGAGAACGATCACGTCTACAAGATCCTGGAGCTGGTCGGGTCGTCCGAGACCTCGATCGAGGATGCGATCAAGAACGCAATCGGCCGCGCCGCCAAGACCATTCGCGAAATGAAATGGTTCGAGGTCACGCAGACGCGCGGCCACATTGAAAACGGCGCGGTCCGCCACTATCAAGTGACGCTGCGGGTCGGGTTTACGCTTGACGGGTAAAGTCCCCTTCAGGCGAGATGGCACGCCACGAAGTGCCCGCCTGCTCCCTCCTTCAGCTCCGGCGCGCTTTCGGCGCAGCGCGGCTGGGCGATCGGGCAGCGGGTGTGGAAGTGGCAGCCGGACGGCGGCTTCATCGGGCTCGGCACGTCGCCCTTGAGACGGATGCGCTCGCGCTTGAGCTTGGGATCCGGCACCGGCACCGCTGACAGGAGCGCCCTGGTGTAGGGATGCTGCGGGTTGCGGTAGAGGTCGTTCGCCTTCGCCAGCTCGACGATGCGGCCGAGATACATCACCGCGACGCGGTCGGAGATGTGCTCGACCACCGAGAGGTCGTGCGCGACGAAGAGATAGGTGAGGTTCAGCTCGGCCTGGAGATCTTCCAGCAGGTTGATGACCTGGGCCTGAATCGACACGTCGAGCGCGGACACCGGCTCGTCGCAGACGATCAGCTTCGGCTCGACCGCGAGCGCGCGGGCGATCACGATGCGCTGGCGCTGGCCGCCGGAGAATTCGTGCGGATAGCGCCGCATGTGCTCGGCCTTGAGACCGACCTTCACCAGCAGGCTCGCGACGCGATCCTCACGCTCCTTGGCCGATGAACCAAGCTTATGGATCACGAGCGCCTCGCCGAGGATGGCGCCGACCGTCATGCGCGGATTGAGCGAGGCGAACGGATCCTGGAACACGAGCTGCATGTTCCGCCGCATCGCGCGCAGATCGTTGCCGCCGAGCTGGCGCACGTCCTGGCCGTCGAAAGTAACCTCGCCGTCAGTCGGCTCGATCAGGCGCAGCACGCAGCGTCCCGTCGTCGACTTGCCGCAGCCGGATTCGCCGACGAGACCGAGCGTCTCGCCGCGATTGACCGAGAACGACACGCCGTCGACCGCATAGACGGTGCCGACCTGGCGCGACAGCAGGCCGCCGAGCACGGGGAAATATTTCTTCAGGCCGCTGACGCGGAGCAAGGGCTCGGTCATGCCGCACCTCCCAACTGCGTATCGCCGAGATGACAGGCCATGCGATGGCTGGGTGCGATCTCGCGCAGCAGCGGCTCCTTCTCGGTGCAGACGTTCATTGCGAACTTGCAGCGCGGCGCAAAGCGGCAGCCGACCGGCGGGTTGATCAGGATCGGCACCGAGCCGCCGATCGCCTCGAGCCGCGTCTTGTGCTCGCTGTCCAGGTCGATGCGCGGAATCGAACGGATCAACCCTTGCGTATAGGGATGGCCCGGGTTGCTGAACAGATCGTCGACCGGCGCTTCCTCGACCACTTTGCCGGCATACATCACGACGACGCGTTGCGCGGTTTCGGCAACGACGCCCATGGCATGGGTGATCAGCATCACCGCCATGCCGAAGCGCTCCTTCATGTCCTGGAGCAGATCGAGGATCTGTGCCTGGATGGTGACGTCGAGCGCGGTGGTGGGCTCGTCGGCGATGATCAGCTTCGGCTTGCAGGCGAGCGCCATCGCGATCATCACGCGCTGACGCATGCCGCCGGAGAACTGGTGCGGATAATTGTGCACGCGGCCTTCGGCGTTGGGAATCTGCACCAGCTTGAGCATCTCGATGGTGCGTTCGATCGCCTGTTTCCTGGTGACGTTCTCATGGCGGCGCAGGCTTTCGGCGATCTGCTCGCCGATCGTGAGCACCGGATTGAGCGAGGTCATCGGCTCCTGGAAGATGAAGCCGATCTCCTTGGCGCGGATCTCGTCGAGCTGACTGCTCGTCAGCGGCACGAGATCGCGGCCCTCGAAGATGATCTGGCCCGCCGCGATGCGGCCCGGCGGCATCGCGATCAGCTTCAGGATCGACATCGCGGTCACGGTCTTGCCGCAGCCGGATTCGCCGACGACACAGAGCGTCTCGCCACGGTTGATCGAGATGTCGACGCCGTCGACGGCCTGAAGGATGCCGTCGTCGGTGGAGAAATGGGTCTTCAGGCCCTTGATCTCGAGCAGTGGCGCCATCAGATCACCCGCCGCGCATCGAGCGCGTCACGCAGGCCGTCGCCGATGAAGTTGATGGCGACCACCGCGATGAAGATCGCGCCGCCCGGAAACAGCGCCCAGTGCGGGCCGATGTCGAGGAAGTCCTTGGCATCATAGAGCAGCCGGCCCCAGGTCGGGGTATCCGGCGGAAAGCCGAGGCCGAGGAAGGACAGCGTCGATTCCGCGATGATGGCGGCGGCGACGTCGATGGTGCCGGCGATGATCACCGGACCGAGCGCATTGGGCAGGATGTGGCGCACCACCTGCCGCACCGGGCTGGCTCCGAGCGCGCGCGCGGCTTCGACGAACTCCTTCTCGCGGATCGACAGGAACTGCGCGCGCACGAGGCGAGCGACCGGCATCCAGCGCAGGCCGCCGATCACAAGCACGATCAGGATGAAGATGCCGCCTTCGGGGCCGAATGCGGCCTTGAGCCCGTCCCGGAAGAGATAGATGAGCAGCAGCAGCAGTGGCAATTGCGGCAACGACAAAAAGAGATCGGTGAGCCACATCAGCCCATGACCGAGCGCACCGCGCGACATGCCGGCGAGCGCGCCGACCAGCACGCCGATGAAGACCGAGACCAGCATCGCGGCAAGGCCGACCGCAAGCGAGATACGCCCGCCATAGATCATGCGGGCGAGGATGTCCTGCCCGAGATCGTCGGTGCCGAATGGATGGGCGAGCGACGGCCCCTGCAAGCCGGCCACGATATCGATGTCGTCGATCTTGACGCGCCAGATGAAGGGGCCAGCCACCACCGCCAGGATCAGAATGAGGAGCAGGAACGCACTGACGACGGCAAGCTTGTGGCGGCTATAGCGCCGCCACGTCTCGCGCCAGGGCGAGTAGACCCGCCGCTCAGCGGAGGGAGATGCGAGGGTCAAGCCAGCCATAAAGGACGTCCGCGATGAGATTGAACAGGACCACCAGGCACGCGAAGACGAAAGTGACGGCCATCACCACCGGCGTGTCGTTGGAAAGGATGGAGGAGATCAGCAGCGAGCCGATGCCGGGGATGCGGAAGATCTGCTCGGTGACGATGGCGCCGCCGAACACCGCGGGGATCTGCAACGCGATCAGCGTCACGACCGGGATCATGGCGTTGCGCATCACATGCTTTACGATGACCGTGGCCTGCCCGAGCCCCTTGGCCCGCGCGGTGGTGACATAGTCGAGCCGGATCACGTCGAGCATTGCCGAGCGAACGAAACGCGTCATCGACGCCGCCTGGAACAGGCCGAGCACCGCCACCGGCATGATCGCCTGCCGGATCATCTCCAGCACCCAGTGGATGCCGGTACCCTTGATGTCGGTGGTATAGACGAAAGGCAGCCAGTCCAGCGTGACCGAGAAGATCAGGATGAACAGGATGCCGGTGAAGAAGGTCGGCAGCGAAAAGCCGACGAAGGCGAGCGCGTTGGCGACTTGGTCGAATACCGAATAGGGCTTGGTCGCCGCATAGACGCCGACGGGAATTGCGACCAGCAGCGCAAGGATCTGTGCCGAGCCGATCACGTAGAGTGTCGTCGGTAGGCGCTGGAGGATGAGCGTATCGACGTTCATCCGGCTGACGAACGAAAAACCCCAGTCGCCATGCATCATGGCCGACAGCCAGTGCAGGTAACGAAGATAGATCGGATCATCCAGGCCAAATTTGGCCCGAAGTGCGGCTTGCACTTCGGGCGGCACGTTCGGATTGGTCGCCAGTTCGGAGAACGGGTCGCCGGGAGCCAGCGCCAACACAAAGAACAGCACTGCCGAGATGCCGAGCAGGCTCGGGATCGCGATCAGCAAGCGACGCAGGACATACTGACTCATTGGGGAAGGATCCTCTTAGCGGCCGTCCCTCACGCCTCCCGGTACCAGTCCTGGATGTTGTCCGTCTCGTTCGCCCAGCCGCTCAGCGCTGGCCGCAGCGTGTTGGCCGCGGCTTCCACCTTCAGGCGATGCATCACGGGTATGAACACGGTGTCCTGCCAAAGCAGATCGTTGCACTTGATGTATAGCGCGGCGCGCTTGACCGGATCGGTCTCGGACTCGGCCGCCGCAATGGCGGCATCATAGGCCTTGTTGACGTAGCGCGGAAAATTCTGGCCCTGCCACTTGTTCTCCTTGGTGGCCACATTGGCGGAGATGTAGCGGCGCATGTGCAAGGCCGGATCCGGCTGCGTCATCGGGATCTGGAACTCCTCGATGTCGGCATAGAACTTGGGGTAGGTATCGGGGTTGCCAACGTCCGACGAGAAGAACACCGAGGCAACGACCGATTTCAGCTCCACGTCGATGCCGGCCTTCTGGCAGGCCTGCTTGACGATCGCCTGGGTCTTCTGGCGCGGACCGTTGGTCGAGGTCTGGTACAGAAGTTTGAACTTCTTTCCGTCCTTCTCGCGGATGCCATCCGCCCCGACTTTCCATCCGGCGTCGTCGAGCATCTTCGACGCCTTCTCGATGTTGAACTCCCACGACGTGTTCTTAGAAACGAATTTTTCGGGACCGTTGAGGTAGTTGGCGGTGGCGCGGCCGGCGCGACCGTAGATCGCCTTCTTGACGGACTCGCGGTCGACGAGCAGGGAAAGTGCCTTGCGCACGTTCGGATCCGAGAGGATCGGGTGCTTGGTCTTCATCGAGGACCGTTCGCCATCAACCTCGGTGTGCGGATCGGTGAAGTTGATCGCAATGAACTCGATGTCGCCGCCGGTGGCGTAGAGCGTCTTGCCCTTGCCGCCCTTCTCCAGACGCAGCAGCACGTCGTCTTCGACCTGCATGTTCCAAGCGAAATCGAATTCGCCGGTCTGGATCACCGCCCGCGCCGCGGAGACGGCATCACCGCCACCCTTCATCTCGATCGTGTCGAAATGCGGCCGGTTGGGCATATGGTAGTCGGGATTGAGCTGGCCGCGCACCAGATCGCCCGGCTTGAACTCCACGAATTTATAGGGGCCGGTGCCCACCGGGGCCAGATTGCTCGGAGCCTCGCGGGACTTCGAACCCTTGTAGTCCGCGAACAGATGCTTCGGGAGAACGCAACCATAGGCGCCGACGAAGGCATTTGCCCAGAATGGCGTGGGAGTCTTGAACAGGATGCGAATCGAAAGATCGCTCACCTTCTCGACCGTAATCTCACCATAGGTGCTGATGCTGACGGCAGCCGTGGCGGGATCGCTGGCGTATTGCCAGGTGAACACGAAGTCGTCGGCAGAGAGCAGTTTGCCGTCGTGCCATTTGACTCCCGGCTTGATTTTCCAGACCACCGACTTGGCATCGGCGGCGAGACCGCCGTTTGCGACCGAGGGAATCTCTGCGGCGAGAATCGGGTTGAGATTGCCGTCGGCGTCCCAGCTTGCGAGCGGCTCATAGAACAACCGCGACCCGTCCTGGTCCTTGGTGCCGGTGGCGAAATGCGGATTGAGCAGCGTCGGCCCCTGCCACCACAAAAGCTTGAGAGGGCCGCCGCCCCCGCGCTTGGTTGGCTTATAGACCGCGGGGCTTTGCGCCATGGCAACGCCGCCGAGCGCGAGGATCTGATTGGCGAGGGGAGCGGTGAGACCGACAGCGGCCATGCGCTTGATGAAGGCGCGGCGATCCATTCGCCCGTCCTTCACGTCGCCGATCATCGAACGCAGTTCTTTATCCAGCATGGTTGTCCCCCGTCTGGTTCCCGTATGGATGAAGGCAGCCGCGGGGCGGCCGCCGGGTTTTGGCTCGCGGTAGATGGCACACCGAATGGGCCGCGCGTCAACTGCGACCGTGTGTATGCAAACAGTGTTGTGGCTGTCTGTTGGGCAAAACCATGTTCCGCAGCCCAAGCGTTCGGCAATCCGGCGCTAAAACACGCCGGATTCCGCGTTGCACTGCAGAAAATTTGTTCGCCACATCAGACGAAGTATTGAGGCGAAATTCTACGCCACGGACATGTTGAGCGGCGGCGCCACGTGGTCCGGCAGCGGGCAGACATAAGGTGTCTTGGCAGTCCGCTTCTTGAGGTCAGCCTTGGCGGCCTTGATCAGCTCCGGATCCGTCAGCGCCTTGATGCCGATACCCGCCATCGCCTTGGCAGCCTGCACCATCGCCTTGTGGGCGTGTCCGCTCTTGCCCTGCGCCACCACCTGCCAGGTGTGGAACGGCGTGCCGATTGCAACCGTCGGTGCGTGAACCTGCACGGTCGGCACGACCCAGCTCACATCGCCGACGTCGGTCGAGCCGACCAGCGGGTTGCGCTTGGCATCGAGCGGCACCAGGAAGTCGGCCAGCGGCCGATCGGTCGGCTCCATGCCGATCGCGTAATAGACCGACGCGATGTCCTTGTCGCTCAGCGTCGCGCGGATCTGGCTGGCAAAACCCTTGTCCGCGTCGTCGAAATGCGGCGGTCCGAGCTCTTCCATGACCCGATGCAGCGCCTGCTCCAGCGGCGTGTTCGGCAGGATGTTGGAGACCGCGGAGATGATCTTCATCTCGACCTTGGTCTCGGTCATCAACGCTGCGCCATCTGCGATCTTGCTCACGCGTCCGACGAGCTCGTTCATGCCGGGCAGATCGCGGGCGCGGATCGAGTAGCGCACGCGCGCATGCGCCTGCACCACGTTGGGGGCAATGCCGCCGGTGTCCAGCAACGCGTAATGCACGCGCGCATCGCTCGGCATGTGCTCGCGCATGTAGTTCACGCCGACATTCATCAATTCCACCGCGTCGAGCGCGGAGCGGCCGAGATGCGGGGAAGCCGCGGCATGCGAGGTGCGGCCGGTAAAGATGAAGTCTGCGCGCGTGTTGGCGAGCGACGGCGTCACCGCCACTTCCCAGAAGCTGTGCGGATGCCAGGTGATGGCGATGTCGGCATCCTCGAATGCACCGGAGCGCACCATGAACGCTTTTGCCGCGCCGCCCTCTTCGGCCGGGCAGCCGTAATAGCGCACGCGGCCCGGCACCTTGTTCTCGGCGAGCCAGTCCTTCACCGCGGTGGCGGCGAGCAGCGCCGCGGAACCGAGCAGATTGTGACCGCAGCCATGGCCGTGGCCGCCGGTCTCGACCGGACGGTGCTCGGCAACGCCGGCCTCCTGGCTGAGGCCCGGCAGCGCGTCATATTCACCCATGAAGGCAATGACCGGTCCGCCCTCACCCCATTCGCCCATCACCGCGGTCGGAATGCCCGCGACCTGCTCGGTGATGCGGAAACCCTGGTGGCGGAGCTCGGCGAGATGCTCGGCGGCGGACCGCGCTTCGGTGTAGCAGACCTCCGGCATGCCCCAGACCTTGTCGCTGAGGTCGATGAAACGTGCCTTGATCGTGTCGATGCCACGCCAGATGTCGCTGCGATTGTCCATGCTTCGGTCCGTGATCCCTGGGTCAAACGAAGCGGCAATGGTTAGCAGCTTCACTGCATGGCGCCTAGCACCTCGCCGGACACCAGCCATGCGGCGGATGCCGGATCGAACGACCACCTGCTTGCCGACCGCGCGCGAACCGCCCCGTACATTTCGAATATTTCACGCGGCGTTCTCCGGAATAGTTGGGGGACGAGGCTTTCAAGACGGCCTCCACCGGCCTAAATTATGCGTGCTTCGCGCGTCTTTCCGCTAGCCGCGGCGGGCGATGCACTCAGCCAGGAGAACTCCATGCCCGCCCTGACCGAATGGAGAGTGCCGCCGGCCAATCAGCCGCGTGCGAGCGATTACGGTTTCGATCTCGACCGCGCGCTAGCCTCCGTCGTCGGCCTGCACGCCATCATCCCACCAGACGCCTTCAGCGCCGAGACGCTGGGCACCGAACGCGCCGGCAATGGCGTCGTGATCGACGAGGGGCTGGTGCTCACCATCGGTTATCTCATCACCGAAGCCGAGTCCGTGTGGCTGCATGTCGGCGACGGGCGCGTGGTGGAGGGACATGTGCTCGGCTTCGATTCCGTCACCGGCTTTGGCCTGGTGCAGGCGCTCGGCCGGCTCGACGTCGAACCCTTGCCGCTCGGCATCTCGGCCGAGACCCGGCTCGGCGACCGCGTCGTGGTCGGCGGCGCCGGCGGACGCACGCGCTCGGTCGCGAGCCAGATCGTGGCCAAGCAGGAATTCGCAGGCTACTGGGAATATCTGCTGGACGAGGCCATCTTCACCCATCCCGCGCACCCGAACTGGGGCGGCACGGCGCTCCTCAACGAGCGCGGCGAGTTGATCGGCATCGGCTCGCTCCAGCTCGAACGCGAACGCGACGGCAAGGCCGAGCACGTCAACATGATCGTGCCGATCGACCTGTTGAAACCCATCCTTGACGATCTGCGCAGGTTCGGCCGCGTCAACAAGCCGGCGCGGCCGTGGCTCGGACTGTTTTCGACCGAGATCGACAACCGCGTGGTGGTGATCGGGATCTCCGCCAACGGCCCGGCCGCTCGTGCCGAGCTCAAGACCGGCGACGTCATCCTCGCTGTCGACGGCGAGAAGGTTACGAGCCAGACCGGCTTTTACAAGAAGCTGTGGGGGCTCGGCGCCGCCGGTGTCGACGTGCCGCTGACCGTGCACCATGAGGGCGTCACCTTCGACGTCACCGTGACCTCGACCGATCGCTTCAAGCTCTTGAAGGCGCCGAAGCTGCACTGACAAACCGAACCAAGGCAAGGACAAGCGGCGATGAGCGAGGCCGTCATTGACGACATCGTGACCGTGCTGCCGCGGCTGCTCAATGCACTGGAAGCACTCGGCTTCTTCGCCCGGCATCTGCATCCGCCGGCCTTTGGCTCGGTGATGAATGCGATCGGCACGCCGGACGAGACGCTGCAAACGGCGCGCACGGCGATCGGCGCCTGGCCGGAGCAGTTCGCCGGACTGCGCGAGCGGCTCGATCGCGCCTGCGACGAGACGCTCGCCGCCTTTGCCGGCATCCGCGAGGTCGAGCGCGGCAACGGCGATCTCGTCGCCGTCTTCCGCGCGCTGCGCCACGTGCCGCGCGCCCAGGAGGCACTCTATCCGCTGGCGGTGCAGTTTCCGCCGGTGAGCAGCTTCTTCCTCAACGCCGCCAATCGCGAGAATACCGACCTGCTGTCGCGGCTGGAAGCAGTCCAAGGCGAGCACACCGGAATCTTCCAAGATCACAACGAGCCCGGCACCCGCGGCGGCTTTTCGGTCTACGTGCCCGAATATTACACGCCCGACCGCGCCATGCCGCTGGTGATGGCGCTGCATGGCGGCAGCGGCAACGGCCGCGGTTTTCTGTGGAGCTGGCTGCGCGACGCCCGCACCCTGGGCGCGATCCTGGTGACGCCGACCGCGACCGGCCCGACCTGGGCGCTGATGGGTGACGATTCCGACACACCCAACCTCATGCGGATTCTCGAAACCGTGCGCGGCCGCTGGACCATCGACGCCTCGCGCATGCTGCTGACCGGCATGAGCGACGGCGGCACCTTCTGCTACGTCACCGGGCTCGATGGCGCCTCGCCTTTCACGCATCTCGCGCCGGTGTCGGCGACCTTCCATCCGTTGATGGCCGAAATGGCCGACGCCGCACGCCTGCAGCGCCTGCCGATCTACATCACCCACGGCAAGCTCGACTGGATGTTTCCGGTGCAGACCGCGCGGCAGACGCAGGCGGCCCTCTCCGCCGCCGGCGCCGATGTCGTCTATCGCGAAATCGACGACCTCAGCCACACCTATCCGCGCGAGATCAACGTGGAGCTGGTGGAGTGGCTGAATGGAGAATGAACAACCTCTCCTTGCCTGCGCCGTACTGCCGCGGAACCATCACTCCGGGCCGACGTTATCGCCCGTCACCGGAGGTTCGCCATGCAGACTTTTTTCGGAATGATCTTGGGAGCGCTGCTGCTCGGCTGCGGCGTGTACGTGTATGACTCGATGCAAACATCGTCGGTCGCCAACGGCGAGGTCGCGACGGCCAATCGCACCATCGTGAACTGGGACGTCGCCAAGGCCGACTGGAACGCGCTGCAGGATCGCGCGCACAAGGACTGGGTCCGCATCTCGTCCAAATAACTTCTCGAAGTAACGCCACCGACCAATGAACAAGGCGCCGTCGCGGCTCGCGGCGGCGCCTTTGCGTTGCTGGCGATCGGCGCGTCAGTTCATCTTGGCCTTGCGGGCGTCGGCGATGACCTGTTCGAACTCGGTCATGCTCAGAACGCCCGGTACGCGGTACTTGCCGACGATAAAGGACGGTGTGCCGCGGAAGCCGAAGGCTTCAGCCTGGTCGTTGTTGCGCTTGAGCACGGCATCGATGTCCTTGGCGCGATCGGCAAGGTCGCGCTTCAGGCGATTCATGTCGACACCGGCAGACGCGAGCAGCTCGTTGATACGCGGCTCGGTCAGGCGCGAGCTCACAGCCATCATGGCGTCATGGGCCTGATGGTACTTGTCTTGATATTTGGCCGCGAGCGCGATCCGCGCCGCCGTGACCGAGACCGGTCCGAGGATCGGCCAGTCCTTCATCACCAGCCTGACCTTGCCGTCGTCCTGGACGACCTGGCGCAGCTCGGGCTCGAGCTTGCGGCAATAGGGACAATTGTAGTCGGACCATTCGATGATGCTGATATTGCCGTCGGGATTTCCGGCGACAGGAACATCGGGATCGCGCAGCACCTTGGCTTCGGTCAGCACCTCGTCATCGTCGGTAGCCGCACGCGCCAAGGTAATCCCGCCGGTCGCGGCGAGAGCGCCCGCCCCGATCAGCGTCAGCGCCGCGCGCCGCGTCGGCACAAGGCCCTTGTTCCTGAATTCAGCCATATCTCGTCCCGTTTCGGTCCCATCGCCGCAAATACGGTTCGGGACCGGGAAATGTTACGGGTCATATAGAGCGTTGCGGGCGCGATGTCACCGCGATGCTATGCGCGGACCGGGGCCGCCACCTGCGATGCCGTAGCCCGGGGCAGCATCGCCATCAGCGTTCCGGCCATGGTGGCAATCAGCGTGGTCTTGCCGTCATGCTCGGCAAACGCCCTGGCCTCGCAGAAGGTCAGCGTACGGCCTGGCTTGACGACTTCGGCCTTGAAAACGAAACGCTCGCCGCGGGCTGGCGCGAGCAGCGTGGTCTTGAACTCGACGGTAAGGATATCCGCCTCGCGCGGCATCAAGGTGAAGGCGGCAACGCCGCAGGCGTTGTCGAGCCCCGCCGTGATGATGCCGGCATGAACAAAGCCGTTCTGCTGCGTGAAAGCCCTCGAGTGCAGCATTGCCAGTTCGACCTCGCCCGGCGCAAGGCGGACGATCACGATGCCGAGCGTGTGCATCGCCGTCTGGCCGTCGAACATGGCGATGGCCGCCGCGCGATAGCCCGGGTTTTTCGGCTCGAATGCGGCCATGGTTCAGACCTCGGCGGGTGCAGCGAGATGCCTCGAGGCGATCTCGCGGATGGCATCCATGAACGGCACCGATTTGCGCTGGCTGCGATCCATGTGCACGCCCGTGATCTCGCAAAACGCGGCGATCTCGCCGGTCTCGGCGTTGGCCATGTCGTGCCGGAAGCAGATCGACTTGTCGCGAAGCTCGAGCAGATGGCTGCGGATCTCGACGATGTCGCCGGCGAGGAGCTCGCGCCTGTAGGTGATGTTCTGCTGCACGGCGGCCATGCCGCGGCCGGAGCTGCGCAGATAGCTCGGCGTCAGTCCGAGGCGGGCGAACAGATTCCAGTTGGCCTCGTCGAATTTGCCGACATACCACATGATGTTCATGTGGCCGACGTGATCGCATTGCCACGGATAGACCGTGCCGCGATAGGTCGCCTCCTGCGCCATCGCCAGTCCTCCCTTGTTCTTTTCCGCCCTTCGATCTTTGATACGGTAGCGTATCAAGGTGCCCTCGCGTTAGCAATACGGCACCGTATCAAGAACCGGTGAGGCTTCCTTCATGAGCGACGGCAAGGGTGACGTCTGGGTCGAGGCGGGGTTTACCGAACTCGCGCGCTCGGGAGTCGAGGGGGTGCGGGTCGAGGTGCTGGCCAAGAACCTCGGCGTCACCAAGGGCGGCTTCTACCGCCGCTTCGCCGACCGTGCCGCGCTACTCGGCGCCATGCTGGAGCGCTGGCGCGAGGGGCGCTCGGCGGCGATCGCTCAGCAGACGAGCCTCGACGGGCAGAAACCCCGCGATCGGCTGAGGGCCGTGATCCAGCTTTATTCCGAGCGGCTCAATCCGGAGGGCATGGCGATCGAGCTGGCGATCCGGCAATGGGCCCGCTCGGACGAGAGCGCCGCAGCAGCGGTAGCGAACGTGGACGCGGCGCGGCTCAAGCATGTCGCTGAGCTCTATCGCGCGACTGGCCTCGAAGCCGACGAGGCGGAAGCACAGGCCTTCCTGTTCTACTGCTTCATCTTCGGCCAGAGCCTGCTGTTCGTCGAGCGCAGCCGGCGCAAGCGCACGCAGCTGGTGGCGAAATCGGCCGAGAAGCTGTTGGGCTAGGCCATCGGATCAAGCGAAATGGCCGGAGCTTTGCTCCGGCCATCGCATCAGGCCGAAGCTCAGGCGGCGCCCTTCAGCTTCTTGTTGCATTCGCTGTAATAGCCGCCGCCCTTCTCGATCCACTTCATGCCGCCATTGCCATTGGTGGTCTTGTTGGCGTTGTACTGGTCGACGCAGGTGTGGAGGCGCGCCTTGCCGGCGGTCTCCTTGGCATATTTCGGATCGACCGCGTTCGGATAGATCGCGGGGCCGGCCGGCAGGGTCGGCGCGGCAGCGGGGGCGGCCTCCTTCTTCGCCTGCTTCGGCTCGGCGGGAGCGGCAGGCGCAGCAGGAGCGGCCGCGGTCGGCGCAGCCGCAGGCGTCGCGTCCGCACCGCACTGGGCCTTGCGGAAGTCATTCCACTTCGTGGTGCCGAGCGAGCCGTCCTTCTTGGCGGCCTGGTATTTCGCGCTGCACTCCTGCGAGGTCAGAGCCTGCGCCGGCGCGCTCACCACCAGCGCCGCGAAGCCCGACAAAGCCACCGCACACAGCAATTTTGATCGAATGGTCATCCTTGGGTCTCCTCCTTGGTCTTCCCCCCGGGGAAGTGAAACGAGGATTGCTATCCTAGCGTGCCGGCGATTGGCGACAAGGAAGCGATGGCTCCTGCCGCCAAAATATAGTGATCCCGCCGGTTCGGATTATTCATGTCGCGTTCAGCAAGGCGAGCCGACGGTCCCAACCCTTCGCCATTCTCGCAAGATGAGTGCAACACCATGACCTTCACGTCTCGCCTCGCCGTCGTCGCCCTCGCCTCCCTGCTCGCCACCGGCACTGCCTTCGCGCAGACCGCCGCGCCGGCGGCCAAGACCGACGCGGCTACCACCGCCGACAAGAAGGTAACGAAGGAGCGCTCGGCCGAGTCGCTCGAATGCTCGAAGCAGGCGGACGCCAAGGGGCTGAAGGGCAAGGAGCGCAAGAAATTCCGCCGCGAGTGCAAGAAGGAAGCGAAGGCCGGCACCGCCGCCCCCGCGGCCGACAAGAAGTAAATCCGGCACAATACGGTTCGCGAGGGTCGGCGAGTGGCGCGCGCATTGCGGCATGACGAGCCTGCAATTGTGCGCCTCTCGCTGATTTGCGATAAGGTGGCGTGAAGCAAATCACCGCCTCCCTGCCGTTCGAATGGCCGAGCCGTGCCAAGATCTTGAGCACGGTGGAGACGCTCGTCATCGGCTCTGCCGGAGGCCTCGTGTTTCTGCTCGCGGGCCTGCCCGGCGGGTTGATCTCGGGCTCGATGATCGCGGTCGGGATCGCCGCGGTCGCCGGCCGCCAGCTGGCGCTGCCGCCGATCCTGACCCAGACCGTGCTGGTGCTGCTCGGCATCTCGCTGGGATCGGTCGTCTCGCGCCACCTGCTGCAACAGGTCAGCGCCTATCCGCTCACCATCGGCCTGCTTGCGCTCGCGACCTTCTGCTCGACCTTCGGCTCGAGCTATTACCTCCAGCGTGTCCACGGCTGGGACCGCACCTCGGCCTTCCTCGCCGGCAGTCCCGGCGCGCTGTCGCAGATCACGATTTTGGCGGTCGAGCGCGGCGCCGACCTGCCGGGCATTGCGGTGGTGCAGACCATGCGCGTCATCATCCTCACCGCGGCGCTGCCACTGGTGCTGGCGCTCGCCGGCGTGGCGCCCTCCGTCGCGCCATCGCTGACGACGACGATTGCCTCGCCGCTCGACCTCGTCGAACTGGTCGCGGCCTCACTGGCCGCGGCACTCCTGCTGCGCCTGATCAGGTTTCCGGCGAGCTGGATGTTCGGCGCGATGATCGGCTCCAGCGTGCTGCATGGCGCAGGCTGGGTCGAGGGCGGCCTGCCGGACTGGGTGCGCGGCGTGGCGCTGGTCGGCATCGGCGCCCTGATCGGCAGCCGCTTCGCGCGGATGCGGATCAGGACGCTCGCCGGCCACATCAACGCGGCGCTGGGCTCGTTTGCGGTGGCCATCGCCGTCTCCGCGATCTTCGTCGGCATCGTGGCGCTCACCACGCAGGTGAAGTTCTCGGACGTCGTGGTCGCCTACGCGCCGGGCGCGATGGACGCCATGCTGGCACTGGCCCTGACGCTGCACATCGACCCGATCTTCGTCGGCGCCCATCATCTGTCGCGCTTCGTGTTCGTGACGATCGCGACGCCGGGTATCGTGCACCTGTTCGGGCGCACGCAGGACGACGTGGACGACTAAGCTCTAGCGCTTCGCCGTTGCCACGAATCCCCAAGCGGCGGTCGCGGCCATGAGCAGCGAGATCAGCACGTTGTAACCGGCGAGGGAGAGCCCGAGGAAGCGCCACTGCACCTCGTCGCAGCGCACCACCTTCACGGTGTCGAGCTTCGACAGGAGATCGGCGGCATTGCCGAGCTTGACGACGGGACCGGAGCAGTCGGTCGGTCCCTTCCAGAAACCCCATTCGACGCCGGAGTGATAGGTGCCGAGCCCGGCATTGGCGAGGGTCGCCAGCGCCAGGATCGCGAGGGCCGCGAGCAGCAGCGGCCGCGGCGCGCCGCTCCGCGCCGCAAGCGCCGTGAGCGCGCCAAGCGGGATCGCGAGATAATAGGCGTAACGCTGCTCGAGGCAGAGCGGACAGGGCAGGATCTCCAGCACGAGCTGGAAGAACCAGGCGCCCGCGATCGTGGCTGCCGCAATCAGCGTGACGAGCAGCGAAGCGGTCAGCGCGGGGTTCGTGGCCGCCGGTTTGAACGCAGGTATTGCGGCACTCTGGGTCGTCACGGCAGCCTCTTCGGATGGGTCGCGCTCCCAAGCCTCTAGCCCCGGCCCATGCGGCTGTCGAGAACAGCCGGGATCACTTTGGCGCGGGTTGACCCCGCTTTGTCCATAGCTATAGTCCGCCGGCTTCGCGACGCCCTGTTTGGGGCCGACCGAGGGCCCCTGTGGCGGAACTGGTAGACGCGCTCGACTCAAAATCGAGTTCCGCAAGGAGTGCTGGTTCGATTCCGGCCAGGGGCACCAGCCTTCGCTGCTTCGCAGCTACGGCTTGGCAAGCCAGGCGCAATCCTATCCATGCGAAGCGGTGAAGGCTGTCCCGCCGAAGCCTTGGCGAAGGCGGACTGGTTCAACGAATCCAGCCCCTCCCCTCCCTGGCAATCGTCACACCTGCACTGTATAAGCCGGTAGCTTCTTCTCTCATTCGAAGGAGCTCATATGAACGACCTGCACGCGTGGCTTTCACAGCAGCACCACGGTTTGCGGACCTTCCGTATCTTCCAGCAAAAGCTCGAGACGCTCGGCCGGGACGATCCCGAACAGCGCGGCCTGTGCCGCCTGTTGAGCGGTCTCGTCGGCAGCTATGTCGAGACGTTCGACGAAGCCCCGCTGCCCGTCGAAATCGCTGACGGCGCCTATCATCGCCTGCTGACGCTGGTCGCGAGCCTCGATCTCGAGGGCGACCCCAGCCGGCGGCTCGCCGACATCAATCGGGTTGCAACCTGCGAACTCTGGCACTGACGGCGCGTGCGGCCGTACGGCCCGCATCCGGGTCCCGAGACACTTCGCCAGCAGAGAGCCGCGTACTTCCCGGCACGAGCCTCCCTCGCCGGGTTCGACTTCGCCGCGCCTATCCCTATATCGTGTGGCAATTCAGATCGATGCAGTGAGCAGCTTGGATGGCCAGGGGACGCACGACGCAAGCGGACGCCGACGACCTTCCCCGCTATTTCGTCTGGGTCCGGGGTCTCGAAGGCCCCGAGCCGCAGAAATGGAGGGCGATGGATTTCGGCGTCGGCGACTGGAAGCGGCCGCTGGTGCTGGCCTTTCTGGCGCTGCCCGAGGACGAACGGCAACTGTCGCTGTCGATGCTGGCCCGGCGCTATCCGCCGCCAAGGGTGGAAAGTTCATAGAGTGCGGTCTCGCTACTTCCCGCGTGCCGCCGTCGGCGTCAGGCCGAACCTCCGGCGGAAGCAGCGGTTGAAATA
The DNA here is from genome assembly GCF_024519855.1 of Bradyrhizobium sp. Bra78. Lineage (NCBI taxonomy): Bacteria > Pseudomonadati > Pseudomonadota > Alphaproteobacteria > Hyphomicrobiales > Nitrobacteraceae > Bradyrhizobium > Bradyrhizobium sp. Bra78. The sequence continues at coordinate 211,390 of NZ_JALJRE010000011.1, read as the reverse complement.
AGAGAGGTCGTTGAAGCCGCAGGCGAAGGCAATGTCGCTGATGCGACCTTCGCGATGGGCGAGAAGATCGGCCGCCTTGCGCAGGCGGAGCTCGTTGAGGCGCGTGGTGAAGCTGGCGCCGGCCTCGAACAGCAACTCGTTGACGTACCGTTCGGAGAGACCGGCTGCGGCGGCTAACCTCTGCGCGGAAAAATCCGGTTCGTGGAAGCGCGCCTCGAGGATCGTCAGCACGGCCTTGAGCCGTACGGCGCGCAGGCCCCGGCGTCGCGCCGCAGTCGCGATATCGCTGCGGGCACCGAGACCGATCGCGGCGAGGTCGAGCAGGTGCGCAGCGATTGCCATTCCGGCTTCGTCCGCCGCCGTTGAATGACGCAGCAGGAGATCGCTGTAGTCCATGGCCAGCGACAATGCTCCGCCGGGCTCGAGCTCGCAGCCGACAAGATCGTCGACGTCGGCGACCATCGCACGCAGCGTATCGACCGGCAGATGCACGTTGGTGAAGCGCTTGTGGCTTGCGCCGTCGGCGGCAAAGAACGGCTCGTCGAGCTTGAGCAGCACCATCGATCCCGGCCGCATGGTGAATTCGCGGCCGCGATGAACCACCTGCGAAGAGCGGTCGCCCGTGTTGCGCGCGAGGCAAAAGCGGTCGTCGCCGGTCTCGAGCACCTGGCGTTTTTCCCGCCGAACCGTCACGAAGCTGCCGTCGCAGCGCCCGAGCATGGTGGTGCCGATGTGGATCGAGTTCATCGTGGCGCGGAACGGCACGTCGGAGGCCGGATCGAGCTCGCCGGTGTTGGAGAAATGCTCGAACAGCTCCGCGAAGCGGATGAAGCGCTGCCGGTCGGACAGGTCCTGCGGCAGCATGTCTGTCGAGAGCGCCTTCCTGATGACGGACATCGAAAGAATTTCCAAGAAAGACTTTTGGGAAAAGCTCGTGCACGAAAGCGTGCCGAAGTCTGTCAGGCCTGAAACGAACGCCTGTTGAAGCCCGGCGAGCGCAGGGTATCAGCACGCCAACGTGAATCAAGCTGCGCCGGTCAGTCCAAGCCTCGACGCCGCCGGCGCCGGACAGTCCAAGACTGACTGCACGGGCGAGCCCTATTCAAGCGGCGGATGCGGCATTCCGCGACATGACGGACTGCGTCCGGGCAAACGGGCGGCCTCAGCCTGACGCCCGCTGGAGGAGAAGAAGACATGCGAACCTCTCTACCCCGCAGCCTCGTGCTCGGCGGCGGCATCGCGACCAGCCTCTGCGTCGGTTACGCGCTGGGCGCGCAGCCGCACATGGACCAAGCCATCGCGATCCTGCAATCCGCCCGCGCCGAGCTCGGCAAGGCCGAGCCGAACAAGGGCGGCCATCGCGAGAAGGCGCTCGGGCTGATCGACCAGGCGATCGCCGAGGTGCGCGCCGGCATTGCGTTCGCCGCCGGCCATTGAAGCAACGGCATTCGGGAGCACAAGACATGATGCGAACCATGTTCGCCGCAGCCCTCGCGCTCGGCGCAATCACGGGCTCTGCCGAGGCCATGCCGCTCGCCTCGCCCGGCGGGAGCGCGAATGGCGACGTCATCGCGGTCGCCGGCGGCTGCGGCCCCGGCTGGCACCGCGGCCCCAATGGCGGCTGCCTCAGAAATTACGCCAACCCGGCCGCGCATGCCTGCCCGCGCGGCTACCATATCGGCCCCGGCGGCGCGTGCCGCGGCAATGGCAGGTAGAGGCCAGGCCCATGACCAGCGACACCATGCACATCACGATGCAGCGGTTTCCGGTGTCGCCGCCTTGGCCCCCCTGATTATTCGGCCCCCATGATTATGGGTGTCGCGGCGTCCGCGCCGCCGCTAAAGTTGGCCTTGCGCCGCGGGGGACACGCGGTGCAGGACGATGAACATGAGCGAACAGGGCGAGACGGGTGAAGCCATCACCATCCTCCTCGTCGAGGACGACGCGCCGACCTGCTGGCGGCTCCAGGACGCGCTGGTCAAGGCCGGCTACGAGGTGCGCAGCGCCGGCACGCTCGCCGAGGCCCGCACCGGACTCGGCGAGCGTGCGCCGCGCGTGCTGCTGACCGATCTGCGGCTGCCCGACGGCCATGGCGTCGAGCTGATCCGCGAGACAAGGCAGCGCTTTCCCGACACCGAGATCATGGTGATCTCGGCGCTCGGCGACGAGGAGAGTGTCATCTCCGCGATCACGGTCGGCGCCACCGGCTATCTCCTGAAGGATGCGTTCCCCACCGATATCGCCACCACCGTGCGCGATCTGGTCGCCGGCCATTCGCCGATCTCGGCCTCGATTGCCCGCTTCATCGTGCGCAGAACGCAAGGTGCCGCGCAGAATTCGGCCGAGCCTCCGCCGGGTCCCGTGCTCAATACCGCCAGACTCACTCCACGCGAGATCGACATCCTCTGGGGCATCGCAAAAGGGTTCAGCTACGCCGAGATCGCGAGCCATCTCGGCCTTTCCAGGCAGACCGTACCCGGCCACATCAAGAACATCTATCGCAAGCTCGAAGTGCACACCCGTAGCGAAGCGGTGTTCGAGGCGGTGCAGCAGGGCCTGATCAAGCTGTGAGCGAGATCGCGGCAAAGGCAGCGGTCAAACCCGCGCGGCGCCGGCTGCTGGCCTCGCGCCTTGTGCCTTATCTGCTGATCCAGGCGCTGATCGTGGTCGCCACCATCCTCGGGCTGCGGCTGCTCCAGCCCAGCGATCCCGACGCTTTTGCGTTGGGCGAATTCTCGCTGCGGGAGGACGGCGTGGCGCGCCCCGTGATGCTGCCGCATTTCACCTCGTCACGCTATTCGCTCGCCGACCCACCGCTCTACACCGGCGCCTTCACGTTCCGCCGCGGCGATGCAGCGCCCGGATGGTCGGTATTCCTGCCGCGCTTCAGCAACGCGGTGGAGGTCGCCGTCAACGGCGTCGTCGTCCTGGATTCCCGGCGCGATGCCAATGCCAACCGGCCCGACCGGAACACACCCCAGATCGCAGCGATCCCGTCCTCGCTGCTGCGCGAGGGGGCGAACGAGATCACGGTGCGGCTGCTGGTGTGGGGACCGCTCAAGGGCTTTCTCGACACCGTCTATGTCGGCCCGGATGCCGCCTTGCGGCCCGCCTATGAAACACGCACGCTGCTGTTCGTCACATTGCCCGTGGTGTTCTCCGCCTGGCAGTCGATCCTCGCCGTCATCCTCGCCATCATGTGGCTGATGCGCCGCCGCGAGCCGGTCTATGGCGTGCTGGCCGCGGCAATGGTGCTCGGCGTCATCCAGGCCTTCTCGCCGCCGCCGGTGCCGCCGGCCACGGTATCCCGGCTCGCCGCCGTGCTGCTGGCGTCCGCTCCGATGGAGAGTGCGCTGATCGTGGTGTTCGGCGTGCTGTTCTTCGGCTGGCGCTGGCCGCGCTACGGCACACTGCTGTTCGCGCCGGGGATTGTCGTGTTCGTCGTCGGACTGATCGCCGGCCCGCCGCTGCCGCGCATTCTCTTTCTCGTTCTCGGCATCCCGACGGTCGGGGTCTGCTTGTTCCTGATGGCCTGCGTGACCGCGGCCGCGGTGGTGCGGCGGCAGGACGCGGCCAGCTTCACGCTCGGCTGCGCGGTGTCGATCGTGCTGACCTGTTGGGTCCACGACATGCTGTCGGTGTTCGAGATCATGTCCAACGAGCGCATCTTCGTCTCGCGCCTGTCCTATTCGGCGATGCTGGTCGCGATCGGCGCCGGCCTGACCTGGCGCTTCGCCCGCGCGTTGAACCAGGTCGACAGTTTTGCAGGCCAGCTCGTGACGCGCGTGCGAGAGGTCGAGGAGCGGCTGAAGGCGAGCTTCGTCCGCGAGGAGGCGCGCGCCCGCGCCGCCGCGCTCGCCGATGAGCGCACGCGGCTGATGCGGGACCTGCATGACGGCCTCGGCGGCCAGCTGGTCAGCATCGTCGCACTCTCCGAGCGCGGCCATGAGGGCCCGACCATCACTGACGCCGCCCGCGCCGCGCTGAAGGACCTCCGCCTCGTCATAGATTCCATGGACGACATCGGCGGCGACCTGATGCTTGCACTCGGTTCCTGGCGCGAACGTGCGACCGCGCAGTTGCGACCGCACGACATCGCGCTCGACTGGCACGTGGCGACGCCACAGGGGCTGCCGCTGCATCCCGAGCTCAGGCCATGGCACGTCATCCAGATCGTGCGCATCCTCGACGAAGCCGTGACCAATGCGGTCAAGCACGCCCAGGCCCGCCACATCACCGTCACCATCGAGACGCGTGGCGATGGCCATGGGGATGGTCAAGCGGGTGGTCATGGTGGTCGTGGGCCGTATGGCGTGATCAGCGTTGCCGACGACGGCAAGGGTTTCGCGCTCGCCGGCGAGGTTGCGAGCGCAGGCCAGACCGCGCGCGGCCTGCGCAACATGAGGAGCCGCGCCGCGCGCTGCGGGGCGGCGTTCGATCTGCATTCGGATTCCTCGGGGACGCGCGTGCGGCTGCAACTGCCGCAGATTTTTCCCGACAGCGATGCCGCCGCGAGCTGAAAAGCCCCCTCTCCGAACGTGTGGGACGCGCGGAGAGAGGGACGGGCCGGATGTTTTGCCCGCGGAGGACGGGGGGTTCGTCCGCAAGGCTCCTTCGCCCGAACTCTTCTCCCTCATCCCTCATCCCGCATCCGCGTTCGCCAAAGCTTCGGCGGACAAGAGCGGGACGAGGTGAAGACAAGCTCAGCGCACGCCGACGCGATTGACCGGACCACCGCGATTCATCGGCGTGCCCGCGCGCACGCCAACACCGGGCGCACCGACACCGGGTGTCGCGACCGCGACCGCCGCAACCGGCGCGACCACCACCGCCGCGGTCGGCCGCACCACGCAGCCCTTTGGCACGCCGACCGTCTTGCAATAGACCACCGCTTGCGCAGGGCTCGTGCCCATCGACACCATCGCCGCACCCGCCAGCGCCATGATCGTCAGCCCGGCGCTCAGCGCTCCCGCTCTTTTCGACATCTTGCTCTCCTGCTTCCCGTTCGGCGTCCCGATGCAATCACCGGGTCTCGCAGCCGACGTGCAGCCTGAATGGCAAAAGACGGCGGACAGATACATGCCATGAAAATGGGGGTACGGCAGCCTGATGGACCGGCCGACGCCATGAACATGGCATGGACCTGCGCCCGGCCTTCGCGAGATGGTCCGGCTCGTTCGATCCCAAGCGGGACCAACGACATTCCCAATGAGGTGCTCTATGAAGATTTCGGTTCTTGCCGCGCTGCTGCTCGCCGCCACCGCCCTGCGCGCCGCGGCGCAATCCGGCCCGACGCTGCAGGAGCAGATGGCCTGCCGCGGCGACGCTAGCAAATTCTGCGCTGAACATGTCGGCAAGCCGCCGCAGATGAACGCTTGCCTGCGCGAGAACAAGTCGAAGCTCTCCGATGCCTGCCGCAAGGTCGTCGAGTCGCGTGGGGGATGAGCACGGTTTCACCCTCCTCTGGAGGGAAGGGTGAGAGCGTACGATCGTTTCCGAAGCACAAATCTTGCAAGCGCTCCGCGGGATGAAGGTCTTCGCGGAGCGTTTCCCAATGTACGACACGATCATCGTAGGCGCCGGCTCGGCCGGCTGCGTGCTGGCCAACCGGCTGTCGGCCGATCCGCACCGCAAGGTGCTGGTGCTGGAGGCAGGCCGTGCGGCGCCGCTGGCGTCCGACATTCCGTCGGACTGGCCGACGATGTTCAACACCGCGGTCGACTGGGGCTATTACACCGAACCGCAAGCCGGCTGCCGCGGCCGGCGGATCTTCTGGCCGCGCGGCAAGATGGTCGGCGGCTCCGGCGCGATGAACGCGATGATCTATATCCGCGGCCTGCCCTCCGATTACGACGGCTGGGCGAAGGCAGGCTGCGCCGGCTGGGCGTGGCGCGACGTGCTGCCGAAGTTCATCGCGTTCGAGAACAATGCGCGCTTCATCGACGATCCCCTGCACGGCACGAGCGGGCCGCTGCACGTCGCCGACGTTCCCCATGTCGACCCGAACGAACTGAAATGGCTCGAGGCGGCACGGGCCGCAGGGCTCCCGTACAATCCCGATTTCAACGGCACGACCCAGGAAGGCGCCGGCTTGTTCCAGTTCGTCATCAAGGACGGCGAGCGCTTCGGCACCGGCAAGGCCTATCTGCGGCCGGCGCTGACGCGGGCCAATCTCACGCTGAAGACAAGCGTGCGCGTCACCCGCATCATCATCGAGCACTCCCGCGCTATCGGCGTCGAATATCTCGAGGACGGGCAGCCGAAGAGCGCCTTCGCAACCAGCGAGGTGGTGCTCGCCTCCGGGGCCATCGGCTCGGCACAACAATTGTTGCTGTCGGGCGTCGGCCCGGCTGACGAATTGAAGGCCGTCGGCGTCGACGTCGTGAATGAGCTGGCAGGCGTCGGCAAGGATCTCCAGGACCACATCAACATTCCCATCACCTTCTACACGAAGGAGAAGATCGGCGTCGGTGCCTGGACCGACCAGAGTCTCGCCGCGAGCCTTGCGGAATGGCAGGCGCACCGCAGCGGCCCGCGCACGTCTCCCTGGGTCGCCGCCGGCGCACATGTGCGGAGCCGTCCCGGCGTCGAGCCCGACCTTCAGCTCTACGGCGCGATCAGCCCGCACCGCGACTATGTTCGTTTCCTGTCGTCCAAGCCGGGCATCACGCTGCATGCGACCTTGCAGCGGCCGAACAGCCGCGGCCAGATCACGCTGCGCTCGTCGGACCCGATCGAGCATCCCGCGATCGATCCCGGCTATTTTTCGTCGGACGCCGGCGGCAACGACCTCGCGACCATGATCGAAGGCGTGCGCCTCAATCGCCGCATCGCCGCGCAATCACCGCTCAAGGAGATGATCGCAAGCGAGGTGACGCCGAGCGCGGAAGCGGTGAGCGACAGCGAAATCGCCGACTATATTCGCGGTCATTGCACGACACTCTATCACGCCGCCTCGACCTGCCGGATGGGCACGGATGCCATGGCCGTCGTCGATCCGCAGCGCTTGCAGGTGCGCGGCATCGATGGCCTGCATGTCGCCGACGCCTCGGCGATCCCGATCATGATCTCCGGCAACATCCAGACGCCGACCATCCTGATCGCCGAACGCGCGGCGGCAGCGATTCTCGGCTGACGCACGGCTCAAGGCTTTTCGGCTCAACGCTTCTACGCGACCACGGGACGGGGCCGAGCGCAGCTTCAGGTCATGGTACGGCTCATGGTATCGGGGTCGCGCGACCTTGCGGGCTAGTCGTCGTCAGACCCGAATAGCCTGATCTGCGGGAAGCCGCCGCGCGGACGGCTTGCGACATCGCGCGCATCGGAATCCTCGCGGATGTTGCGCGCGACGTCGTCCCAATCCGTGCGGTCGCGCATACTTCGCGGCTCGCGGGAATCATAGTGACGGCGCTCTGCCCAACGGTCGCGGCGCTCCGTCCGGCGCCGTTCGGACGCGGCACGCTTCACGTCAGAATCCCTGGCTTTAGCGTAAGCGTTGTCGGGGGAGGATGACGGCTCGGTCGATGCCTGCCGCTCGGCAGGCTTTTCGACTTGCGGATGCGATGCCGGTGCCGGCCTGGGCGGCTCCACTGCGGCCGCTTGCGAAGGCTGTGGCGCCGGGGGCTCCGCGTTCGCCTGAGTGGTCTGCGTGTCGGGCTTTGCGGCTTCGGTTTTGGCGGCTTCGGACTTTTCTTCGGACTTCTTGTCAGACTTGGCTTCGGCCTGCGCCAGCGGGGCGATCATGGTGCCGAAGGCTTGCGAACCGGTGAGATATTGCAGGCGTTCGGATGGCGCGTCCGTCGTTGCGGGTTTGGCGGCTTCAGCGCGCTGCGCCAGCTTGCTCGTGTCCGGACCTTGCTTGGGCGAGACCGGATTCATGATATTGCCGGCGACAATGCCGCCGCCGAGACCGATGGCGATGGCCATGACGATGGTTCCGGCACCGACGAAATAGGCTGTCGAGGCGCGCATTGGTCCACTCCCTCTTTGGAGCGAGCAACGCTTGTCGATTGCCGGATGTTCCTGATACCGGTGCAGTTTCCGGAGGAACCTGCGCGTCAGATCTGCTGCGCGACCTTCTCGAGCCCGATGATGCGGGCGAGCTTGCGCACTTCCTCTTTCTGGTCGTCACGCAACTGGAACAGCAGCGGCATCGCCGCCGACTTCAACTGCTGGACCTCGTCGCAATTGGGATCGATCGGCACGGCCTGCCCATGTGGATTGGAGAGCTTGTTGGCCGAAATCTTGCGGACGACATTACGCAGCGCGGCCTCGACCGAGGGCCAGTAATATTCCTGCGACGACGACAGTTTCAGGCGATCCTTGATGCCCGATATCTGAACGTCGGAGAGCAGCGAATAGGATTTCTGCGGCTGCGGCTTGGCCACGACCTTGGGCTTGGCCGGGACTTCGACCGCCGGAACCTCCGCCGCCGCGGGTGCCTCGTTCACATTCGCCTTGGGCATCGGGAAATCCGTCGGCGACGCGGCAGCGAACGCCTGGCGCAGCGGCTCGGTCAGCACCGGCATCCGTGACAGCTTGTCCGCGGGAACCTGCACCGGGTCGATCGCGGCCGAGGCCAGCGCCAGCGTCGGAACCAGGCGGTCGGCCTTGGCTGCGCGGTTGGTCGCGAGCGGCTTGGGCGGCGTCTGCGAGATCATTTCTGCGCTGACATCGGGCACGCTGTCGCGGCCGAGAATGGCGGTTGTGGCAGCGCCGAGGACGAGGAAACAGGTCAGCACGAGGATGGTGATGGCTCTGGACAAACGTCTCTCCGCGTCCGACTTCAAGTCCATGTGATCAGTGCCCGGAAACTGGGCGAAAATTAAGGCTTAAGCGTGCCATTGCGGCGGCAATCGCGCGGACTGCCGCGACATGATCAGAAAAATCCAACGAAATCAGGCGGCTAACGCGAGATCGTAGGCGTCCTGGATGTCCGCTACGATCTCCGAGGCCTCCCAGACCGCGCGCGGCTCGACCGATTGCAGCGTCACCGTCCAATTGCCGCCCCGGCGGGTGCGGGGGACACTGAGGATGTCGAAGCGCACATTGCGGCACAACGGGTGGCGGGCCAGCGCATGCGCCACGCGAACGCGGATTTCGTCCAGCGAAGCTGCCGTCTTGGCGTTGAGAAAATCGAAGTCCATCGCCTGTCCCTCTCGGCCCCGATTGGCGGCCGTGAGGGGGATTCTGGGCTGGCGATGGTTAATCTGCCGTTAAACGCAGCGGACCGAAGGTATGCGGGATTAACTGTACTCGGGGCCGAAGCCCACTCTCCTGCCTGCACACATGCCGCGGGAAAGTCGACGCGCCGCAGCGTTCTCACCCGGGATTTTACGGGTTGTTGTGGCCCGCAAACAACAGCGCGCCACAGAGCGTGAAGAGGCGGTGCGCGGGCAATTGCCGGCGAATCTACGAATCAACTAGATCGCTGAACGGGGCTGGGAAGCGGAGTATCAAATGAGAGTCGCTTCCTTGGAAAGTGCGGTGGCTGCGGTCACGTTGATCACGGCTATCGTTGTGGTGCTGTGGGAGATCAAGATCTTCTACGGCATGTGAACTGGCAGGACGCTGGCGTCGAACAAGAGAGCCTCCGGACAAGAAGGGGTTCGCGACCAGGGCATCCCTTCCGCGGCGGCGGAAGTCTGCCATTCAAAGCCTGCCATTCAAATGGCACCGGGACTGGGCGCGGCCAAAGCCGTCACGCTCACCGCTTCTCGATCACCAGACTCTGCACGGCCCGGCCGAAATAGCCTTGCCTGTCTGCAAGCCGCGACATCGCGAGCCCGGCGCCATCCGGACCGATCCAGGAGTCCCCGTCGAGCAGGACCCATTCGCCGATCGGCTGGCGTGAAAAGCTCACGGTAAGGTCGGCGTTGATGTAGGTCCAGGCGCGAAAGTCGAGCGTCGAGGCGGTGCCGTTGGAAAAATCGGCCGCGACCACGGCGCGCATCGCCCGCGAGACCGCTTCGCCCTCGATCAGGGGATGGTCGACGCGAAACCAGATCGCGCCGGCCCCAGCCTGGCCGAAGCGGCCGCGCGCAGCACGCATCGAGACCGAACGCACGAACGGGCTGGTGGCGGCATGACCATCCTCGACCAGCGAATCCTCGGGCGCGGGCAACTCGACCGGCAGCGCCCTGATGTCGTCGGGCAGCGTCAGCGCCTGGCGCTTGATCTTGAGCACGGTGGCGCCGACCACCTGCACGCCGTCGGCAAGCAGCTTGATTTCGCAGAGCTGGATCTTGCGACCCTCGCGCAAGACCTCGGTCGCAATCGTCAGCGGCGCCACCGGAACGGGGCGCATCAGATCGATGGTGACGCGCGCGATATCCATCGGCACCGGGGTCGGAATGCGTTCGGCCGCCCACGTCACCAGCGAAGCCGGCGCCGAGCCGTGCTGCATGCGTCGGTCCCACGGACCCGCCGCATCCGGGCTGGTGACGACGCTGTTGCCGTCGACGCGGTAGATCGCGGTCATCGCTTCTCCGTGGTGCACATTCGGAGTTAAACAAAAAGTGTCGTCCCGGCGAAGGCCGGGACGACAGCATGGTTCACAACGGCGGATCGATCGCTTCCTCATATTCCTTCTTGAAGCGCGCGATCAGTTCTGCGGCGGGCAGGATGCCGTCGACGCTGCCGATGCCCTGGCCGGAGCCCCAGATCTCCTTCCAGGCCTTGGGCTTGGCACGCTCACCGGAGGCATCGGTGCCGAAATTCATCTTGGACGGATCGGAGGTCGGCAGGTTTTCCGGATCCATGCCGGCGGCGAGGATCGAGGGTTTCAGGTAATTGCCGTGCACGCCGGTGAAAAGGTTGGAATAGACGATGTCGTCGGCCGTCGAACCTGCGATCATCTCCTTGTAGCGCTCGACCGCGTTGGCTTCCTTGGTGGCAATGAAGGCCGAGCCGATATAGGCAAAGTCGGCGCCGAGGATGCGCGCGGCGCGGATCGCCTTGCCGTTGCCGATGGCGCCCGACAACGCGATCGGCCCGTCGAACCATTTTCGCGTTTCCGCGACGAACGCCAGCGGCGAGATCGTGCCGGCATGGCCGCCGGCGCCGGCAGCGACCAGGATCAGGCCGTCGGCGCCTTTCTCGATCGCCTTGTGCGCGAATTTCTGGTTGATCACGTCGTGGAAGACGATGCCGCCCCAGCCGTGCACGGCCTGGTTCAGTTCCTCGCGCGCGCCGAGCGAGGAGATGATCATCGGCACCTTGTACTTGGCGCAGAGCTGCATGTCGTGGTCGAGCCGATTGTTCGACTTGTGCACGATCTGGTTGACCGCGAACGGCGCCGACGGCTTGTCGGGATGCGCGCGGTCATAGGCGGCGAGCTCTTCGGTGATCCGCGCCAGCCATTCGTCGAGCAGCTCCGGCGGACGCGCGTTCAGCGACGGAAACGAGCCGACCACGCCCGCCTTGCACTGCGCGATCACGAGATCGGGCACCGAGATGATGAAGAGCGGCGAACCGATCACGGGGATCGACAGGCGTCCCTTGAACAAGGCAGGTATGGACATTGCGGAACGATCCTTTGTTGACGAGCAAATCGAAGGTTGGGGACCATACCAACAAGGCAAATCTTTCCACTGTCAAGTATTGCGTCCTGACGCCATTGCGGATGCCGCGACCGCAATTCCAAGCCGCGGAATTCGCTCCTTTCCGTTTCCTCCGCAATGACGAGTTGAAAGCTGCGGATGAGCAATAGCTACGCAATCAGGTCCGGATTGATCAGACGCTCGAACGAGAACATCTCGTCCCATTTCTCCTGCGTCAGCAGCTTGCGCTCGACCACGACGATCTGGTGCAGCGACTTGCCGCTCTTGTAGCCCTCGCGCGCGATCTCGGCGCATTGCTTGTAGCCGAGCAACGGCTTCAACACCGTCACGATACCGAGCGAGTTGAGCACCATGTTGCGGGTGTGCTCCTCGTTGGCAGTGATGCCCACCACGCAGTTCTCGCGCAGACTGTTGACTGCGCGCTCCATGGTGCGGATCGAGAAGAACAGCGCGAATGAGATCACCGGCTCCATCACGTTGAGCTGGAGCTGGCCGGCGCTTGCGGCAAGCGTGACCGTGGTGTCGAGCCCGATGACGAGGAAGCTGGTCTGGTTCACGACCTCGGGGATCACAGGGTTGACCTTGCCGGGCATGATCGAGGAGCCCGGCTGGAGCTGCGGCAGGTTGATCTCGTTGAAACCGGCACGCGGGCCCGAGGCGAGCAGACGGATGTCGTTGCAGATTTTCGTCAGCTTGCTCGCAGTGCGCTTGAGGACGCCGGAGAGCTGCACATAGGCGCCGGTATCCGAGGTCGCCTCGACGAGATCGCCTGCGAGGATGAAGTCGACGCCGGTGAGCGCGCTCAAATGCCGGACCGCGAGCTTGGGATAGCCGTGGGCCGCCGTGACGGAGGTGCCGATCGCGGTGGCGCCGAGATTGATCTCGCGCAGCAGCGCGCGCGCTTCCGAGATGCGGTCGACCTCCTCGCCGATCGTGGTGCCCCATCCCCGGAATTCCGCGCCGAGCGACATCGGCACCGCGTCCTGCAAATGGGTGCGGCCCATCTTCAGCACCCGCTCGAACTCGCGGCCCTTGGCGAAGAAGGCCTCCTGGAGCTGGCGCAGCGCCGTCATATAGCTCTCGAGCCGCAGGATCAGTGCCAGCCGAAAAGCGGTCGGATAGGTGTCGTTGGTCGACTGGCCGTAATTGACGTGATCGTTGGGGCTGACGTGCTGATAGTCACCTTTGGCGAAGCCGAGCGATTCCAGCGCGAGATTGGCGATCACCTCGTTGGCGTTCATGTTGGTGGAGGTGCCAGCGCCGCCCTGGATGAAGTCGGTGACGAACTGGTCCATCATGTCGCCGGCAATGACACGGTCGCAGCCCGTGATGATCGCCTCGGCGACCTTGGTGTCGACAGCGCCGAGGTCGCGATTGGCCATGGCGGCGGCCTTCTTCACGTAACCGAGCGCCTTCACGAAGTAAGGCTCCTGGTTCATCGGAATGCCGGTGATGTGGAAGTTCTCCTTCCCGCGGATGGTCTGGACGCCGTAGTAGATGTCGTCCGCGATCTCACGCTGTCCGAGGAAGTCCTGCTCCGTACGGCTCATGGGCGCTCCTTGCTTGCTCGCGCGACGTCCTCAGTTCTGGCACAGCGCGCTGGTGACGAAGGTGTCAGTCCGGCAGTCATCTGGCTTGCGTTGCCGGCCCGGGATCAGAACCTTGGCCGAGCATTTTTCCGCGGAATCGGCATTCAGGCTCTTGCCTTCCCGGTAGCCCTTGCTCTGGCAAAGCTGGTCGGCTGCCTGCTTGCAATCCGGCGCGCCATTCGACGAGGCCGGACAAGCCATGCGACCCGACACCATGCTCGACGGCTTCGCCAGCCGCGACAAATCGTTCAAGGTCTCGCTCGGGCTTTTGATCGGAGGGAGGATCGCGGGCAGCTTGTCGAACAGCTTGCCCATTTCGTTGATCAGCCCGGGATTTTCCTCACCTGTCGGCGGAGCGGGTGTCGATGGCGGCGGCGCGGCCGGCGGCCCCTGCTCCTGCAGGCCGAGCGCGGGCGGCGCGGATTGCGGCCATCCGGTTGTGCCGGAGCCAAGCAGGAGCAGCAGCACCGCTGAAGTCAGCGTCCCCAGCCGGACGGCCGGATTGCCGGATTGAACCATCATGGAGGCAACCGTAGCCGAAGCCGGCGCAGCGGCAAAGCCGCCGCAGCCCTAGATCAACTTGATCGCAACGACAAAGCCGAGCACCAGCACCGCGGCTCCAAGTGCCACCCAGAGACCAAGATGCTTCTCGATCCTGACCCGGATCCAGTCGCCATAACGGTTGAGCAGGATCGCGACGATGAAGAAGCGCCCGCCGCGCGCAACGATCGAGCACAGGATGAACAGGACGAGATTGTAGCCGGCAAAGCCCGAGGTGATGGTGACGAGCTTGTAGGGGATCGGCGTCAGTCCCTTGAGCAGGATAATCACCGCGCCCCACTCCGCGTAGGAGGCGCGAAACGCATCGACCTTGTCGCCGAGGCCATAGACCTGGATCAGCCAGTGGCCGACCGAGTCGAACAGCAGCGCGCCGATGGCGTAGCCGAGCAGACCGCCCACCACCGAAGTGGCGGTGCAGACCGCGGCATAGAGCCAGGCGCGCTGCGGGCGCGCCAGCGACATCGGGATCAGCATCACATCCGGTGGGACCGGAAAGAAAGAGCTTTCTGCGAAAGCCACGGCTCCCATGATCCAGAGCGCGTAGGGCTTGTGGGCGGCGTCGATGCACCAGTCGTAGATACGTTTCAGCATGGCGCCGCGATGAAGCACCATGGGACGGATTTGTCCATCGCGAGTTTTTGAGCGTTTTGTGACGCTTTTAGTGGCGCTTGCGCGCCACCCGGCCCTCGATCGCGACAATTGGCCGCCTGGCGGCAACGCGCGGTGACGCGACTTTGGGCAGCTTCATCGGCGACTTCGGCAGCTTTTCCGCGATGCCGAGCATGTCTTCCCGTCGCGACATCTCGCGCCAGACATCCTCGGGGCGAACGCCGGCCGAGGCCCACAATACGGTGAGATTGTAGAGCAGGTCGGCGCTTTCCCGGATCACGGCTTCGCTATCGCGATTGACCGCGTCGATGACGACCTCGATCGCCTCTTCGGCCAGCTTCTTCGCCATTTTGGATGGACCACGCTGAAACAGCCGCGCAGTGCGCGATGTTGCCGGATCAAGATCCCTGGCCGCGAGCACAGCCAGATATAGCCGCTCAAGCGAATCACTCATGGTACTCAAACTACTCGAAACACATTGTAAGCGTGTTAACGCACGGCAATAAAAGCAGAAAACAGGCCGCCGCGGCAAGCGCGACGGCCTGTTGGTCGATGGCTCAGGGCGGATCGGTTAATAGCAACCGTAGCCGGAATAGCCGTGAGCGCAAACCTTGTCGTAACCGCCATAGCGCTCTTGCGGATAGCTCGGGCCGTAGTAGCCGGGGCTGCTGTAGTAGACCGGGCCGCCGCCGTAATAATAGCCCGGACCGTTGTCATACGCGTAGGCGTCGCGGCTTGCGGCGATCGCAAGACCGGTACCGACGATGCCGGCAAAGGCTGCGGCAGCCGCCGCTCCGCCGCCACCGCCATGCCAGTGACGGCCGCCTGCGTATGAAGCGGTCGGGGTCATTGCGGTCAACGCCAGCACCGCGGCGGTGGCAAGAACGGCCTTGCGGCCGGCAAATCTCGAAAATCTGTCAAACATGTCCTGGACCCTCCTTGGGACCTCGAATGGTGCCTGACGACAGGCTCATGTCTTTCAAACACCCGTATCCCATGTTGGGTTCCCCAACCCCAACACAAGCTGAACGGGGTTGCGTGATCATGACGCAACTGCCGCTCATCCGCCGTTCATAATGGCGCGGACAGACTGCTCGTCAGCCGGCGCTGCGAGCGTCACCAAATCATAACAATGCGGGACCGGCGCGACTGATGTCAGGATTCAGGACGATCGCCCTTCGCGGCCTGTTGGCCCTTGCAATCTCGCTTGCCGCGCTGGCCGCACGCGACGTCACGGCGGCTGAGACCGCCGGCCCCTCGATTGCGATCCGCTTCACCTTCGACCGCCCGATCGATGCGAGCATGGCGCCGTTCTTCCTTGCCGCAAAGGACGGCAGCTTCGGCACCGAACGCCTCAACGTCTCCTTCAGCAGCACGGCCGGATCGCCGGAAGCGCTCGCGCGCGTCGCCAAGGGCGACAGCGAACTCGCACTGGTCGACATCAACGAGTTGATCCGCTTCCGCGACAGGGACGATGCGGCACCGGTCAAGGCGGTGTTCGTGCTGTTCAACAGCGCGCCCTACGCCATCATTGCGCGCAGGAGCCGGGGCATCCACCTCCTGCCCGATCTCGACGGCAAGACCGTCGGCGTTGCCGATGGCGATCTGTCGATGCGGCTGTGGCCGGCGCTGGCGAAGCAAAACGGCATCGACGCATCGCATGTGAAATTCCACAAGATGAGCGCTGCAGTGCGCGAACCGATCCTGTCCGCGGGACAGGTCGATGCGGTCGCCGGCTTCAGCTATCTCTCGGCAGTGAACCTGCGCGACCGCGGCGTGCCCGGAGCCGATCTCGTCGTGCTGCGTTACGCCGACTATGGCTGCGAGGCCTATGGCTTTGCCGTGGTAGTCAATCCCGCCTTCGCCGCGGCGAAGCCGGACGCGGTGAAGGGATTCGTCCGCGCATTGATCGCCGGCGTCAACGCAACCGTCAAAGAGCCGGCACGCGCGGCGGACGAGGCCGCAAGCCGCATCGACGACGGCGACCGCGACCTGGAGCTGGCACGCCTGCGCACCGTCCTCGTCGACAACATCCTGACCGACGAGGTCCGCCGCAACGGCCTCGGCGGCGTCGACCCGGCGCGCCTGGATCGCTCGATCGACCAGATCGCCCGGGACTTCAAATTCCGCAAGCGGCCCGCGGCAGGAGATATCTTCGACGACCGGTTCCTTCCGCCGGTCGCGGCGCGGCTGATCAACTGAGTAAAACTGACAGCTTCCGCTGTATCTCGCTGGCAATCCCTGTTTAGAATATAGGCCCACCTTTCTGCTTTGAGCCCGAGCACCTCGCCCGCATGTCCATTTTCAGCC
Source organism: Bradyrhizobium sp. Bra78 (assembly GCF_024519855.1). Lineage (NCBI taxonomy): Bacteria > Pseudomonadati > Pseudomonadota > Alphaproteobacteria > Hyphomicrobiales > Nitrobacteraceae > Bradyrhizobium > Bradyrhizobium sp. Bra78. The sequence goes on along the minus strand of NZ_JALJRE010000011.1, from coordinate 194,760 downwards.
TCTATACCCGCGTCCTCGAGCTGCTCGGCAAGGAGGCGCGGCTGGGCTGGCTGTTGGCGTTCGCCAATCTCCTGCTCGCCGCCTCGCAATTCGCCGAGCCCGTGCTGTTCGGCCGGATCGTCGACGTGCTCTCGGGCAAGACGGTCGCAGGCTCCAGCTCGGCCTGGCCGTTCCTGATGGCCTGGGTCGCGTTCGGGCTGTTCACCATCGCCTGCAGCGCAATCGTGGCGCTGCAAGCCGACCGGCTCTCCCATCGCCAGCGCCAGGCGGTGCTCACCGACTATTTCGAGCACATTTTGCAACTGCCACTGACCTTCCACTCCGGCACCCATTCGGGCCGGCTGATGAAGGTGATGCTCAACGGCACCGATGCGCTATGGCGGCTGTGGCTGGGCTTCTTCCGCGAGCACTTTGCCGCGATCCTCTCGGTCGTCGTGCTGCTGCCGCTGTCGCTCTATCTGAACTGGCGGCTCGCGATCCTGCTGTTCGTGCTCTGCATCGTCTTCACCGCGCTGACCACCTTCGTCGTGCGCAAGACGTTCGGCATGCAGATGGCGGTCGAGGAGCAATATAGCGAGCTTTCCGCCCGCGCCTCCGATGCGCTCGGCAATGTCGCACTGGTGCAGAGCTTCGTCCGCGTCGAATCCGAGGTGCAGGGTCTGCGCTCCGTCGCCGACCAGTTGCTGGCCGCACAGATGCCGGTGCTGTCGTGGTGGGCGCTCGTCACCGTGATCACGCGCGCCTCAACCACCATCACGGTGCTCGCGATCTTCACGCTGGGCATCGCGCTGCACGACCAGGGACTGACATCGGTCGGCGAAATCGTGATGTTCGTGAGCTTCGCGACGCTTCTGATCCAGAAGCTCGAGCAGGTCGTGAGCTTCATCAACAGCGTGTTCATGGAAGCCCCGCGCCTGCGCGAATTCTTCAACGTGCTCGATGCCGTACCGGCCGTGCACGACCGGCCCGACGCGATCGACGCGGGGCGGCTCTCCGGTCTCGTCGAATTCAACGACGTCACCTTCTCCTACGACGGCAAACGGCCGGCGATCGAGGATCTCTCCTTCTCCGCACTGCCCGGCCAGACCATCGCTCTGGTCGGCGCGACCGGCGCCGGCAAGTCCACCGCGATTGCGCTGTTGCATCGCGCCTTCGATCCGCAGTCCGGCTTCATCAGGATCGACGGCATGGACGTGCGTGGGGTGACGCTGACATCGCTGCGGCGGAACATCGGCGTGGTGTTCCAGGAGGCGCTGCTGTTCAACCGCTCGATCGCGGAGAATCTTCGCGTCGGCAAGCCGGACGCGACCGAGGCCGAAATGCGCAAGGCAGCCGAGCGCGCGCAGGCCATCGACTTCATCGACCGCAGCGGCGGCTTCGAGACCAATGCCGGCGAACGCGGCCGCATGCTGTCCGGCGGCGAGCGGCAGCGGCTGTCGATCGCCAGGGCGCTGCTGAAGGACCCGCCGATCCTGATCCTGGACGAGGCCACCAGCGCGCTCGACGCCGTCACCGAGGCCAAGGTGAATGCCGCTCTCGACGAAGTGATGAAGGGCCGCACCACTTTCGTGATCGCCCATCGTCTCTCCACGATCCGCAATGCCACGCGGATCCTGGTGTTCGAGAACGGGCGTGTGATCGAAAGCGGAACTTTCGATGAACTCGTGGCCAAAGGCGGGCATTTCGCCGAGCTCGCCAGGGCCCAGTTCATGGTTCAGGAGAACGCACGGGCCAGCGTGACGGCGGCTGAGGCTGCTGCGACTGCTGCCAAGTCTCCCTAGCAAGTCCTCACAGGACCGTCGAAATTCGGCCTATTTCATTGCGGAATACCGGCTGGAAGCCCCTATTCCCGGCGCGCGAGCCGGTATAGGTTTGCGACGCCGCAAGCGGCGACGCTGGATTTCAGAACCGAACATCAGATCACGAGAAGCCCTCCGGAACCGGCGGGTCTCCAAGGACCGGAATCGGATAGTGCACGCCATTCGCCCGCTGCTTCGCAAATCGCTGTTCAACCTGTTCGCTGCGATCCTCGCATGCGCCGCATTGCTCACCCCGCGCGCGGCGAGCGCGGAAGCACTGCTCCTGATCGAGGCCGACAGCGGCAAGGTGTTGCAGGCGGATAACGCGACCATTCCCTGGTATCCGGCTTCCGTCACCAAGATCATGACCGCCTATGTGACGCTGAAGGCGGTCAAGGACGGCAAGCTTACGCTGGACACGCTGCTCACGGTGTCGCCGACGGCAGCCTCGCAATCGCCCTCGAAGATGGGGTTCCGCCCGGGAACGCAGCTTACCGTCGACAACGCGCTGAAGATGATGATGGTCAAGTCGGCGAATGACATGGCCGTGGTACTCGCCGAAGGCGTTGGCGGCTCGATCGATGGCTTCTCGGTGATGATGAACGACACCGCGAGGAAGCTCGGCATGACGCAGACGAGCTACGTCAATCCGAACGGCCTGCCTGCCGACGGCCAGATCACGTCCGCGCGCGATCTCGGAATTTTGGCGCGCTCCTTCCTGCGCGACCTGCCGGAATACGAGTACTTCGTGCACATCCCGGCGATCCGCTTCGGCAAGCGCGTCACAGGGAATTTCAACAAGCTGATCGGCCGCTATCCCGGCGCCGACGGTTTCAAGACCGGCTTCATCTGCGCCTCCGGCTACAACCTCGTCGCCTCCGCCACGCGCAACGGCCGCCGGTTGATCGCGGTGGTGCTCGGCGCCAGTTCCGGCACCGCGCGCGCCATCAAGGCAGCGCAGCTCCTGGAGCGCGGCTTCAGCCAGGACACTCTGTCGTGGCTGCGCCCCTCGCTCGGCACCGTCGAGAATCTCGTGCCGGTCGACGCCTCGCCGCCCAACCTGCGCGAGGACATGTGCGGCGGCCATCGCAAGCGGCCGGCCAGCGACGATGACGACGCGCTGATCGCGACCAATGGCGGCACGTCCGGATCGGCCTCCGCCACCGGCGGCGAAGCCCAGGTCACCTTCTTCACAGCCGGCCTCCAGCCGCCCCTGATGAAAGCCTCCGAGCTGATGGCCTCGGCCCCGGCGGCGGCCGAGCCCGTGCTGGTCTATACCGGCCCGACACGCACGGGCACCGCCCTGATCGCGGCGGTCGCGGCCGATGCCGACCAGCAGGCCACGCCAAAGCCGCGTGGCAAGAAGTCGCGCGTCGCCAAGAAGCCTGACGCAGCAGACAAGACGGCCGACAAGCCGAAGGATGCCAAGACGGCGGATGCCAAGACGGCGGCGGCGAAACCGGATGCCAAGCCGGCCGACGTCAAGACCGACGGCAAGTCCGCAGCCAAGCCGGCCGGCACCAAGCATGCCGCGGCCAAGCCCGATGCGTCGGCAAAACCTGCGGCGGCCGGCGATCGGGCGCCCAAGCCCGCCAAGCCCAAGGCAGCGACCAAGCCCGCCGCCAAGCCGGCCAACAATAGTTAGCGGCCCCGGCGAGGCGAGACCGCGGCGCACTTCGCACTTGCGGCGGCGCCGCTTGCGAGGATTCCAGTAGCCACTCCCTGACCTTTGTCCTAAGCCTCGACGGCTTGCCACCCGTTCCGGCAGGCTCGATACTGTCTGCAATGAGGCAAGCCCGAGACACAACGGGCTCTGGTAGATGAGGGGAGTTTTCCATGGAGCGCATCTGGCTCAAGCAATATCCGCCCGGCGTCCCCGCCGATATCGAGCCGACGCAATACGCATCGCTGGTCGACCTCCTGGAGGAGAGCTTCACCAAGTTCGCCGACCGCAGGGCGTTCATCTGCATGGACAAGTCGATCAGCTATCGCGATCTCGACCAGATGTCGCTGGCGATGGCGGCCTATTTGCAAGGCCGCGGTCTGCAGCGTGGCGCCCGCGTCGCGATCATGATGCCGAACGTGCTGCAATATCCTGTTGCCACCGCCGCCGTGCTGCGCGCCGGTTTCGCGGTGGTCAATGTCAACCCGCTCTACACGCCGCGCGAGCTCGAGCATCAGCTCAAGGATTCCGGCGCCGAAGCCATCATCGTGCTGGAGAATTTCGCCCACACCGTCGAGCAGGTGATCGCGAAGACGCAAGTGAAGCACGTCATCGTCGGCAGCATGGGCGATCTGCTCGGATTCAAGGGCGTGATCGTCAATCTCGTCGTCCGCCGCGTCAAGAAGATGGTACCGGCCTGGTCGTTGCCGGGCGCGGTGTCCTTCAACGACGCGATCTCGGCCGGCCGCTCTCTGAGCTTCAACAAGCCCAAGCTGTCGCCCGGCGATGTCGCGTTCCTGCAATATACCGGCGGCACCACCGGCGTCTCCAAGGGCGCCACGCTGCTCCACCGCAACATCGTCGCCAACGTGTTGCAGAACGACGCGTGGCTGCAGCCGGCGCTCGCCTCGCCGCCGCATGTCGATCAGCTCATGATCGTCTGCGCGTTGCCGCTCTATCACATCTTCGCGCTGACGGCCTGCTACCTGCTCGCCGTGCGCGCCGGCGGCTGCAATCTGCTGATCCCCAATCCGCGCGACATCGCGGGCTTCGTCAAGGAGCTGGCGAAGTACCAGGTCAACAGCTTCCCGGCGGTGAACACGCTCTACAACGGCCTGATGCATCATCCCGACTTCAAGAAGCTGGACTTCTCCAAGCTCAAGATCTCCAACGGCGGCGGCATGGCGGTACAGCGCCCCGTGGCCGAGCAGTGGAAGGCGGTGACCGGCTGCTTCATCGCCGAAGGCTACGGCCTGTCGGAGACTTCGCCGACCCTGACCTGCAATCCCGCGACCACGACCGAATTCTCGGGATCGATCGGCATTCCCGTGCCCTCGACCTGGATCTCGATCCGCGACGACGACGGCAACGAGATGCCGCTCGGCCAGCCCGGCGAGATCTGCGCCAAGGGCCCGCAGGTGATGTCGGGTTACTGGAACAGGCCGGAGGAGACCGCCAAGGTGATGACATCGGACGGCTACTTCCGCACCGGCGACATCGGTGTGATGGACGAGAAGGGCTACACCAAGATCGTCGACCGCAAGAAGGACATGATCCTGGTCTCCGGCTTCAACGTCTATCCCAACGAGATCGAGGAAGTGATCGCGAGCCATCCGGGCGTGCTCGAATGCGCCGTGATCGGCATCCCCGATTCCAAGTCGGGCGAGGCGGTGAAGGCGTTCGTGGTCAAGAAGGACCCGAACCTCACGGCGGAGGCCTTGATCAAGTTCTGTCACGAGCAGCTGACCGGCTACAAGGTGCCCAAGCACATCGAATTCCGCGCCGACCTGCCGAAGACCAATGTCGGCAAGATCCTGCGCCGGCAGCTGCGCGACGAGAAGAAGGCGGAGGCGGCGTAAGCGCCTCTTTCGTTCATGACTGACGTCGGCAACATCGGCCCGGCCGGCATCCTCGCCTTCTGGCGCGAGGCCGGCCGCGATGCCTGGTACAAGCGCAACGACGCTTTCGACGCGGAAGTCAGGCGCCGCTTTCTCGCGCTGTGGCAGACGGCGGCCGCCGGCGAACTCGCGTCATGGGAGGCGACCGACGACGGCGCGCTTGCGCTCGTCATCGTGCTCGATCAGTTTCCCCGCAACATGTTTCGCGGTACAACGCAGGCCTTTGCCAGCGATGCGTTGGCGCGCGACGTCGCCCGTTGCGCCATTGAGCGCGGCGCAGATCAAAGGATCGATCCGGTCCTGCTCGAATTCCTCTATATGCCCTTCATGCATTCCGAGCACCTGCCCGACCAGATGCACTGCGTCGCGCTGTTTCAAAGCACCGAGAATGCCGAAAACCTGAAATACGCGCGCGAGCACGCCGACATCATCCGGCGATTTGGCCGCTTCCCCCACCGCAACCGCCTCCTCGGACGCCCGACCACCGAGGAAGAACAGGCCTTCCTCGACAATGGCGGCTTTTCCGGCTGATGACATCAAGGTGAAGGGCGGCATCCGTCGCCGCTTTCCCTGCCGGCAATATTGTGCAGGCCCGCCGCACGGTCTAAAAAGCGGGACCGATTTTCAGGGAGACTGACGATGGCGATCCAGACTGGCGACAAGCTGCCCGAGGCCAAATTCCGCGTAATGACGGCGGAAGGCCCGCAGGTGAAGACCACCGACGATATCTTCAAGGGCAAGAAGGTGGCGCTGTTCGCGGTGCCCGGCGCCTATACCGGCACCTGCCACAAGATGCATCTGCCGAGCATCTTCCTCAACGCCTACGCCATGAAGGACAAGGGCGTCGACACCATCGCCATCGTTTCCGTCAACGACGCTTTCGTCATGAACGCCTGGAAGCGCGATACCGACCAGCGCGACGAGGCCATCTTCCTCGCCGACGGCAATGCCGAATTCGCCAAGGCGATCGGCATGGAGCTGGATGCTTCCGGCAACGGCCTCGGCATCCGCTCGAAGCGCTATTCGATGCTGGTCGAGGACGGCGTGGTCAAGAAACTGAACCTCGAGGCGATGCCCGGCAAGGTCGAAGTGTCCGGCGGCGATACGCTGCTGGGGCAGCTGTAACACGACCCCTGCTATCAGCCATATCCTCCGTGTCGTCCCGGCGAAGGCCGGGATGACGGTAGTAAGTGGGCGCAATGCGCCTACTCCGCCACCCGCTGCTGCAGCCGCGCCTTCACGATCCCGTCGCGTGCGAGCTGATCTGCCCGCTCATTCTCCGGGTGGCCGGCGTGGCCCTTGACCCAGTGCCAGCGGACCTCGTGTGCTTTCAGCGCGGCGTCGAGGCGCTGCCATAGCTCGACATTCTTCACCGGCTTCTTGTCGGCGGTGCGCCAGCCGTTGCGCTTCCAGCCGTGGATCCAGCCGGTGATGCCCTGACGGACATATTGGCTGTCGGTGTAGAGATCGACGGTGCACGGCTTCTTCAGCGCTTCGAGCGCGGAGATCGCCGCCATCAATTCCATCTGGTTGTTGGTGGTGTGGCGCTCGCCGCCGTTCAGCTCTTTTTCCTTGTCGCCGAACTTCAGGATCGCGCCCCAGCCGCCGGGCCCGGGATTTCCCGAGCACGCGCCATCCGTATAGATCGTGACATTGGGAAGCTCGCTCACGCGACCAGTCCTGACGGCATCAGCCCGTAGTCGCGCACGCTCGAAACGCTCTGGTGGAAACGCAGCTTGCGAAAATATTCCAGCGGATCCTTCGGGCGAACCAGCGCGCCGGGCGGCACGTTGAGCCAATCGACCAACCGCGTCAGCAGGAAGCGGATCGCGGCGCCGCGCGCCAGCAGCGGCAGCGCGGCCTCTTCCGCCTCCGAGAGCTTGCGCACCCGGCCATAGGCGTTGAGGAAGGCGCGCGCCTTGGTGACATTGAAGGAGTGATCCGGCTCGAAGCACCAGGCGTTGAGGCAGATCGCGACGTCATAGGCCAGCATGTCGTTGCAGGCGAAGGTGAAGTCGATGATCCCCGAGAGCTTGTCGCCAAGGAAAAAGACGTTGTCGTTGAAGAGGTCGGCGTGGATCACGCCCTCCGGCAGATCGGTCGGCCAGATTCCGCTCGCGAGATAGTCGAGCTCGGCCGCAAGAAACGCGCGCAGACCCGGCTGAACCTCGTCGGCCCGGGGCGACGCCGTATCGAACAGCGGCCGCCAGCCCAAGACCGACAGCGCGTTCGCCCGCTCGATCGCGAAATTGGCGCCGGCCAGATGCATCCTGGCGAGCCCCTCGCCGACGCCGGCGCAATGGGCGGCGTTCGGCTTGCGCGGCCAGACGCCTTCGAGAAACGTGATGATCGCGGCCGGCCGGCCCGACAGCTCGCGCAGCGCCTCGCCGTCTGTTCCTTTCACCGGCAGCGGGCAGTTGACGCCGTGCTCGGCCAGATGCGTCATCAGCGCGAGGAAGAACGGCAGATCGTTCTTCGCCACGCGCTTCTCATAGAGCGTGAGGATGAACGACCCCTTGGTCGTATGCAGCAGGAAGTTGGAATTTTCGACACCCTCGGCGATGCCCTTGTAGGAGAGCAATTCGCCGAGATCGTATTGTTTCAGAAAGTCCGCAAGTTCGTCGGCGGCAACGTCGGTGTAGACCGCCATGAAGGTCTACTCGGCGGCGGCTTCGGGGCGCACCTGGCGCGGCAGCGGGAAGAACTCGTTCTCTTCCGCGGCCGAGACCGTCTCCACATGCAGCGTGAAGCGTTCGGCGAACGCGTCCATGATCTCCTCGACGATCACTTCCGGTGCCGAGGCGCCCGCGGTGATGCCGAGGCTGGTGATGTTTTCGAACCGCTTCCAGTCGATCTCGGTGGCGCGCTGCGCCAGCACTGCGATCGGGCAGCCTTCACGCTCGGCGACCTCGCGCAGGCGCTGCGAGTTCGACGAGTTCGGCGCACCGACCACGATCAGCGCGTCGACCACCGGCGCCACCTTCTTCACCGCGAGCTGGCGGTTGGTGGTGGCGTAGCAGATGTCTTCCTTGTGCGGCCCGTTGATGTTCGGGAAGCGCTCCTTCAGGAGCGCCACGATCTCCGCGGTGTCATCGATCGACAGTGTGGTCTGGGTCACGAAGGCGAGATTGTTCGGATCCTTCGGGGAGATGGTCTTGGCGTCCTCGGCGGTCTCGATGAGCGTCACGGCGCCGACCGGAAGCTGGCCGAGCGTGCCCACCACCTCGGGGTGATGGGAATGGCCGATCAGGAAGATCTCGCGGCCGCGCTTGAAATGGATCGCGGCCTCGCGGTGCACCTTGGTCACCAGCGGGCAGGTCGCATCCAGCGAGAACAGATTGCGGGACGTCGCGTCGGCCGGAACCGATTTCGGCACGCCATGGGCCGAGAATACCACCGGCGCGGTGGTATTTTCCGGGATCTCGGCGAGCTCCTCGACGAAGATCGCGCCCTTTTTCTTCAACCCGTCGACGACGTATTTATTGTGCACAATCTCGTGGCGAACATAGACGGGGGCGCCGTATTTATCGAGCGCCCGTTCCACGGTGTCGATCGCCCGGACCACCCCGGCGCAGAAGCCGCGGGGAGAACAAAGCACGATCTTGAGGTCTGGTTTGGCTGACATTGAGCGATCTCGGGACCGAATCACCTCGCCAAATGGCGGGAAGCGGTCGATGGATGGAATAGGGCTAAGGTACGAGCTTACGGCGACCTGAGAGGGAATTGGGCCCCCTTTCGGGCGCTGTCAAGGCACTATCTATAGCAGAACCATTGCGTGGCTACCCCCTCCGGGCTTATATAGCGCCAATTCCCTGTCATCGCTGATGACTACCGGTTTCGCCTCCTGAGGGGTGGGCGAAGCACAAAGGAGATTTGCCATGAGCAACGCACCTCTGATGCCCAAGGCGACCGCCGTCTGGCTGCTCGACAACACCGCGCTGACCTTCGACCAGGTCGCCGATTTCACCAAAATGCACCCCCTCGAGGTGCGCGCGATCGCCGACGGCGACGCGGCCCAGGGCATCAAGGGCATGGACCCCCTCTCCAACGGCCAGCTGACCCGTGAGGAGATCGAGAAGGGCGAGAAGAACCCGGACTACAGGCTCCGCCTCCAGGAGAGCAAGGTGGTGCTGCCCCCCCAGCCCAAGCGCAAGGGCCCGCGCTACACCCCGGTCTCGCGCCGCCATGAACGCCCGAGCGCCATCCTCTGGCTGCTGCGCAACCATGCCGAGCTCAAGGACGCCCAGATCATGCGCCTAGTGGGCACCACCAAGAGCACGATCGCCAGCGTCCGCGATCGCACCCACTGGAATACGTCGTCGCTGACCCCGATCGATCCGGTCACCCTCGGTCTCTGCTCGCAGATCGAACTGGATTTCGAGGTCGCGCGCGCAGCCAAGGAAAAGCCGATCGACACAGCCTATGGCGGCGCGACCCTGTTGCCGGCCTCCGAGACCACCAAGAAGGACGAGTTCGAGCCGGCGGAGCGATCGAGCGACGACCTCAACGTCGACGCCGTGTTCGCCAAGCTGAAGACGCTCGGCGGCAAGAAGCAGGACGAAGACGAGGAGTAGAGCTCCGCTTCTTCGTTTACCATCGGATGAGATTTGGACGCGGCGGGGAAACCTGCCGCGTTTTTATTTCGGCTTCTGAACGAGCCCCGCAATCCGTCGGGGCACGACGTGGCCCGGATGGGGCGCAGCGCAATCCGGGCTACAGGTCTCAATGCCTTACGGCCGATCGGGATGGTTCAGCATGTACTCGCCGAGATCACGCTGGCGGCGGTCGGAGCGTGCGGTGGCGGCGCTGCGCTGGACGTCGCGGTCCTTGCGACAGGCCACGTATTCGGGAGAGCCGGCCGCATAGCCACGACCCTGGCAGACCGCATCGTCATCATCGCCGCCCATCGCCACCGGCGTCTGATAGCGCGCGGAGCAGGCGGAAAGGACGAGGCCCGCAAACGCAATCGCAAGAAACGGCTTCGAATTCATGGCAGGCCCTTCATCCTTCGAGACGCGCGCCAGGCGCGCGGCTCAGGATGAGGGTTGAGCGGAAAAATGCGGCCTATTCAAGCCCCATCGCGACCGTCACACCCGCCCCTTCAGCGCCTCGCCGATCTCGTCGAGCACCTTGGGGTCCTCGATCGTCGCAGGCATGGTCCAGGATTCGCCGTCGGCGATCTTCTTGATGGTGCCGCGCAGGATCTTTCCGGAGCGCGTCTTGGGCAGGCGGCCGACGGTGATCGCAAGCTTGAACGCGGCAACGGGACCGAGCTTGTCGCGCACCAGCGCGATGATCTCCTTCTCGATCTCGGCAGGCGCGCGCTTCACGCCGGCCTTGAGCACCAGGAAGCCGCAGGGCACCTCGCCCTTGATCGCGTCCTTGACGCCGAGCACGGCGCATTCGGCGACATCCGGATGCGAAGCCAGGATCTCCTCCATGCCACCGGTGGAGAGCCGGTGGCCGGCGACGTTGATGATGTCGTCGGTACGGCCCATGACGAAGACATAGCCGTCCTCGTCCTTGTAGCCTGCGTCGGAGGTCTTGTAGTAGCCGGGGAATTCGCTGAGGTAGGCTTCCTTGAAGCGCGAATCCTGATTCCACAACGTCGGCAGACAGCCCGGCGGCATCGGCAGCTTGATGACGATCGAGCCCATGGTGTTGGGCCCGACCGGCTTTGCGGCTTCGTCCACCACGTCGACCTGATAGCCCGGCATCGGCACCGTCGGCGAGCCGTGCTTCACCGGCAACATGCCGAGACCGACCGGATTGCCGGCGATGCACCAGCCGGTCTCGGTCTGCCACCAATGGTCGATGACAGGCACCTTCAGCTGCTGCTCCGCCCATTCCACCGTCGGCGGGTCGGCGCGTTCTCCGGCGAGGAACAGCGTGCGGAATTGGGAGAGATCGTATTGCCGGATGAACTTGCCTTCCGGATCCTCCTTGCGAATCGCCCGGAACGCGGTCGGCGCGGTGAAGAGTGCGACCGCCTTGTGCTCGCTGATGACGCGCCAGAATGCGCCGGCATCGGGCGTGCCGATCGGCTTGCCCTCATACATGATCGAGGTCGCACCATGCAGCAGCGGGCCATAGACGATGTAGCTGTGGCCGACCACCCAGCCGATGTCGGAGCCGCACCACCAGACCTCGCCGGGCTTGACGCCATAGAGGTTGAACATCGACCATTTCACCGCGACGAGATGCCCGCCATTGTCGCGCACCACGCCCTTGGGAATGCCCGTGGTGCCCGAGGTGTAGAGAATGTAAAGCGGATCGGTGGCGGCAACCGGCACGCAAGGCGCTTTCTTGCTGTCGTTCATCGCCTTGCGGCGCAGGCTCGCCCAATCGTAGTCGCGGCCCCGCGTGAGGTCGCAGGTGAGCTGCGGACGCTGCAGCACGATGCAGGCCTTCGGCTTGCTGCCGGCAAGCCTGATCGCCTCGTCGAGCAGCGGCTTGTACTGCACGATACGGCCGGGCTCGATGCCGCAGCTCGCCGACAGGATCAGCTTCGGCTGCGCATCGTCGATGCGAGTGGCGAGCTCCTTGGCGGCAAAGCCGCCGAACACGACGGAATGCACCACGCCGATACGCGCGCAGGCGAGCATCGCGACCACCGCCTCCGGCACCATCGGCATGTAAAGGATGACGCGGTCACCCTTGGCGACGCCGAAATCCTGCATGACGGCGGCGAGCGCCTGCACCTCGCTGAGCAGCTCGGCATAGGTGAACTTGGTGACGCTGTTCGTCAGCGGCGAATCATGGATCAGCGCGACCTGGTCGGCGCGGCCGCGTTCGACATGGCGATCGAGCGCGTTGTAGCAGGTGTTGACGACGCCGCCGCTGAACCAGCGGCCGTAGACGCCCTGCGAGGCATCGAAGATGGTCTTCGGCGGCTCGATCCAGTCGATCTCCGTCGCCGCCTCGGCCCAAAAGCCCTGGGGATCGGCCAGCGACCGCGCATGGACCTCGTGATAGCTGCTCTTCCCCTGGATGCTCATGTCCCGCGCTCCCGTTCCCTTTATTGGCTTGGCCTTGACCTGACGGCAGGACAAAAGTCCCGCCATGACCCGGATCAAGTGCCGGCCTCGTTTGGGAGGTATTTTCCCGGGAACGGGCTGCGGTTCAAGCTGAAAGAACGAATCTTCTCCCTCTCCCGTTCTTGCGGGTAGAGGCGAGCAGACGGCTAGCTCTCCATCCCGTTCAGCCGCTGCAACCGCTCCTGCATGACCCTCCTCAGATCATAGCCCGGCCGGCCGAAGCTCGCATTGCGCGTCGTGAGGAAATCGCGCTGTGTTTTGCGCAGGTCGCTCGCCGGGCGCCCTTTCGTCGCCTTCAGCAGCCGCTCGTAGGTCTCGGCGATCTGGCGGTCGAGCACGCCGAGCTGCGGGTCGGCGCAGATCACCTTCTCGACCTCGCGCCTAGCCGTGGCACAATCGAACGACGGGCCGCTGCCGGAATTCGCCGCGAGCGGCCGCAGCGGTTCGGCGCCGAATTTGGCGATCTCCGCGATCATGGTGCGGCGGCCGGCGGCGGCGTTGTCATTGCCGGGATCGAGCTTCAACGCGGTCTCGTAATCGGCCAGCGCCTTCCTGCGCTCGCCCATCTTCTTGTAGAGCACGGCGCGATTGTTGTAGGTCTGTGCGAAATTCGGGTCGAGCTTCAGCGCGGCGTCGTAATCGCTCAGCGCCGCACCCAGTTCTCCCTTGAGGTGATAGGAATCGCCGCGGTTGGTGAAGAAATTCGGCTTCGGCGCGAGCCGCAACGCCCGATCGTAGTCGGCAATCGCCTTGTCGTACTCGCCCATCGCAGCCAGCGACAGGCCGCGATTGTCGTAATACTCAGGCACTTTCGGATCGAGCCTGATCGCCTCGCCGTCATCGGCGACCGACTTGTCGAGCTGGCCGAGCTTCTTGTAGGCGGCGCCGCGATTGGTGTAGCTCCGCGGCCGGTTCGGATCGAGCCGCAGCGCCTCGCAGAGATCGCGGATCGCCTTTTCGTTGTCGCCGCCGAGATAGTAGGTAACGCCGCGATCGGACCAGGCCTGCGCATAGTCCGGCTTCAGCTTGATCGCCTGGTCGTAGTCGGCGAGCGCGCGGTCGAGCCGGCGCTGATTGGTGTAGACCACGCCGCGCAGCTCGTAGGACTCCGCATCCTGCGGATCGAGCTCGATCGCCTTGCCGAGGTCCGCCGCGGCGCGGTTGAGATCGCCGCCGGCCTCGCGCAGCAGATCGCCGCGCAGGCGCCAGGCCTTTGCATTCCTGCCGTCGAGCGCGATGGCGCGGTCGATATCACGCAGCGCCTGCGTGAGGCCCCCCGAAGTCCGCGCATTGGCGTCGGCGCGAACCAGCAGTGCCCCGGCGCGGCCGGAAGCTGGATTGGCAGCCTGATCAATGATGGCACTGCATGCAGGGATCAACTCGGCGGGCGCGGCCTTGCTGCCCAGCGCGCAATCGACGGCGGCCGACGCTGGCGCCGCCAGGACAAGGCTCATCGCCGCGCCGAGCAGCAGGGCGCGCAGCGGCGACCCGGTAAATGGCAAGGTTTGCGCGGAAGGTTGCGTGCCGCACATGACAGAGGGCTCCATGACGTCAGGTTTTCACCATTGTCGCGGGGAGCAAAGAATCGGTTCAAAACCGGGCCCGTCATCAGAGGCGGACGGTGCCTGCTCTCCTCACCCGCCTGCGGGGAGAGGCGAAGAATCTCAATACCCATCCACCCCGTTCAGCCGCAGCAAGCGCTCCTGCATTGCCTTCTTCAGATCGTAGCCGGGACGCCCGAATTCGGCGTTGCGGCGCGCGACGAAGTCGTCCTGCTCGCGCTGGAGCGTTCGCGCGTCGGGGTTGGGGTTCCGCATGCTTTGCGCCTCGCGGACGGCACGCGCATGGGATGCAAAGACCTCGCGATCGAGGTCGGCGAGTTCGCGGTTGGCGCAGATCGCCTTCTCCACCGCGCGGCGCGCACTCCTGCAATTGAAGCTGGGCTTGCCGGCGACCGCCATCTGCGCCCCGATCCGCTCGAGCTCACGCGCCATCGCCTTGTGGTTGGCCTTGGCCTTTTCGTGGTTTGGGTCGATCTTCAGCGCCGCACCGAAATCCTGTACCGCCTTGGGCCTGTCTCCCTTCTTCAGCCAGAGTTCGCCGCGCGCGTTGAAGATATCGGCGAGGCTGGAATCGAGCAAAAGAGCACGGCTGTCGTCGGCGATCGCCCGGTCGGTCTGGTCGTGCCGCGCATACAGCGCGCCGCGCGCGATCAGCGCCTTGATCAGGTCAGCCTTGGCCGTCTTCTCGTTGTCGATCACGACCGCGCAGGCGGTGGCCGCCTTGTCGACGTCGTCGGCCGCGGCAGCCGTGAGGCATGGCGCGACGTCGACCTGCGGCGCCGCCGCAACCGGCTCGCCGCCGGTCGCGCCATGGGCCGCGCCTTGGGCCGCGACGAGCGAGAGCGCGCAGAGCAGTGCGGCGCCGGGCAACTGAACGAGAAAGGAACGCATGCTGATCACAGTCGGAAAGTCTTGCCTCGGATCTTGCCTTTGGGGTCTTGCCTTTGGGCCGCACTATCCATCATACGGCCGGATTGGTGCTAGCTTGTGGCGCCGGTCAAATCGGTTTCGGGGATTGACGTGTCGACATTCGAATGGATCATCGCTTTGCTGCTCGGCGCCGTTGCATTATCGGCGCTGGCCCGGCGGATCAAGGTCCCCTACCCGACCTTTCTTGCCATCGGCGGGGCGCTGATCGCCTTCGTGCCGAACAGCCCGTCCTGGACGCTCGAACCCGACCTGGCATTGGCCCTTTTTGTCGCACCGGTGCTGCTGGATGCCGCCTTCGACACCTCGCTGCGCGATCTGCGCAAGAATTGGGTTCCGGTCTCGACCCTGGTGGTGGCCGCTGTCGGCCTGACCACGGTCGGCGTGGCCTATGTCGCGCACCGGCTGATGCCTGACATGCCCTGGGCCGCCGCAATCGCGCTCGGCGCCATTGTGGCGCCACCGGACGCCGCGGCCGCCGTCGCGATCCTGAGCCAAGTCAAGCTGCCCCACCGCATGGTGAAGGTGCTGGAGGGTGAGAGCCTGCTCAACGACGCCAGCGCGCTCCTGATCTATCGGATCGCGGTCGGCGCCGTCGTCATGGAGCACCTCAAATGGAGCGAGGTCGCGCCGACGATTGCGCTGGGGTTGGTCGGCAGCGTCGTGGCGGGTCTTGTCGCGGGGCGCATCATCCCGCTGTTCATGGAGCGCGTGAAGGAAGCGCCGAGCGCGATCATCGTGCAGTTCGCCACCACCTTCATGGTCTGGATCGCCGCCGAGCATCTCGGCCTCTCCGGCATCCTCACCATCGTGGTCTACGCCATCACCATCGCACGCACGGCGGGCGAGCGCATGCCGGCACGGCTTCGGGTGCCGTCCTACGCGGTCTGGGAGACGATGGTGTTCGTGCTCAACGTGCTCGCCTTCATGCTGATCGGCATGCAGATGCGCCCGATCTGGACCCGGCTGGACGCGGAGGTACGCTGGGAATATTGCGTGGCGGCGGGCTGGATCCTGCTCACCGTAGTGCTGGTGCGGCTGCTCTGGATCACATTCTACCGCACCACGCTGCGCGTGCTGATCGCGCGCGAGATCTATCATCCGAAGGATCCCAAGGCCGTCGCCTCGCCGAAGGGCGGCCTCATCATCTCCTGGTGCGGCATGCGCGGCCTCGTCACGCTCGCGACTGCCTTTGCCCTGCCGGAGAACTTTCCCTATCGCGACTTCATCGTCTTCATCGCCTTTGCGGTGGTGCTGGGGTCGCTGGTGATCCAGGGCCTGACGCTGCGGCCGCTGATCCTCGCCTTCAACCTCAAGGACGACGATCCCGTCGGCATCGAGGTCGCGCGCGCTCGCGCGGCGGCCTATCGCGCCGCGCTCGACGCGATCGAGGACGATCCGTCGGAAGAAGCGGAGATCCTGCGGCTCGAATATCGCGCCATCCTGATGCAGGCGGACGACGATCCGAACGGCGGCATCACCAACGGCGAATTGCCCGCCGATCCCCTGCGCCGCCGCGCCATCCAAGCCGCGCGCAAATCGATCTTCAGCCTGCGTGCCACCGAGGTGATCGGTGACGACGCCTTTCACCGGATCGAGGAGGAGCTCGATCGCGCGGAATTGAGCGCGGGGGGATGAGGCTCGTCGTCCCGGACAGGCACGCGCCGATCCGGGACGACATTGGCGTTTGAACCAAACGCCGCCTGTCCAGACTCATCACTCATGACGACCCTGATCGACGACCGTCGTGTACGCGCGCGTGATGCGTCGCCTGCACGATATTTTTATTTCCACATGTCCCTGGCCTGTGCTGCCACCGCATTTCTCGGCTTTGCACCGACCTATTTTGTGCCGCTCGCCCACCGGACATTTTCCGCAAGCCCGGTGATCCATTTTCACGGACTCTTGTTCTTCACCTGGTCTCTCTATTTCGTGATCCAGACCTGGCTCGCAGCCTCAGGCCGCGTGGTCAATCACCGGGCGCTCGGCATCGCCGGCGTCTCGCTCGCGACCGCGATGACGATCTTCGGTTTCCTCGCCTCCGTGCATGTGATGCAGCATTCCGCCGCGCTCGGGCAGAAAGACGCCGGCATCGCCTTCTCGATCGTGCCGATGAGCGGGATCGCGTTCTTCGCAGGTGCGTTCGTGCTCGCGATCATGAACACGCGGAAGCCCGATATTCACAAGCGCCTGATGCTGCTCGCAGCGGTCTCGATCCTCGATGCCGCGATCGCGCGCTGGTTCCTCACCTTCCTCGCGCCTCCGGGACCACCCGGCCCGCCGCCGGTGCCGGTCACGATCGCGCCGGCCGTGGTCGCCTCGCTGCTGCTCGTCGTCGCCATGGTGCGCGACTGGCGCACCGAGGGCCGCGTGCATCCGGTCTACATCACCGGAACGCTCGCGCTGCTCGCGGTGAAGGTCTTGAACTGGCCGATCAGCGAGACGACGGCGTGGCATTCATTCGCCGGCGGGATTCTGGCGCTGGCGCAGTAGCAGCCAGACACTCCACCGTCGTCCCGGACAAGCGCAGCGCCGATCGGCGACCCATAACCACAGGACGCCGTGTTTACGAATTCTCGGAGTGACTACTCAGCAAAACAACTCTACCCTGTGGCTATGGGTCCCGGGTTCGCGCTCTGCGCGCCCCGGGGCGACAGCGGAGTATGAGACGGCTTACGCGCCCGCCTTGCAGGTGATCCCGCCGTCGACCACCAGCTCGATCCCCGTCACATATTTCGACTCGTCCGACGCCAGGAACAGCGCGGCGTTGGCGACGTCGAAGGCGTCGCCCATGTGGCCCATCGGCACCTGCGCATCGCGCGCGCGCCACATCGCCTCGACGTCGCCCTTGGCGTAGCTGTTCGCAAGTCCGGCGGAATGCTCCACCATCGGCGTCTTCATCAAGCCGGGCAGGATCGCGTTGACGCGCACATGATGGCGCGCGAACTCGATCGCGGTGGTGCGGGTCATCTGGTTCATCGCCGCCTTCGAGGTGCCGTAGGTGACGTAGGAGATGCCCATGTGGCGGATCGAGGCGATCGAGGAGATGTTGATGATCGAGCCGCCGCCCTGCTTCACCATGACAGGAATGACATGCTTCATGGCGAAATAGGCACTCTTGAGATTGACGCTGAAGACGCGGTCCCAGCTCTCCTCGGTCACCTCGACCACGCTACCCATTTCGGCGATGCCGACATTGTTGTCGAGCACGTCGACGCGGCCATAGGCCTTCAGGCACGCCGCGACCATCGCCTCGATCTCGGCAGGCCGCGAGACGTCGGCGGTGAAAGCGGTCGCGTTGCCACCTTCATCCGTGATGAGCTTCGCGGTCTCCTCGGCCGCCGCGCCGTTGCGGTCGACGCAAAACACCTGCGCGCCCTCGCGCGCAAAGGTCACCGCGGTAGCCTTGCCGTTGCCCCAGCCCGGTCCGATCGAACCGGCGCCCACCACCATCGCAACCTTGCCCTTGAGCCGATCCATCGCGTGTCTCCCTTATTTCTGCTGTTCTTCGCAGACCTTCATCGTGGTGACGTTAGCACCAATGGGATGACCGACAATCTCCGACAACGTCCGGCACGTGCCGTCATGGCAGAGCCGCCATTCCCCCGCCGCGCCGGAATTGCCGAGCACGACCTCCGGCATCGGCGCTCGCTCAGGCCTCCACTGAAACCAGCCGTCGACCAGCCGCGCCTCGGGCGGCGGCTCCATGCCGGGGCCGGTGCCCTTCACCCGCGCCTGCACCAGTTCGAGACCGGCGGGGGTGACGCGCCAGTCCTCCTGCCAGTCGACCCTTGCGATCGAATGCGTCCACACCAGCGTGAAGGCGGTCAGCGCCAGCGCCTTCACGCCCGAGGCTGTCGCAAGACAGAGGCTCACACCGCCTCGACCGTTGCCGGCGGACGCTGCCGCCACTGCCACAGCGCCACCGCGGCAGAGAGCAGAAAGCCTGCGGTGTCGCTGAACGGGAAGTCGCCGAGCAGGCAGAGCGCGGCGCCGAGCGCGACCAGGCGTTCGAGCAGCGTCAGGCGCGTGAACAGGAAGCCGATCGCCACCATGCCGAACAGCGCAATCGCCACCAGCGCCTTGAAACTCGCGAGCGCCACCGCGCCGTAGAACCCGAGCTTGGCCGCCATGGGATCGCCGGCCTGCAGCATCAGGGCCGGCGAATAGACGAAGATGAAGGGAATGACGTAGCCGGCGAGCGCGATGCGCATCGCCTCCCAGCCGATCTTGTCAGGGTTCTCCTTCGCGATCGGAGCCGCCGCGAGCGCTGCCAGCGCCACCGGCGGCGAGAGGTCGGCCATGATGCCGTAATAGAACGCGAACATGTGGCTCGCGATCAGGGGCACGCCGAGTTTCGCCAGCGCGGGCGCGGCGAGCGCAGCGGTGATGATGTAGGTCGGGATGGTCGGAATGCCGGTGCCGAGCAGGATCGACAGCAGCATGGTCATGATCAGCGCCAGGAACAGGCTCTTCTCGCCGAGACCGATCACCCAGCCGCCGAAGATGGTGCCGACGCCGGTCTGCGACATCATGCCGATGATGACGCCGACGATGGCGCAGGCCATGCCGACGGTGATGGCGGATTTGGCGCTTTCGGCCAGCGCATCGCGGCAGGCGCGCAGGGCGGCAAACCCGCCGCGCACGAACGCGGTGATGACGATCAAGCCGACGACGACGCCTGCAACCGGCACGATCTGAAGGCCGTCACGCGACAGCGCCGCGACGACGAGCGCAAGCCCGATCCAGAAGATGGTGCGGATCGCCGTGTGAGAGACGCCCGCCGTGATGCTGGCGCCCAGGATTAACGCCACCGTGAGCGCGAGGCCCATGCTGCCGGCATAGAGCGGCGTGAAGCCTTCGAACAGCATGTAGACCAGCGCGGCGAGCGGCAGCACGAGATACCAGCGTGTCACCAGCGCCTTCCAGGCGCTCGGTATCTCCGAGCGCTTCATGCCGGTGAGACCGTGCTTGCCGGCTTCCAGATGCACCATCCAGAAGGCGGAGGCGAAATAGAGGATCGCGGGAATCGCGGCCGCCTTCACGATCTCCGAATACTGGACGCCGAGCGTCTCCGCCATGATGAAGGCGACCGCGCCCATCACCGGCGGCATGATCTGCCCGCCCATCGAGGCCGTGGCCTCGACGCCGGCGGCGAAGGCGCGGCGGTAACCGAACCTGATCATCAGCGGAATGGTGAACTGGCCGACGGTGACGACATTGGCGACGCCCGAGCCGGAGATCGTGCCCATCATCCCCGAGGCGAACACCGCGACCTTGGCCGGGCCGCCGCGGGTCCTGCCGAATAGCCCAAGAGAAACGTCGGTGAACAGCTGGATCATGCCGGCGCGCTCCAGGAACGAGCCGAACAGGATGAACAGGAAGATGTAGGTCGCCGAGACGTAGATCGGCACGCCGTAGAAACCTTCGGTGCCGAACGACAGATGCGTGATGATCTGGTCGAAATCGTAGCCGCGATGGTTGAGCGGCGACGGCAGATACTGCCCGAAGAACCAGTAGACGAGGCAGGCGCCGCACATCAGCGGCAGCGCCGCGCCCATCAGGCGCCGTGTGCCCTCGAAGATCAGCACCGCGAGCAGTGTGCCGACCACGAGATCGAGGCGGGTCGGATCACCGTCGCGCGCGATCAGATCCGCGTAGAAGATCCACTGATAGAGACCACATAAGAAGCCGGCGCCGCCGATCACCCAGCCGAGCGCGCGGCCGGCCGCGCTCTTCGCGGTGAAGTTGCCGATCAGGCCGAAGGTGAGGAGAACGAGGAAGCCGACATGGACCCCGCGCACCACCTGGCTCGGCAGATAGTTGAAGGCGGCGACATAGAGCTGGAAGGTCGCGAACGCGATGCCGATCCAGTAGGCGAGATGGCCCCACCAGCCCGGACCGAACCCTTCCGGGAACCCATGCTCGAAATTGTCGAACTCGACCTTGATGGGCGCCGCTTGGCTACCCTCTGCCTGCAACATCGATATGTCCCCGCGCCCTGCTGGGGCGTTCTTACAGCATTCGCGCTGCGCCCTGAATACGTCATGCCCGGGCCAAAGCGCGAAGCGCGTCTTCGCGTAGACCCGGGCATCCATCGAAAGGCGATTGTTTGAGGATGGATGGCCGGGTCAAGCCCGGCCATGACACCTGTCCTACTTGATCAGCCCTTTTTCCTTGTAATAGCGGATCGCGCCGGGGTGCAGCGGAACCGGACTGCCATTGGCGGCCGTCTCGAGCTTGATCTCCTTGCCGGCCACGTGCGCGTTCTGCAATTCCGGCAGCGACTCGTAGACCAGTTTCGTCATCTGGTAGGCGAGATCGTCCGACACCGCCGAGCTGGTGACGAGGTAGTTCACGACGGCTGCGGTCGGAACGTCCTTGTCCTGGCCGGCATAGGTGTTGGCCGGAATGATCGCAGCGATGAACGGAGGGCCGATCTTGTCGACGGTCTCCTTCGGCACCGACACCACCGTGATCGGGCTGGACGTCGAGAGATCCTTCAGCGAGGCGACGCCGAGGCCGGCCGATTGCAGCGTCGCTGCGAGCTGCCGGTTCTTCATGAGGTCGACGGATTCGGCGAACGGCAGATACTCGACCTTGCCGAGGTCCTTGTAGCTCATGCCGGCCGCCGCGAGGATCGCGCGCGAATTGAGCTCGGTGCCCGACTTCGGCGCACCGACCGACAGGCTCTTGCCCTTGAGATCGGC
The DNA here is from genome assembly GCF_024519855.1 of Bradyrhizobium sp. Bra78. Lineage (NCBI taxonomy): Bacteria > Pseudomonadati > Pseudomonadota > Alphaproteobacteria > Hyphomicrobiales > Nitrobacteraceae > Bradyrhizobium > Bradyrhizobium sp. Bra78. Next base: position 173,164 of record NZ_JALJRE010000011.1, on the reverse strand, counting down.
CAGCGTCTTGATGCCGCTCTCGGCGGTCGCGACGATCTGGATGTAGTTCGGGTAGATCGCGCCGATGGTGCGCAGCTTGTCGAGCTTGGTCTTGAAGCCCGCCTCCTCGTCGCCATCCCAGGCGGCCTTGAGCGAGTCGCCCAGCGTGAACGCCAGTTCGCCGCGGCCCTGCTGGAGCAGGATCAAATTCTCGACCGACGCCTTGGTGGCCTGCACCTGCGTCTTCACGTTCGGAATCTTGTCGCCGTAGATCTTCCCGATCGCGACCCCGAGCGGATAGTAGACGCCGGAGGTGCCGCCGGTCAGCACGTTGATGAAGGATTGCGCCTGGGCGCAAGGTGCCGACGCCGCCAGAGCAAGAGCCGCGGCCACGCCGATGATCGTCCGTTTCATGATTTTGTACTCCCCAAACCGGCGGCGAAATTGGCCGGATGAGGGGTGCGGGTCAACCCATCCAATAGGCAAAACAGGACTGCAGTAAACGGCCGATCCGGCTCGGCTTTTGGGGAACCCGGCGGGTGCGGCGAGGTGGCGCAGCCGGAGACGATGGCTGCGCCCGAACCGATCGGGTTCGAGCGCGCGACCAGCTCACTGGCATGCCCTACTGGCAAGCCCTACTGGAAAGTCATGTCCAGGCACTTGGAAATGTCGGAGCCGAGGCCCGAGGAGATGGTGATGCAGCCGCGGATCTTCTGCGCGTTGACGTCGGCGGCCCAGACCGAGTAGCCGCCGGGGCCGAAGAACGAATTGGTGTTCGGCGGCTCGGTCTCGGTCACGTCGAAATCATAATGGCCGTCGCCCTCGAAGATGCGCGGCTTCTTGGTGCAGCCGCCGTCGGTCTGGACGTTGATGACTTCCTTGTTGTCGCGGGTCAGCGCCAGCGAGACCTGGCAGCGGAAATATTCCGAGGTCTTGGTGTTGAAGAGGTAAGTGTAGGACTTGCAGGTCGCGGTGTTCAGCTTGCCCGGGGCAAGGCCGCGGCTGCACGAAATCCGCTGGTTGTGGCTGAGCTGGTAATCATCGGCCCAGGCGGCCGGCGCCAACGCGGTCAGCAACAGGCCGGCGGCCGAGCAAGCTTTAGTGACGAGGTTCATCCGAATCATCCCCTACCCCATATTTTTGTCGAATTGCGTTCTAGACGGAAAGCGGAACATAGTCGCGCGGGGACGAAGGGAAAATCACAAACTGCTGGGAAAGACGTGATGCGCTGCGGCGCTTTCGCAAATTGACCAGGACACATCGTTCGTGATTTGTTCAAGTCGCGGACCCCAATGGCGGGGAGGATGGATGATGGCATTTTCAACAAAGACATTTGCACTTGTTTCGGTTGCACTCGTAACGGCGCTCGGCGCGTTCGCCGCGCCGGCATTCGCGCAGACCACAGCCACGCCGTGGGAGCTCAAATCCGACACCGGCTATGCCTATGACAAGGAAGGCAAGACCCTCTCCTACAAGATGGGCACCAACAATGCCGGCGAGCTGCTGAAGGGTGCCAAGAAGGTGCCAAAGGGCACGCTGTTCTTCATCGGCCAGAACGGCCAGCTCTACATGCGCAGCGGCCCGTATCTGGAAGGCGACGGCAAGTTCAAGTTCGGGTCGAATTAGCAGGCGGGCGGCGCGGCGCCACGCGTTCGGCGTCGTCCCGGAAGGAGGGGGCGTCACCTTTCATAGCGCTGCCGTCAAAACGCCCCCGCCAGCTCCCGCGCGCCGGCATTTTTGCCATTGCTGTCCATCCGCGTGTCCGTCACCGCGAGCAGCTTGGCCACCGTGTTGTGCCGGATCGCGACCGGGTTGCGCTCATAGCCGCCGCGCTGGAAGAAGTTCGAGGTCGGCACCTGCTCGCGCATCGCCTGCGGCATCGTCACCATGTCGAGGCCGGTGCCGTCGCCGGTGAGGTTCATCATCTCGAGCTCGGCCGCGCTGAGCGGGCGGGTGTAGCCCTTGGCGCGCGCGAACAGCACCGACGTCAGCAGCTTGTGGGTTTGCAACATCGGACCGATATCGATGTCGAGCACCATCGCATGCATGGCCCAGCCCTGCGCGGTGTTGCCGATCTTCTCGTGCTCCGACCAGGAGTCGGGCACCGACTTCGCATGCGCCACCATTTTCTTCAGGACAGTGAGCTTGTGCTCGAGCGATTGGCGCGCCGGCCCTGAGGTCCGTGCGACCTTTTCACTCAGCGCACGAATGAATTCATGGCCCTGCTCGGCCAGCAGCTCGACGCTGTTGGTGGTCAAGAGCTGATTGTAGCCCATCGCGGTCGAGATCGCGCGCTTGCCGCCATGCTCGATTCCCGCCTGCACGTCGTAGCTGCCGGTGCCGCCGGTCTCGAACGAATAGACCCGCACGGCCTGCTCGCGCGTCAGGCCCGAAGCGAGCGCGTAGCGCGCATAGGCACGCTTGAACTCGATCTCGCTGGCCGGCCGCTGCGGCGTGAAATGGTAGAGGTCTTGCGCCGCGCGGAGGAGATCGGCGACGACGGGTATCGGCTTCCTGGTCGGGCGATCCGGCGTTTCCTCCGGCTCCGGGTTCGCCGGCCGCTTCGGCCCGCTGTAGAGCGGCGGATGCTCCAGCACATAGTCGTCGAGCGTGATCTGCTGCCCGCTGCGCCGCTTGGCGTTGCGACCTTTCCGCTTCTCGGAGATCTGGCTCCAATAGGCGCCGGCCTCCTCGTCGAAGGCCGCGCGGGCGGCCTGATATTCCTGCAGCTTGCGGCGATATTCGAGCACGGCGGGCGACGCCCCACCTTGCGCAAAAAACTGCGACAGCAACTGCGCCTTGGCATCGCGGACGGCGGGCGCCAGCGCGTCGGCCCCGCCACCACGCGCGGCGGGCGCGAGCAGAACGAGCGCGAGTGGAACCAGCCTCACGGCATTTCGAATCGAATGACGCATGCCGCCCTCTTAGCAGGCATCCGGTAACCGTCACGTTAACGCGCCGTTTACCATCGTCACTTCCAGGCGAACACCGGCTGTTCCAGCTCGGTGACACGGGTATGCCGTCCCGCCAGCACCTCGCGGAACTGGTAGATCAGCGCCGCCGTCGGCGCGTGGATCAGGCTCGCCTGGTGATGGAAACGGATGACGCGGCGCGTGCTCTCGGGGATCGCGACGAAATCGAAGGCCTCAGTGCGTTCGATCGTCGCGAGCGCGATGCGGTGGACCGAAGCCACCTCGTCCGGGTTTGGCTTGATCGCCGCGCTATCGGCGGCCCAGACCACGACCGGTGTGATCAGATAGCCCGAGCGGGTCGGATAATCGTCGAGCGTGCCGAGTACCTCTGCGCCGGTGAGGCGAAGGCCAAGCTCCTCGTCGAGCTCGCGCAGCGCCGCCTCGACCGGTGTCTCGCCGGCGTCGCAGCGTCCGCCCGGCAAGGCCCATTGGCCGCGATGGGCACGTAGATGCGATGCGCGCAGCGTGAGCAGGAAGGCGGTGTCGTCGCCTTCATCGGATGCGGTCAGCGCAAGCACCACCGCAGCACGCTTCAACTTGGACGGCTCGGCCTCGTCAGGCAGCCGCGCGAAGGACGCGCAGGCGTCTGCGATATTCCGTCTGGTGGCATCATCGAAAGCTCTCATGATGCTTGACTACACCAGGACTGCATCTGATGAAACGAGGAGAAAGACGCGTGCAAGGATGGACTGGGCGATGATCGACAAGACCGCCGCAAAGCTCAAATCAGACGGCTGGACGATCGTCGACACCAGCGGTTTCATTCACCTCATCGGCCCGCTCTGGGAACGCAAGGTCGATGGCCACTACGAGTTCGCGCTGGCCACCGAGGACAAGCACCACAACCGCCGCGGCATGGTCCAGGGCGGCGTGATGATGACCTTCGCCGACCGCACCTGCGGCATGACCGCCCGCTACGAGACAGGCAAGCACTACATGGCGACGGTGCAGCTCGACACCCATTTCGTCGAAGCCGGCAAGATCGGCGACATCCTGATCTCCCGCCCGCGCGTGGTGCGGACGACGCGCAGCCTGATCTTCATGAGCACGGAGGTGTTGGTTGAAGACCGCTGCGTGGTGATGGCGAATGGCGTCTTCAAGATATTGAAGGGGCCGGAGTAGGCGGCCGGTCATACTGCCACCGCGCTCCCCACCCACAGCTGTCGTCCCGGCGAAGGCCGGGACGACGAGAGATGACGCATTCCTGGACTGCTTCGCTGCGCTCGCAATGACCGAACCGGGCGGCTATGCTGAAGCTTCCGATAAAGTCGAGGAAACAGCCCATGCAATACCGCCAACTCGGCCGCAGCGGCCTGAAAGTGTCGCCAATCTGTTTGGGCACCATGATGTTCGGCGGGCCGACGGATGAAGCCACGTCGAAGCGGATCATCGCGAAGGCGCACGAGGCAGGCATCAATTTCATCGACACGGCGGACGCCTATTCGAAAGGTGGATCCGAGGAGGTGGTGGGACGCGCCATCGCCGGCAACCGTCACGCCTGGGTGCTCGCCACCAAGCTCGCCAATCCCATGAACAATGGTGCGGGCAACGATCCCAACCGCGCCGGCCTGTCGCGGCGCTGGGTGCTGCAGGCCGCCGACGAAAGCCTGAAGCGGCTCGGCACCGATCACATCGACGTCTATTATCTGCACAAGGAAGATCATGCGACGCCGCTGGAAGAGACGGTGCGCGCGATGGGCGATTTGATCCGCGCCGGCAAGGTGCGCTATTTCGGCGTCTCGAACTACCGCGCCTGGCGCGTCGCCGAGATCTGCAACATCTGTGACCGGCTCGGCATCGACAGACCCGCGGTGAGCCAGCCCTATTACAACGCGATGAACCGCATGCCGGAGGTCGAGCACTTTCCGGCCTGTTCCTATTACGGCCTCGGCATCGTGCCCTACAGCCCGCTGGCGCGCGGCGTGCTCACCGGCAAATACAAGCCGGATGCAGTCCCGGACAAGGAGACGCGCGCGGGCCGTAACGACACCCGCATGATGCAGACCGAATGGCGGCCGGAATCGCTCCAGCTCGCGCAGGAGATCAAGACCCACGCCGAGAAGAAGGGCATCACCGCCGGTCAGTTCGCGGTCGCCTGGGTGCTGAACTCCGCCTTTGTCTCCTCGATCGTCGCCGGCCCGCGCACGGAGGAGCAATGGAACGGCTACACGGGCGCGCTCGACTATCGCTTCACGGCGGACGACGAAGCGCTGATCGACAGGCTGGTCGTTCCGGGTCATCCCTCGACGCCTGGCTATAACGACCCGGCCTATCCGATCGAGGGCCGCCGCGCACGGACGGCTTGAATCGCGGAGACGACGATGGCGCTTGAAGACCGCTACGGCCTGCCGCTCTCCACCTCTTCGGATGAGGCAGCAAACGCCTATCGCGAAGGTGTCGACCACATGCTCGCTGGCTGGACCGGCACGGCGGAGACGCTGGAGCGCACGATCGCGGCCGATCCGGATTTTGCGCTGGCCCATATCGCCCGCGCCCGCGTCCATGCCTTCTATCAGCAGGGCGATCTGGCACGGCAGAAGGCGGCGCTCGCGCGCGAGCTCGCGGCAAGACGCGGCACCGATCGCGAACGCTCGCATGTCGAGGCGCTGGCGCTGGCGATCGAGGGCCGGCTGCCCGAGGCGGTCGCGGCGACGATGCAGCACATCGAGGCGTGGCCGCGCGATGCCGTGGTGCTGTCGCTGCCGCTCGGCGCGTTCGGCCTGTTCGCCTTTTCCGGCATGGCCGATCACGACCGCGCGCGGCACGAACTGTGCGAGCGCCTTGCGCATCACTATGGCGAGGACTGGTGGTTTCTGACCATGTCCGGCTGGGCGATGACCGAGAACGGCGACGTCGCGCGCGGCCGCGGCGTCACCGAGCGCGGCTTCGACCTGCGACGTCAGAACGCCCATGCCGCGCACGCGGTGTTGCATGCGATGTTCGAGGACGGCTCGATCGAGGCGGCCGACCGGCTCGTCGACGAATGGATCCCCTCCTACGACCGCGCCGGAATCCTGCACGGCCACATCCGCTGGCATCAGGCGCTCGGCGCGCTCGAGCATGGCGATGCGGCCCGCGCGCTTGCGATCTATGCCGACGTGCTCCAGCCTTCCGCCACGCAAGCGCCGCCGCTCAACGTCATCACCGATGGCGCGTCGCTTTTGTGGCGCCTGTCGGCTTACGGCCACACGGTGCCGGAGGCACTTTGGCGCGATGCCGATGCCACCGCGCAAAGACTGTTTCCGAAATCGAGCCTGCCCTTTGCCGACGTCCACATGGCGCTGTTCGCCGCGGCAACGCAAAACCGCGAGGCGCTCGCCGCGCGGCTCACCGTGATCGAGCAACGGCTCGCTGACGGCAAGCTGCCGGCCGGCCCCGTGGTGCCGGCGATCTGCCGCGCGCTGGCGGCCTTTGCCGACGAGGATTACGCGGCATGCGTGCAAATGCTCACGCCGGTTCTCGCTGACGTCGTGCGCATCGGCGGCAGCCACGCCCAGCGCGAGCTGATCGAGGACACTTTTGTCGTCGCCCTCATGCGCAGCGGCGAGTTGCCCCGCGCCCGCGCGCTGCTCGATGCCCGCCTGCACCGCCGGCCCTCGCTCCGGGATACGCGCTGGCAGGCGGCGATGGGCTAGTTTGCCACGAAAAAAACATCGGCCTGGCGGCAAGTGCCTGCTAGGGCGGGGTTGGCGCGATCGGTCTGATCGCCGATGGGTGGCACGGTGGTATTCCAGAGAGGCATGGCCGGACGAACGGGATCGCAACCAATTTGCGGTTCAATGGTTGTTGGACGGACCTTTTCCGTGGCCCCTGGCATACGAGCCTGACGATGCGCCTCCGCCGACCGGTCCTGGCTGCAACACTCATCGCTCTCGCAAGCCCTTGTTTTGGCGAGTCTTCCTTGCCGATTCCCGTCAACAACCCTCCGGCCCCAAACGCTTTCGTCGACCTGCTGGCGCTGATGTCCGGCCACTGCAAGACGCTGAAGGTGGCCGGGCGCACGTTCGCCTGCAAGACGGTCGCCTACGCCCATGGTGACGGGGGGCGGGTCAATTTCGCGGTCGCGGTCGACGACCCCACAGACGAGAATCACGTCGTGTCGTTCTCCGGCGAGAACGGCAAGCGCGCCGACGACAATTCCTACGAGCTGCCGATCGACCGCATGCTGCTCAATTCCAAGGACCGCCCCAAGGTCGACGGCCTGCCGGTGCCGGCGGAGCAGACCTCCACCGGCATCTGCCGCCAGACCGGCAATTTTGCCGCCAGGAAGGTGACTGATGTCACCTGCTCTGCCACCGACAGCGAGGGCCGCCGCTACGAACTGCTGTTCGTCTCCGACGGTACGCCGGTGAGCGTGCGCCGTATCAGGCAATCGGCGCCGTCGATCCAGGATCCGTTCAAGTAACGGTCCTTCCTTACCGCTCTGCATGCGGGCGAGGCGAACTGCCGCCTGCGCGGCACCGCCGGATCACATCCTTTCGTTGAAACTATGGGACCGGCAGGTATGCTCGGATGCGTCCTCCTCGAGGAGGCGCCGGCAGCAAACCACAGGCCAACCCAGCAATGCGAACGATCATCGCGATCAAGCGGATCCTGATCGTCTGCCTGTTCGCAAGCCTGGCGCATGAATGCGCTGCAGCCGACGGTCCGGGGCAGCGCTCGATCCTGGTGCTGGAAGACGCCGACTTTCGTTCGCCGTTCTATTCGGAGATTTTTGCCGGTATCCGCACCGCCGCGAAGGACAATGGACATATCCATACCGTGATCTACGGCGAAAGCCTCGATCTCGCCCGTTTCCCGGGACCGGACTACGAGGAGAGCCTGGTCGGTCATCTCAAGACCAAATACGCGCACCGGTCGATCGACGTCATCGTCTCGATCGGCGTCGCATCGGCGAAATTCCTTCAGGGACGCAAGCACGACATCTGGCCCGCCGCACCCGTGGTTTACGGCTTCGTGCCCGATCTGCCCGAGGTGCGCGCGCTGTTTCTGCCCGGCACGACCGCGATCTTCGCCAAGGTGCTACCGACGCAGTTGCTGACTGCGGCACGCGCTGTCGTCCCCGACCTGACTAGCGTCGTCCTCGTGGGCGAGGCATGGAAAAATCCGCTGACATACGGCCACTGGAAGCAAGAATTCGCGGCCGCGATGCCGGATCTCGAGGTTATCGATCTGTCCGACAGGGTGATGCGGGAGGTGCGCGAACGGGTCCGCTCCCTGCCCCCGCGCTCTGCAATCCTGACCTCGGCGATGTATTCCGACGGCGAAGGCACCTACTATCTGCCGGCCGCGGCGCTTGCGCGCGTCGCCGAGCACGCGAACCGCCCGATCATCATCACCTCCGATACATTTCTTGGGCGGACGGGAGTTGGCGGCTTCCTGCTGCTGCCCGAAACCATTGGACGGGAAGCCGGCCAAGTGGCCATGCGGATTCTCGGCGGCGAAGCGCCGTCGAGCATCCCGCCCGTTGCCGGAGACAACGTGAAGCCGATCTTCGACTGGCGACAGCTCAAGCTCTGGAATGTGGACGAAGCCCATCTGCCCCCGGGTAGCCAGGTGCGTTTCCGGGAACCGAGCTTCTGGGAGCAGTATTACTGGCGCGTCATGATCAGCGCAGGCGTGGTGCTGGCGCAGACGATGATGATCGCCATCCTCCTGCGCGAGCGCAGGCTGAGATTTCTGGCGGAGGTCGAGGCACGCCAGCGCATGTCGGAGCTTGCCCACATGAACCGCCGTGCGACCGCAGGCGAGATGTCTGCCTCGATCGCGCACGAGCTGAGCCAGCCGCTCGCCGCCATTCTGATCAATGCTGAGACCGCCGAGCAGGTGTTGCAGGCGCCGGCTCCTGACCTCGGCGTCGTCAGGGATATACTGGGTGATATTCGCCGCGACGATCGGCGCGCAAGCGAGATCGTGGTTCGGCTGCGCTCGTTTCTGAAGAGAGTCCCCACAGAACGCCGCGAGCTCGACCTCAACGCGACGGTCGGCGAGGTGTTTCGGTTCCTATCGATCCAGGCCCTGACCTACGACGTCGCGCTCGCGACCGACCCATCGTCCTCGGATATCCGCGTCAATGCCGACAAGGTGCAGCTGCAGCAGGCCATTCTGAACCTGGTCATGAATGCCATCGATGCGGTGACCGACCTGCCGGAGGATCGGCGACGCATCGTCGGTCGAACCAGCCTCGCAAGCGACAATCAGGCCATGGTCTCCATCGCGGATGCCGGCGACGGCATCTCTACGGAAAAGGTGGCCGAAATCTTCAAGCCGTTTTTCACGACCAAGACGCAGGGCATGGGCATCGGCCTCTCGATCACGCGCACGATCATCGAGGCACATGGCGGGCGCATCTGGGCCGAGAACGCGCCGACAGGAGGCGCCGTCTTTCATATCAGCCTGCCGCTCGCAGGCATTGCGCGCTGATCGAGGGGGACGACCTCGCCGAACCAGACCGGCAGCCATCACGGCCGCGCCCTCATCGCCGACAAGGACGCGATCCTCACCGCGCTGTCCGAGCGCCACGGCTTCCCCCACCCGCATCCGTGAGCGGTTTCGCGCCGTCACGAAACGAGGGAAATTCGGCGTTGCCTGCGCCAGCCGGCGCCTCGCATACTCGGCGCGACAAATCGGAATCCGCTCTCCATGACCAGCTCCCTCCCTGCCCTCATCGTCGTCGACGTCCAGTGCGCGTTCGACCAGTGGGAGGCGGCGGGCAAGCGTCGCAACAATCCGGACGCGGCCGCGCGCATCGCCGATCTCCTGAAGGCGTTCAGGGCGAGCGGCGCGCCCGTCTTCCACATCCGCCATGAGGGTACCAAGCCGTCCTCGTCATTCCTGCCGACGGACCCCGGCTACGTCGTCAAGGACGAGGCGCGCGAACAGCCCGGCGAAGCCGTGATCGTCAAGCGCGTCAACAGCGCCTTCATCGGCACCGACCTCGAACAGCGCCTGCGCGCAGGCAACATCGCGACGGTCGTCATCTGCGGCGCCACCACCAATCATTGCGTCGAGACGACGACACGCATGGCCGGCAATCTCGGCTTCGACACCAGGCTCGTGCGCGACGCGACCTGGACGTTCGATCGCGTCGGCCCCGATGGCGATGCGCATTCGGCCGAGGCGATCCATGCGATGACGCTGTCGAACCTCGACGGAGAGTTCGCCCGCATCGTCACCGCGGGCGAGGTCATCGCTGCGCTCGGAGCGGCGTAACAGCAAGGCGATTGCAAGGCGATTACATGGCGACCGCGGCCATGCGACGATAGATCGCCCGACGTTCCACCCTTCACGCGCGAATCGGAACTGACATCTGCGTCGTTTCGACGCCCGCACTCGCCGGAACGCGCCGGATGCCCATGTGTTGTCACACGACATTCAACTGGAGTGATGACATGAAGTATCTCATAGTCGCGATGGCCATCGGTGCGGCGGCGCTTGCCGGCGGTTCGGCGGCGAACGCGGCCAATAATTCGAGCGCGAGGCAGAACGCGCAGGCCGGCCAATCGACCGACATCAGTGCGCAGCACAGGCACCACCATCACGGCTATCGCCATCACTGGCGTCCTCGCCATCATCACGGCTATTACCGTCCGCACTACCGGAGCTACGGCTATTACCCGCGCCACCACGGCTATTACGGCGGGGGACCGTACGGATATTACGGCGGCGGTCCCAGCGTGAGTTTCGGCTTCGGCGGCAGCCGCTGGTAAGATGAAAGGCCCGCGCAATGCGGGCCTTTTTTCCGATACTCGCTCACGAGGCACTATCCTCGCAAGATCGTCCCCGCGGTCCCCAGACCGCTCGCCAGCGCCGCCTCGACCGTGCCCATGTCGGCTCCGCGATAGAGCGCCTCCCCGGAGAACAGCACCGCGCCGTCGGCACGCGCGAGGATCGTTTGCGCCTCGCGCGTCCGCGGCGTTGCCCAGGAATAGGCGCCGCCGGCGAATGGATCGTGCGCCCAATTGGTCGCGGCGGCCGCCACGAGATCGCCCGCGATGTCCTCGCGTGGCCGCTTGAAGACGGCCGCGAGCGAATCGATCCCGGCATCGATCAGCCCTTGCGGATCGAGTTGCGACAGCGTCGCCGTGCCCGGGCCGCCGGACCAGCCGGTGAGCACGTGATGCTGGTTCGGATTTTGCGTCCACCACACCGGGATCGTCTGGTCCGACAGCAGGAAGGTCATGCCCGCGAGCTCCTGCCTGCGTTCGCGCCACCACGGCCGTCCGAAGCGCAGCAGGATCTTGACGACATTGCCGAAGCCGATATCGGCGGCAGCCGCCGCCTTCGCGCGCGCGCCGCCCGGCAGCGCGATCTCGCGCAGCAGCGGCAGCGGCACGGTGAGGATCACGCGATCGCAGGTAAGCACATCGCCGCCGGCGCAGCGCACGGCAATCGCGCCGCTCGCCTCCTCGATCGCCGACACCGCACGACCAAGCCGGATCGCAACCCCGCGCCTGCGGCACTCGGCCGCCAGGAAGCCGATCAGCGCACCATAGCCGCCATCGATGCGCGCCTGCGCAGAGTGCCCGCCATCCATCCATTCCTCGCGCAGCGCCAGCGTCGAGGCGCGCTCGGGGTCGGCCGCATCGTAGCCCTCGACCATGCGCTCGATCGAATGGCGCATCGGCGCGTAATCATCTCCGGCAAAATGCCGGCGCAGGAAATCGGCGACGGTGAGGTCGTCCTTGAGGTCCCGAAGCGCGGCTTGCAGCTCCGCCACGTGCGGATCGTGGCGATCCTCGCGCAAGATGTTCGCACCGTCGAAACTCCACTGCTCGCCGTCGATCCTCTGCAGGGACAGCCCGGCCTCGCGCAGCAAAGCGCGCGTGACCGGCGCCTCGCCATGGACGAATTCGGCGCCGCCGTCGGCGGGATAGCCGAACTCCGACGCCGGCAGCGGATGGATGCGTCCGCCGCAACGCTCGCGCGCCTCCAGGATCGTCACCTTGCGGCCGGCACGCGCCAGCTCGCGCGCCGCCATCAGGCCGGCCGCGCCGGCGCCGACGATGACGATGTGCTCTGACGTATCTAACATGCCGCGCTCTTACCGGCTCGCAGCTTGCGCGTCGTTGTCGATCAGATACCGCAGCAGCAGGACACCGCCGCCGAGCTCCCGCACGCTCTCCAGCGTCATCGCAGTCAGCGGCGCACGATGGTCGCTGTCGGAGTCGGAGGAGTCGAACACGAAGGGCGCGCCCCTGGCGCCATCGATCGCGGGACTGAGGATCAGGTTGAACTCGTCGATCAGGCCGGCGCGCAGGAACGCGCCATTGGCGACGCCGCCGCCTTCCACCAGCAGACGCTTCACCCCGAGCTCGCGGGCGAGAATGTCGAGCGCCAGTGCCAGGTCGATCTCGGACTTGCCCGCGAAGATGTAGGAGACACCCTCACCGCGCAGGCCCACGAGATGAGAATCCGGCACGCTCTCGGTCAGCACCACGACGATCGGATCGCCGCCGATATCGGAGCGGCCCCAGCCGATCTTGCCCTGCGCGTCGAGCACGACGCCATAGGTCTCGGCATCGCGCCGCGCGAACCAGTTTTGGCGCGGGAGCTTTTCGTTCGACGTCTCGAGATAGGGCTTGCCCTTGGCGAACTCCGAACCGGTGACGCGGCCGATCACCCAGGCATCGCCGCCGAGCTCATCGTGGACCTTCTCGAACCAGTCCGTGCCCGCGCCCTTCGGGCGCCAGCGGCTCGGATGCGTGCGTCCGTCCAGGCTGGAGTGCATCAGACAGATGACGTAGGGCTTCATGCAAATCTCCGCGCCGCGCGTCAGGCCGCCGTTCCGCCGCCCTTGGAGCGATCGTTCACGATCACCGCAAGCGGATTGAGCTTCGGCGGCGCGATGAGCTGCAGCGTGTTGGTGTCGCGATGGTTGAACGGCGCGCCGCGCACGAACAACTCGGTCTGGATCAGATAGGTCCAGCTGCCGTCGTCGTTGAAGGTGATGTCGCAGCGGTAGGCATCGGTGCGGAAGGCTTGTTCCAGAAAGTCGGTCGAGCAGATTCCGTAAGCGGTGTCGCCACGCTTCGCCGTGACGGAGATATTCCTGTCGTCGGGCCCGGCCTTGCCCGAGGCCAGCAGCACCTGCCCGCGCGGGATCGCCAGCGTCTGCATGATCAGCCCGGTCGCCGGTTCCCACAGCCAGTACCCGACCTGGTCGTGGAAGGTGATGTCTTCCTCCGGCGTGTTGATGTGGATGTGATAGCGCAGCCCGTAAAGCAGCTGCGGCCCGTTGGCCTGCGGATCGATCGGGTCCATCCGGATATGCTCGATGAAGGTCCGCCGCTCCGGCCCCTCCGCCTTCGGATTGACGTCGACGCCCTTGTCGGCCTGCCAGACGCCGGCGAGGCGGCGAAGCGGGCCGAGATTGGCCAGGCCATCGGGCGAGACGTCCTCCGGCTCGGTGAAGATATCGGCGGGAAGGGGAAGCATGGGGTCCTCGCGGAAAGTTGCGGGAACAGCCATATCACGGGGATGGGCGGCATGGCTTCACCTATGACCCACGCAAGCGGCGGCTGGCGTTGCAGCCATGCACAGATGGTCCTTGATTCATGATCTCAGAGCTTCGGCATCAACGGCGACGCCCCTTGGCCTGAACCGGGCATTTTGGGCAGGTGTTCGGCTGGCGAATACCGCCAGGACAACGTATGAAACCGGTCGCCGACTCGGAATCATCGGTTCGAGGCCTTGCGCGGCACGCACGCCGATAACCCATGCCCAACGGAAACATCATGCCTGTCAATCGCAACATCCTGTTTCTCATTATCGGCGCGCTGGTCGTCGTGGTCGGCGTCCTCGGCTACAACCTCTATCAGGACAAGAAGCAGCCGGAAGGGCTCCAGATCAATCTCGGACCCAACGGCGTCAAGATCCAGAACAAGTGATCAGCGAGCGGCCGGCACGAGCAATGCCGCATGCGCGAGCATCCCTTGAATCAGAACCCGGATGTGGCTTCGCTCATCCGGGCTTCTCGAGTTGATACCGACAAACCCGATCGCAGCTTACGCGCTGCCGCCTCGCCCACAACTGCCTCAGTTTTAATCAGGCGCCGATGCTTCCCAAGTTTTTGTGTTCGGCGTTCCCGTTGCGCCGCGGAATCGCAATGCTAAGACCATTGGCTGATGGGATTGTGACGACCTCCTTGCGCGGATAATGCCCGAGCGGACGTCGAGCGACGGCAGTGACTTTGAAGTGAGCAGTTTGGAATGCAGCAGGCTTCGGTCGAGAAGTTCTCGGACCTCATCGGCGGTATCTATGATTGCGTGATCGCGCCTGAACGCTGGACCGGAGTTCTGGACGGGATTTGCGCAGAGTTCGGCTTTGCCACCGGCGCGCTCTCGGTCGCCAGCCTCACCAACATGAAGGCCGTCGTCAATGCGGTCTCCGGGTCCGATCTGGCCGAGATGGCACAGAACGGCATCGGCTATGGGGCCGACATCATCGAGCTCTGGGGCGGCGCCGAGCGCATTCAACAATATCCGCTCGGAGAACCCATCGTTCAATCCCAGGCCGTTCGGCAGGACATCATTGCCGGCAACCGCTATTATCGCGAATGGGCCATGCCCAAGGGCTTGTTCGACGCCGTGGCCGTCGGCCTCGTTCGCGACAGGACGATGGTCGGAAATGCGATCTTCAGCCAGCACGAATCGGCCGGCACCATCGACGAAGCGCAGCTCAATGGATTGCGCCTGCTCGCACCTCACATCCGCCGTGCCGTGACGATCAGCAACCTGTTCGACATGAAGGCGGTCGAAGCCACCACATTCGCCGCCACGGTGGAGGCGCTGACGGTCGGCGTCGTCCTGGCCGACGAGGATTCGAACATCGTTCACGCCAACGCCGCGGCCACCGCGATGCTCGCGGCCGGCGATCCGATCGTGGCAAGGCATGGCCGCATCGCCGTTCAATCGGCGGCGACCACCGCCACATTGCAGTCGGCCGTCGCCCAGGCCGCAAAAGACGAGGCGACGCTCGGCCAGAAAGGCATCGGCATTCCGATCCCTCGCCAGGGCGCCGACCCTCTCGTCGTCCACGTTCTGCCGCTGCGGCGCAGCCAGATGCGATCCGGTCTGGTCCAGCGCGCCGCCGCCGCCCTGTTCGTGACGTCAGCCGCGGGCCCGCCGCGACTGCCTCACGATGCGCTCAACCAACTCTATGACCTGACGCCGGCCGAGATTCGCATCTTCGAGCTAATCTGCGATGGGCACACCCGCGACGCGATCTCGGCATTGCTCGGCGTGTCCGTCAGCACCGTGAAGAGCCACCTCGTTCACGTCTTCGAAAAAACGGGTTGCAGGCGCCAGGTCGACCTGGTCAGGCTCGCGAAATCGCTGACGTTCCCGGTGTGAGGCGCGGGGATGACGGCGCGGTCGGCCGGACCCGCCCGGCGACAGGCTCAGGAAAATGTCACGATGAGCATTCCGCGGTGATCCAGCGCCTGCCCTCGTTCGTTCCCAGACCCAGAGGTCGCTTGTCGAGGCGCTATGATCGCTGCTATCCGAGCTTTAGATGCGCCAATCCGGGCGAAAGCTGGTTTTCCCTGGAGGATTGAAGCGCGGCTGTCGACTGGCGCGAGCAAAGGGCCGAAGACAAAGGTGGACTGGGCTGATCTGATCGGACGCGTCGCCTCGACCGGAGACCGGGAGGCCTTCAAGCGCCTATTCGAGCATTTCGCGCCCCGCATCAAGGGGTTGATGCTGAAGGGCGGGTGCAGTTCCGACGAGGCAGAGGAGATTGCTCAAAACGCCATGATCGCCGTCTGGCGGAAGGCGAGCCAGTTCGATCCTGCGACGGCAGGGGCCGCGGCATGGATATTCACCATCGCGCGCAACTTGCGCATCGACTTGTTCCGCAGCAGAGCGCGGGCGGACCGACTGCGGGGCACTTCGGAGCTTCCCGATGCGCCGGATCCCGCCGAGTCCGCGGATGCCGTCATGTCCCGCGTGCAGGATGCCGCGCGGATCAATTCGGCCGTCAAGCGGCTCTCGACGGAGCAATCCATGGTGGTGCGGCTGTCGTTCATCGAGGAGAGGCCGCACCCGGAAATCGCGAGCCTGCTCGGCATTCCGCTCGGAACGGTGAAATCGCGGATCAGACTGGCGATGAACCGCCTGAGAGACATATTGGACGAAGAAGCATGACGATCAGCCATCATCCGCCGGAAGATCTTCTGGCCGACTTTGCGGCCGGCAGGTTGGAAGAGGCCCATCAATTGGTGGTGGGGGTGCATGTTGCAGGTTGTGCACGGTGCGGCCGGTTCGTGCAGGCCATCGAGCAACTTGGCGGCTTGGCGCTCGAAGACGTCGAGCCGGTGCCGGTCGCATCGGATGCGTTCGAGCAGGTGATGTCGCGAATTCACGACGCTCCTGAACAACGAGCGGCGCGGACTGCCGATCTCGCTCGTGGCAGGGACCAGGATGTTCCGGCGGCGCTGCGGAACTACCGTATCGGCAAGCGCAGGCGCGTCGCTCCGGGTCTGAGCATGCGATCGATCGAGCTGTCCGGTTCGGGCAAGGCGCGAGCGTTTCTGCTTCGGTCCGCGCCGGGGACGCGCATGCTCGAACATACTCACACCGGCACCGAGCTGACCCTCGTGCTCGAGGGCAGCTTCAGCCACGAAGGCGGCCGGTTTGGTCCGGGTGATTTCGACTATGGCGACGACGAGACCGACCATCGACCGATCGTGGGCGACGAGGGCCCCTGTGTTTGCCTCGTCGCAATGACGGGCGACCTGCGCATGAACGGCCTGCTCGGCAGACTGATCGGGCCATTCGTGCGGCTTTGATCCGCTTGCGTCCTTTTCCGCCGGGTGATCCGAAGGCGAGCCCGGAGCGTTTCGAAAGGAACGCGAGGGAGACAGGACATGGCCGGCCTAAGCCTGGAACGACAGGCGCAGAGCGAAACATTGCTCGAATTGCTGGCATGCGTTTCTGCGGGCGACGCACGGGCCTTCGCAGAGCTGCATATGCTGACGCGGAGCAAGCTGCGCAGGACTGCGCTCGCCGTCGGAACTCCGCCCCACGACATCGAGGACATTCTTCAGGAAACCTATCTGAAGATCTGGCGCAACGCGGGTCGGTTCGACAGCAGCCGTGCTTCAGCGATGACCTGGATGTCCGCCATCGTCCGGAATACCGCCATCGACCATCTGCGGACCAGGAGACTACCGACTTACGCGCTGGACGAGGCACTTCTGGTTCCGGCCACCGCTGATCCGTCCCGGATTGACGATTTCGACTACGCCCGCGCCGAACCGATCGCGCGCGGCGTGCTGGCTCGTCTGCCGGAAGATCGCCGCCGGCTGGTGGCTCTGGCCTACCTCGAGGGCGAAAGCCGCGCGAGCTTGTCAAGGCGCTTCGGGGTGCCGGTCGGCACCATCAAGACCTGGCTGCACCGAACTCTCCTGGCGGTTCGCAAGGACTGCCTTGCTGCATCGGCCGCAGCCTGAAGCAGGCGAGGAACCCGCGCGTGGCCGCAGAGATCATCGAATTCCCCAACCGTGGACATGTGGACCCGCTTGTGTCCTCTCTTGCGAGGCTCGAGCAGATGGTGAGAGAGGTGGACCGTCTGGCAGCCGATCAGCCCGCGGAAGGCCTCGATCATTTGCTCGGCGTCATGGAGCACCTCGGCGATCGACTGGTCGACCTCGCGCATCTCGTGCTCGACGAAGATGGAAAGCGGAGAGTCCAGATCGCATTCGCGTCGCTGTCCGACAAGATCGCGGAGACCAGGGACGCCTTTGACGGGTGCGATGCACCGAGGGATCCTTGAATTCGGAACCACGCTCGCCTGCTCGACGCCGATGAAGTCAGCTCTGCGCTGTCGACCCTAATTGAGGCGGAGCAGCGACATGTTCAGCAGGGTCGCAAAACCGACCCAGCCGGCATAGGGAATGAAAAGCATCGCTGCCAACCGGTCGGTCTGCCATCGGCGCCAGACAAACGCGAGGATCACGGCCAGCAAAGCAACAATGACGCCGAGCGCCACGTCCATGCGATGAAGCGAAAAGAAGATGGGAGACCATGCAAAATTCAGGATCATCTGCAGGCCCCACAATCTCATCGACTTTCCGCGCGGCTCCGCCTCGAAGGTGCGGAATCCCGCCACGGCGATCAGCAGGAACAGGATCGTCCAGACGGGTGCGAACACCGCATCGGGCGGATTGAAGGACGGCTTGTTGAGTGCCGCGTACCACGCTCCCGGACGGTTGAGCACACCGATCAGAAGCCCCGCGGCAGGAACGAGACAGAGGAAAGCGGCGCATCTGGACCATCTGCCGCGCTTCCGCTCGCCATCTTGCCCCAGCGCCCCGTTGTGCGCCCCATGCATGGTCAATGCGCCATCCTTTGAGCGACAAGAAATCCGATCCAGGCACTGACACCGGCGAGGAACGATCCCCAGCACACGTCCGCAAGAGTTAGCCCCGTCGACCAATTCCGCAGCGTTGCCTGGTTGGTCAGATCGTAAGTCGCATAGGTAAAGCAACCCAGCAGCACGCCGGACGTGAAAGCGCGCAGAGCGCTGCCGTCTTGCTGAGCCGGCAGCACCGCGAACCAGATCAAACCGACGGGATAGGCCAGATAAAACACTGCAGCGGCGGCGAGGTCGGGCTCAGACCGCAACATGTCGCCCAGCACCGGCCGGTAAAGTCTCTCGACCATGGTCTTGAGCCAGATCATGTCGAGCGCAACGAAGGTCACAGCCACCGACAGATATGTGAAAAGCAAGCTCATGTCCGGTCTCCCCTCCGGTTGCTTCGCAACCGGTTTTACAAAGGCAACGCCTGCTTAAACGACGCAAGTCCCTCGCCGGATCACGCTGCACACTGGTTCCGCGCGGCTCGCGCGGCCTGTCGGGCCCAGCGAGCCGGATCGCATGGCGCGAAGTCCGATCATTCCGGCGCTGGTCCTGGCGGTCGTGGAAAGAAAGCACTGGTTCGTGCCTGATAGTCCCGATACCGGTGGCCACGGGATCGAAGCATCTGGACCTCGAGCGGAGGTATTCCGGTCACGTGCACGAGGATCCAGTACATGATCGCCGGCGCGATCAGGCTCGCCCAGCCCCATGGGTAGCCCGGCGACAGCGCGATGATCGGATAGGCGAGCCATCCGAGCCATTCGAAGAAATAGTTCGGGTGACGCGACCAGCGCCAAAGCCCGGCATCGCAGACGAGGCCCGCGTTGGCCTTGTTGCGCTTGAAGCGCCGCAATTGCTCGTCGGCGACCGCCTCGCCTGCGATCGCCGCCAGCATGATGGCCGCGCCGGCATAATCCTGAACTCCCAGGGCGGCCCGTGGAGCGTGTGCAGCCAGGAAGACCGCGAATGGCAGCGGCACCGAAGCGAACGCCTGCGACTGCAGGAACGCGAACATTCGAAGCGGCGCCCGTGGGCCCCATTCCTGCGCATAGCTCGCATATCGCGGATCGTCGATACCCGCCGCGGCGCGGCGCGCGATGTGCGTCCCGAGCCTCGCCGACCACAGCAGCACGAGTGTACCCACGAGCATCTGGCGCGCTGGCAGCGCCCCGGCGAGCGGCAAAAGGGCCGCAACCGCTCCAACGAGGCCGACGGAGTAAGTCCAGATCGTATCGACCCACCCGGAATTGCCCGTTCGCTGCTGAACGATCCAGGCCAGCCCCATCAACACCGAAAGGGCCAGGGCGATGCCAGCGATGGTCAGTATTTGCAGGAAACCCATGCCCTCACCGCAAGGAAACTCTGATCATTACGTCCGCCCCAGGCCCCGGTTTCATATCCCGCCATGCGCCGGACGAAAGGGGGTGATCCAGGCCGTCCGTGCCGACGTTTCCTGAGTGCGCATGTGGCCGGTCAGCGATCGGAGCTGTCCCGAGCCGGGCGACGGACGACATTGGCCCGAAACCGGATGTTCCGGCCGTCGCTGGTGGTATTACAGTGGGGGCGACAGAGCATGCGTTTGGCGGTGATCGGGACGGGAATTGCCGGCAACGCCGCCGCATGGCTCCTGTCCGAACGTCATGCCGTGACGGTCTACGAACGCGAATTGCGACCGGGCGGACACAGTCATACTGTGCGCGTTGACTACGATGGCGAACAGATCGACGTCGACATCGGCTTCATCGTGTTCAACGAGCCAAACTACCCGGAACTGACGTCTCTGTTCGCGCATCTGGGCGTGAAAACCGAGGAGACATGCATGAGCTTCGCGATGTCGGCAGACCATGGCCGATTCGAATGGCGGGGCGGCGGCGAGACCTTCCTGCAGGTCGCCTCCGGTCTGTTCGCTCAGCCGCGTAATCTCTTCTCCCCGTCGTATTTTCGCATGCTGGCCGAGGTCCTCCGCTTCAACAGGGAAAGCGTTTCCGACTTGCGAGCTGGCCGGCTCCAGAACCTCACACTCGGCGAATATCTGCGCAAGGGAGCATTCAGCCCGCGCTTGTTCAGCGATTATCTGGGACCGATGGGAGCCGCCATCTGGTCGTCGCCCTCGGCCGACATCCTCTCCTTTCCCGCGGAAAACTTCACCGCCTTTTTCGACAATCACCGGCTGTTGCATCTGGATCGGCCGCGCTGGCGTACCGTCCAGGGCGGCAGCCGGCGCTATGTCGAGAAGCTCACGGCCAGCTTCAAGGGCTGCATCCGGCTCGGCCGTGCCGTGACGTCGGTCCATCGAACCGAGCACGGTGTGACGATCCGCGACAGTCACGGCAATGAGGACGCCTACGATGCCGTCGTGATGGCTTGTCACAGCGATCAGACCCTGGCGATGCTGTCGGACGCCGACCCGCGCGAGCGATCCATTCTCGGCGCGATCCGGTACGCGCCAAACACGGCCTATCTGCACCGCGACCTCAACCTCATGCCGAAACGCCGCAATGCATGGGCATCCTGGAACTTCCTGCGCTGGCGACGCGAAGCGCCTGCCCAGAACGACGTCGCCGTCACCTATTGGATGAACCGGCTGCAGGGCATCGACGACCGCAAGCCGCTATTCGTCAGCCTCAATCCCCCTTGCGAGCCGGCGCCTCATCTCACTTTCGGCAAGTTCACATTCGCGCATCCACAATTTGACGCGGGCGCGTTCGCCGCGCAGAGGCGTCTTCCCGAAATTCAGGGGCACCGCCGCACCTGGTTCTGCGGCGCCTGGACCGGCTATGGATTCCACGAGGACGGCTTGCGCTCCGGCATCGCCGTCGCCGAGGCACTCGGCAGTGCCGTGCCGTGGCGACGATCCGGCGCGTTGGCGCAGGCTGCTGAGTAGAAAGATGTTGCAAACGAGCGCTCCAGAACGAACGGCGACGTCATCTGCAGCCGCGCTCTACCTGGGCAGGGTGATGCACGCGCGAATGCGGCCTGCGCACCACAGGTTCACCTACCGCGTCATGAACCTGCTGATCGACCTCGACCGGCTCGATGAGGCGGATCGCCAGTCTCGCCTGTTCGGCGTCAATCGCGCCTCAGCCTTCAGCTTTCACGAGTCCGATCACGGGAAGCGCAACGGCGCATCCTTGAGCGACCATGTGCGAAGCCTGGCCGAACAACGCGATATCGATCTGTCGGGAGGGCGCATCCTCCTTTTATGTTATCCGCGGGTCTTCGGCTACGTGTTCAATCCGCTTTCGATCTACTTCTGCTATGGAAGTTGCGGTAATCTTGCGCTGCTGATCTACGAGGTGCGCAACACCTTTGGCGAAATCCATTCCTACGTCCTCCCGGTAGAGGACGCTGCTGCCGGCCGTACCATACGACAATGCCAGGCGAAGGAGTTCTACGTCTCGCCATTCATGGACATGCAAACGCGTTATCGCTTCAGCATTTCCCCGCCCGACCGGCAATTGAAGGTCAGGATCGTGCAGACCGACGAGCATGGCGCAATATTTGCGGCTGCATTCTCCGGGCAACGTCGCCCGCTGACCAGCCGCTCGCTGTTGGCGACGCTCGTCACCCTGCCCTTTGTCACCTTCAAGGTCATCGCGGCCATTCATTGGGAAGCGATCCGGCTTTGGCTGAAGAATGTTCCCTACGTTCCCCGTCCGAACCAACGCCAGATGTGAAGCCATGGATCTCGCAGCCACACACCAGACTGCTCGCTTCGATGACGTTCCCTTCCTCGCGCGGCTCGCCCTGCGGCTTGCTTCGCGGCTCAAGCTTGGCACCGTGGACGTTCGCCTACCCGACGGCAGGACCGTCGCGTTGCGAGGAACGCATCCGGGTCCGTCGGCGACCGTCGAGATCAACAGCTACGCCTTCGCGCGAAGTCTGGTCCTTGGCGGCGATATCGGCATGGCCGAGGCTTACGTTCGCGGCGATTGGAGCACGCCGGATCTATCCCAGCTTCTTTACGTGTTCTGTCTCAACGACGACCTGGTCGACAACGCCTTTGCCGGCAGTGCGCTCGTCCGGCTTTGCCGGCGGGCGCTTCATCGATTGCGCCGAAACACGAGGCAGGGATCGCGGCTGAACATCCACGCGCATTACGATCTCGGGAACGAGTTCTTTGCGGCCTGGCTCGATCCCAGCATGACCTACTCGTCGGCATTGTTCTCGCCCGAGACGACCGACCTGCTCGCCGCTCAACGGCACAAATACGCCCAACTGGCGAAGGCGATCGAGCTGCGGCCCGGCCATACCCTACTCGAGATCGGCTGCGGCTGGGGCGGCTTTGCCGAGTATGCCGCCAGGACTTGCGGCGCAAAGGTATTGGCGCTCACCATCAGCAAGGAGCAGCACGCATTCGCGAGCCGACGAATCCACGAAGCCGGGCTCGGCGAAAACGTCGAGGTCCGGTTGCAGGATTATCGCGATCAGGACGGGCAGTTCGACCGTATCGCCTCGATCGAGATGATCGAGGCCGTCGGCGAGCCATTCTGGCCGACGTACTTCAATCAATTGCATCAGCGGCTCAAGCCGGGTGGTCTTGCCGGTATCCAGGCGATCACCGTCCGGGACGAGCTCTTCGACAGCTACCGTCGGCGCGTGGACTTCATCCAGAGATACATTTTTCCGGGCGGCATGCTGCCTTCGCCGAATGTCCTGCGCTCGCTCGGCGAACGCGTGCAAATGCCTTTGGTACGCGAGCAGGTCTTTGGGCAAGACTATGCAAAGACGATCGCGGTCTGGCGAACGAGCTTCGGCCAGGCATGGACGGACCTGACCTCGCTCGGGTTTGACGAGCCCTTCCGGCGGCTGTGGGAATATTATCTGTGCTACTGCGAGGCAGGGTTCAGGGCCGGAAAGATCGATGTCCGGCAGCTGGTATTCGCGCGCCGAAGCTGATGCGACCATCGAACCGCGGCTGCCTCTGCCGGGAGGAGGCCGATCATCGGCTTGGGAAGCGAGGAAATGGTGCCCAGGGGCGGAATCGAACCACCGACACTGCGATTTTCAGTCGCATGCTCTACCAACTGAGCTACCTGGGCATGCTCGACATGAGGGCCAAAGAGATGGTCAAGGCCCATCGAGCGGGCGGTTTATAGTGGGCTGGAAGCTGCCTGTCCACCCGGCTTCGCCTGAAGGCTTCGCCGGGCGCGGCCCGGCTGTGCACAAGATCCGGCGGCGTTGCCGCGGCTGGCGCGCGGCAAACCGGAGACTCCTATAAATTATTGATATTGTTCAATTATTCTTCGCCATCCGCCTCATCATCCCGGCCGGGAATGACGTAGGAGCCTTTCAGCCAGCGGTTCAGGTCGACGTCGCGGCAGCGCGGCGAACAGAACGGGCGGGTTGCCTCGGACTGCGGCTTGCCGCAGATCGGGCAGGTTTTGAGGGGCGCGGCGGGCTTTTTGGCGTGGTCGTCGATCATGTCGGCAGCTTGTACGGAGTGAGGAAGTTTAAGAGCCTGTCGGCAAACGGGTTCCACGGGCGGCGGCGCCTGCTTCCCCGCCGGAGTCCGGTCGGGCCATTCTACTTTGCATGGGGTTGTTTTCGAGATTTTTGTCAGTGCGCTCACACCGCGGTGGCGTTGAGCCAGCCGAAGCGGATCGGAAAACCCTCGCCGCCAAGCAGCGTGGTGGTCTCGTAGAGCGGAAGGCCGACCACGTTGGTGTAGGAGCCCACCATCTTCACCACGAACGAGCCGGCAATGCCCTGCACGGCGTAGCCACCGGCTTTGCCGCGCCATTCGCCGGAGCCGATATAGGCCTGGATGTCATCCTCCGACAGGCGCTTGAAGCGGACCCGGGTCTCGACCAGGCGCTGGCGGAAGGCCTCGCGCGGCGTGACGAGGCAGATTGCGGTGTAGACCCGGTGGTTGCGACCCGACAGCAGCCGCAGGCACTGCGCGGCCTCGTCGACGAGGTTGGCCTTGGGCAGGATGCGGCGGCCGACCGCCACAACCGTATCGGCGGAGAGGATGAAGGCGCCGCGCAGCTCGTCGTCCAGCTGCACCGATTTGAGCGCCGCATCGGCCTTGGCCCGCGCGAGGCGGTTGGCGCAAGCACGCGGCAGCTCGCCCCGCTTCGGCGTCTCGTCGACGTCGGCCGGCCGGAGCGCGTCCGGCTCGATGCCGGCCTGGTTGAGCAGCGACAGGCGCCGCGGCGAACCGGAGGCAAGAACGAATTTGGGGCGGCCGAGCATCAGGTGATTTGGGGGATGAAGCAGGGGGTGAATTGCGCGCGGAACCTATCGGAAGGGGGCTGATTTCACAACCCGGAACCCGGACTTTACTGATTCGTGGCTTCCGACATGCGTGTGCCCTCAGTCTGTGACGCGGGTGTTACGGCTAGCCGCTCGCCGCGCCGACCTTCGTAAACCGCCTGCGGATGCGCATCAGGAGCTGGTCGCAGACCTCGCGATAGGCAGCGAGCTTCTGGTCGCGGCTGCCTTCGGTGGTGGTGGGATCGTGCGTCGGCCAGTATTCGACGTCGGCGGCGAGCGTGCGGGTCAGCTCCAGCGCCTTGTGGTGCGCCTCCGGCGAGAGCGTGATGATGAGGTCGAAATTCAACCCCTCCCAATCCTCCAGCTCCTCGAAGGTCTGCGGCTTGTGGCTGGAGATGTCCTGGCCGAGCTCGGCCATCACGCTGACCGCGAACGGATCGAGCTCGCCGCGCCGCGCGCCGGCCGACTTCACGTAGAGTCCTTGAGGAA
Organism: Bradyrhizobium sp. Bra78; assembly: GCF_024519855.1. NCBI lineage: Bacteria > Pseudomonadati > Pseudomonadota > Alphaproteobacteria > Hyphomicrobiales > Nitrobacteraceae > Bradyrhizobium > Bradyrhizobium sp. Bra78. Next base: position 148,145 of record NZ_JALJRE010000011.1, on the reverse strand, counting down.
ACATGTGCCGCAGCAGGCTCTCGGCCATCGGCGAGCGCACGCTGTTCATGGCGCAGGCGAACAGCACCGATTGTGGATCGCGTGCGCGTGGCGGACCCGCCATCGCGCTTAGCCCTTCCAGTGCAGAACAGTAATGAGGGTGAACAGCCGGCGCGAGGTCTCGAAATCGACCCGCACCTTGCCCTTCAACCGCTCCTGCAGCGTGCGCGATCCCTCGTCATGGATGCCGCGGCGGCCCATGTCGATGGCCTCGATCTTGTCTGGCGTCGCGGTGCGGATCGCCTGGTAGTAGCTGTCGCAGATCATGAAATAGTCCTTCACGATCCGACGGAACGGCGTCAGCGACAACAGATGCGCGACCACGGGCGTGCCGTCCTCGCGGCGGATGTCGAACATCAGGCGGCTGCCGGTAATGCCGATATGCAGCGTGAACGGGCCCTTCCCGTCGGCACCATCAGGCGCGAACAAATTCTGCTCGATCAAATCGTAGATCGCGATCGCGCGCTCGTGCTCGATGTCGGGACCGGAACGGCCGATCGACTCCTCATCGAGCGTGACCGCGACGATGCGATTGGTCGAGTCGTCATGTTCGGGCGGCTGGGTCATGACAGATTGAGGCGCAATCCAATCGAGCGCGAATGGGCGTCGAGCCCCTCCGCCTTACCGAGCGTCATCGCGGCCGGGCCCAGCGCACGAAGCTGATCCGGGCCGCATTTCAGGATAGAGGTGCGCTTGAGGAAATCGTGCACCGATAGACCCGACGAGAACCGTGCCGAGCGCGCCGTCGGCAGCACGTGATTGGAGCCGCCGACATAGTCGCCGATCGCTTCCGGCGTATGCGGCCCGAGGAACACGGCGCCGGCATTGCGTATCCTGGCGGAGAGCGCGTCGGGATCCGTCGTCATGATCTCGAGATGCTCGGCGGCAATGGCGTCGGCAAGGGGAATGGCGTCGTCGAGGTTCTTCACCATGATGATGGCGCCGAAATCGGCCCACGAGGCGCCGGCGATCGCGGCCCGCGGCAGCGTCTTCAACTGCGCCTCGACCGCCTTTTCGACATCGGCGGCAAGGCGCGGCGAGTCGGTGATCAGGATCGATTGCGCGCTGGCATCGTGCTCGGCCTGCGCCAACAGATCGGCAGCGATCCAGTCGGCATTGCCGGTATCGTCGGCGATGACCAGCACCTCGGAGGGACCGGCGATCATGTCGATGCCGACCTTGCCGAACACCAGCCGCTTTGCGGCGGCAACATAGGCATTGCCGGGTCCGACGATCTTGGCCACCGGCGCGATCGTCGCGGTGCCGTGTGCGAGCGCGGCCACGGCCTGCGCACCGCCGACGCGGTAGATTTCGGTGACGCCGCCAAGCGAGGCCGCCGCCAGCACCAGCGGGTTGAGCTTACCGTCGGGAGACGGCACCACCATGACGAGACGCGCCACGCCGGCGACCTTTGCCGGCACCGCGTTCATCAGCACCGAGGAGGGATAGGCTGCGGTGCCGCCAGGGACGTAGAGGCCGGCGGATTCGATCGCGGTGTAGCGCCAGCCGAGCTCGACGCCGAGCGGGTCGGTGAAGCGCTCGTCCTTCGGCAATTGGCGGCGGTGGTAGGTCTCGATGCGGTCGCGCGCGAGCTTGAGCGCGTCCAGTGTCGCGGCATCGCAGGCCTTGACCGCAGCCTCGATCTCGGCGGCAGTGATCCGAAGCCCGGATGCGTCCAGCGTCAGCCGGTCGAACTTCGCCGTGGCCTCGAGCAGGGCGGCATCGCCGCGCCTCGCCACATCGTCGACGATACCGCGCGCGGCAGCCTCGACGTCGGCCGACACCTCGCGCTTGGCGGCAAGGAAGCCCGCAAATCGCTGGTCAAAATCGGCGCTGCTGCGGTCGAGGCGAACGGGCATTTTACGACAGTCTTTTGGCTGGTCTTTGGGGGGCAGATTGGCGTCACAAGGCCCCCTGCAATGGCGCGGCGGCCCCCCGCCGTCAACCCTTGAGACGTGTCGTGCCGGCGAAGGCTGGGACCATGCCCGAGCAAATCTGGCTGGTATACCGGCCAGCTCACCCCTCCCCCTCGATCTCCAACCCCGCCCCCAGTTCGTCGCCCCCGAGGTCGGTCAGCTCGCATTCCAGGCATTCGACGTCGAGACGGATGGCGCCGCCTTGGGCGAACAACAGCAGGGCGCTGCCGCTTGGCTCCTCGTCGCGGCCGTCCTGGGGGTGAAACTCGATGCCGACGAGGTCCAGGACGTTGTCCGGCGCGGCAAGGTCGATGTTGCGCGATTTGCACGCGAGCACGCGGTCGAAGCGAAGTGCGGCGACCAGACGGCGCGGCGCGGCGTCGCCGTCCAGCGTCTGCTCCCAGTCCAGCCGGCTCATCCCGACCACAAGCCGCTTTTCGCTTTGCCGCCAGATGATGTCGCCGGTCTCAACGCGGGCGTCTTGGACATGGGCCGAGATCACGGCGAGGTCGTCGGCATCGAGCGCGATCAATTTGAGCTGGGGAGACATCGCCGGTGCTTCTCCTTCAGGGCGGACCGGGCTCAACGCGCGCGGACCGCGAAATTTCCGCGCAAACTAGCGGGCCGGCGGACTAGAGGCTATTGATATCCTCCATCTCCAGCAGCTTCCGCGGATACCCCTCTCGGGCGACGCGGATCATGGCGCGGCCGACCTGCTCGGTCGAGGTGACGAGCCGCGGCGAGAGCCGGCGCAGCACCGACCAGAGTGGCCAGGTCGCGGCATATACGGCCTGCACCCAGGCGGTCTTGGAACGGGCACCGTGCAGGGGTTGGATCGCGCCGGGCCGGAACATGTAGGCGGCCCTGAACGGCAGCTTGAGCAGATCGTTCTCGGTCTTGCCCTTGATCCGCGCCCACATCCGCGATCCCTGCTCGGTGGAATCGGTGCCGGCGCCGGTGACATAGACGAACGTCATTCGCGGATTGAGCCTCGCCAGCGTCGTCGCCGCCGCGAGCGTGAGGTCGTAGGTGAGATGGCGGTAGCGTTCCTCGGTCATGCCGATCGAGGAGACGCCGAGGCAGAAGAAGCAGGCGTCGAAGCCCGTGAGCTGCGCTGCGATCGCCGCGTAGTCGGTGAAATCGCCGTGTATGATTTCGGTGAGCTTGGGGTTGCGCACGCCGGTCGGGCTGCGTCCCACAACAACCACGCGCGCGATGCCGGGATCGATCAGGCATTCGCGCAAGACGCCCTGCCCGACCATGCCGGTCGCGCCGAAGACGATGACTTGCATCGGGACGCTTCCACCAAGGTCGCGGCTCATGCGGCGGCCGCGATTTCGTCGAAGGATACACCGGTCAACGTTGCCGAGACATCCCACAGCATGGCTGCGGCGGCAAGATCCTTCGCCTGCGGCATGACCTTCGCCGGCCTGGGTGGCCCCTTCAATTCGTAGAACCAGTCCGGACCGTAATATCCGCCGGGCTCCGCGTCCGGCGAGGTCGCCGCGAACAGGGTTGGCAGCGCGCCGTCTGCGGCAGACTGGCTGATGAAAGGCTGCAGCCAGCGGCTCACCCGCGACTGGAGGGTGTTGGCGCCCGGGCCATTCGCGATGAGATCGGTCCGCGCGTAGCCGGGATGGGCGGCAAGGCTCGTCAGGCCCCAGCCGGCCGCAAGGCTGCGGCGCTGCAACTCCAGCGAAAACATCAGCATCGCAAGCTTGGACTGGCAATAGGCCCGCCAGGGACGATAGGAATGCTTGGCTTGCAGATCCTCGAAATTGATCGCGCCGGAGCGGTGCGCAAGGCTCGACAGATTGACGACGCGCGACGCCTTCGCACGGCGAAGCTGCGGCAACAGCCGCGCCGTCAGCGCGTAGTGGCCGAAATAATTGGTACCGAGCTGCATCTCGAAACCATCCTCCGTCTGCTGCCGCTTCGGCAGCGCCATCACGCCGGCATTGTTGACGAGGAGGTCGAGCTGCTCGTTGCTGGCGGCAAAGCGCCTCGTGAAATCGGCGACGGATGCGAGGCTGGCGAGGTCGAGATGCTCGTAGGCGATCAATGCGTTGGGAAAGCGCTCGCAAATGCCCTCGATCGCTCGCAGGCCCTTTGCGTCGTTGCGCCCGGTGAGTATGACAATGGCACCGGCGCCCGCCAGCGCCATCGCCGTCTCGTAGCCGAGGCCGCCCGTCGCTCCGGTCACGACGGCGGTCTTGCCGCCCAGAGAGGGGATGTCTGCCGTGGTCCAGTCGGTCATGCCGGTCTCCGTTCGGGGCTGGAATGAGGCCCGCGACCGGTCTAAATGTGCACTTGGTGCAACTTTGCAAGAGGTGAAATCATTTGAAGGCTTCGAAGCCCGCCAGAATATCGGTCAGGACACGCGCCAAGCCATTGCCGGCACGGGTCAAATCCCCTGATAGTACCGGCCTGCGCCAACGCAAGCTGCAGGCCACCCGCGAGCGGCTGGCCCGCGCGGCGATGGCGCTGTTCCTGGAGCGCGGCTTCGAGGCCACGACCATCGACGATATCGCGGCCGCGGCGGACGTGTCGCGCCGCAGCTTCTTCCATTATTTCGCCTCGAAAGAGGACGTGGTCACTGCCTGGCAGGAGGGCGCCGCGGCCGCGCTGGTCGCGGAGGTCGTGGCGCGGCCCGCGGACGAATCCATGCTGACCGCGGCGGAGAATGCGATCGCGGCGGCGGTCAAGCGGATCGATCCGGCGGAGGCTGCGGCGATGTCGCGGCTCAAGCGCGACAATCCCGCGCTTCAGGCCCGCGACCAGCTCAAATACGAGACGATCGAGCGGGCGCTGGCGGACGGGCTCGCGCAGCGCGCCCGAAGCAAATCGGACAAGCTGAACGCGCGGCTCGTCGCGATGATCGCCACCGGCGCGATGCGCGTCGGCGGCGAGAGCTGGATCGGCGAAGGCGCGCGGGAGAAGCCGGAAGCTTTCGTGAAGCGCACCTTCGATGCGATCAGGGCGATATTGAAGTGAGCGCCCTCACCCCTTGAAGAACGCCAGCAGGTCCACGTTGATGGTCTCGGCGTGCGTCGTCGGCATGCCGTGCGGAAAACCCTTGTAGGTCTTCAGCGTGCCGTTCCTGAGCAACTTGGCCGACAGCGGCGCGGAATCGGCGTAAGGCACGATCTGGTCGTCGTCGCCGTGCATCACCAGCACCGGCACGGTGATCTTCTTCAGATCCTCGGTGAAGTCTGTCTGGGAGAACGCGACGATGCCGTCGTAATGCGCCTTCGCACCGCCCATCATGCCCTGGCGCCACCAGTTCTGGATCACCGCTTCCGACGGTTGTGCGCCGGGGCGGTTGTAGCCATAGAACGGACCGGCGGCGAGGTCGCGGTAGAAGCCGGTGCGGCTGGCGGCGAGCTGAGCCTGGAGACCGTCGAACACGCTCTTCGGCAGGCCGCCGGGATTGGCCGCGGTCTGCACCATCAGCGGCGGGACGGCGGAGAGGATCGCGGCCTTCGCCACCCGGCTCTCGCCATGGCGCGCGATGTAGTGCACGACCTCGCCGCCACCGGTGGAGTGGCCGACGTGGATGGCGTTCTTCAAGTCGAGATGCGCCGTGACAGTCGCAAGATCATCGGCGTAGTGATCCATGTCGTGGCCGTCGGAGACCTGCGAGGAGCGGCCATGGCCGCGACGGTCATGGGCGATGACGCGGTAGCCTTGGTTAGCGAAGAAAATCATCTGCGCGTCCCAGTCGTCGGCCGACAGCGGCCAGCCATGGCTGAACACGATCGGCTGGCCCGCACCCCAGTCCTTGTAGAAGATCTCGACGCCGTCCTTGGTGGTGATCGTGGGCATGAATGGCTCCTTCAGTGAGACTCAGTGCGGCGCGCGCGAGGCGCGAGCCGGCAAGCGGGAGATGGTTGTGCAAGCGTTCGAGGTCGATGCCGCGCACCGCCCTGCGGTGGCGAAGATCGGGCGATCAGGCAAACGCCATCGGCCTGAAGCGGCGCCAGGCACGGATAGTGAGCAGCACGAAGAACACCAGCACGATGCCCTGCACCACGGCGAACACCGGGCCCGACGGCGGCGCCGGCGGTACGGCCGGTGCGAGCGCGGCGAGCGCCGGCACTTTCAGGAACGACTGGATCACCAGCACGAAGACGTTGAAATAGAGCGAGATCATCGCGGTCACGATGTAGACCGGACGCCAGATGCCGGCGAGCTTCATGCCGTAGAGCGCGATGCAGGCGACCGCGAGCAGGACCAGCGAGATGATGCCGATGATATGCGACGGCAGCAGCTCCTTGAACGGAAACAGGAAGCCGGTGGCGCTGGTCAGAATCGTGAACAGCAGGAAGATCGCGGTCAGGCCCGGCATCGGCTTGGAGCCGAGCAGGCCGAACATCGCGACGAGGCCGGCGGCGATGCCGATCAGGCTGATGATGACATGGACCAGTGTGAAGGCGGGCAAGCTCAACCCAAGAACCATGACATCTCTCCTACTCTGCGCATTGAGATCGGGGATTGATATTACGGCCCTCATCAGATTGCCACATGCGCTGGCGTCACACATGCGTGCGCAGCCATGCGTCATCGTGCGAATCGAAAAACGCATGGCTGAATTTTTTGCATCGTTGTCGCAAACGACGGCAGGCTTTCGACGAAAGTTGAATCGATCGCCGCAGCGCCGGCCCGCGGTCGGCGGGCCGACACGACGAAGCCTCACACGTCCTTGGTGTCGAAGATCAAGAGGTCGGCGCCGCCACTGGCGAATTTCGGCACGTCACCCGCGGCCGCCTTGCCTGCTTCGCTGCCGAATGCCGCCTGGATGGCGGCTACGTTGTCGAAGCTGAGAATGGCGACGAGGTGGACTCCGGAAGGTCCGGCGGGGGAGCCGACCGGGCCCGTGCTGACTGCGTATTTCTTCAGGCCGGGAAGTTTCTTGGCGAGCGGAATGTGGGTCTCGGCATAATGCTTGTCGAAGGCGGCAGCATCCTTGGGCGTCTTGTAGAGCACGACGAGTTCGGCCATTGAGTCCTCCCTTTAAGCGTTTTGTTTGTAGATCCTCATGATGCGAAGCACGCGTCTCGAACCATGAAGGCCCGGCTTTGGCGGCTGGGCCTTTCATCCTTCGAGACGCCGCTGTCGCGGCTCCTCAGGATGAGGCGATAGTCCCGCATGACACGGCAAGATGGCAAGCCTCAATCGACTTGCCGTTCCCTCGTCTTCTCCTTGACTAACGCGCGATCGTGGTTGGTTCCAGTCGTGATCGCGCCTTAGGCTTATTGTTTGAGCATGATCTTTTCGGAAAACCGCTGCACACTTTTCCGGATCATGATCTAAAGCGCCGGTTTTGCGGCGTCGCCGAGATAGCCGTGCAGGGAGGCCACGACCTGCGCGCCCTCGCCGATGGCGCCGCCGACGCGCTTGACCGAGCCGGAGCGGACGTCGCCGACGGCGTAGACACCGGGCACCGAGGTCTCCAGCGGCGCGACAAGGCGGCCCTGGTTCTGCTCGGACTGGGCGCCTGTCACGACGAAGCCGCCGCGATCGAGCGTGATGCCGCAACCGTCGAGCCAGCCGGTGGCGGGATCGGCGCCGACGAACAGAAAGAGATTGCGGATGTCGGCGGATTCCTCGTCGTTCGACAGCCGGCTCTTCAGGCGGATGCGCCGCAGCAGCGAGGCTTCGTCGCCCTCGAGCGCGGAGATCTCGGTGTTGAACATCAATTCGATGTTGGGTGTCGCTTCGATGCGCTCGATGAGATAGCGCGACATGCTGGCGCCCAGCCCGCCGCCGCGGATGATCATCAGCACCTTTCTGGCGTGCCCCGACAGGAACACGGCCGCCTGCCCCGCCGAATTGCCGGCGCCGACCAGCGCGACCTCCTCGCCGGCGCACAACTTCGCCTCGACCGGGGAGGCCCAGTACCAGACACCGCGGCCCTCGAACCTGTCGAGATTCTCGATCTCCGGCCGGCGATAGCGCGCGCCGCTGGCGACCACGATCGCGCGCGCGCGCAGGGGGTCGCAGCCGTCGAGCGCCACTGAGAATGCGCCATCCCTGCGCGTGCAGTCGAGCGACTTCACCGTGACGGGAATCATGATCTCGGCACCGAATTTCTGGGCCTGGGTGAATGCGCGCGCGGTCAATGCCTGGCCGGAAATGCCGGTCGGAAAGCCGAGGTAGTTTTCGATGCGCGCGCTGGCGCCGGCCTGGCCGCCGAAGGCGCGGGTGTCGAGCACCGCGACCGACAGCCCTTCGGATGCGGCATAGACCGCGGTGGCGAGCCCGGCCGGTCCGGAGCCGACGACCGCGACGTCGTAGATGCGATCGTCCTTTGCTCCGCCGATCATGCCGATGGCGCGGGCAAGCTCGGTTTCGCCGGGGTTGCGCAGCACCTCGCCGCTGGCGGCGACGACCAGCGGCCAGTCTTCCGGCTTGGGCGAATAGCGCGCGATCACTTCCGCGGCGTCGCGATCACGCTCGGGATCGAGCAGATGATGCGGCTGGCCGTTGCGGGTGAGGAAACCCTGCAACCGCACCACGCCGGCCGAATGCGACGGACCGATCAGCACCACGCCGCCGACGCCGGCCTGGAGCAGATTGACCCGGCGCAGGATCAGCGCGCGCATGATGCGCTCGCCGAGGTCGGCCTCGGCGACCAGCAGCGCCCGCAGGCGCTCCGGCGGCAGCAGCAGCGTCTCGACATCGCCCTCGGCGCGGCCGTCGACCAGCGCCGGGCGGCCGGACAACTGGCTGAGCTCGGCCAAAAATTGTCCCGGCCCCTGGTCGATCAGCGGCGTCACGTTGCCGAGGCCATCACGCTGGGTGATGGCGACATGGCCCTTGAGCACGACGAACATGCCCGGCCCGGGCTTGCCGGTCTCGAACAGCAGCTCTCCATCTGCGTAGGTGCGAACCTCGCCGAAATGCCGCATGCGCTCGATCTCGGCCGATGTCAGTGCCGGAAACGTCTGCTCAGGGCGGGTGAACCGCGACATCTGCGCGTCACCGTCGGTTCGTTGCGATTCGTCCTGCCCCATTGCCACTTCCATGCACTCCAAAAAATTCCAGCCGCCGGATTCTAGCTGCCAGTCTTCAGCCACCGGTCTTGCCGGCGACGTCCTCATTTAGGGAACCATCGTCATTTTGCGAGGGCTCGGCGGTTGCGGCGCGTTCGCGCGCCTGCAGCTTCCGCCGCTTCAGGTTTTCGCGCAGCGCCGATTTCAGACGGTCGTCCCGGGACGCTCGCGCCTGTCGCGAGTCCTGCTTTGCGTCCTGCCTCGCGCTGTTGTCGTTCTCGTCAGCCATCACCGGTCCATTACAGCGATCGGCGATAACATGCCCAGCGAATACGGCAGCTCAAGAGGCAAGCGCGATCCGATCGTGCGAAACTCAAAATGGGCCGATTCCGGCACCGCGGCCAACTGGCCAGTTGGTTGGGAATTTGCGGAACCGGATCGCCGAAAACCGGTCATTTCGGGACGAAATGGCCGATTCCGGCGCGCAACCGGCCCGATTTTATCGATTTCGCGGGGCCGGCAAGCTTGCACAGGAGGGGGGCTTGTGGCAGATATCGGCCCGCTTGGTAGGCCCCTGTGGCGGCCGATTCTCATCCCAGCACATGCTGCCGTAGCTCAGTGGTAGAGCACTCCATTGGTAATGGAGAGGTCGACAGTTCAATCCTGTCTGGCAGCACCATTCTTCAGCTGAATCACGCATGAAGCAGCCTTCTCGCGGCATTGGAGGCCCGAGTTTTGCTGGTTTCCGTTGCCCCCTTAAGTGAAGAGGGCGCAGGGAAGACCGGGTGCCGGCTGGCACCCGCGGTCCGCTGCGCGAAAACGTAGCGCAAAGAGACCGCACAGCAGCATACAGGTGTAGCCGAACACTCGGCCTTCCCTGCGCAGTGGGTTGACGGCTTATGCCGTGCTCTCCCCGGCGACGAGTTCCTTCTTGTCACCGTCGCCTTGCGAATTGGCGATGGCCAAAGACCCGGTTGAGCCCCGATCCATCTCCGCAAGGCTTGACCGTAGCAACGACGGCCAGGACCACACGATTTTGCCGTACGCAGCTCATCCTGCTTCGCCCGAAGGGCTTCGCAGGACTTGGGCGCCGTTCGTCCGCACGCTAGCCAAGACCTCACGAGGTTCATCTCGCCCTTGTCCCGCCTTCGCGTGCCCGGCACTGCCGCGTCCACCGCACCCCGATCCACGTTTCGTTACGACGGACGATCGCCCCTCTCCCTGGATCGGGATGGCGGTTATATGCCGCAAAACCGAATTTCGGTAAAGTGGAATATTTTTGTGAGGGAGGGTTGACGGGGTTTTGGGTGGCGCGGGTGTTTTGCCCGACGGGTCAGATTGGCGCACATCGTGGGCTTAAGCTCGTATATCGCCCCACCACAGGAAAGGGACACAAACTGACATCGAGCAGACTTCCGCTATGGGGCCAGATGCGGGACTGCGGAATGAGCAGCCGCCGGCTCAAGCTGCACCGCGCAAGCGGACCAGCAAAGTCCAATCCCTTCATGATTGCGGAGGACATCTCAAGCGGCAATTTTCCGGCTGGGGGTGGGATCGCGCTGAACCTGGTTTTTTGCCGTCGGCGCATCGAGACTCGCTTGCTGCTCAAGGTTTAGCTAGAGTTCATGCCGTCTCAATCAAGTTCTGGGAATTGAGATGCATCGCTCTTTCCGAGTCCTTTTGTTGCTTTGCATGACCGCGGCCGCCAAGCCGGCCGATGCACAGGAATGCGCGGCACTTTCCGGCCGAATGCGATTGGCCTGCGCGGTAGCAAAGTATCCCGCGTTCGGCGCCCAAGTCGAGCGCTGCAAGGATGAGGCGCGCGCAATGGGCTTACGGGTTGTGAGAGGCGATCCCGGATTTAAAGGCTACGTGGTCGGTTGTGTACACCGCCTTCCGGCGGTAGCCCGACTTCAGCGGAATGCTATCACGCGCCATTGACGGCGATATGGCGGAGCTTGCCGACATGTCAACGAGCCTGTCGACCACATCAGGGCAGCTCGATGGTCTGAGGTCCGCTATGGATCACCTGCGACCTCGCGCGAGCAATAGCTAAGGTCAGCTTTGGCCGGGAGTTACAGCGCACTCATCTCGCAGGAGCCTCATCTTCACCCACCTGATGCCCGGTGAAGCGATCGTCCGCCCGGCGCAGCCGGCGGCATAGCTCGCGATTGATGTTCTGCAGGACGATCACATAGGCGTGGATATCGGCCTTGTAGCAGGCGTAGAGCTTCTGGGCGGTCAGTTCGTAGAGCACCGTCGGACTCAGCGCGATCACCGTGGCGGATCGATTTTGCATTTCGATCAGCGTCATCTCGCCGAAGAAGTCGCCGGGCTCCAAAACGGAAATCGGGATGACGTTGCCCGAATTCGTCCGCTTGCTCACCGCCAGCCGGCCGGATTTGACGATGAACAGCGAGCGTCCCGGCTCGCCTTCCGCCACGACGGTCGCGCCGACATCGAAGCTGCGTTCGACCAGCATCGACATCAGCAGGTCGAGGCTCGCGTCCGTGAGGCCGCCGAAGAACGGCGTCGCGAGCAGGAATGCTTTCAGATCGGGGGCACTGACAGCCATGGCGATCCTCCGCGCTGCAAGCTATCTGGGCCGGCGCCCCTTTATCGCGTGTGCGCGCGCATTGTAGGTGATGCGACCATCGGCATCCGCCGGCAGGCGCGCACGGACCCGCGAGATGAGCATCTCGACGTCTCCCGCCTTCATCGCTGCGACCGCAGGCCGAACCGCAGGAGATTTCAGATTTGTTGCCCAGAAATCATCGAAACTGGAGAACGTCCGGTGCACTGTAATCTCTCGCGTTTGCACATCCTCGAGACCTGCTCCGGTCCACAGGTCTCGCAGCGCTTCCGTTCGTGACGCGTCCATCCGCGGCGGGCGGGTTGCCGCAATGCCCATTGCCTTCATCTCGTCGTAGATCGGATCAAGCGGAAAGCCGCCACCCAACATGTCCCACATGTACGTCACGACCGCACCGCCGGGGACAACGACTCGCACCATCTCGCTGACGCCCTTGGCGGGATCCGGAACGAACACGAGAACCAATGCCATCACCGCCGCATCGAAGCTGCCGTCGGCGAAAGGGAGCGCCATGGCATCACCCTGGCGAAACCTGGCCACGCGCGCCGCGGGCCGTGTACGCGCATAAGCGAGCTGCTCTGCCGAGGGATCAATGCCCTGGACCTCGACGGGGCTGCATCGCTCGACCAGCAGTTCAGTAAAGGCCCCGTTGCCGCAACCGATGTCGATCCACCGCAAACCCCGGGGAGGCGCCAGCCAATCAAGGAATATCTCGCCAGCGAACCGGCTCCAAATTCCCATCATCTGTTCGTAGGCGGCACCGTCGTCGAAGTGAATTGTCTGCTCTGCCATTTCCAGATCCTCCCGGCTCGACGACGATCCTTGGCTCCTACCATTCTGCACATAAAGGATGGGATCGGGAAGTCTCGGATGGGACTTGGTCGCCTCGGCTCACTGCCGCGCAACACTCTCCCCACGGAGCGTCCTTCGCTTTCGCCACACCTGCAGGTCGACCATGGCTTTTACGGTTACCCCAAGGATGAGCGCACAGAGCGCCGCCTTCGAGATCGTCTCCATTGTCCCCTCGATCAGCAGGCAATGGACCACGCTGCCTGCGACGATGACGATCGCCAGCGGTATGTGAACGAAGCGCCAGGTTCGCGGTCGAAGTCCCAATCGCCGGCGCAGCAGCGCCAGAAGCGCGACGGTGAAGATGGCCCACATCGCGATCACGCCGAAGGGGGAGAAGGGCGTCGGCGATGAGAAGGTCAGGGCGTCGATCATGTCGGGAGGGCTGGTGATCCAGAGGCCGGCGACATGGATCACGATCGCCAGAGCAAGCGCGCCGCCGATCCAGTGATGGGCGCGCCGGCCGCGATAGGCCGAGAATCCCGGTAAGTATCCGCCGATCAGCAGGGGCTGAATGAGCACGAGACCGAGCGCAATGATCCCCGCGAAGCCGGCCAGGATGTAGACCGGGCCGCGCCATGCGAGTTGCTCGCTCCCCGCGGCGGCGGCGATCGGAACGCAGACGGCCAAAGCAAGGGCGACCCAGATCAGGATCACCTTGGCCAGTCTCCACCGCGTGGTTCGCAATTCGATCAGGCCGACTGAAGGACGAAGTGCGCTTCCAGGCTGGTTTCCTTTGCGCTCCGCATCACCGGCCGCAGGAAGACCGTTTTGAAGTCGCCGCTGTCATAGGCGAGGTGGCCATGCGGCTGGCCGAAGATGGGAATGATCTGCGGCATCTCGAGCCGGAACTTGCCGTCCTTGTCGGTGAGCGTGGCGCCGTGACTCTGCGGCTCGTGCTCCTGCCCTTCGACCGTGTGCGCCCAGATCTGGATGCGTTGGCCGGCGAGCGGAGCGCCGTCGCCGGCGCGGCGGACGGTGCCGCTCATCCAGAAGCCGCCCTTGCCGATCCGCTCCACGACCGGCGCGCCCTTGCGGTAGTTGTTCGCCCCGCCCGACATCGAGTCGGTCGGTGCGAGCCCGTCCGCGCGGGCAGGCAACAGCAGGCCGGAGACGCTGGTTGCCAGGACCCCGGTTGCGAGAGCGGAGCCACTGGCGGCTAGGAGGCTGCGGCGGCTGAGTACGACCATGGTCATATGCTTCCTCCCGGCGAGCGCGCAGTTGCTCCGCCAAGCGTACAACAACAAGCGCAAGACGCCCAGTTGGGACCAAGGGTGCGACAGGCTGCAATAACAGCGTTGTGAACGGCTAAGACCGGATGGGTTTCGCTGAGCCTTGTCTATCCTGCAGCTTCATGCCGCAGATCGCGGTCACAGCCCGCCGAACCGATAATTGAAGCCGACGCGGAAGATGTTGTCGGTGACGTGAGACGAATACCGCACTGCCACCGGTGCGCCGCTGGGAGAGGTGACCGGCGTGATGGCCGTTCCCGAGACCGTGCCGAGGTCGATGTAGAGATATTCGGCCCTGGCGGACCAATTCGCGCCGATGAGACCTTCGAGGCCGCAGCCCAAGGTCCAGCCCGCCCGCGTGCTGCGATCGCCGAACGACGTCGCGGCCGACGTCAGAACGACAACGTTCGTGCCCTGCGGACCGGTGATATTGGTGCCGCTGACGGCGCCGCTGGTGCTGACCTCGCCATAGGCGAGACCGCCTGTCACATAACCCAGAATGACAGGCGTGAAAGTGGTGCCGACACGGCCGCGGATGGTGCCGAACCATTCCAGGCTCTGGTTGAGACCGAAAACGACCGGCACGCCCGGAGTGTTGAACGGCGCGGTGTCGCCGATATGGCCCGGCGTGCAGGCGCCGTTGAACGGAGCCGCGGCCAGGGTTCCGCCGGCGCAAACGGCAGTATTATTGCCCTTTTGTCCCGATCCCTGGAAGTCGGCCTCGACGCCAAACACCCAGTTCATCCGCTGCCAATTGTAGCCGGCCTGGCCGCCGCCAATCACACCGGTCATGTCGAAACCGCTGGTGCCTGAACTCAGCAACGCTCCGCTTGCCGAGTCAGAAAACGATTGGGTGGTGGAGGAGTTGCCCCAGCTATAGCCGAGATTGAGGCCGGCGTAGAAGCCGTTCCAATTGTAGACGGCAGGCGGAGCCGCGTGTGCGTCGGCCGCGATCAATGACGCCAAACACACGATACCACTGAGGATGCGCTTCATAACCGCTCTCCAGCTCGATATCAAAAGTCAAGCAATCCTCATGAACCTAGCTGAGTTTCGCGGCCTTCGCTGTAACGCTGGCGCCACATGCCCGGCTTCTTTTGGCGGCCGACCCCGCGTCCGGTCGGGCACAGCGATTTTGAATGGCATCTTTGCGCCTGCATTTGCGTGGCCGTGCCGCGCTAACATCGGGACCCGGACGGCACTACATGTGAGAGCCCGGCGCGCATCCCCGCGCGCCCTCATCCGGACCCGCCATGATCCCCTTCTCAGTGCTCGACCTCGCTCCCATCCGCAGGGGTGGCGATGCGGCGCAGGCGTTTGCCAATTCGCTCGATCTGGCCCGGCATGCCGAGGCCTGGGGCTACAAGCGGTTCTGGCTGGCCGAGCATCACAACATGACGGGCATCGCGAGCGCGGCGACGTCGGTGGTGATCGGACATATCGCGGGCGGCACCAAGACGATCCGCGTCGGCTCCGGCGGGATCATGCTGCCGAACCATTCGCCGCTGGTCATCGCCGAGCAGTTCGGCACGCTGGAATCGCTCTATCCCGGGCGGATCGATCTCGGGCTCGGCCGCGCGCCGGGCACCGACCAGTTCACGGCACGGGCGCTGCGGCGCGACCTTGCCACCACGTCCGAGAATTTTCCGCAGGACGTGCTGGAATTGCAGGCGCTGCTCGGCGACGTGCAGCCGAACCAGGCGATCCGCGCCGTGCCCGGCATGGGGACCAAGGTGCCGCTGTGGATCCTGGGATCTAGCACCTTCGGCGCGCAGCTTGCAGGCATGCTCGGCCTGCCGTTCGCCTTCGCCTCGCATTTCGCGCCCCAGATGATGATGCCGGCGCTGCGCGAGTATCGTGCGCGCTTCGAGCCCTCGGCGCAGCTCGACAAGCCCTACGCGGTGGTCGGCGTCAATGTGTTCGCGGCCGACAGCGACGCGGAGGCGCAGCGCATGTTCTCATCGCTGCAGCAGCAGTTCATCAATTTGCGCCGCGGCACGCCGGGCCCGCTGCCGCCGCCCACGGACGACATGGACGCACTGTGGTCGCCCGCGGAGAAGGCCATGGTCGGCCAGTCGCTGTCTTGCTCCGCGGTCGGCACGCCTGAAGTGGTCGAACAGAAACTGAAGACGCTGATCTCCGAGACCGGCGCGGACGAGCTGATGACCACTGGCCAGATCTACGACCACGCCGCGCGGCTGCACTCGTTCGAGATCGCAGCCGGCGTGCGGGATCGGCTGGCTGGGTGAGCGCGGCGCCTCCTGAAGCAGAATGAGATCGGGCTCGATTGTGGCAGCGACCAGGAAGGTGCGCTTCCTCCCCGCTTGCGGGGGAGGGTTGGGGAGAGGGTGTCACAACAACGAAGAATCCCCGAGAGGTAAGAGCCCTCCCCCCGCCTCTCCCGCAAGCGGGAGAGGGAGCGCACCGCGCTCGTGGCGAGCCTCGAGCCCTCTAGACTAATCAGGAAACCCGAACAGCCTTGCCGGATTGTGCACCAGGATCTTCTCCAGCGTGGCCTGGTCCGGCGCGTAGCGGTACATCAGCTCGAGCAGATCGGCGTCGTTGGGCGGCTGCTTCACCGAGACCGGATGCGGCCAGTCGCTGGCCCAGACGCAGCGGTCGACGGCGGCCTCAATATAGGCGCGCGCGATCGGGATCACGTCGTCGTAAGGAGCACCGAGCTTCGAGGTCTTCTCGCCAAGCGACAGCATGACCCAGAAATTGCCCTTGGCGAGCAGCTCCAGCATCTTGCGCAAATTCGGATCGTTGCTGCCGGCTTCCGGATCGGGCCGCGCCATGTGGTCGATCAGCACGGGCACGTCGAGATTCTCGTACTTGGCAACGCTGGAGACGATGCCGTCCTTCTCCGGCTGGATCTTGACGTACCAGCCGAGCTCGCGGATGCGGGCGATGGCGCGGGCGAAATCGGCGTCCGACAGCACGGCGCCGAGTTCCTGGCGGAAGCTGAAGCGGGCGCCGCGCACGCCGGCATCGTGCAGCCTGGCAAGATAGGAATCGTTCGCTTCCGCGAACACCAGAGCGTTGGCGCAGCCGCGATAGTTCGGGCCCATCGCGGCGAGGCCGTCGAGCACGACGGAATGGTCGGCGCCATAGGTGGTGGTCTGCACGATGATGCCGCGCTCGATGCCGAGCGTCTTGTGCACGCGCAGCGCCGCTTCCCAGGTGGCGGTCGGCATCCGGTAGGCCGCACCGGGACGCTCCGGATATTTGTCGATGGGGCCCAGCACGTGGAACTGGCTGTCCACGGTCTTTGGCGGCGGCGCCTTGACCGGGCGGCGTGGATTGGGATCGAACGGCAGATAGGTCGGCATGCGCAAAACTCCCTCAGTCGATCACAGCGGTGAAGTCGCACTGCACCAGCGCGCCGCCGTCCATGTTGTCCATCGGCAGCGCGTGGCGCGCCGGCCGCGAATGCTCGTCCGGAAACATCTTCAGCCACTCGACATTGACCGGCCCGCGCTGCGAGCGGTCCTTCAGCCACACCGTCATCTTGATGATGTCGTCGGTGGTGCCGCCGGCGGCCTCCACCATCGCCTTCATGTGCGCGAACATGTTGGCGCATTGGGCGTCGAGACTCTCCGGCATCGCGCCGGCCGCATCCCGGCCCAGGATGACGCCCGACATCACGAGATTGCCGATGCGGCAGGCGTTCGGGATCGGGTTGGCGTGCTTGAAGCCGCCGATGTGGATGCTCTTGCGCCGCTTCTGACTCGTCATGGTGCGCTCCCTCTCTTTTGTTGGTTCAGACGAACTGGCACGACACCGAGCCGAAGGCGCCATAGTCGGCATGAAACGTGTCGCCGCGGCGGATATCGACGGGACGCGTGAACGAGCCCGCCAGCACCACCTCGCCGGCCGCAAGATGCTCGTCATGCGGCGCGAGGCGGTTGGCGAGCCAGGCGATGCCGTTCGCCGGATGATTGAGCACGCCGGCGGCAAGCCCGGTCTCCTCGACCTCGCCGTTGCGGAACAGCAGCGCACCGATCCAGCGCATGTCCGCATCCATCGGGCGGAACGGCCGGCCGCCCAGCACCAGCGCGGCGTTGGCCGCGTTGTCCGAGATCGTGTCCATGACTTTTCGCGTCTTGCCGGTCTCGGGATCGATGCGGTGCATGCGCGTCTCCAGAATCTCCAGCGCGGGCGTCACGTAGTCGGTGGCGTTGAGCACGTCGAAGATGGTGCAGTCGGGCCCGCGCAGCGGCGCCTTCAGCACGAAGGCGAGCTCGACCTCGATCCGCGGCGCGTGGAAGCGGTCGAACGGGATCGGCGTGGCGTCGGCATAGAACATGTCGGCGAACAGCACGCCGTAATCCGGCTCGGAGATGCCAACCGCATTCTGCATCGCCTTCGAGGTCAACCCGATCTTGTGGCCCTTGATGATGCGACCGCGGCTGATCTGGAGTTTCGTCCAGGCGCGTTGGACGGCATAGGCGTCCTCGATGCTGAAATCGGGATATTCCTTGGTGAACATCGGGATCAGCGCCTTGGTGCGCTCGGCTTCATCGAGGCGCGCAGCGAGGCGTTCGATCGTGGCGGCGTCCAGCATGCTTAACTCTCCGCGGCGACTTTGTTGCGCAGCACGCCGATATGCGTGGATTCGACCTCGACGACGTCGCCGACCTTCAGCCAGCGCGGCGGGTCGAAGCGGGCGCCGGCCCCGGTCGGCGTGCCGGTCACGATCATGTCGCCGGGCTTCAGCGTGGCAAAGGTGGAGAGATAGGAGATCAGGAAATCGAACGGGAACATCAGCCGCTCGGTGGTGTCCTGCTGCCGCACCTCGCCGTTGACGCGCGTGACGATGTCATGGGGTCCGCGCGGGTCGAGCTCGTCGGCCGTGACGATCCAGGGGCCGATGCTGCCGGAGCGATCGAAGTTCTTGCCTTGCGTGACGTTGAACTTGCCGTGGCGCAGCCAGTCGCGGATCGTGCCCTCGTTGCACAGCGTCATGCCGAAGATGTGGGCGAAGGCCTTTTCGCGCGGGATGTGGCGGCCGCCCTGCCCGATCACGATGACGAGCTCGCCTTCATAGTCGAGCTGATCCGAAACCTTCGGCTTCTCGATCGGCTGGCCGGAGCCCGTCATCGAGGACATGCTGCGCACGAACAGGCTCGGATATTTGGGCAGGTCCGAACTGTCCTTGTACTCGGCATTGCGCTCGGCGTAGTTGACGCCGATGCACCAGAGCTTTTCGGGCGCCAGCACCGGCGGAAGCAGGACGAGATCCGCAAGCACGTAGTCGGGCTGCTGCCCGGCCACCGCCTCTTGCGCATCGGCCAGCGCGTTGGCCGCGATCAGCGCCTTGACGTCGGAGAAGTCGTGCCCGATGCGCTTCGTCAGATCGACGACCCCGCCATCAGCGGCAGCACCATAGCGCGGCTCTCCGTCCAACAGATAGCTCACGAGTCGCATGGTCGTTCTCTCCAATGATCTTGACGCGGTGCAGGCGAGGTGACCGCGCTCAGTCTTTCGATTTGGGGGTCTGGAAGACGGCGTTCAGCGTCACGATCTCGCCGAGGCGGGCGTAGCGCGGGCCGCCGATGCGCGCGATCGGATCGAGCGCCCTGGTCTCGACCTTGCCGTCAGTCACGAGGCCGTCGCGGAAGTGAAACATCACGACCTCGCCAACGATGAGCCGGCTGCGCGCGTCGCCGAATTCCAGGCACTGCCGGAAGCGGCATTCCATCGCGACCGGTGCTGCGGCAAGGCGCGGCACCTTGATGCGCTCGCAGCTCAGCGTTTCGAGGCCGAGCTCCGCGACCTCGCTGACTTCGGGCGGATGCTCGATCGAGCTGTCGTGCACCGCAGACATCAGCGGGGTATCGGCGATATGGATGACGTATTCCTCGGTATCGAGGATGTTGTGGGCGGTGTCCTTGTAGTCGGCGCCCTTGCGGCCGACGCTGATGGCCAGCATCGGCGGCTTCTGCGAGACGAAGGTGAAGGCGCTGAACGGCGCGAGGTTGAGCACGCCGCTCCGCGACAGGCTGGTCACCCAGGCGATCGGGCGCGGCACGACGATACCCGTCATCAGCCGGTAGATGCGCTCCGCGCCGAGCTCGCCGGGGTCGATCCGCATCGATCAGTCCGCCTTGATGTTGGCCTTGCGCACGACCGGAATCCACTTGGCGTCCTCGCGCTCGAGATAGGCCCTGAACTCGTCCGGCGTCATCGCCACGGCTTCGCCGCCAAGCTTCTCGAACCGGTCGACGACGGCGGGATCTTTCAGGATCGCGTTCAGCGCCTCATGCAGCTTCTCGACCACAGGCGCCGGCGTGCCTGCCGGCGCGAACAGGCCGGTGAAAGTCTGGCCGTCGAAATCCTTGTAGCCGAGCTCGGTGAAGGTCGGCACGTCGGGCAGCGATTTCAGGCGATGCGGGCTGGTGACGGCGAGCGCGCGGAACAGGCCGGCCTTGATGTGCTGCAGGCTGACCGTGAGCTGGTCGAACGCGAACTGCACCTGCCCGCCGAGCAGGTCGTTGACGGCAGGCGCATTGCCGCGATAGTGCGCCGTGACCCATTGCAGGCCGAGGTTGGACTGCATCAGCTCGCTGAGCAGATGGTTGGTGGTGCCCGGACCGGGCGAGGCCATCGTCAGCTTGCCGGGCTCGCGCTTGGCAAGGTCGATGAACTCCTTGAAGGTATTGGCCTGCACGGAGGGATGCACCTCGAGCACCAGCGGCGTCATCGAGATGGTCGAGATCGGCATAAAATCCTTCTTCCAGTTATAGGCGTCGCGCTTGTTGATCTCGGTCGCGAACAGCACCGGACCGTTGGCGCCGACGAACAGCGTGTAGCCGTCGGGCGCCGACTTCGCGAACGCCTCGCCCGCGATCATGCCGCCGGCGCCGGCCTTGTTCTCGATGATGAAGGGCTGGCCCAGCTTTTCCTGGAGCTTGTCGGCGATGATGCGGGCCGCGCTGTCGACGTTGCCGCCGGCGGGATAGGGGACGATCAGCTTGACGTTGCGCGCCGGCCATTGCTGGCCTGCCGCCGGTCCCGCCAACATCGCCGCTGCGGCAGCTATGGCAATCCAGATTAATCTCATGTCAACCTCCCGGCGGCGCTTTTAATTCAACGTCGAATGCCCAGACGTAGCGGATGGCAGCTCGAAAGGCATCTCGATCGGGGCGCAATCTTCAGATGCGCGCTTTACCTGTCGAGTGAATTGTGGCGTTCTTGTCCATATTATGGACAAGACGGCCTCATCGAAATCCACCCGCGTGACAGAACCGCGACAGGGCGCGCAGGCGATCCGGCGCGCGCTCGCGGTGCTGCGCATTCTTGCCGCAGGGCGCGAAGCCGGCGTGCCGCTGGCCGAGGTCGTGCAGGCGACCGGCCTCACCCGTCCGACCGTGCATCGCATCGTTCACGTGCTGATCGAGGAAGGCATCGTCGAGCGGCACGAGCGAACCGGCCGCTATGCGATCGGCAACCAGGTGCCGGAGCTGGCGCTGGCGCGGCCGCGGCCCTCCCGGCTGCTGCTCGCCGCCAATCCGTCGCTGCGGCGCGCCTCCACCGAGATCGGCGACACGCTGTTCCTGACGGTCCGGACCGGCAACGACACGCTGTGCGTCGATCGCAGGATCGGAATCTATCCGCTCCAGGTGCTGTCGATCGAAGTCGGCGCGCGCCGGCCGCTCGGCGTCTCCAGCGCAGGCGTCGCGATCCTCGCCGCGATGCCGGCGCAGGACGCGCGAAAAATCGTCGCGGCCAATGAAAAGAGGTTCGAGGCCTACCGGACCGACGTCGCAACGGTGCTCGGCGAGGTCACCGCGGCAAGACGGCTGGGATACGGCATGAGGGAGATCGGTCTCGTGCAGGGCACGAAGTCGATTTCCACCTGGATCAAGACCCCGGACGGCCGCCCCGCCGCCGCGATGACCGTCTCCGCCGTTCGGACGAGGCTCGGCCCCCGCCGCGAGCAGGAGGTCGCGGAGATCCTGTTGCGGGAGGCGCGCACGATCGAGCAGGCGATCCGCGGTTAGGGGGCGCTGTCAATGGGCTGACGTGCCCCGCGTTTTTGTGGCACAAGAGCCGCCATCGCCGAACGACCAACGAGGCCACGCATGCCCGCGCCAAAGCCGCCTGCCTTCGAGACCCTGAGCCTGCATGCCGGCCAGCATCCGGATCCTGCGACCGGCGCCCGCGCGGTGCCGATCTACCAGACCACGTCCTACGTGTTCCAGGATTCCGACCACGCCGCCGCGCTGTTCAATCTCGAGCGCGCCGGCCACATCTATACGCGCATCTCCAATCCGACCACGGGCGTATTGGAAGAGCGGCTTGCAGCGCTCGAAGGCGGTGTCGGCGCGATCTGCACCGCGAGCGGCATGGCCGCGCTGCATCTGGCCATCGCGACGCTGCTGAGCGCCGGCGACCACATCGTGGCATCGAGCTCGCTCTATGGCGGCACCATCAACCTGCTGGCGCATACGCTGCCGCGCTTCGGCATCACCACGACTTTCGTCAAGCCGCGCGATCTCGACGCGTTCCGCACCGCGATCAAGCCGAACACGAAACTCGTGATCGGCGAGACCATCGGCAATCCTGGGCTCGAGGTGCTGGACATTCCCAAGGTCGCGGCGATCGCGCATGACGCGAAGATACCGCTGCTGATCGACAACACCTTCGCCACGCCCTATCTCAGCCGCCCCATCGAGCTGGGTGCCGACATCGTCATGCATTCGGCGACCAAATGGATCGGCGGCCACGGTATCGCGATCGGCGGCGCGATCGTCGACGGCGGCCGCTTCGATTGGCGTTCATCCGGAAAATTCGGCGTGCTGACCGAGCCCTATGGCGGCTATCACGGCATCGTCTTCGACGAGCAGTTCGGCACGGCCGCCTTCATCATGCGCGCGCGCACCGAAGGCCTGCGCGATTTCGGTGCCTGCCTGTCGCCGACCAATGCGTTCCAGCTTCTCCAGGGCGTGGAGACGCTGGGCGTGCGCATGGACCGCCACATGCAGAACACGCACCTCGTGCTGGAAGCGCTGAAGGCCAACAAGGCCGTCGACTGGGTGCTGCATCCCTCGCTTGAGGACCACACCGACTACCAGCTCGCAAAACAATTGCTGCCGCGCGGCGCGGGCTCGATCGTCTCCTTCGGCATCAAGGGCGGCCGGCCCGCCGGGCGCAAGTTCATTGAATCGCTGCGCCTGATCAGCCATCTCGCCAATGTCGGCGACGCCAAGACGCTGGTGATCCATCCCGCCTCGACCACACATCAGCAGATGGACGCCGAACAGCTCAAGGCCGCCGGCATCGGCGAGGAGTTGGTGCGGCTGTCGGTCGGCATCGAGACCGCCTCCGACATCATCGACGATCTCGCGCAAGCGCTGCGCATCTCGCAAAAGGTCTAGGCCATGAAGCTCTCCGTCAACGGCGCCGAGGTGTTTGTCGCAACCGGCGGCCGCGACTTCGACAAATCCCTGCCCACGGTCGTCTTCATTCATGGCGCCGGCTTCGATCATTCGACCTGGGCCCTGCATACGCGCTGGTTCGCCCATCACGGCTTTGGTGTGCTGGCGCCCGATATGCCCGGCCATGGCCGCTCGCCCGGACCGTCACTCGCAAGCATCGCCGACATGGCCGACTGGACCGCCGCGCTGATCGATGCCGCCGGAGCTGCGAAGGCGCATCTGATCGGCCACTCCATGGGATCGCTGATCTCGCTGGAGACGGCGGCGAGGCATCCCGACAAGGTCTCTGCATTGAGCCTGATCGGCACCGCTGCGACCATGACGGTCGGGCCGGATCTGCTGAAGGCCGCCGAGGCCAACTCGCAGGATGCGAACGACATGGTGTCGATCTGGGGGCTCGGCTTCAACGCCGAACTCGGCGGCAGCCTCGCACCGGGCCTGTGGATGCATGGCGGCGCGCAGGCCGTGTTGAAGCACTGCGAGCCGGGCGTGCTGTTCAGGGATTTGTCGGCCTGCAATGCTTACGCGAACGCACTCACCGCGGCCGCTGGCGTGAAGGTACCTGCGACCCTCGTCCTCGGCGAACGGGACATGATGACGCCCGCGAAGGCAGGCAAGGCGCTCGCAGCGGCGATGCCGCATGCGAAGACTGTCGTGGTGCCGGGCGCCGGCCACATGATCATGGCCGAACGCCCGGATGAATTGCTGGCGGCGCTGAGGGGTTGAGTCCTCGCGATCAGATGGCGAAGAGTTGGGAATTCGCGCGATGGCGGCGCTCTGAAAGCACCGCCCGGACGGCGCGCTCAGCCTCGCGCGCCGAGCGGAATTGCCGTCCTTCGAGGCTGTCGAGCAGTCGCTCCGAGGAGAAGAAGCGGTAGCCGCACTCATCGCGGGTGATGATGCCGGCAGCGCGGTCGTGGATTTCGATGATGTAGGCGTTCGATCGGGATTTGTATTGGGTTTGGGACATCACTGCTCGTTCGCCCGGCGTTCCTGTCGGATTTTTAGTGGGGTGAGTTGCTGCTGGAAGGCGATCAGCAACAACAACAGGCGCCCGTTGCCGCCGAGAAACAGCGCCGCGTCATGCCCGCATGCATGTCGTCAAGGTTACGCTGGTGATCGGTTCCCATATCGCGGCATCATGCTCGATGAGCAGTTTCGATGCTGCAAATATCGAGCGATTGTCGCGATTGGTCAATGAAATGGCACTCCATATTTGGCACCGGCGCGCCGGGGCGCTTCTCCCGTCGCAAGCACCGACAGACGGATTCATCTCGCGATGAGTTCAACACGGGCATGCGGCCGGCATCGTACGCTTCCAGCAACCACAAAGCAGGCAATTCGGGAGGTCCGGAGATGACGGATGATCTGAAGGGGCGCACGGCGCTCGTCACCGGCGGCTCGCGCGGGATTGGTGCAGCCGTCTGTCGTGCTCTGGCCGCATCAGGCGCTGCCGTGGCGATCAATTGCCGCGAGCAGATCGGACAGGCCAAGCAACTGGCGGGGGAGATCAGCAAAAGCGGTGGTCGCGCCGTTGCAATTGCAGCCGATGTCTCGCAGCGCGACGCCGTGGCCGCGATGGTCGAGCGCGTCGCGGCCGAACTTGGGCCCATCGACATCCTTGTCAACAATGCCGGCATCGCGATCACGCGCGGCATCGACGATCTCACCGAAGAGGATTTCGACCGGACGATCCTGGTCAATTTGAAATCCGTCTTTCTGTGCACGCAGGCGGTGCTGCCCGGGATGCGCGCGAAAAAGTGGGGCCGCATCGTCAACATCTCCTCCGGCGCTGCGCGCGGCGCCGGCTCGATCGGGCCGCACTACAACGCGTCCAAGGCGGGCATGGAGGGGCTGACGCGCGGCTACGCGGCGCGGCTGGTCAAGGAAGGCATCACCGTCAACGCGGTGGCGCCGTCGCTGATCGAGACCGACATGATGAGCGGGCAGCCGCAACTCGTCAGCCGCATCCCGCTCGGCCGTTTCGGCACAGCGGATGAAGTGGCGAAGGCCGTGATGCTGCTGGTCGACAATGCCTACATGACCGGACAGACCATCGCGCTGAGCGGCGGGATGGCGTTCAACTAGGAGGGTGACCGTGGCCCTCCCTTCTCCTCTTGTGGGAGAGGGGAAGAAGAGATTACCACATCGTCGCGGCCGCACGCTCGGGCCAGATGCGGTCGTATTCGGCGCCGCCGACCCGGTTCTCGCTCATCTCGGCGAGAATCTGCCCCGGCGTCGGCAGCGCCTTGGGATCGACGCGCTTGTCGGGATTCCAGAGGTCGGAGCGGACGATGGCGCGGGCGCACTGGAAGTAGATCTCGTCCACATTCATCACCATCACGCTGCGCGGCGCCTTGCCCTCGACCTTGAACGACGCCAGCAGCTCCGGATCGACCGACAGATGAGCCCGGCCGTTGGCACGGACCGCATTGCCCGAGCCGGGGATCAGGAACATCAGCGACACCCTGGGATCGCGCACGATGTTGCGCAGGGAGTCGACACGATTGTTGCCGCGCCGATCCGGCAGCATCAGCGTCTTGGGGTCATGAATGCGGACGAAGCCGGGCACATCGCCGCGCGGCGAGCAGTCGATGCCTTCGGGCCCGATGGTGGCGAGCGCGGCAAACGGCGCCTTCTCGATGAAGATGCGGTAGAGCGGCGTGACGTGGTCGGCGACTTTGACGGTCGAGGCATCACCAACGGCGCCGTAGATGGCCTCTAGCTGCTCGACCGTTTCAATCACCGACATTCCGTTCTCCTTGTTGGCTATTCGTGCCAGCCTTCGTTCCTGATCACGCGCACGAGCTGGCGGCCGTGATACTCCGCACTACCCGCATTGAGGATGGTGACATCGGCACCGGCCGATGCGTCGTCAACGCTGCGGCCGAGACGGTCCGCGATGTTGCCGTCGCTGTGCCGCGCCCGGGCGGCAAGCCGCTGCGCCAGCACGTCCGGCGGCGCCGTGATCGCGACCACCACGACATGGGCGTAAGCTTGGCGCAACGCGCCGATCACCGTGCGTGAAACATTGGCGACGACGGCGCGGCCCGCCCGGATATCGTCGTTGATTTCGAGCGGCAGGGCATAGGAATGCCCGTGCGCCTGCCAATTGACGGCGAAATCGCCATGCTCACGCGCGCGGCCGAATTCCTCCTGGCTCAGCGCGATATTGTCCTCGTCGGCGGATGGCTCGCGCGTCACGACGCGGCGCGGAAAGACGATATCGTGATCGTCGACGCAGGCCGCCTGCGCAAGGCGCATCAGCGTATCCTTGCCCGCGCCGCTGGGACCGACCACGAGCACGAGCCGCCCGGGCCCGATCGCGCCGATCCTCTCGTCCGCCGCGGTCACGGTCTCGCTCATGCGACACGGCTCCCTTCGCGCCAGACGCTGCGGACCGCGGGGACGTGACCTGCGACATGCACGCGGATCAGATCGGCGCGCTTGCCGACGGCGATTTCACCGCGGTCGGACAGGCCGACCGCCTCCGCGGGTGCCTTCGTCACGGTGCGGATCGCCGCCGGAAGGCCGATGGCGGGCACATGCTCGGGCAATTGCAGCGCGGCCATGAGCAGGCTCGAGGGAATGTAGTCCGACGACAGGATGTCGAGCAGGCCTTCGCGGGCGAGATCGACCGCGGCGATGTTGCCGGAGTGCGAGCCGCCGCGCACCACGTTCGGCGCGCCCATCAGGATGTCGATGCCGGCCTGGTGCAGGCCGCGCGCAGCCTCCAGCGTGGTCGGGAATTCCGCCACGGAGACGCGATCGCGTACGGCGTCCGCGACGTTCTCCTCCGTGGTGTCGTCGTGGCTGGCGAGGGGAATCCTGTACTCATGCGCCAGCGCCACGATCTGGCGCATGTTGGTGGCGGCATAGGCCTTCTGGTACTCGAAGCGCCGCGCGAACAGCTCGTCGAGCTGGGCATCGGTCTTGCCGCCGTTCTTGCCGCGGTAATAGTCGCGCAGCTTGCCTTCGTCGCGGAACTGGCGCTGGCCGGGGGTGTGGTCCATCAGCGACATCAAGCGGACGTCGGGGCGGTCGATCAGCTCCCTGGCCTCCTCGACCACGCTCGGCATCGGGATTTCGCAGCGCAGGTGCAAGAAGTGATCGGCGCGCAACAAATCAGCGTCGCGCGCGGTCGTGATCGCGGCGGCGAGCGTGCCGGCCCGGCCGTCGACTTCCTCGGCGCCGTCCTCGCGCCAGACCCGCAGCGAGTCGAACACGGTGGTAATGCCCGAGGTGGCGAGCTGGCCGTCATAGGAGACGACGGCGGCGACCGGATTCCAGAACACTTTTGGCCGCGGCACGTAGTGCGCTTCGAGATGGTCGGTGTGGAGCTCGATCAGGCCGGGCATGATCAGGTCGCCGCCGGCATCATCAGCGCCCGAAGGCGCCCTGCCCTCGCCGATCTCGGCGATGCGTCCGTCGGCCAGAGCGAGCCAGCCCTGCTCGATCACCCGGTCGGCCAGCACGATCCTGGCGTTGGCGATCAATGTGTCCTTCGGCTTGGCGTTCATGTCCATTCCCTTCAGGCCGCAGCGGCGAAGCTGGTGACGTCGACGATGCGGTCGGCAATCAGATGACGGATTTCGTCGTCGTGGACAATGGCGACCATGGCGACGCCCTGGCGCTTCTTTCCGGCGATCAGTTCGACGACGACGGCACGGTTGGCGGCATCCAGCGAAGCGGTGGGCTCGTCCAGTAGAAGGATCGGCAGCTCCGAGATGAAGCCGCGCGCGATGTTGACGCGCTGCTGCTCGCCGCCGGAGAAGGTCGCGGGCGGGAGCTGCCAGAGCCGCTCGGGGATGTTGAGACGATGCAGCAATTCGCCGGCGCGGACTTGCGCCTCCGCACGTGCAAGGCCGCCTGCGATCAGCGGCTCGGCGACGACGTCGATGGTCGCGACCCGCGGCACCGCGCGCAGGAACTGGCTGACATAGCCGATGGTGGCGCGGCGGACGTTGAGGATCTGTCGCGGCTCGGCGGTGGCAAGATCGATCAGCGCGCCGCGATGGCGGATGCCGATCCGCCCGGAGTCGCAGCGATAGTTGCCGAAGATCATCTTCAGGATCGACGATTTGCCGGCGCCGGACGGGCCCGACAGCACGACGCACTCGCCAGGGTCGACGCGAAACGTCACGCCGCTGACGACGGGCAATTCGATGCCGCCCTGCAGGTGCATCGTGAACGTCTTGTTGGCGTCGGCGACGTCGATCATGGCGGTCATTGCAGGGCTCATATTGGGAGGCTCATACTGGAAGGCTCATGGCGGCAGAATCGAGGAGACGAGGAGTTGGGTATAGGGCTCGCGGGGATCGTCGAGCACCTGGTCGGTGAGACCGGTCTCGATGACGCGGCCGCCCTTCATCACCATCACGCGGTGCGACAGCAGGCGCGCGACCGCAAGATCGTGGGTGACGATGATGACGGCGAGGTGCAACTCGGCAACGAGGCTGCGCACGAGGTCGAGCAGGCGGGCCTGCACCGAGACGTCGAGGCCGCCGGTCGGCTCGTCCATGAACACCAGCCGGGGCTCGGTGACGAGGTTGCGCGCGATCTGGAGACGCTGGCGCATGCCACCGGAATAGGTGCGCGGCGCATCGTCGATGCGGGTGATGTCGATCTCGACGCGGCTCAGCCAGTCGGAGGCGGTATCGCGGATGCGGCCGTAGTGATTCCAGCCGACCGCCATCAGCCGCTCGCCGACATTGGCGCCGGCCGAAACCGCCATGCGCAGGCCCTGCGCCGGATCCTGGTGGACAAAGCCCCAGTCGGTGCGGAACAGAAAGCGCCGCTCGGCTTCGCCGAGGCTCGTGAGATCGCGGGTGACGCCGTCGCGCATCCGGTACGAGACCTGGCCGGCGCTCGGCGTGAGCTGTCCTGACAACATCTGCAGCAAGGTCGACTTGCCCGAGCCGGACTCGCCGACGATCGCCAGCACCTCGCCGGGATAGAGCGCGAACGAGACGTCGCGGCACGCGGCGATGCGGCCATAGGACTTGCTGAGGGATTCGGCGACCAGCAGCGGCTGGTCGTTTTCGAGCACGTCGAGATCAGCCATGTGGGCCAGCCTTGTCCTTGTACGGCGCGGCGCTGAGGCTGCCGTGATGGCCGACGGCCTGGCGGCCCTCGCAATAATCAGTGTCCGAGCAGACGAACATGCGGCTGCCCTGGTCGTCGGTCACGATCTCATCGAGATAGGAATTCTCGGTGCCGCACAGCGCGCAGGGCGCGTTGAAGCGATACGGCTCGAACGGGTGATCCTCGAAATCGAGCGACACGACCTGCGTATAGGGCGGAATGGCGTAGATGCGCTTCTCGCGGCCGGCGCCGAACAATTGCAGCGCCGGGCAATTGTCCATCTTGGGATTGTCGAATTTCGGCGTCGGCGACGGATCCATCACGTAGCGCGCGTTCACCTTCACCGGATAGGCGTAGGCCGTCGCGATGTGGCCGAAGCGGGCGATGTCCTCGTAGAGCTTGACGTGCATCAGGCCGTATTCGGCCAGCGCGTGCATGCGCCGCGTCTCGGTCTCGCGCGGCTCGAGGAAGCGCAAGGGCTCGGGGATCGGCACCTGGTAGACCAGCACCTGATTCTCGTGCAGCGCCGTCTCCGGGATGCGGTGACGAGTCTGGATCACGGTCGCATCAATCGTTGCCGTCGTCGTCGCGACGCCGGCCGTCTTGGCGAAGAATTTTCGGATCGAGATCGCGTTGGTGGTGTCGTCGGAGCCCTGGTCGATCACCTTCAGCACGTCCTGGGGCCCGAGGATCGCCGCGGTGACCTGCACGCCGCCGGTGCCCCAGCCATAGGGCATCGGCATTTCGCGGCTGGCGAACGGCACCTGATAGCCCGGGATCGCGATCGCCTTGAGGATCGCGCGGCGGATCATCCGCTTGGTCTGTTCGTCGAGATAGGCGAAATTGTAGGCGGGCGCGTTCATTCCGCGGCCTCCTTCATGGCATCGGGCGCATTGGCCTTCGCAAACGCTTCAGAAAATTCTTGGCGCAGCTTGCGGAGCAGGCCGAGCTCGGACTGGAAGTCGACGTAGTGCGGCAGCTTCAGATGCTCGACGAAGCCGGTCGCCTGGACGTTGTCCGAATGCGACATCACGAATTCTTCATCTTGCGCCGGTGCCAATGCCTCCTCGCCCAGTTCGCGGGCGCGCAGCGCGCGGTCGACCAGCGCCATCGACATCGTCTTGCGCTCGCTCTGGCCGAAGGCGAGGCCATAGCCGCGGGTGAAGCACGGGGCTTCCGTCGCGGAGCCCTTGAACTGGTTGACCATCTGGCACTCGGTGAGCTCGATGGAGCCGAGCGGCACGGCGAAGCCGACGTCCTCAGCTGCGAATTCGACCTCGACCTCGCCGAAGCGTATCTCGCCGGCGAAGGGATGGTTGCGGCCATAGCCGCGCTGGGTGGAATAGCCCATCGCCAGCAGAAAGCCTTCGTCGCCGCGCGCGAGGTTTTGCAGACGCAGGTCGCGATCCGCCGGAAAGTTCAGCGGCTCGCGGGTGAGATCGCCGACGCCCGCACCGTCCTCGGCTTGCGGCGAGGATTCGATCAGCCCGTCGCGGCCCAGAATGTCGGTCACGCGCGGCGTCGGCGCCGTGGATGCTTCGGCCGTTGCCGGTGTTTCCGGTACAAAGCCCTCGGCAAGAGACGGATCGAGCAGGCGATGGGTGTAGTCGAAGGTTGGCCCGAGGATCTGGCCGCCGGGAATGTCCTTGAAGGTCGAGGACACCCGCCGCTGCACCCGCATCGCGCTGCTATCGACCGGCTCGCTCGCGCCGAAACGCGGCAGCGTGGCGCGGAAGGCACGGACCAGGAAGATCGCCTCGATCAGGTCGCCGCGCGCCTGCTTGATCGCCAGCGCCGCGAGCTCGCGATCATAGAGCGAGCCTTCGCTCATGACGCGATCCACGGCGAGGCCGAGCTGTTCCGAGATCTGGTCGAGCGTAAGTTCCGGAACCCCCTGGTCGCCTCGACGCGCGTTGGCGAGCAGGCGATGGGCATTCTCGATGGCGCGTTCGCCGCCTTTGACTGCGACATACATGCGACTAGCTTCCCTTGTTCACGACGCGCGTGGTGCGCGGGATCGCAACCACGGCGTCATCGGCGACCAGCACCAGATCGATGCCGCGCGGAAACAGTGCCTCGTTCACACGCAAGCGCTCGAACAGGTCGAAAGGCTTGATCGACGCATGAAGCGTGGCGACACCATCGATGCCCGGGCCGCGCAGCTCGAAACCGCGGCCCGCGTCGAGGCTATCGACCTGGAGGATCAGCGTGGTCGAGCGGTCGGGATATTCGTTCGTGCCGAGCGCGAAGCGCTCCAGCGCCGGCAGCGACCCGCCGTCACTGATCAGCGCGAATGCGGCGATCGAGGAATCCTGCACCACCGGCGCGCCGGTATGAAACTTCAACCATTTCACGACATCGGAAGCTTCCGTCATCCGCGCGTCGAGCCAGAGCGGCGTGTCATGGTCGAACAGCGTCAGCGCGATCGCGGCCGTGCCGCGCATCATCGTATGAGCCGTTCCGGCCGTCGGCACGATGCGCTGGACCGAGCCCGGCCGCGCCATCGCGTCCATGACCGAACGAAAGGTCGATTGCGCCGACAGCACCTTGTCGGCGAAACCCGGGGGCAGTTCCGCAATCGTGGTCATGATCTCACCCCTCACCGCGCACCATGGTGTAGAAATCAACCTTCGTCGCAGCGGTCTCGGCCGCCGCCTGTCTGCGCCTGACCATAAGCTGCTCACGCAACGGCGCGATAATTTCGCGCTCCACCGCTGCGCCGAAATCGCTGGACTGCACCAGCGCATCGCACAGCGCGATCAGCCGCGCCTTATCGCCGTCGCGCCCGAGCGTGTAACCGAAGCCGACCTCGCCGCTCGCGAGCCGCACCGCGGCGCGCGAGACCGTGGCTTCGCCGAGATTGAACGGCGCGCCGTCGCCGCCGACCCGGCCGCGCAGCATGACGAGGCCGTTTTCCGGTGCGCGCAGATCCTGATGGGCCGGCAGGGCGAGAGCGCGGAGGCGGGCGGCGATCTCGCCCGCCTCCGCGTGCGCCAGCACGGCCATCGCGGCCTTGCGCTGGGCTTGCTGATTGTTGTGCTGGGTCACCAAATCCACCGAATGTTTCTGCAGAACTTGCCGAATCCAAGTTGTCTATGATACTAGACAACTTGATACGAGAGCGCCATGACTGTTTCGTGACAAAGATGTGATTTCTGGAGTAGCTTGCCGGCAATATGAGCATGCAGGACACAGCCTCTTCGGGCGTCGCGCTGTGGCGCCTCGTTGCCGACGGCATCGAGCGCGGCATCGCCGACGGCCGCTTTGCGACCGGCGACAAGCTGCCGGGCGAGATGGAGATTGCCGAAACCTATCGCGTGAACCGCCACACCGTGCGGCGGGCGCTGGCGGCGCTTGCCGAACGCGGCATCGTGCGCGCCGAGCGCGGCAGCGGAACCTATGTCGAGGCGCAGAAGCTCGCCTATCCGCTGCGCTCGCGGACCCGCTTCTCCGAGATCGTCGGCGCCGAGGGCCGCGAACCGCACGGCCGCCTGATCGAAGCGTCCGATGATGTCGCAACCCGCGAGGTCGCGCGTGAGCTTGGCTTGAAAGTCGGTGCGCCGCTGGTGCGGATCGAGGCGATCCGCCTCGCCGACCGGACGCCGATCTGTGTCTCCACGACGTGGCTGTCGGCCGAGCTGTTCCCGAATGCGGGAGTCGTATTCGCGGCGACGCGCTCCATGACCAAGCTGCTCGAGCATTACGGCGTCCGCGACTACCGCCGCGGCGCGACCCGCATCACCGCCGGCATCGTCGATGCGACGGACGCCGCACGGCTTGATCTGCCGCTCGGACGGCCGATCCTGGTGGTCGACGCGACCGACCACGATCTCGACGACAAGCCGCTGGTGACGAAGCATTCGCGGTTTGCGGCGGAGCGGGTGGAGTTTCTGGTGGAGTCGTAGGCTCTTCCCCTCTCTCCGCGAAACCGGAATCGTAGGGCGGGCAAAGGCGCATTGATGATCAGGCCACCGCCCGCCGCCCGATGATGGCAAAACGCAGCTTGCTCGAGATGAAATCGATCGCGGCGACTGCGACAAGGATCATCAGGATCAGGAACGACACCTTCTGCCACTCCAGCACGCGAATCTGTTCGGCGAGCTGGAGGCCGATGCCGCCGGCGCCGACGATGCCGATGATGGTGGCCGAGCGCGTGTTGGATTCGATGAAATAGAGCACCTGGCCGGCGATCACGGGCAGGACCTGCGGCAGCAGCCCGAAGCGGATCTCGTGCAGCGCGCTGCCGCCGGAGGCGCGGATGCCTTCGACCTGCTTCTGGTCAGCGCCCTCGATCGCCTCGGAGAACAGCTTGCCGAAGGCGCCGAAATCCGACACGGCGATGGCGAGCACGCCGGCGAACGGGCCGAGCCCGACGACGTTGATCCACACCAGCGCCCAGATCAGCGTGTCGACGCCGCGGATCGAATCGAGGAAACGGCGGATCGGAAAGCGCAGGATTTTCGACGGAACCACGTTGCGCGCGGCAAACAGGCTGACCGGAAGCGCGAACAGCGCAGCCAGCGTGGTGCCGAGCAGCGCAATCGAGAGCGTCTCGCCCATCGCCTTCAGATATAGCGGCAGCGACGAGCCGGGATCGGGCGGGATCATCATCATGCTGATCCAGCCGAGCTGGCTGAGGCCGTTGAAGAGCCGCGACGGAGAGAAATCGAGGTCGACGAGGCCATAGACGAAAATCGCGAACGCCGCGACGATCATCGTCGGCGTCGCGAGCCGCGCCGCGGCCGGCCGCCCGAACACATCGGGATAGCGCGCGCGCATCTGCGCGGCATCGACTTCGGGCCGCTTGCTCACGTCCGCGCCTCCTTGCCGAACAGTCGGCCGCGCACCCAGCCGGTCGTGATGTCGATCAGGAAGACCGTGACGATGATCGTCACGAGAATGGCACTGACATCGGAGTAGTAGAACTTGCGGATCGCGACGATGAGCTCCTGTCCGATGCCGCCGGCACCGACGAAACCCATCACCGAGGCCTCGCGCACATTGATCTCGAAACGCAACAGCGCGTAGCTCGCGTAGCCGGCCGAGACCTGGGGCAGGATCGCAAAGCGCATGCAGGACAGCCAGCTCGCGCCAGTCGATCGGATGCCTTCGACCGGCTTCATGTCGGCATTCTCGACGATCTCGGAAAACAGCTTTCCGAGCGCGCCTGTGGAGTGGATCGCAATCGCGAGCACGCCAGCCATCGGGCCGAGACCAAAGGCGATCACGAAGATCAGCGCGAATACGATGCCCGGCACGGTACGGGCGAACTCGAGCAGCCGCCGCACCACGAAGCGCAGCCAGGGTCCCGGCGAAGTATTCTCGGCCGCGAAGAAATTGAGCGCGAACGCGAACACCGCTCCGATCAGCGTGCCGACATAGCTGATCAGCAGGGTCTCGGCGAGCAGCTTCAGCCAATTGCGCCACCCCCAGAACCACTCGCCAAAATTGGTCCAGACCCGCTGGCCGTTGTCGAGCGTGAGAATACGGTCGAAATAGCTGATGAAATTGCCGAAATAGGTGAAGAAGGTGCGCAGGTTAACTTCGGCGCCGATCGAGGCCACGATCAGCGCAGCAACAAACAGCCCTGCACCTGCCATAAGCCGCAGGCGCTTGCGGGCAACCGCCTTGCGGTAGGCCACATTCAGCACCGCGAGCTGCTGTTCGGGGAGAATCGAAACGGCGAGCGTCATGTGTCGGGCGGTCCATCAAGAAAAAGAGCCGGGTCCATCGACCCGGCTCCAGTGCATCGTCCTGACGTGATCAGGACGCCTTCTTGCGCAGATTGTCGACGAACTTGATCAGCTCGATGGTCTTGTTGTAATCGTCATTGACGGTCGGCTCCCACGGCTTGTTCTTGCCGTCGGAGAGCTTCTTGAACGCCTCGGGATCCTTCTGCGCCGCCTCAAGGAAGGCCTTCTTGATCGCCGCCTTCATGTCGTCCGGGAGGTCGCTGAGATAGGCGTAGGGCGAGTTGATGATGAGGTCGGACTTCACGATGATGCGGAAGTCTTCCTTCTTCATCACGGTGCCGTCAGCCGACTTCACCATGCCTTTGTTGAGCATGCGGGTCAGGTTGGAATCGTCGTCGGCATTCCACCAGTTGGCGGCGACGTCGACCGTGCCCTGAGCCAGGGCCAGCACGGCGTTCTCATGGCTGCCGGTGAAGATGACCTTGGAGAAATAGGCGTCGGGATCGATGCCCATCTGGTTCAGCTTGAAACGCGGCATGTTGTTGCCTGAGGTCGAGTTCGGATCGACCAGGCCGAGATTCTTGCCCTTGAGCTCTTCGACCTTCTGGTACGGCGACTTCGCCAGCACGTAGAACACCGAGTAGTAGCCCTTCGAGCCGTCGGCGTTGACGTCGATCACGAAGGCGTCGGTCTTGACGCCGGTCAGGCGGGCGCGCGCGAACGAGGCAGGGCCGTAATAGCCGATATGGATGTTGCCGGCACGCTGGCCTTCGATGACGGCCGCGTAGTCGTTGGCGACACGCAGGGTCACCTTGATGCCGAGCTCCTTCGACAGATAGTTGACGAAAGGCCCGTAGCGCTCGGTGACGCCGGAGCCGTTCTCGGCCGGGATCACGGCGAAGGTGATCTCCGGATATTTCGTCTTCCAGTCTTCGGCGGAAGCAGATCCGGCAAAGGCGAGCGCGGCAGTGCCGGCGAGAACTAGTCTGCGAGTGATCATGGTACCCTCTCCATCGGTTGGGGTCGGTTGACGCAAAACTGGCAACTAAGCAGATGAGGCGCCGCTCAGGCGGCGGCCGCCGTTCCAAGCGCTGGAATGCCCTCGGGCGCCGGTACAGGCGTGCCGCCCATGACGTCCGTGGCTTCGAGATCGTAAAGCTCGCGCGCGACATGGTCGGTCAGCTCGGCCGGCGCGCCGTCGAACACCACGCGGCCCTGCGCCATGCCGATCAGGCGGTCGCAATAGCTGCGCGCCAGGTCGAGCGAATGCAGGTTGCAGAGCACGGTGATGCCGAAGTGCTTGTTGATGCGCAGCAGCGCATCCATGACGATCTTGGTGTTGCGCGGGTCGAGCGAGGCGATCGGCTCGTCGGCGAGGATG
This sequence comes from Bradyrhizobium sp. Bra78, assembly GCF_024519855.1. Classification (NCBI taxonomy): domain Bacteria; kingdom Pseudomonadati; phylum Pseudomonadota; class Alphaproteobacteria; order Hyphomicrobiales; family Nitrobacteraceae; genus Bradyrhizobium; species Bradyrhizobium sp. Bra78. The sequence goes on along the minus strand of NZ_JALJRE010000011.1, from coordinate 111,920 downwards.
ATGTCGGGTTGCTGCACCAGCGCGCGGGCGATCGCGACGCGCTGCTGCTGGCCACCGGAAAGCTGGTCGGCGCGCTGGGCGGCGAGCGAGGCGATGTCGAACTGTTCGAGCGCCGACATCGCCAGCGCCTTGTCAGTCTCGGGCCAGGTCTGCGTCAGCGAGCGCCAGGCCGGCATCGTCGCGAGGCGCCCCATCAGGACGTTGGTGAGAACATCGAGCCGCCCGACCAGGTTGAACTGCTGGAAGATCATCGCCGAGCGCGCCCGCCACTGCCGCAACTCCTTGCCGCGCAGCGCGGTGACGTCGAGGCCGTCGAACAGGATGCGGCCCTGCGTCGGCGTCGCGAGGCGATTGATCATGCGCAGCATGGTCGACTTGCCAGCGCCGGAGCGCCCGATCACACCGACGAAGCCGCCGGGGGAAACTTGAAATGAAGCGTCGTCCACCGCGGCTTTCACGCCGAAGCGACACGTCAGACCTTCCACCACCAGCATGCAGGGCTCCAGAGTATGCTGGGACCAACCGCTATCGCTGGTGCTTGACACTTGTGTGACACGCGCGCTGCGGTGCGACGATCATGCACACTTTCCCCTGTCATCACATCGTCATGACGTTGTCATCAAGCCGCTCGAAGAGGTACGCCCGCCCTCGATCTTTCGGATGCCATATGGCCGGTAAGGCGCTCTCGGTCGAACCGACCATCGATTCCACGGCGAAGCTCCATGAGACCAGGCTCGGCACCTATACCGAAGTCGGCGCACGCACGATCCTCAATGAAGTCACGATGGGCGACTATTCCTATGTCGTAAACGACGCGCAGATCACCTACGCCACCATCGGAAAATTCTGCTCGATCGCGGCGATGACGCGCATCAACCCCGGCAATCATCCGATGCATCGCGCGACCCAGGCGCATTTCACCTATCGCTCCAGCGCCTACTTCCCCGGCGAGAGTGACGACACCGAGTTCTTCGGCTGGCGGCGGCAGCACCACGTCCATATCGGCCATGACGTCTGGATCGGCCACGGCGCCATCGTGCTGCCGGGCCGCAACATCGGCACCGGCGCGGTGATCGCCGCCGGCGCCATCGTCACCAAGGACGTGCCGGCCTACGCCATCGTCGCCGGCAATCCGGCCCGCATCATGCGGCGTCGATTTTCGGAAGAGGTCGCAGGGCGGCTTGCCAGGCTCTCCTGGTGGGATTGGGATCACGACAAATTGCGTGAAGCACTGCCCGATTTCCGCAAGCTCGGGATTGAAGATTTTCTTTCGACATACGAAGCACGGGCAAGCTCCTCCCGCAGCGGCAAGCGAAGCGCGGTCGCGTGACAGACATCTTTCTCGAAGGCGGCCGCGCCCTGATCGGCTCCGAACTCGTCGAGACTTCGATTCTCGTGTCCGGAACGGACATTGCGCAGGTCGATGCCTCGCGCGACCGTGCACGGCTGGCGCTCGATGCGGGCAACCTGCTGGTGCTGCCGGGCATCGTCGATCTGCACGGCGATGCCTTCGAGCGCCAGATGATGCCGCGCGCCGGCGTCGACTTCCCGATCGACGTGGCGCTCGCCGACAGCGACCGCCAGGCGATCAGCAACGGCATCACCACGGTGTTTCACGCCACGACCTGTTCGTGGGAGCCGGGCCTGCGCAGCGCCGGAAATGCGCGTGGCTTGATGGAGGCGATCGAGCGGCAGCGCCCACAGTTCGCTGCCGACACCCGCTTCCACCTGCGGCACGAGACCTACAATCTCGAGGCCGAAGCCGAGATCAGCCAGTGGCTCGCCGAGGGCCGCGTCGACCTGTTCGCCTTCAACGACCACATGGACGGGGTCGTTGCCGACATCTCCAACCCGCGCAAGCGCAACCGCATGGTGGAGCGCACGGGATTGTCGAGCGAGGATTTCGACACCCTGGTCGCGCACATCGTTTCGCGCGCCGCCGACGTTCCCGCTTCGATCACCCGGCTCGCCGCCGCGGCCCGGGCAGCGGAGGTACGCATGCTCTCGCACGACGATGCGACGCCGGCGATGCGGCAGGAATTTCGCGCCATGGGGGTGGGTATCGCGGAGTTTCCGATCAACGAGGAGACGGCGCGGGAGGCCGCAAGCCACGGCGACGCCATCGTCTACGGGGCGCCGAACGTCGTACGCGGCGGCAGCCACACCGGCTGGACCAAGGCATCCGACATGATCGGCAAGGGCCTCTGCTCGGTGCTGGCGTCGGACTATTACTATCCCGCGCAGCTGCTCGCCGCGTTCCGTCTAGCCGCCGACGGCGTGCTGCCGCTGACGCAAGCCTGGGACCTGGTTTCCGCCGCGCCCGCGCGCGCGACCGGCCTTGCCGATCGCGGTGTGCTCGCGGAAGGACGGCGCGCGGACATTCTGCTGGTCGACGACAGCGTGCTGCTGCGGCCGCGTCTGATCGCGGTGATATCAGGCGGCAAGCTCGTCCATCTTACCGATGCGACGCGGCTGCTCGCAGCAGTGGCAACGCCGCGCGAGGCTGTCGTCGCGGCCTAAATTCGTTATGCTGAGGCAATGACAGGTTTTCCCCGCTACGCGATCTATTTTGCCGCAGACGCCGACAGCGCCCTCTCCCGCTTCGGCGCCGAGCTGCTCGGTTATGACGCCACCACCGGCGACGAGCTGCCTTTTCCCGCCGACGCATCGCATCTCGCGCCGGACTGGCGCGACATCACCGCCGATCCGCGCAAATACGGCTTTCACGGCACGCTGAAGGCGCCGATGGCGCTCGCGCCCGACAAGAGCGAGGCCGATCTCATGGCGGCCTGTGCCGCGTTCGCAGGCAAGGCGCGGCCTATTCCCGTGATCCGCCCGGTCGTCGATTCCATCAGCGGCTTCATCGCCGTCATCCCGGCCGTGCCGGTCGACGCGCTTCAAGAGCTCGCCGCAGACTGCGTTCGCGATTTCGATTCCTTCCGCGTCGCTCTCACCAGTGAGGACCGCGCGCGGCGCAAGCCCGAGAAGCTCAGCGAACGGCAGCGCGACAATCTCGATCGCTGGGGCTACCCTTACGTGATGGAGGAATTCCGCTTCCACATGACGCTGACGGGGCGGCTGGACGCGGAGCGGCGCGGGCCGATTCTGGACATGCTGCGGGCGAGGTTTGCGACGCTCGGTCTCGACACGCTGGCGATCGATCGCATCGCACTGTTCAGGCAGGACGATGCCAAGGCGAGGTTTCGCATCATCGGCGAGTGGGCTTTGACGCGATAGGCGTCAGTGCCAGCTCGCGAGATTGAAGACGAGCGCCACAACGCCAACCAGAACGAGGCTGGTCGCCCAGATGACATCCAGATTGAACCAGCTTCGCGAGACGAACCTTAATCCCAGATGACGATAGACCAGCCACGCCAGACATCCGCCGGCGCTGACCATGGCGGCCACGTGCACCAAAGACACCAGCACCGCCATCCCGAGACTTGCCTTCATCAGCGCGCCGGCAGCCTCATGGCCGGCATCGAGTTCGAAGGCCTGGCACAGCCCGAGATAGATCGGCACGAGCATCAAGGCGGCGCCGTGAGCAATGGCAACGGCAAATGACCAGAGCGCCAATTGCGTTGGCGGAATTCGTGCCAGCGTGCGCGGATGGCGCCGCTCGACCAGCCGATAGACGCCGAAGCCGATGACGAGAAGGCTCGCGCCGAGCTGGATCGAATGCTGCCACTTGGCCAGCACGAGCAGGAACGCGAATGGCAGCAGCACGAGAAGTGTTGCCAGGAGATGTCCGGCCGCCAGAGCCCACAACGCACGAAAGAGCGCGCGCGGGCTCCTGTCCATGAGCCCGGCCGAAACGGCGAGCGGCCAGCCCATTCCCGGATTGACCCCGTGATAGAGGCCGCTCGCAACGAGGGCGAGCCACAGCCAGCCGAGGCTCGCGTGTGCCCAATCTAGGCCGACGGGTAGCAAAAGGAGTCCGTCGAACAATCGCCGCCTTCCAGCCTGATCTGGTGCGCACGATATCCGTCGGGGAAGCTCACGAAGTAGTTCTTGTCGAGCTCGAGGCCGCCATTGCGACCGACATTGGCCATGACCTCCACACCCGGAACGCCGTCGGGATAGAACTGGTCATCCCAGGTGGAATAGAGCGAATTGGTCCAGTACACGCGCCTGCCGTCGCGGCTAATCTCCACCATCTGCGGACCGGCCGCAAATGCCTTGCCGTTCGGATGGGGGGTGCGGCGCGCGATGCCGCCGATGTGAACCGAGCCCGCAAGCTTCGGCTTTCGCGGATCACTCACGTCGTACTGGCGCATTTCACCCGTGCCCCAGCACGAGACATAGAGAAACCGGTCATCCATCGACAGGTCGATATCGGTCACCAGCGGTGGCACGGCACCAAAGCCCTGGAGCAGCGGCGGGAGCTTCTCCTTTGGCGCGGGCTCGGGCGGGATCGTCGCTGTCTTCTCCGCATGGAAACTTCCGCCTTCGCGCCACCAGGTCCAGATCGATGCTTCGAGATTCGTGGTGTCGACCACAACGCCTACGAAGCCGTATTCGCGAACCGGATCGTGCGCCGGCCGTACTTCCAGCGCCATCTGATGATTGGCGCCAAGGTCGATGGTCTGCACGTTGCGACGGGCGCGGAGATCCCAGAAGTGGAGACGATGGCCATACTTGTTCGCCAGCAGGTCTTCCGGGACGATCCCGTTCTCAAACTGCGGCGGCAACGCCCATTCGCTCGTCACCATGTAGTCGCGCGGCAGGTTCCACCAGAAATCATAGTGCAGCGTCTGCAGACCGCGGTCGATCTCCCATCGTCCAAGGATCTCGAACGTCTCGCAATCCATGATGAAGACGCCTGGAGGCCCGTTGGTGCCGTCCTTGCCGCCGCCGCCCAGCGTGCTCACATAGATGCCGTCCGGCCCGCAATGGATGGTATGCGGCCGCGAATAGCCGGTCTTTTTGAAGACTTCTTCGGGCTCGATGATCTTGTGGATTTTGGCTTTGGTCGGATCGGGCTTGGTATCGATGATGTAGATCCGGGACGAGCGTATCCCGGGGATGATGAGATAGCGTCGCTCGATGAAGGCATGTCCGGCGAGCGGCGACAAGGCGGACGAGCAGGCATTCCAGCCAAAGTGATGAAACTCATCGCCCTTGTTGGGCATCGTCACCGTGTGGACGATTTGGCTGTAGGTCTGCGATCCCGGCTTGACGTCGATGACCGCGAGAGCATCGGGTTTTGAGAAGTCCGGACTGAGCAGCAACGTGTAGGCAAAGTTCTCCGCAGGCGCTTCCATCGCCAGCTTGGGCGATGCGTGAAAGGTGGGATCCGGCCTCATCGTCATGGCACTGCCTCCCTGTTTCGTCGGCTTGCTCCAACCTGGCCCGGAATAGCGGCATATTGAGGAGCCGCTAGGCGGCGTCTTGGGAAGCTCCGCGGACCTGGTTGGCGGGCGTATAATACGTCATCGTCGGCCTGCGGGAAACAGCCCGAACCGCGCTGATTCGACGCTTTCAATCACATGGAAGCCGGTGGGAACAGGCCAAGCGCGCACCTTACACTCGGCTTCGCCCGCGCAAAGGCGGTGTTGCCGAGAGACCTAGCGACAACCGAATGGGTGCAACACTACTTCCCCCACCGCAGCGCCAGCGCATCGCGCTCCTTCGCGAGCTCCAGCAACCCTGCCCGCGTCGCCGGGTGCAGCGGCTGGAGCGGATGGCGCACCGCATCCGACTTGATCACGCCGCCCGCCTGCATCATCGCCTTGCAGGCGATCAGGCCGCATTGGCGGTTTTCGTAGTTGATCAGCGGCAGCCAGCGCTCATAGGCGGCTTTCGCCTCCTCGCGCCTGCCCGCGAAATAGGGATCGATGATCTGACGGATGCCGTCGGGATAGCCGCCGCCGGTCATGGCGCCGGTGGCGCCGGCATCGAGATCGGCCAAGAGCGTGATCGCCTCCTCGCCGTCCCAGGGACCCTCGATGTCCTTGCTGCCAGCCTCGATCAGGCTGCGCAGCTTTGCGGCCGCGCCCGGCACCTCGATCTTGAAATAGCGGATGTTGGAGAAGTCGCGCGCGAGCCGGGCAAGCAGCTCGACCGAGAGCGGCGTGCCCGCCACTGGCGCGTCCTGGATCATGATCGGAATGTTGATCGCGCCCGAGAGCACCTTGAAGAATTCGACCACGCCTTTCTCCGGCACGCGGAAGGTCGCGCCGTGATAAGGCGGCATGACCATCACCATCGCGGCACCGGCGGCCTCGGCCTGCTGGCTGCGCGCGGCGCAGACGGCCGAGCTGAAATGGGTGGTGGTGACGATCACGGGAAGCCGGCCTGCGACATGCTCCAGCACCGCATGCATCACGGTCTCGCGCTCGGCATCGGTGAGCACGAACTGCTCGGAGAAATTGGCGAGGATGCAGAGACCGTTTGAGCCGGCATCGATCATGAAATCGATGCAGCGGCGCTGGCCCTCGAGGTCGAGCTCGCCGCGCTCGTCGAAGATGGTGGGCGCGACCGGGAACACGCCGCGATAGGGGCGCTGGGCCTTGTGGTGTGGCGTAACCGGCATCGAACTCTCCATCCCTGATAGGCTATTACGTCAGTTGCTGCGCTCGTGCAGCACGACAGATGTACCCGGCGCGCGGATCGGCGGCAATGCCGATCCGCACGCCGTTGGGATGCAGAGATATCGAATTACGCCGTTTTCACCGCGCCGAGGAAGCCTTCGACCGCGACGCGGAGGCGATCGGAATCGGCCGACATCTTCTTCACGGACTCGAACAGCACCGTGCCGGCGTTGCCGGTCTCCTCGTTGAGCCTGGCGACGCTGCCGATGGTGTCGGTGACCTCGCGGGTTCCCTGCGCGGCCTGCTGGAAGTTGCGCGAGATCTCGGTGGTGGCCGCGCGCTGCTCCTCGACGGCGGCCGCAATCGCCGTCATCTTCTCGTCGATCCCGCCGATGGCGCCGCCGATCGACCGGATGGCAGCGACGGCCTGGCCCGTGGCGCCCTGAATCTCCTCGACCTGGCGCGAGATCTCTTCCGTGGCCGTTGCGGTCTGGGCGGCGAGGTTCTTGACCTCGCCGGCAACCACGGCAAAGCCGCGGCCCGCTTCGCCGGCCCGCGCGGCTTCGATGGTCGCGTTCAGCGCCAGGAGATTGGTCTGACCGGCGATGGCGTTGATCATCTTCACGACCTCACCGATGCGGCTTGCCGTCTGGTCGAGGATCTCGACCGTCGCGTTGGTCTGCTCGGCCTGCGCCACGGCCTCGCGCGCCTCACGCGCGCTGGCCTGCACCTGGGCGGAAATCTCGCCGACGGATGCGGAGAGTTCCTCGGTCGCGGCCGCGATGGTCTCGAGATTGTTCGTGGCCTGCTCGGCGGAGGAGGAGACCGCCGCGGTCTGGCTGCTCGATTCCGAGACCAGCGAGCGCACGTCGGTCGCGGTCGCATCGAGTTCCCTGGCCGACGCAGCGACGCTCTGGATGACGGCCTGCACGGTGTCGTCGAAGCTGCGACACGCTGCATCGACTGTGCCGGAGCGGGCGAGCTGGAGCGCCTGCTGCGATTCGCGTTCCTGGCCCAGCCGTTCCGCGGTCGCCGCACTCTCGCGCAGGCTTTCGAGCGCGGCCGCCATGGTGCCGAACTCGTCGGGATATCTGGATTGCGGAACGGGCGTTGCGTAGTCGCGGGCGCTGATCTTGGCGATGGCGTCGAGGATGGCGCGCACCGGGCGCATGAGGCGATTGCGCACCACGAACACGCCGGCCAGGGTAACGGCCAATGCGAGCAGGAACGCGAGCGACTGCACGACGAGATTGGAGAGCGCCTTGGCCTGAACGGTCTCGGCGCGCGCGATCGACTGATCCAGCGCTTTGTTCGCGACCCCGACGATGAGCGGGAACGGCGACTGGCACAGCGTGTTCCACTCCGAGGCGGGAAGCGCGGGCTTGCCGCTGCCGTCGAAATTCTTGGTGATCTCGCCGATCTGCTTCATGACACCATCGGTCTTGGCCTTGGCGTCCGTCGCTGCGGTGACGAGCTCCGCCGCCACGTCGGGCGCAGCCAGCAATTCGGCCATGCCCGCCCAGCCGGAGGCGATGGTGCCGTCCCATTGCGCCAGCGACCGTTTCTGGTTGTCGTCGAGCGGCTTGCTGCTGTTGACGTTCGAGCGAAGGGACGAACAATGGATTCCATAACGGTCGCGCACCTGCCAGGCAAAGCGCCGGACCTGGATCATGCGGGCGATGAAGGGGTCGTTCATCCAGGCACGGTTCGACACCGCGGTGGAGGCGAGGTTGGCCGTGTCGATCACCTTGGTGACGGCATCGTACCAGGAGTTGGTCCGCTCGATCTTGCGTTCGGCGCGCGGACGCTTGGCTTCGTCGTAGAACAGCTGGAATTGCGGAGCGGCTTCGCCCCAACGCTGCTTCAGCGTGCGGGCGAGCTCGTCACGGCGGGCGAACTCGATCGTTGCGAGCGCAGCGCCAATGGCGTCATAGCCGCCCTGCTCGGCCTTCTCCGCTGCTTCGAGTTTGGTGCGCGGATCGTCGTCGCCGAGGATCGCGCTCTGGGCATCGCCGCGATTGTTTCGCAGCGACAGAACGCCGTGGAAGATCGCCTTGTCGGCGGCGGCGAGCCGCGCGGTTTCGAGACTGTCGCTGTAGCGGCCGAACGCCCCGACCATCTGGAGCGCCGTAGAGATCAGCGCACCGGCGGCGAGCAGGGCCATCAAGGTCAGGAGGAGCGAACTTACCGATTTCTTAAACATTGTCATGAGCCGGGGGCCTACTTTTTCGAGCGCCACCTTGCCCCGGGACATGCCAATGTTTCGTTAAGCTTTTAATCGAATTGCCGTGAATTTCAGCCCTGACAGACCCTCCACGCAGCGCCCGATGTCACGCGAGTTTGGTGAAATCCGGCGGGCGCCGCTCGGCGAAAGCGGTGAAGGCCTCGCGCGCCTCGGCGGTGCGCAGACGCTGTCCGAACTGCTCGCCTTCGGCGTTCATCTGCGCGACGAGCGCCTCGCCGTTGCGCATCAGCTTCTTTGTGGCGATGAGCGCGCCGGCCGGCTGACGGGCTAGGCGCAGCGCCAGCGCGAGCGCCTCGGCGTCGAGCTGGCCCAGCGGCACCACGCGGTTGGCGAGCCCCCATTCCAGCGCGGATCTGGCCGGCACCGTCTCGCCGAGCGCGAACATCTCGTAGGCGCGCGCGTAGCCGATGCGCGCCGGCATCAGCAGGCTGGAAGCGGCCTCCGGCACCAGCGCCAGGCTGACGAAGGGCGTCGACAATTGCGCATTGTCGGCGAGCACGACGAGATCGCAATGCAGGAGCATCGTTGTGCCGACGCCGACGGCGCGGCCTTGCACGGCGGCGACCAGCGGCCGGGTGCAGCGCGCCAGCGACTGGATGAAGCGCACGACGTTGCGGCTACCTTCGGACTTGCCCGCGGCGACGGCGGCGAATTCTCCGACGTCGTTGCCGGCGGTGAACATGTCGCCCTCGCCGCGGATCAGGATCACGCGCGTCGCCGGGTCGGACTCGGCGGACTCGATGGTGTCGGCGAGCTTGCCGTACATCGCATCGGTCAGCGCGTTCTTCTTGTCGGGACGCGCCAGCGTGAGCGTGAGGATTCCACCGTTGTTCTCGATCCGGACCTGGTCAGTCATTCGTTTGCTCCTCTTGGGAATTTATCCTGGATGCTCGTCAGCCAGCGCACGACGATGTCGATCTCCGCGCTGGTAAATCCTTCCGTCAACGCCGCATTGACTTCGGCAGCGCCGGCTTTCGCCTGCGCCAGCGCCGTGCGGCCTTTCGGCGTCAGCCAGATGCGCCAAGCGCGTCCGTCCTCGTGGTCCGCGCGCCGCTCTACCAGTCTGGCGGCCGCCGTGCGATCGACGAGGCCGGAAATCCCGGCCGGCCCCAAATCGAGCGCCGCGCCCGCCTCGCCCATCAGGACGCCGTCCTGCTTGCCGAGGATGAACAAGAGCCCCGCCTGCGCGGGTGTCACATCGGTCTCGGGCTGCGCCGCCATCCAGCGCTGCAAGCGCCGCTGCGCAACGCTCAACAGGTAGATCAGCCGATGATGCTTCGCGCCAGCCTCATTATTTCGCATGCGAAATACATAGCCCAGCCGGATCGGATTGTCAAAAGCGCATTGCTAGGCCCGCGCGGCGCGACAGCCATCCAGGAACAGCGCCGCGCAGCGTCGCACGCGCCGCTCGATCTGCTGGCGCGACGGCAGAGGCATGCTGCCGTAAATCGCAGCGCGCTGCGGCGCCGATGCGACCATGCCGATCAGCATGCCGGCCACCTCCTCCGCATCGTCGATGGCGATACGCTTGCGCTTGACCTGGACGCGCAGCCAGCCGGCCAGCGCCCTGACGGTGCGGGAAATGCCGTTTTTGTAGAAATTCAGGGCAAGCTCGGGGAATGCGGCGGATTCCTGCAGCACCATGCGCTGCAACGCCACGACCTCCGGATCGAGCGCGAGATCGGCGCAGGCGAGCAACGCGGCGCGCAAGCCGGTTTCGATATCGACCTCGTCGTTGGCCTGCAGATCGACGGCGGAGAGCAGCCGCTCGAGCCGGTCGGCGCACATCGCCTCGAACAGCGCGGCCTTGCTGGGAAACAGACGATACAGCGTCCTGGTCGAGATGCCGGCGTGGCGCGCCAGATCCTCGGTGCTGGTCGCCGCATAGCCTTCAACGGCGAACGCGTGCCGCGCGGCCTCGAGGACGATCCGCTTCGTCTCCTCGTCGCAGCGCACCGGCGGCCGTCCGCGCGGGCGGCTTTCGCCCGAAGATCTTGCGCTTTCCGATTTTGCCGGAGCCATGTCTTTAAATGATGCCTGTCATTCCATTGACAATTCCGAAGCTAGTCTCATTTTGGAAATTATCAAGTTTCCTAATTCCGGGGAGCCGGCCATGACCGTCCACACCACCCCCTCTGCTGCCGCCCAAACCGCCATTCCCGCGACCGCGCCGGAAGGCGTCCTGCCCGCCGCGCCGAGTGTCGTCCGCCGGCAAACGCCCAACATTCGCAAACTGTTGCTGATGGGTGCGGCGATCGTCGCGCTGACCGGCGCGAGCTGGTACGGCTACGACTACTGGACCGTCGGTCAGTACCTCGTCTCCACCGATGACGCCTATGTGAAGGCCGACAACACCACCATCGCGCCGAAGGTCAGCGGCTATCTCGACCGTGTCCTGGTCGGCGATAACGAGCATGTGAAAGCCGGCCAGGTGCTGGCCAGAATCGACGACCGCGACTTCCGGGTCGCACTCGACCAGGCCAAGGCCGACGTCGCCGCCGCGAACGCGACGGTGACGAGCAAGGAAGCGCAGCTCGACGTTCAGGAAGCCGTGATCGCAGCGGCGAGAGCGACCATCGATGTCGACAATGCCGCGAAGCTTTTCGCCAGGCAGGAGAACAAGCGCTACACCGATCTTGCCGCAACGGGCTTTGGCAGTGTGCAGAACGCGCAGCAGGCGCAGGCGCGCGATGCCGGCGCCGACGCGGCGATCCAGCGCGATATCGCCAATCTCACCTCCGCACTCAAGCAGGTCGACCTCCTGAAAGCCGAGATCCTGCAGGCCAGGGCCGCGGCCGCCCGCGCAGCCGCGCTCCAGCGTCAGGCCGAGCTCAATCTCGGCTACACCACGATCGTCTCCCCGATCGACGGCGTGGTCGGCAACCGCTCCTTGCGCGTCGGCCAGTTCGTGCAGGCGGGCACGCAGTTGATGGCGATCGTGCCGGCCGAAGGCGCCTACGTCGTCGCCAATTTCAAGGAGACGCAGCTCACGCATGTGCAGCCGGGCCAGAGCGTCGATATCGAAGTCGACACGTTCCCGGGCCAGGTCATGCACGGCCACGTCGATTCGATCGCGCCGGCCAGCGGCCAGGAATTCGCGCTGCTGCCGCCGGACAACGCGACCGGCAATTTCACCAAGGTCGTGCAGCGCATCCCGGTCAGGATCGCGCTCGATGCCGGGCGTGGACCCGCAATTGCGCTCCGTCCCGGCATGTCGGTGATACCGACCATTGCAACACGTTCGGCCGCGCCGACCGCAAATGCGGCAACGACGCCCAAAGCCAAGCTCGTTTCTGGAGGGTCGTGCCATGTCAAACAGCCTCTCAATTTCGACGCAAGCCACACCGGCCGCGACGCCTGATCGCACGGCGAGCGACCCCAACCGCGCGAGCGCCGCGACCTGGATCGCCGTGCTCGCCGCCATGATCGGCTCGTTCATGGCGATCCTGAACATCCAGATCACCAACGCCTCGCTGCTCAACATCGAAGGCGGCATCGGCACCGGCGCCGACAACGGCTCATGGATCTCGACGTCGTATTTGATCGGCGAGATCATCGTGATCCCGCTGACCGATTATATGAGCCGCGTGTTCTCGTTCCGCCGCTACATGCTGGCGAGCGCGACGCTGTTCGCCGCCTTCTCCGTCGCCTGCGCCTTCACCCATGATTTGCCGTCGATGATCGCAATGCGCGGCCTGCAGGGCTTTGCCGGCGGCGTGCTGATCCCGATGGCATTCACGCTGGTGCTGACCAAGCTGCCCAAGCCGCAACAGCCGGTCGGCCTCGCGATCTTCGCGCTGTCAGTCACCTTTGCTCCCGCGATCGGCCCGACCATCGGCGGTTATCTCACCGAGAACTACGGCTGGCGCACCATCTTCTTCGTCAACGTGATCCCGACGGCGGTGATGGTGGCCGCGCTCTATCTGACGCTGGAGCGGCAGAAGATGCAGCTTGGCCTGCTGAAAGAGGGTGACTGGGGCGGCATCTTCACGATGGCGATCGGGCTGTCGGCGCTGCAGGCCGTGCTCGAGGAAGGCAACAAGGACGACTGGTTCTCCTCGCCCTTCATCGTCAAGCTGGCTGTGATCGCAGCCGTGAGCCTCTCGTTGTTCGTCGCGATCGAGCTCACGATCGAGAAGCCGCTGATCCGGCTGCGCCTGCTCACGCAACGCAATTTCGGCTTCGGCACCGTCGCGATGACCATGGTCGGATTCGCGCTGTTCGGCTCGGTCTACATCCTGCCTGCCTATCTCGGCCAGGCGCAGGGCTACAATGCCGAGCAGATCGGCAACGTGCTGGCCTGGACCGGCCTGCCGCAGCTCGTGCTGATTCCGCTGATCCCGAAGCTGATGCAGCGCTTCGACACGCGCTACATCGCCATCACCGGACTTCTGATCTTCGCCTATAGCTGCTTCATGAACACCGCGATGTCGCCGGACTATGCCGGAGACCAGCTCTGGATCCCGAACATCGTGCGCGCCGTGGGGCAGGCCATGGTGCTGACGCCGCTGACCTCGGTGCTGACGGGCGGCATCGCTCCGCAGGATGCGGCCGCGGCCTCCGGCATCAGCAACATGTTCCGCAACCTCGGCGGCGCGATCGGCACGGCGACGCTCGCGACCATCATCACCAAGCGCGAACAATTCCACTCCAACATCATCGGCCAGTCGGTCACGCTCGGCCGCGAGGAGGTCCGCGCCCGCATCGCACAGATGACGAACTACTTCATGGCCCACGGCGTGCCCGACCCCAACGCCGCACGCGAGCAGGCCATCATCGCGCTCGGCAAGACCGTGAAGCGCCAGGCGCTGGTGATGGGCTATTCGGACGCCTTTGCCGTGATCGGAATCGTGCTCGTGATCGCCGCCATCGCGGTCCTGCTGACGCGGCGCGTGAAGGCGGCGGGCGGACCGGCACATTAGGACCTCACCCATCGATTGAAATTTCGCGGCTGCGAGGAACCGCTGCTCAACCGGCTCCTCAACGAAATGGACGGCTTGAAGCAAGACGCTGACATCTTGTTCGTGCTGACCACCAACCGTCCCCAGCAGCTTGAGAGCGCGCTCGCCGGCCGCCCCGGCCGTATCGATCAGGCCATCGAGGTGCCTCTTCCTGACGAGACCGGCCGCAGCAAGCTGGTCCGACTCTACGGCAAAGGGCTGCCGCTCGATGAGGCCGTCGTCGCCGAGGCCGCCCGGCGTAGCGAGGGCACGAGTTGTGCCTTCATCAAGGAGCTGATGCGGCGCTTGGCGCAGGCCAGCCTCGCGCGTGACGGCGGCAACTCCGTCGTTTCCGCCAACATCGACGAGGCGCTCGACGACATGCTGTTCTCCGGCGGACGGCTGAATGCGCAACTGCTCGGTGGCGCGCAGGCGATGGCGGCGGGATGACACCCGCCACCATGGCGGTTCGCTCAGATTCGTCTCACGGCGCGCAGGTGAAACTCGACGCCTCCGTCACCGCACCCGACTTGTAGTGCGGCCAGCCCGGCCAGCGGCATAGCGGCATCGCGCGCAACGTCGCAAACGACGGCGCCTCGACCTTCTGCTCGGCAACCTCCAGGTCGCCGGGCGCCTTGCCCTTCTCGACCCAGTCGACCAGCACGCTCAGCATGTCGACATTGGCCGGTGCGCCGGAGCCGACGTGATCGACACCGGGCGCGGTGTAGAGCCGCGCGAACTCCGCCGTCTCCGCCTTGCCCAGCTTGCGCTCGACGCTCTCGAAATAGCGGATGCCGGCATAGGGGCTCTGCGCGTAGTCCGCCATGTGCTCGAGCATGATCAGCCGGCCGCCACGGGCGCGAAAACGGCTGAGATCGGGATCGGTCGAATCCATCAGGCTCGATACCTCGAGCAGCCGCGCCTTGTGGTCCTCGACCTTGTAGGTGGTGACGTCGAGCTTGGGGTCGCGTGCGAACACGTATTGGATGCCGCCGGCGCCGTAGATCCAGGCGATGCCATTCTTGGGCGCGGGCGGCTGCGCGGGCGGCGCGGTGCCGAGCCACCACGCGATCCAGCCGCCGGTTGGGCCGACGGCCGGCGTGTCCTCACCCGAGACGCCCCAGCCCGGATAGTCGTCGAGACCATTGGCAAGTGCGAACGGGAATTTGTAGGTCGCGTGCAGCTTGTCCACCGCGTCGATCTGCGCATCGGTGAGGCACTGGTCGCCACTCTGACCAGGCGCGCAGCGCAGCGCCTCGACCTTGAACGCGGCCTTGCACGCCACGGGATCCTGCACCAGCGCGTCGTCGGAGCCGTCGGCCTTGTCGCAAGCTGTGCGCACAGCATCGCCCACGAGCTTCACCTGCGCCGGATTGATCCAGCCGTCACCCATCGTCACGAGACCCGAGCGCGTGCCGGCATGCTGCAGGCCGACCCAGTTGATGACAGGCACGCGGGCGAAGATGCCGTCGAAATCGTCAGGGTAGCGCTGCGCCATGGTGAGGCCTTCGCGGCCGCCTTCGGACGAGCCCATGAAGTACATTTTCTCCGGCCTCTTGCCGTAGGCGCGCTGCATCAGCCCGACGGCGGCATCGCGCACCTTCTTGTAGGCGCGATGGGCGAAATTCTCGAACGCTTCGTCGTTGAGCGCGAACAGCTGCGGCGGCTCACCCGGCTTTGACTCATGGCCGGAATCGGTCCCGTAGGTGACGAAGCCGCGCGCGAGCGGCGACGGCTTGTCGAACGGATAGGCCGGCGGCAGCGCAAGGCCGGTGATGAGCACGCCGTTGAAGCCGCCGCCGCCATATTGCAGCGAGCGACCGTTCCATTCGACGGGAAGATTGACCTGAAACCTGATCGGCGGCGCCTTGGGGTCGGTGGGATCGATATGGCCGAGCACCTTGCAGAAGCCGGGATTGGCCGGAATGATGCGCCCCGATGGCGTCGGCCCGCGTTCGGCGACGGCGATCTGCGACGGCGCCAGGAAGGTCGCGGAATCGATCGTCACGGCGTCCGCGCTGCCGGCGAGGCCCTTGCAGACCGTGTCCGCATCCTCGGCGAGCGTCGCCGCCGACGCGGCGCCGGCGCCCAGCGCGGCCGCCGTCCCCACAAGCAACGCACAGACCTTCACACGCATCCGCGCCATCATTTCCCCCTGCTTTGTTGTTTTCGTTCGTTCCGTCAGGAGGCCTCATTCAAGGCCACCTCCGGCCGGTCGTCAATGCAGTGCTAGTGCTCGAACACCAGCCGCGCGCCGACCGTGCCTTCGAGGCTGCGGATCTGCGCAAGCAGCGCGGCTGAATCCTCGCCGCCGAGGTCGGCGTCGAGCACGACGTAGCCGAGGTCGCCGGCGGTCTCCAGATATTGTGCGACGATGTTGATGTCGCGCTGGAGGAAGACCTCGTTCAGACGGCGCAGCATGCCGGGCACGTTGCGATGGACGTGGCTGAAGCGCGCGCCGGCGGGGCGCAGATGCAGCTGCACCTCCGGGAAATTCACCGCCCCCATGGTCGAGCCGGTGATGAAATAGTCGACGAGCTTGCGCGCGACCTCGCCGCCGATGCGCTCCTGCGCCTCCTCGGTCGAGCCGCCGATATGCGGCGTGAGGATGACGTTCTCGAGCCCCTGCATCGGGCTCTTGAAGCGATCGGAATTCGACGAGGGCTCGACCGGAAACACGTCGATGGCGGCGCCGGCGAGATGGCCGTCGCGCAATGCTGCAGCGAGCGCATCGAGATCGACCACGGTGCCGCGGCTGTTGTTGATCAGGAACGAGCCGGGCTTCATCGTGCGCAGCTCCTTCTCGCCGATCATGCCGGCGGTCTCGGGCGTCTCCGGCACGTGCAGGCTGACCACGTCGCTCTGCGCCAGCAGCTCTTCCAGTTTCTCGACCGGCTCGGTGTTGCCGTGGCGGAGCTTGTCGGTGCGATCATAGTAGATCACCCGCATGCCGATGGCCTCGGCCAGCGTCGATAGCTGCGAGCCGATATTGCCGTAGCCGACGATGCCGAGCGTGCGGCCGCGCACCTCGCGGCTGCCGGTCGCCGATTTGTCCCAGCCGCCGTCATGAGCCGACACCGAGCGAGGGAAGATGCGCCGCAGCAGCATCACGATCTCGCCGATCACGAGCTCGGCGACGCTGCGCGTGTTGGAGAACGGCGCGTTGAACACCGGAATGCCGCGCTTGCGCGCCGCCATGAGATCGACCTGGTTGGTGCCGACGCTGAAGCAGCCGACTGCGAGAAGCTGGTCGGCCGCCGCGAGCACGTCGTCGGTGATCTGGGTGCGCGAGCGGATGCCGAGCAGCGACACGCCCTTGAGCGCCCGCCGCAGATCCTCGCCGTCCAGTGCCTTGGTCAGCCGCTCGACATTGGCGAAGCCCGCGCTTCTGAACAGGTCCACGGCGCTGTCGTTGACGCCTTCGAGCAGCAGCGCCTTCGCGTTCCGCTCAGGGCTTTGGCCTGGGGCTGGCATAGAATCTCCATAGGTAGACTTTGCCGCAGCTCATAGACCGCAGGGCAGACTCAGCACAATAGGGTTTGGAGATGGGAACAAGATGACCGGACGGTAGTCAGATGACGTAGAATCCATGCGTGCCGTCGCGGCGGAGCTGTTCGACCAAACCGTACTCCCAGTCGAGATAGGCCTGCATCGCGCGCTCGGCGACATCGGTGCCCTCATAGGGGCGGCGGTAGCGGTGGGCCGGGTCGGGCTTCGGCAACACCCGCGGCGGACCGACCTCGAGCGCGCCGTCATAGCCGCCCTCGAGCACGTAAACCTCCCAGCCCATCTGCGCCAGCCAGGATGCCGTCATGTCGGCCCGGACGCCCTTGTCGTCGCTCAGCAGGATACGCGCGCCGCGCACAGGCGCGGCCATGTCGGTTTCCTGGACCAGCTGCCCGCCAGGATAATGGCGGAAGCCGGGGAGATGGCCGGCCGCATATTCTTCCGCGTCGCGCACGTCGAAGCGATAGAGCGTGCGCTCCGTCTGCGCCGCGAGCGCCCCCGCCTCGCCCGCGCCGACATGGCGAACACCGGCGCGATAGGCGACGTCGCGCGCATTGGCCGGACCGCCCTCGAAGGGTCCGATCGCCCCGCGCCGGTCGGCGCCATGGTTGAGCGTATGCCGCGCCAGCGTCCAGCCGATGGTGCCGTTGCGCAGCGCCCGCACCTTGTTGGGCACGCCGGCATTGATCAGCGACTGAGTGCCGATGATCGAGCGGGTGCGGCCGGCGCAATTGACGATGATGGTGGTGTCGGGATCGGGCGCCGCCTGGCCTGCCCGCAACACCAGCTCCGCGCCGGGTACGCTGACCGAGCCCGGAATGTTCATCGTCGCATATTCGTCGAAGCGGCGGACGTCGAGGATGGCGATATTGGCCTTGTCCGCAATCAGTTTTGCCACCTCATCGGCACTGAACGAGGGGGTGTGCCTGCGCGACTCGACCAGCTCGCCAAAGGCCTTGGAATAGGAATTGACGTCCTCGAACATTTGATAGCCGGCCGCGCGCCAGGCCTTCAGCCCGCCGTCGAGCGCGCTGAGGTTGGTATAACCGAGTGCGGCAAGCCGTTCAGCGCCGGGCGCGACCAGTCCCTCGCCGTCGTCATAGAGCACGATCGGCACATCTTTGCGCGGCAGCCTCACCTCGGCTTCGACCGCGATCCTGTCCGCAGCCATGTTGGCGGCAAACAGCGGATGACCGGTCGCGAAGGCGGCCTCGTATCTGAGATCGAGCAACGCGATCTCCTCGCGGAGCAGCAACGCGCGGCGGATATCGGCGGGAGTGACGGTGGTGATCTTCATGGCATAGACCTTGGCGAGGACAGGCCACGGGTTTTGAACGATCGTCGCGCGCTTGGCTAGCCTTCGCGCCGGTTCACTCGCCCGGAACCAGCTGCCCGAGCGGCGGCTGCGCCGGGCGCCGCAGCCTGCGGCGCGACAGATAAAGCAGCACGCCGGTGACCGCGAACAGCGGCATCAGCGCTGCCGCGATCATGAACGCCAGCTTGCCGGGCCAACCCAGAATTGCGCCGCGGTGGATGTCGAGCAGATTTGCGATGGTCTTCTCGCCGAGGGTCTTGTCGGCGTAACGCTCCGCGGAAACGAATTGGCCGGTGGCGGCATCGACGCGGAATTCGTCACGGGTGGTGTCGAGGGTGGAGCCCTTACCCCAGGAGCGGATCCGTATCGCCGTGCCCGGGCCGGCGGGAAGCGCCAGCAACGCCCTGGAGAAACGGTCGCCCTCTTCGCGCTGGAACGTCGTCCACGCACGATCGAGGCCCACCGCCTGAGCCGGCTCGGGATGGCCGGGTGCACGCGGCTGTTTCGGCTGCATCTTCGCCGCGGCGACTTGCGGACGCGATAGCAGCCGGACGACGCCGTCCTTGTACCAGTCGAACGAGTACCACAGGCCGGTGAGCGTCATCACGAGATAGATCGGCAAAACCCAGGTGCCGATCACCGCATGCAGCGACCGGTGCAGCCCGCGCCCGCTGAGGCCGAGATTGGGCTTCAGCCACATCTTCACGCTGCCGGCGCGACGCGGCCAGCGCAGCACAAGTCCAGAGATGAGCATGACGATCAGGCCGAGCGCGGCGATGCCGGTGGTCTGACGCCCCCACCCCTTGGCATCGCCGGGAATCAGGAGCCAGCGATGCAGCCGGCGGACGGTCGCGAAAAACTCCTCACCGCGCGGCGATCCCAGCACGCGAGCGTCATAAGGATCGACATACAGTGAGGCCGGCCGCACGCCCTGCTCGTCGCGGCCGAAGCGAACATGCACCGCGGCCGACGGATCGCTCGACAGCGTGACGGCTGTCACCTTGCCGGCATCCTGCCCGGCCTTAAGCCGTGCCACCAGTTCGTCGGGCATCAGCGCCGGCGCCTGACGCGGCGCGACCTGCAAGATGCCGCCGTTCAGATAGTCGCCGATCTCGTCCTCAAAACTCATGATCGCACCGGTCAGCGCGATCAGGGACAGCATCAGCGCCAGCACGAGGCCGGCGATTGAATGGACCTGGAGCAGACCGGCCTTGATCGCGCGCCCCATCCTACGCATCGCTCCCGATCTCCATGATCGGCGCGATCCACAAATCGGCATGGGCGATCCGCGCGACCATCCCTAAAACTTCACTGTCGCCGACAGCGAGAAGCGGCGGGCATCGCCGATCGCAACGTTCAAGGCATTCCCGGTGCTGGACGTATAATAGAGCTTGTCGAACAGGTTCTTGACGTTGAACTGATAGGTCACCGGCAGCTTGTCGATCTTGGTGTCGTAGGTCGCAAAGACGTCCGCGACGGTATAGGCCGGCATGACGAACGTGTTGGCGGAATCGCCCGGCCTGTCGCCGACATAATGCGCACCGCCGCCGAGCCGCAGACGGCCGGGGAGCGCGTCGCCGAAATCGTAGACGAGATAGAGCGAAGCCGTGTTCATTGCGGCGTTGAACAGCTTCGCATTGCCGACGACGGGATCGTTGATCAAGCGTGCGTCGGTATAGCCGTAGCTTCCGATCAGACTCCATTGATCGCTCAACTTGCCGGTCACGTCCAGTTCGATGCCGCGCGACCTGGCTGCGCCGGATGTGCGCGCCGCCGATTTGCCGTTGCCGATATCGTCCAGCACCAGCACGTTCTTCTTCTGGATATCGTAGAACGCCAATGTGCCAGACAGCCGCTTGCTGACGTCGAACTTCAAACCAGTCTCCCACTGCGTGCCCTCTTCTGGCGCGATGGTGGAATCGACGACAAAGCCGGTGGTGAACGCCGCGATGACCGATGTCGGCTTCAACGACTGCGTATAACTCACGTAATACGAAAGCTGATCGTTCAGCTTGAAGACGACGCCGCCGAGCGGCAGTACCTTGTCGCCCGCCAGATTAGTGTTCGTGACGAAGAGAGGCCGGCCTTTCCCTGCGAGCTGCTCGTATTCCATCCAGCGCACACCTCCGACCACGGAGAGCCAGTTGGTCAGATGGAACGTGTCCTGGGCGAAGAAGCCGCGGGTGCCGAGCTTGTCGGTCTGTTCGCTATCGGTTGCCGAAACGGTCGTGCCCGGCACGATCAGCCCGTAGACCGGGTTGTAGAAATTGAAGCTCGGGGTCGCTTGCCGGATCAAATCGTGGCGATCGATCGTGCGATACAGCGCCTCGCCCCCGAACAGGATCTCGTTGCGGAAGCCGCCCATCCAGACGTCGCCCTGAAGATAGGAGGTGCCGTAGCTGGCGTTGCTCAGCGAATTGCGCGTACCGTCATTGCTGCGGGTCTCGACGCCGGTGGTGGCGTTGACGCCGGTGATACGAAGCTGGTTGGCGCTGAAGGTCTCGGTGTTGTAGCTGTAGGCCGCCGTGACCTTCCAATTGTCGTCCAGCTTCTGCTCGACCGAGGCCTGCACCAGGTCGGAAGTGCCCCACATGTTGTTGAAGGGTTCGTCGAGCCGGCGCGTCTTCGGGATCGCCAGCGGAGCGCCCTTGACGAAGGCAGTGCCGCGATCGAATGGATAGATGAATTCGCGGTGCTCATAGGTGAGCTGGACCGTCGTGGTGTCGCCGTACCAGGCCAGCGACGGGTTCACCAGCATTTCCCTGTGGCGGCCGAAGTTGCGCCAATAGTCTTCGCTGACGCCGTAGCCGATGAAGCGATAGGCGAGACCGCCGTCGCCGATCGGACCGGTAATGTCGAGCGTGCCGTCGGCGCCGCTGCGGTTGTTCGCGAAGGTCGAGCCGAGCAATGTGACCGAGCCGTGCTGGTAGAGCTCCGGACGCTTGCTGATGGTGTTGACGATACCGCCGGGATCCATGATGCCGTAGAGCAGCGAAGCCGGTCCCTTCAGCACTTCCACGCTCTCGACCGCGGCATTGAGGCTGCGCCCCTGCACCAGCGGCATGCCGTTGCGCATGATCGAGCCGTCGCGATTGTCGCCGAAGCCACGGCGGATCACCGCGTCCTGGGTGCCGGCGAGCGTATTGGTCTGGGCGATGCCGCTGATATTGACCAGCGCATCGTCGATGTTGCGCGGCAACTGGTCCTTCAGCACTTGCGCAGGCACGACGTTGACGGTCTGCGAGGTGTCGAGCGGCGAGGCGCCGCTGCGCAGCGTCGTCGAACTCGGCATCGCGCGATAACCAAGCTTGGCGGCCTGTTGCGTGGCGGCCTCGGCGGCGGCGCGCTCCGAGAGCGTCGGCGCTGCGGGTGTAGCGGCGTTCCGGCTCCGCTGGCGCGCGACGCTTTGAGCGCGGCGCGGAGACTGGTCCGATGGGCGCGCCGCTTTCGGCCGCGGCGCCGGCGCTTCCACCGTCACCGGCGGCAGTGCCGATTGCGCCTGCGCGGTCGCCGTGCCGGAGGGAAATTCGGCGAGCAGCACGGCTGCGCCGATGAGAAGACCCGCGCGGCTCTCGCCGGCACGATGACGACGGCCGCTGACGCGCTGGCCATCCACAGAGACACGCACTTTCGATTCACTTCCAAGTCAGACGCAGAAGCTGGCGCGTCTAACAGTCGCGGCGATCAAAGAGAACCGTAGTCGGGCTTGAATAGCTCTAGTGTTGAATCGTTCTAAGCGTAGAGCAGCGCCGAACGTCACTCACTGATTGACGCTGTCGCGACCGCGACACGCTGCACGCGAATTCGTGGCAACGTGTCACGGTGTTGCGGTGTTGCGCGATCTCACACGATGGCGGGAGTGATCAGCTCGTCGAGCTGCCGCTTGAACGCGGTTCCGTCGGACAAGGCACGGAGCGGCGGGCGCACGCGCAACCACGCAGCATCACCGGTCTGTGCCGCCAGGATGGCCTTCAGCGTCACGAGGAACGACGGCGTCTTCAGCACGACGTCGACCGCAGCCTGCATCCGCGCTTCGACATCCTTGCCGTCGACCATGCCCTTGACCAGCTCCGGCGCGACATTGGCCATGCCGCAGATGGTGCCGGCGCCGCCGGCAGCGATCGCGCGGGCAATGTCGGCTTCGTTGCCGACGGTAATGGCGAGCTCCGGCGCGGCGGCGCGGAACGCCTGGAATTGCTTGAAGTCGCCGCTTGAGTCCTTCAGACCCGCAACGACCTTGCCGTAGCGCCTGCGCAGACTGGCAGCCACGCTGGTCGGGATCGCAACGCCCGAGACCTGCGGGATATGATAGAGCAAGGCGCGCAGGCGATCGTCGGCGACGCCGTCGAGGATCGCTGCAAAGGCATCCTCGATGCCCTCGGGCGTGACGCTGCGGTCGAAATAAGGCGGCAGATACAGCACGTGACGCAGGCCGAGGCCGAGCACGGCACGCGTCAGCGCGATGCTGTCGGTGATGGCGGGAAATCCGCCGCCGATGCCGATGCGGTCAGGCGCGACGCCGGCCTTGAGCACGGCTTCGATGGTCGCGACGCGCTCGGCGACATTGAACGAGGTGCCCTCGCCGGTCGTGCCGAACAGCACGACACCGTCGACGCCCTTGCCGAAGAGTTGCTTGGCGTGGGCCGCGAGCTTGGCGGAGTCCACGCTGCCGTCCGTCGCCAGCGGCGTCGCCGACGCCACCCAGAACCCGCGAATTGCCTCCGCCGCCATCTCACTGCCTTTTGCTGCGCCCCGGACCAAGCCTCTGATCGCCAACGATCTTCGGAAGCTTCCCGAGTCTTGATTTTGCTTTACTTTCCATCTTGTACCTTACATACAAGGAAGACGCAAATCCTTTTCCGCTGTCGCGGCGCGCCCTGGACGCGACCAATTCCAAGGGGAGGTCTCACATGAACATGGTGACCCCGATCGAGCGTCCCGACCAATTGCTTGGCGCCTTGCGCGACAGGCTCGGCGCGGCTGCCGTGCTTGTCGGCGCCGACGTGCCCGCGCGCAATTGCAACGACTGGAGCGCGAGCCTGCCGCAAACCCCGCTCGCGGTGATCCGCCCGGTCGACGCCCAAGGCGTTGCCGACGCGATTGCGACCTGCCGGAAGGCGCAGCTGCCGTTCGTGCCGCAGGGCGGATTGACCGGGCTGTGCCGCGGTGCCTCGCCGGAAGCAGGCTGGGTCGCGATCTCGCTGGAGCGCATGAGCGGCATCGAGGAGATCGATCAGGCGTCGGCGACGATGACGGTGAAAGCCGGCACGCCGCTTCAGACGATTCAGCAGGCGGCCGACGAGGCCGGCTTCTTCTTTCCGCTCGACCTCGGTTCGCGCGGCTCCTGCGCGATCGGCGGCAATCTCTCGACCAATGCCGGCGGCAATCGCGTGATCCGATACGGCATGACGCGTGAGCTGGTGCTCGGACTCGAAGTGGTGCTGCCTGACGGCACCATCATCACCAGCCTCAACAAGCTGATGAAGAACAATGCCGGCTACGATTTGAAGCATCTGTTCATCGGCTCGGAAGGCACACTCGGCATCATCACCCGCGTGGTGCTGCGGCTGTTCCCGAAACCGCGCTCGACCATGGCCGCGCTGTGCGCGCTGAAGGACTATGCCGCGGTGATCGCGCTGCTCGGCGCCGCGCGAAGCGGGCTCGGCCCGCTGCTGTCGGCGTTCGAGGTGATGTGGCCGGATTACTGGGACGTGATCACGAATCGCGCTGGCGTCAAGCCGCCGGTCGCCGCAGGGCATGGCCTCTACGTGCTGGTCGAAGCGCAGGGCACCGACGAAAGCCTGGATGCGCCGCGTTTCCAGGCCTGGCTCGAAGAGCTGATGGAGCGCGGGCTGCTCGCCGATGCCGCCGTGGCCCAATCGCTGGCGCAGACGCAAAGCTTCTGGCGCGTGCGCGACATCTGCGCCGAATTCGGCCAGGTGCTGGGCCCGCACATCTCCTACGACATCGGCCTTGCGGTGGCGCGGATGGACGAGTTCGTGACGCGTTGCAAGGCCGCGCTCGCGAAAGGCATCAAGGGCTGCGAGAGCGTCTATTACGGCCATATCGGCGACGGCAATCTGCATCTCGTCTCCTGGGTGACCGGCCTTGCCGTCGAGCAGCAGCCGAAGGAGGAGATGGACGCGATCATCTACGATCTCGTGCGCGAGCTTGGCGGCAGCGTTTCCGCCGAGCACGGCATCGGCACGCTGAAGAAGAAGTGGCTGGGTCATGCCCGCAGCGATGCCGAGATCGCGCTGATGCGGACGCTGAAGGCCGCGCTCGATCCGGATCATCTGCTCAATCCCGGCAAGGTGATCTGAGAAAGCCGATGCGATCGCTGAAGCTCGATGTGCCGAAATCGCTGTCGCAGCGGGTGATGCAGCGGCTGCGCCAGGCCATCATCGACGGCGAGTTCGCGCTCGGCGCCGCGATCTCCGAGGAGATGGTGGCAAATTCCTTCGGGGTCAGCCGCACCCCGGTGCGCGAGGCGATGGGCCAGCTGCAGGCGCAGGGCCTCGTCGTGATCCGGCCGCAGGTCGGCAGCTTCGTGTTCACGCCGAGCGCCGAGGACATCACCGCGCTCTGCACCTTCCGCATCGCGCTGGAGCCCAAGGCCGCCGAACTCGCCTTCCGCCACGACCGTGACGGCGCGATCACGACGATGAGCGAGGCGATCGCATCGATGGAGCCGGCGATCGCGGCCAGGGACAACATCGCCTACGGCCGCGCCGATGCCGCCTTCCACGAGGCGTTGTTCGCCCATTGCGGCAACCGCTATCTCGCCGAATCCTATCAGCTCGCCTCCAGCCGTGTCGCCGCGCTTCGCACCAACCTGACTTCGCCGATCGACGTGCGCACGCGCACGTCCTTCGACGAGCATCGCAGGCTGCTCGATCTGTTCGCGCGCGGCGAGTTCGGCGCCTTCGCAGCGCTGATGACCACGCACATCACCAATTCGGGCGTGGTCTATGCAAAGGCGCTGCAGGTCGATTGAACGCTTCTAAAGCACGATGAGATTGGATGAATCGTCAACGCGCTTTAGGTTCTTGTTTGAGCATGATCTTTTCGGAAAACCGCTTCGCACCTTTCCGGATCGTGCTCTAGCGCGGCTCCTTCGAGCCCGGCCTGTCCAGAAAATCCAGCGCGGTGTTGATCTGTTCGAGCTGGTGCTCGATCTTGTCGCGATCCTCGACCGACGGCGCCTTCGCGAGCTGCTCCACGAGCTTCTGCTTTCGCAACAGCAAGTTCTCTATGACTGTGCTCACAGCTCCCCCATCGCCAGAGGGCGAACATCGAGGAATCCCGGCCCGGACGCGAGCGCGCGCAGGCCGGCCCGGCGCAAACCCTCCATCAGAATGTTCGCGGAGACGGTTGGTTCCTGCGATTGAACCACGATGCTTCCGGCGGAACCAGCAGCGGGGCTCATGACCGCCTTCAGCTGTTCCCCTGCCCATGGAGCACGCGCATATCCCATGAGGGCTGCATATGCGGCGCTCGCAGTGCTCCGGGCGGCGAGACAATGCTCGCGAGCAACGCCGGCACAATTGGCGTGCGGGTGACGGAGACCGAGAACACCGCCAGCAGCGCGCAGACCATGCAGAGCCTCATCCGCACCGTCCTGCGATCGGTGATCGGCAGTAGCAGGAAAAACATCATCGCCAGGATCAGCAGTGCGTCGACCAGAAAAAGCATGGATCTCTCCCTCGAAACTGAGGGGAGGATGACGCGACGCGTATCGGCCGTATGTGGACCGTGTCACAGTCCGGCAACGCCGCTCCCGCGCGCGGTTGGCGTTGCCGAATTGCGCGCCACGCGGGAACCGGAATCGGCGAAGACAGCCCATCGATCGGTTGTATTCGCGGCGCCGGAGTCCTATGCGTAAGCGCATGGACACCCAGATCATGACCGCCGAAAAGCCCCTGATGGCGCAGGCGCGCCCGCGCAAGCCGGCGCCGTTCCTGCCGATGAGCCGCGCCGAGATGGATGCGCTCGGCTGGGATGCCTGCGACATCGTGCTGGTGACCGGGGACGCCTACGTCGACCATCCGAGCTTCGGCATGGCCATCATCGGCCGTCTGCTGGAGGCACAGGGCTTTCGGGTCGGCATCATCTCCCAGCCCGACTGGCATTCGGCCGAACCGTTCAAGGTGCTCGGCAAGCCAAAGGTGTTCTTCGGCGTCACCGGCGGCAACATGGATTCCATGGTGAACCGCTACACCGCGGACCGCCGCATACGCAGCGATGATGCCTATACGGCCGGCGGCGAAGGCGGCAAGCGGCCGGACCGCTGCACCGTCGTCTACGCCCAGCGCTGCCGCGAGGCGTTCAAGGACGTGCCGATCGTGCTCGGCGGCATCGAGGCCTCGCTGCGCCGGATCGCGCATTACGACTACTGGTCGGACAAGGTGCGCCGCTCGGTGCTGGCCGACGCCAAGGCCGACCTCCTGCTCTACGGCAATGCCGAGCGTGCCGTGGTCGAGGTGGCGCAGCGGCTTGCCGCCGGCGAAGCGCCGCGCGCGCTCGACGACATCAGGGGCGTCGCGCTGTTCCGCCGCGTGCCCGAGGATTATGCGGAGCTGCACGCCGACGATCTCGATTCCGCCGACGAGGGCGCATCGCGGACGAAAGGCTTGACCGTGATCCGGCTGCCGGCGCTGGAGCAGGTCGAGCAGGACAAGGAAGCCTATGCGCGCGCCTCGCGCGTGCTGCATCGGGAGAGCAATCCCGGCAATGCGCGGCCGCTGGTGCAGCGTCACGGCGACCGCGATCTCTGGCTGAACCCGCCGCCGATCCCGCTCACCAGCGACGAGATGGACGCGGTCTACGACCTCCCCTATGCGCGCGCGCCGCATCCGTCCTATGGCGAGGCAAAAATCCCCGCCTGGGACATGATCAAGTTCTCGGTGACGATCATGCGCGGCTGCTTTGGCGGCTGCACCTTCTGCTCGATCACCGAGCATGAGGGCCGCATCATCCAGAACCGCTCGGAAGGCTCGATCCTGCGCGAGATCGAACTGATCCGCGACAAGACGCCGGGCTTCACCGGCGTGATCTCCGACATCGGCGGTCCCACCGCCAACATGTACCGGATGGCGTGCAAGGATCCGAAGGTCGAGGCGGCGTGCCGGCGGCCGTCCTGCGTCTTCCCGGAGATCTGTCCGAACCTCAACACCTCGCATGACGATCTGATCCGGCTCTATCGCAAGGTGCGCGAGACCAAGGGCATCAAGAAGGTGATGGTCGCCTCCGGCGTGCGCTACGACCTCGCGGTCGAGAGCCCCGAATACATCAAGGAGCTCGTCACCCATCACGTCGGCGGTTATCTGAAGATCGCGCCGGAGCACACCGAGCGCGGTCCGCTCGACAAGATGATGAAGCCGGGCATCGGCGCCTACAACCAGTTCAAGCGGATGTTCGATGCTGCCGCCGAGCAGGCCGGCAAGAAATATTACCTGATCCCCTATTTCATCGCGGCGCATCCGGGCACGACCGACGAGGACATGATGAACCTCGCACTGTGGCTCAAGAAGAACCGCTACCGCGCCGATCAGGTGCAGACCTTCCTGCCCTCGCCGATGGCGACCGCAACCGCGATGTACCACACCGGCGTCAATCCGCTGCGCGGCGTGCGGCGCGGCGGCAGCGACAAGGTCGAGGCGATCAAGGGCCTGCGCCAGCGCCGCCTGCACAAGGCCTTCCTGCGCTATCACGACCCCGACAATTGGCCAGTGCTGCGCGAGGCGCTGAAGGAGATGGGCCGCGCCGATCTGATCGGCTCCCGTCCCGACCAGCTCGTTCCCGCGCACCAGCCGCCCGGCACCGGCAAGGCCGCCGGCACGAGGCGGCCCGTCCGCCCCGGCGGCAAGACGCAGCGGTTCACGACCAAGGGCCTGCGGGTGATGAAGTGACCGCGCGCCGCATCACCTTCTAGAGATCGAGCACGACCGGCCCCGACACGGCATCCGTCACACCGCGTCCGTTGCCCTGGTCCTCGAGCACGGACCTGAAACTGTCGAGGGTCTTGATCATCGCGGACCGCGCCTCGACCAGCGCGTCCTGACTGGACCATGTGCCGATGAGGCAGAAGGTCTGCTCGCCGGTCTTGATGATGATTCCGTGCTCGAGGCCTGGCCATTTGGCCTTGCCGTTCCGATGCGCGTCGAGGAAGGCGGTTTCCTCGCCAAGCTTCACCTTGAACCTGACCACATTATAAACCTGCATGTGCGCCTCCTGAAAATGGACTGGGAATAAGCGAGCGCCGCTCAAGGTCTCGGGCGAAATGCCCAAACGGCCGCCCCGGCCGATTGTTGCCCTCGCGGGCTGCGTCGTCACCGTGACAAATCATCATGGCGCCCCCGGCGTTCGCGGCCCGCACAATAAAAACATCGAAAACAACCCCATGCACAGTAGCCGGCATGAGCGGGATCAATGGCTTAGGCGCTGTTGTGCAGCGGTTGACCCGTCGGGCAAAACAGGGGCAGGATGGCATCATCGGGCGCCTGTGGATTTTCCTGACCACACCTTCGGTTTCAACCGAATGTCAGAATACGCCCGCCTCCTCATCATTCATAGATTACCTCCATGAAGAAGATCGGATTCCTGTCCTTCGGACACTGGACGCCCTCGCCGCAGTCGCAGACCCGCTCGGCCGGGGACACGCTGCTGCAATCGATCGAGCTTGCCGTCGCAGCCGAACAGCTCGGCGCCGACGGCGCCTATTTCCGCGTGCATCATTTCGCGCGCCAGCTGGCCTCGCCCTTTCCTCTGCTCGCGGCCGTCGGCGCGAAAACCAGCACGATCGAGATCGGCACCGCCGTGATCGACATGCGCTACGAGAACCCGCTCTACATGGCGGAGGATGCAGGCTCCGCCGACCTCATCGCCGGCGGGCGGCTGCAGCTCGGCATCAGCCGCGGCTCGCCCGAGCAGGTGATCGATGGCTGGCGCTATTTCGGTTACCAGCCGGCCGAGGGCGAGAGCGACGCCGGCATGGGCCGGCGCCACGCCGAGGTCTTTCTCGACATCCTGCGCGGCGAGGGTTTTGCAAAACCCAATCCGCAGCCGATGTTTCCGAACCCGCCGGGGCTGCTGCGCCTCGAGCCGCATGCGCAAGGCCTGCGCGACCGAATCTGGTGGGGCGCCGGCTCGAACGCGACAGCGGTGTGGGCCGCGCAGCACGGCATGAATTTGCAGAGCTCGACGCTGAAGAACGACGAGACCGGCGAGGCATTTCACCTGCAGCAGGCCGCCCAGATCCGCGCCTATCGCGCCGCGTGGAAGGAGGCCGGCCATAGCCGCGAGCCGCGCGTATCCGTCAGCCGCAGCATCTTCGCGCTGATGAACGATCGCGACCGCGCCTATTTCGGCGGGGAGCGCGGCGGCGAGGACCAGATCGGCTTCATCGACCCGCGCACGCGCGCGATCTTCGGCCGCTCCTATGCCGCGGAGCCGGATGCGCTGATCGAGCAGTTGCGGCAGGACGAGGCAATCGCCGAGGCCGATACGCTGCTGCTGACGATCCCGAACCAGCTAGGCGTGGACTACTGCGCGCATGCGATCGAGGCGATCCTCACGCATGTCGCGCCCGCGCTGGGGTGGCGGTGACGGGACGCGGAATGGAGCGATCCGACGAAGACTCGGCATCCTGTCCGGCGGCCGCCCGCATCCTGATCTGGCTTCCGATCACGAGTCCGGTGAGCGAGAGCATGAGGCCCAGCGCCGGCGGCGCGAACAGGGCCTCTTCCTGGAACAGGCCGTTGAGCAGCACGACCATGACGCCGAAGCCGGCGAGGCCCTGCGTCAGATATCCTGAGGAGGCGTAGAGGCGCCACGCCTTGAGCGCCATGGCGAAATAGAAGCCGAGCGGCACCAGCGCGGCAATGCCCATCTGGTAGATCAGCACGCCGATCGCGCTCTCGACCGCGCCGTCGATCGTCCCGGCAGCCTGCGCGGCGCTCCAGTCGATCGAGAAATAGCTGTCCGACAGGTTGCCGCCGATGCCGAGACCGCGGCCAAACGGCTTCGCGAGAAATCCGTTGAGGCCGCCCATTAGGCCGATGACGTGGTAGTCGCCGATCTGCAAGCCGACACGGATCGCGACGAGCGCGAACACCATCAGGCCGAGCAAGCCGAGCACCAGCGTCACCACCGCACCGAGCAGACGGGTCGAGATCCAGGCCGCGATCACGAACACCAGCGTGATGAGCGCGCCCTTGACGCTGCAGACGATCAGGAGCGGCAACGCAGCGAGAGCCAGGAACGGACGCCCCACCGAGAACAGGAACAGCGCGAAAAAGGCGATGCCGTAGCCGAAGCTGATCGCGCTCATGTTCGGCCCGTGGATGCGCAGGATTTTCGACAGGCCGAAGCCTTCGAGCAGCGGCGTGTTCAGGAAGTCGAAGCTGAAGCGATCCTTGAGGTCGACGGGCACGTTTCCGGTGGCGCGCATTTCGGCTTCCCAGACGCCCGAATGGGTCGCCTTGAGCTCGTCGAAGCCCCAGAACGTGTAGCCGTTGGTGATGGCCAGCCAAAAATCGCGGAATGCAAACTCGACATAGCCGCAGATGATGAGAGCGACGCCGAGCGTTACCAGGAACGGCGTGGCGCGAACCTCATAGCTCGCGGCCGTCAGAAGCGAGAGCTGAAACAGGAACAGCGGAAGCACGATGTTGCGCAAATAGACCGACGCCGCCTGCCCGTTCTGGACGAAACCGATCGCGAAATACAGCGCCACCACCGCGAGGGTGACGACACCCCAGCACATGATCCGGTTGACCTCGGCCGACCGATTCCTCCGGCCGAACACGTAGAGGCCGAACGTCGTCAGCCACATCACGGAGCAGAGGAGGAAATTGTAGCCCTTGATGAAGTCCAGATCGGACGGGACCGAAATGAGCGGCGACAGGGTCGAGACGAACAGGTTCTGGAAGAACAGGACGAAGATCGCGACGGCCGGCGCGTAGGTCGGAACCGCAAAGACGATGGCGATCGCGACGAGGATTTCGACGGTCAGGGACAGCACAGGGCTCGCGACGTGCAGTATCGGAACAAAGCCGATCGCCGCCACGGCGATGCAGAACGTCGGGATCAACTCGCGCAGCGGCGAAGGCTCGGCAGAGCCAGCCTGCACGGTCTGATATTGCGGTGAGGTCCCGCCAACCATGGCGTCGTCCTTTGGCGTAGCGCGGGGCCACGATAGCGGCGGGATGTGTAAGGATTCGTTAACGATAAGGGTCAGCGCCTGGCCGGTCTGGTCGCGCCCAGCAACGCGCGCATCACGCCGGGATCGGGCCTGCCCGTGCTGCTGTCGACGAGGCCGAATCCCTGTTGCAGCTCCCAATGCGTCCACCCCCAGCAATGCTCCCTGGCATAGGCGGTCACCGCCGCCAGCCAGCGCACCCGGCTGTCCCGCGGGGCGCCTGCTTTCAGCACGCCGAACTCGTTGACGATGATCGGCCGCGAAAACTGCTGCTGCCACGCGACGGCAGGCGCGAGCCAGCGATCGACATCAGGCTTGTCCCTGGCAACCGCAATCGCGGTGTCGAGCATGCCGAGCGCCTTGGTCGCGCCCCTGTCCTGCAAATCCCGGCGGAGTGCCTGGACCTTGGGATCACCGGCGTTGATCGGATAAGGCAGATCGATGATGTCGTGCAGCGGATCCTGCGCATCCCAGTGACCCTGATGGGTGAACACCATGGGATCATAGAAGTGGATGGCGTAGACGACGTTCGGATCCGGCAACGGGCGGAATTGCGGAAGCGAGTCCGCGCGCTGCCAGTTGACCGGCCCGACAACCAGTGTGGTGGCGGGGAGCAATCGGCGCACGAAGGCGGCAAGCGCTTCGACCTCCTTTTGCCACCGGTCGGCTTCGACATCGGGCTCATTGAGCAGCTCGGCGAAGACGCGATCGGCCGGATAGGCGCGAATGATCCCGGCCAGACCGCTCCATGCCTCCTCCATCTCGCGCAACGCCGCGTCCGGATCGTCCTTGTGCAGGCGATTGAAGCGGTCGCCGGGATGGAGATCGACGGAGGTGGAATAGCCGAGCGCCATGAGCTGCTTCAATGCGCCGTCGAGCGCCCGCAGCGTCTCGTCGCGCTCCGCCTTTGATGCGAAGCGAAGCATCACGCGCTCGGCGGGTACCGGCAGCCGGACATGGCTCATTCCCGCCTTGCGAAGCTGCAGCAGCAACTCGCGGCGGGGGGCTGCGGATCCCGGCCCGTTGATCCAGCCGTCGGCATTGAAGCCGCGCGACAGTGCGGCAAGCTTGTCCGGCGCGACCGTCTGCGGCACAGGCACACAATTGTCAGCCAGCGCCGGTGGGCCTGGCGAGATCGACAGCAAGATCGCGGCGACGAACAGGCGACGGCGCGGCGGCGTCACCGTCACACCGCCCGGCTCAATGCGCCGCCCTCGGGATGAGGCGCCGCCGTACCCGCGGGCGCATGATTGACGACGAGACCGGTCGGCACATTGTTGTATCTCGACAGCGCCGCGGTCACCCGCCGCATCGCCGCCGAACCGAGCTCGCCGGCGCGAACCACCGGGATGATCAGATCGGCATGCGCGGCCAGCGCGATGGCGTCCGGCTGCAAGGCGAGATTGCCCGCATGGACGATGATGAGATCGAATTCCGAGCGAATGTCGTCCTCCGGCCTCGCATCGGCCTTGCGGCCGGCACTCAAGAGCTCGTCGATCGACTGAAGTCCCGCCGTGGTCGAGCCATCCTGCCATTCGGTGACGGGAGGCTGGGCACCGGCGAATTCCGGCTGCAGCCGGATCAGCACGCTCATCATGCCGCGATTGACGGCCGCGCGGTTCAGCGAGCGCGCAACGGTGTTGCCGCCGGCGCTCTTGCCGACCGACAGCACGAGGGCGACCTTGCAGCCGCGCACCGGCGTGCGATCGATTCTCTCAAGAAGCGGACGCAGATAAGCGCCGAGATCGAGCTCGGCCGTGGCCGCGACCGGTCTTTGCCAGACAGTATTGGGAGCGGCGCCAGACGCCAGATCGGGAATGCGGGCCCAGACCGGGAGATTCGGCATCGCCTCGGGCTGGCGCGCGGCAGATGCCGCAGGCGGAGCTTGCCGATGGGGCACGTTGATCGCTTCCGTGCCCACAGGCGTTTGAACAGGAGCCTCCGCAGGCGCGGCCCGGTCAGGCATGCTTCCCATCGCCGCAACGGCGGCGGTCGAGGTCAGCAGCGAGCCGATCGCGAGGGCGGCGAGCAGCAAAGCGAGCGGTGGACGCGTCGAGCGCAGCGGCGGAATCGCGGGCGACGCGACCTTGGTCTGCGAGCTCTGCAGCTGACGCTGCTCGTTGGTGGTCTTGAACCGCGACAGGAACTGCTCGTAGATGTTCTTGTTGGCATCGGCGTCGCGCTGCAACTCCTGCAGCTTCACCAGCGCCTGGCCGTCGACCAGCATCTGGGTCTCGACCGCCTTGAGCTGCTTTTCCAGCGCGTTCTGCTGCTCGAGCTGCGACTCGTATTCGGACTTCGCCGTGTCGATGTTCTTCTTCCGCTCGACCTCGATCTGCCGGTTGATGTCGGCAAGCTGGCTGTAGGAGATCGCAAGATCGGGGTGGCGGTCGCCGTAGACCGCTTTCTTCTGCGCAATCTGGTCGTTCAGGGTCGAGCGCTGCGCGCGCAGCATGCTCAGAAGGTCCTGCTTCACGGGACCTTCGACATTGGCCTTGAGATCGCGCTGCACCTGCTCGTAACGCGCCTTGGCTTCCTCGGTGCGCGCGCGGGCGGCGGAGACCTGCTGATTGATATCCGTCACCCGCAATTGCTGGGTGGTGGAATCCTTGCCGGCATTGAGGATCTTGTGCTCGAGGCGGAAGGCCGCGACCGCGTCTTCCGATGCGCGCAGGCGCTCGTTCAGCGCCTTCAGCCGGTCCTTGAGCCAGTCGGCCGCCTCGTCCGTGGCATCGGTGCGGACGCGGCCCTGGCTCGCGGCGAACGCATCGGCGATGGCATTGGCGTAATACGCCGCCCGATCCGCACTGTTCGAGGTGAAGGAGATGGCGATGACATAAGTGAGCCCGCGGCGGGATATCTCGAGGCGGCTGCGGAATTTTTCGAGCAGGCGGGTCATGTCGGTATGACCGCCCGCGATGTCCTCGTCGTCCGCGATCTTGAGCTTCTCGATCAGGGGCCGGAGAAAGCCGTCCGATTTGGCGATCTCGATCTGGCTCTGAAGCGCCGCGGCATCCTGGCCGATACCCGGCAGCACGTCCTGATCCGAGGTCACGCGCAGCTCGCGGGGATCGACCACGACCAGCGCCGTCGCGGCATATCGAACCGGAACAACCATCAGAACGAGCACGCCCAAAGCGAACAGCGCCAGCGCCAGCGTCAGGATGCGGCGGCCATTCTCGCGCAGGAAGGAGAGCGCCCCGGAGACGGTCAGCGATCCCCTGATCAGCGCAGGACCATCGCTGTCGGGCTTGCCCGTCGCAGCCCGCGGAGCTTCCCACGAAGCCGCAGGCTCCGTCGGGGCGATGCTTCGCGGAGATGCGCTTCTACCGAACGCCATAGGGTTGGACTCGAAATCAACTGACCGCCACAAGCTCAGAGGCTTGCTACACCGTAAATATCCATGGTTAACCGCCGGTTACGGCCGCCGAGAACCGTCATGGCCCGCAGCCTCGCCATGCGCCCAATGGGGGGCGAGAGTTCCCCCCGAACGCTGGAAGCGAGCGAGGGCAGGCGGAGGACGGGGGAGCACCCGCCGCGCGCGGGTTCATCTTCGATGATTCCCGGCCCGCCCGGCGCCGACGCGGTCTACCGCGCGCTCAAAACAAGGCGGCGTTGACAGCCTGTCCGTAGATCATTGCGGCCACGAGAGAGAGCAGCAAGCCCGCGCCCGAGAAGATCACGAGGACTTTCAGGGTTTCGACATCAACGCTGGTTCTCGTCGCGCGGGATATTGCCTTTGCCAGTGCAGCCATCATCGCCAGCTCCGAACGGGCCGCGCGGAGGCACGGCCTGTTTCATCTAGCCTTATCGGGCGCGTTTTGCGTGTGAAGCAGATTACAGCTGAACTTGCGTGCGGCGCCGCCAGCCGTGAGCGGTCAGCTGATGTTCAGAAGGATTCGCCCCGATTTGCCGCTGCGCATCAAATCCAGCGCGTCATTGATGTCATCGAGCGCGAACGCGTCGGTCACGATCCCGCGGTAACTGACCTTGCCGGCCTCGTCGAGGCGAACGAGACGCGGGATATCGCGCGCCGGCTGGCATTGCCCGCCTTCCGAGCCCTTCAGCACTTTCTCGAAGTGCAGCGGCAGCGTGTAGATTTCGACCTTCTCGCGGGGAACCCCGACAAGGATACAGCGGCCCTTCTTCGCGGTGACCTCGTAGGCGAGCTCGATCAAATTCCTGACGCCGGTGGTCTCGATCACCTTGTCGGGCCCGTCGGCTCCGGTGATGGCGCGTATCTCGGCGGCCAGATCCGTTGCCGCGTCGGAGTTGATGGTGTGGGTGGCGCCGAACCGCCTCGCCATCTCGAGCTTGTTGTCGAGGCGGTCGATCGCGACGACAGGACAGGCGCCGACCATCGCTGCAAACTGCACGATGTTCAACCCGACGCCGCCGACGCCGAACACAACGACGGCTTCGCCGATGGCGATCTGCGCATCGTTGTTGACGACACCGAGCGCGGTCGTCACCGCGCAGCCCAGCAGCGGCGCGCTGCTGCGATCGATCGAGGCGGGAACGGGCGTGACGCGATTCTCCGACACCACGGCATAATCGTTGAAGGTGGTGATCCAGCCCGCGTTGAGGCGTCTGCCGCGCCAGGAATAGACCGGCGTATTGGACTGGACGCCCTTGCCCGGCCGCCAATGCATGACGACGGTGTCGCCCTGCTTGCAGGAGACGACGCCGGGCCCGGTTTCGACGATGGTCGCCA
This sequence comes from Bradyrhizobium sp. Bra78, assembly GCF_024519855.1. Classification (NCBI taxonomy): domain Bacteria; kingdom Pseudomonadati; phylum Pseudomonadota; class Alphaproteobacteria; order Hyphomicrobiales; family Nitrobacteraceae; genus Bradyrhizobium; species Bradyrhizobium sp. Bra78. The sequence continues at coordinate 75,465 of NZ_JALJRE010000011.1, read as the reverse complement.
GCGCTTCGTGCCCCAGCAGGTGCGGCAGGAACCTGTCGGCGCCCTTGACGGCGTCGATCTCGTTGATCTGTGCCCCGCAGATGCTCGAGGTGTGCACGTGCGCAAGCACCTGGCCGTGCTCGAGCGTATCAGGCAAGGTGAACTCGTCGACGATCAGCGGCTTGCCCGATTCGACCAGAATCGCAGCCTTGGCAGTCTTGATGTCCATCAGAGCGCCCGGTCACTCGAAATAGATGAATTCGTAATCGCCGGTGTAGCCGAGCTTTTCGTACAACCAGACCCATTCCGATGTGTGCAGGATGGACTCCGCCGTCAGCGCCCAGCATTCGAGGTTGTGCAATTCGGCGACGTTCCGGTAGGCCTCGACCATGATGTATTTGTTCTTGCCGACCCGCTCGATCTCCTTGACCGCCACATCGAGCTCATAGAGCCGGAGATTGTGCAGGGTGCCGAGCGAGATGACGAGGTCGAAACTGTCGTCGCCATAGGGATAGACGTCCTGGGCGCGATGGCTGAAGAGGTACGGCTTCACCTGCTCGTGCGCATTTTCGAGACCGTGCTTCGAGATGTCGAAGCCGGCGACCTTCAGGCCCGGCAGGATCTTCTGCATCTCGTACAGCAGGAAGCCCTTGCCGCAGCCGACGTCGAGCACGCTGGAGCCGTCCTTCAGACCATAGGTCTCGATCAGCGCCTTGGCGACCGGCGCCCAGCGCCCTTCGATGAAGCGGTAGCCGCCATAGCCGAAGCGGCGGTCGCCATCCCAATAATCGGCCTCGTATTCCCGCGCCTTCAGCGAGCAGGCGATCTTGTCGTCGTTCATGCGGGCCATGTAGTCGCGCTTGGTCGCAGTATGCAGCGGCGTCACGATATTGAGCAGTCGTCCCATGGGGTCCTCGGATTCGAACACGTGCTGAGCCTAGCACTTTGTGCTCGCGATCATCATTGTTTCAAATCAACCACCAGGATCGCGCGGCGGAGTGTCGACCCACCTCGCCGGGAGGCGGCGCGGCGCGTGACGGGGGCCACCCGAGTTGTCGCGGGTCGGCGGCCCGTTCACAGGGCGACGACGTACCCGTCCCGCCTCGGATCGGCGGCACCCGTCATCACTCCGGTTTCCGGATCGAGCGCGATGGCCTGCATGCCGCCGCAGAGCATGGTCCACCCGGTGTCCAGGATCTCGATCTCGTGGCCGCGGCGTTTCAGGTCGGCGATCGTTTCCGGCGCGATGCGGTTCTCTGCTTGAATCAAGCGGCCATCCCAAAGCCGCGCACGCGGCGCCTCGATAGCCTGCTGCAGCGGAAGGCCGAACTCGACATACTGCACGAAAGCCTGAGCCTGGGTTTGCGGGATGCCGTAGCTGCCGGGCGTACCAAGCGCGAGCACCGGACGGTTGCTCCGCGTCGCAAGCGATGGCGCCAGGGTCACCGGCAATGCGTCGCCTGGCTTGGCCAGGTTGGGGCTTCCCGGCTGCACATCGGCCCAATGGAGGTGGTTGTTGAGGCAAACGCCGGTCCCCGGCACCACGACGCCGCTGCCGAACGGGCTGCCTAGACTTTGCGTGATGCAGATCAGATTGCCCTCGGCGTCTGCGATCGAGAACGAGGTGGTGTGCCCGGGGTCGGCACGATCCTGCGGCATCCACTGCTCGGTCGGACCGGTGATCGGCCGGCCGTCGCTGACGCGCTGCCGGAGCCGCGCGATCACCGCGTCGGACAAGACGTCAGATTGATCCAGCCCCATATGATCGTGTGTGATGCGCTCGCCGGCTGCAAGACGGATCGCACGATAGACCGTGTCGAGATGATCCGCGCCGTCCTTCGGCAGGCGCCCAAGGTCGTAACCTTCAAGAATCCTGAGGGTCAGGGCCAATTGGAAGCCGCCGCATTGCGACGCCGGGACGTGAAGCTCAAGCCCTCGATACGACACGGTCAGGGGATCGCGCCAATGCGGCTTGACGGAAACGAAATCGGCCAGCGTCAGGCTGCCGCCGAGCGTGCCGAGATGATCTATGATCCGTCGGCCGAGCTTGCAGCCATACAGATGCTCCGGCCCCAGTTCGGAGATCTCGGCAAGCGTTCGCGCGAGTTCAGGCTGAGGGATGATGGTGCCGAGCTTCACCGGCATGCCGTACGGCAGGTAGTTTTTGACCAACGCACCGTATAGTTCCGGCCAAGGCTCGAGCAGCGGCACTTGCTCGTTGATCTCATCGCGACCGAAATCCGAAAGAGCAAAGCCGTCGTGCGCCAGCGTGATCGCCGGGGCCAGGACGTCGGGAAGCGATTTGCGGCCATAGCGCGAGAGCAGCTCACACCAGCCCGCGAGATTTCCAGGCGTTGAGGCCGCCCGCGGGCCGCGCTCGAGATCGAGGCGGCTGGTGTATCTTCCAACCGGAAAGCTCGCGGGCATCGGCGGCGTGAAGTCGAGCACGCGAACGCGCTTCTCGTCTGACGCCCAGATCGTTGCCAATCCAAACCCGGCAAGTCCGGACATGAACGGTTCGACCACATTGAGGGCGGCCGCGGTGGCAACGGCCGCATCGAAAGCATTGCCGCCCTGGATCAGGAGCCGTGCACCAGCCTGCGCCGCAAGCGGATGCGCGGCAGCGACCATGCCGTGCCGCGAGAACAGCGTCGGACGGCCATATGTCCTGGCGAGTTGCATCTGTTCAGGCTTCCCGGCGATCAGTGCCCGTTCGCTGCGGCCTGGATCGCCTCCGACATGATCTCAAGACCGCGATCGATTTCGGCCTCGGACACCGTGAGCGGCGGCGCGATGCGGAAGACGCCGCCCATGCTGGGCAGCTTGACGATATTCATGCTGAGACCACGACGCATGGCTTCCTCCATGATCCGCGCGCCGAGCTCGAAGCCCGGCGCCTTCGACTGCCGGTCGACGACGATTTCAAGACCGAGCAGAAGCCCGCGGCCCCTGACGTCGCCGACGCATTCGAACCTTTGTTGCAGCGACAGCAATCCCTGTCGGAGCCTGTCGCCCCTGGCGGTCGCCTGCGCGACCAGCCCGTCGCGCTCGACGACGTCGAGGACCGTCACGCCGACCGCGGCGGGCAGCGGATCGGAGACATGCGTGGTGTAGAACAGAAAGCCACGCTCAAATGCGGCCTGCTCGATGGCCTGGGTCGTCATGACGGCGGCGAGCGGCAGGCCGGCACCGAGCGTCTTCGACAGCGTGAGAATGTCCGGCACCACGCCGTCGCGCTCGAAGGCGAACATGTGCCCGGTGCGGCCAATTCCGGTCTGGGCCTCGTCGAGGATCAGCAGCATCCCGCGCTGTTCGCATTTTCGCTTCAGTGCGGCGAGATAGCCGAGCGGCAGTTCCAGAATGCCGCCGCTGGACAGGATCGGCTCGGCGATGAAGGCCGCCAGATTGCCGGTCGACTGGCTGTCGATCAGCACGAAGGCATCGTCCAACTCGGTCTGCCAGTCGTTGCTGCCATCGGCGGTCTTGAAACGTGGCCGATAAGCGTTCGGCGCGGGAATGACGAACGATCCAACCGCAGCCGGCCCGTACCCGCGCCGGCCCGCGCTGTAGGTCGCCGATGCCGCAGCGCCGGTCATGCCGTGCCAGCTTTGCGCGAAGGCAACGATCTCGTGCCTGCCGGTGACCAGCTTCGCCATTCGGATCGCCGCTTCGTTGGCTTCCGCACCTGTCGTCAGCAACTGCACGCGGTCGAGGCCGGGAGCAAGCGCGGCGAGACGCTCGGCCAACGTCACCACCGGGCGCGAGAGCATGCCGCTGAAGAGATGAGCGACCGCACCCATTTGCCGCGCGACGGTGGCGACGATATCGGGGTGCGTGTGCCCCAGCACGGCGCTCATCTGACCCGACGTGAAATCGAGGATGGCGCGTCCGTCGGCGTCGTACACGAAACTGCCGGCCGCCCGCTCGATAATGACGGGTTCGAAGCTCGGGCCGTAGCGGGTCAGATGCGTGTTGGCGGAAGCCCAGAAATCGGTATCGGCGTTCAAGGTCATGACAGGCCACCTCCGCTTGGAATGTCAGACCTCTAGTCAATCATTTGACTTCAGGCTAATTGATATTATTCAAGCTGAATATCAATCAGACTGATACCGATGCTGGATCTCACACTCCTGCGAAATTTCGTCGTCGTGGCCCGTGTCGGCTCCATCAGTCTGGCCGCCTTGCAGATCGGCCGGACGCAATCCGCGCTCAGCATGCAAATGCAACGGCTGGAAGAGACGATCACGCAACCGCTGTTTCACCGCAGCGGGTCAGGAATGAGGTTGACCGCGGCCGGCGAGAAACTGCTCGCACACGCTGAGACGCTGCTGGCGCAGCACGATGAGATTCTGGCCGACATGAGCGGTGAGGGCCTCAAGGGAGCGTTGAGCCTGGGCTGCCCGGAGGACTACTCGATCGCCTTCCTGCCGGCGCTGCTGAAGGGGTTCTGCGCGCTCCATCCCAATGTCGAACTGCGCATGGTCTGCGCCCCGACGTCCGAGCTGCGCCCCATGCTGGCGCGGCGCCAGATCGACATGGCGCTGGTCTCGCTGTCTGATGCCGGCGCGAGCGATGTGATCCGCCAGGAGCGCTTCGTCTGGGTGGCGAACGAGGCCGAACCGAAAATACTGACGCAAGACGTCCTGCCTCTGGCCCTAGCGGCGCCGATGAGCCTGGACTACCGCGCAGCATGCGCCGCGATGAACGCGGTCAACCGACGCTACAGGGTCGCTTACGCAAGCAACAGTCTCGCCGGCTTGATCGCGATCGCGCGGTCCGGTCACGCGATCAGCGTCCTGACGCGAACCGCCGTTCCGTTCGATCTTCACGTCGTGTCGGCCGGATTGCCTCTGCTTCCGACGATCGGCATCGCGCTGGAATTCTCGGAGGCCAGGCCGTCCTTGTTGGCGACAACGCTGGCCGAGCACGTTCGCACCGTGCTGCCCGGACTGAAGACCAAGGCGGAGATCGATTAGCTTGCCGCCGAGCTGGCGAAGCGGGCCCGGCGACGCCTCCCATCAGCCAATCATTCAGCCCACGGCAGTGTCGCAGGTTAAGAGCTCGCAGGCAGACGATCTGACGGACTCCACAGCTACCTCAAGCGGCCAAGTCAGCCGTAAGCGGCTCGTCAAAGGATCCGGGGAATTCCAGAACGTCCGACGCGCCCGTCCAAATCGAAATGAACTGATGGACGCCACGTTCGTTGGTGGATATCGATCTGAAGGCAAAAAGCAAATGATCAAGCCTACGCGGTCGGCCGAGCAACAGATTGCGGACGAAGTCGATCGACGGAGCCTCAATCCGACGGGGGCGAGGCAGACCATAGCGGACAGCCAAGCCACTCCTGAGTTTCGGGAGAACCTCAAACGCCTCAAAGCCGAGCGGCTTGAGCGCGAGGCTAGACCGAAGGCGAAGCCAAAGGCCTGATTTGATTCGGCACCCCACTCCTTTCGCCTCGGTTGGCCGGCCAAGCGGCCGCGCTGGCGTAGAAGGCTCTCACTGCAGAAGGTCATGAAATGTCGAATCGACGGTGGATGATCTTCCTGCTGCTTTCCGTGGTGATCGTTTGCTCGATCGTCGCGAGCGCTCGGTATTACTCAAGCAAATGCCATGGCATGGACGCGTGCGCGGCCGTTGAAGCCGAAAGCCATGAGCGGGATAAGCCAACCGAGCCACAATAGCTTTCGGGCGAAAACGCCCGTTGCGAAACGTACGGGTCAAGGGATCAAGCGCGAATACGCGGCGGCCGTCGAAAAGCAGCGCGAGCCCCTTTGGCCTCTGCCTTCCGTCAAAGATTTGGATCGGAGAATGTGCTCGATCGGCTCGGCGACATTGCGGCCAGCGCAGTAGATGCAGCCAAGAAGGGGCACAAAGTGGAGAAATGGCGCGCCCGGAACGATTCGAACGTCCGACCCTCAGATTCGTAGTCTGATGCTCTATCCAGCTGAGCTACGGGCGCGTTTTTCGCAAACAGCGCGGGCTTGGCCCGCAGGCAGCCCCCGGCGACGCCGGAGGGGGTGCGAAAGAGCGCTCTGACTAACCGCTCTTGCCCCGATTGGCAAGGTCCGGGTGAGGGAGATTTTGCAGGGAAATGACAGTTTGCGCGCTCGGCCGCTGGCCGACAAAAGCGCGACGAAGGGTCGGGATGAAAAGTCATCGCGCTTTAGGTTATTGTTTGAGCATGATCTTTTCGGAAAACCGCTTCGCACTTTTCCGGATCATGCTCTACGCCCTCTGCCGCTCGTTGCGGATGGAGAGGAGTTCCACGGGGCGGTCGGGGATGACGATCCGGAAGGTGGCGCCGATGGTGCCTTCGACCAGATGGATGTCGCCACCATGGGCGCGGACCAGCTCGGCGGCGATGGCCAGACCAAGCCCGCTGCCGCCGGGGCGCCCCGAGGTCTGGAACGCCTCGAACAGATGTTCCCGGGTCTTCTGGGGGACGCCGGGGCCGGTGTCGGAGACCTCCAGGATGGCGACGGCGCCCTCGCGTTTTCCCGTGATCCGAATTTGCTGCGCGCCGCCCTCGGCCGACGCATGGCTCTCCAGCGCCTGGGCGGCGTTGCGGACGAGGTTGAGCAGCACACGGAACAGCTGGTCGGGATCGGCATCGACGGCGAGCCCGCGCTCGATCGCGGCGACCCAGACGATCGCCGCATCGGAGGCAAGGCCGGCGGTCTCGCGGACCTCCAGCACGACAGGCTCGATCAGGATCATGCGGCGGTCGGGCGCGGCTTCCTGGGCGCGGCCGTAAGACAATGTCGACTGGCAGAAGGCGATGGCGCGCTCGAGCGAACGGACGAGCTTCGGCGCGAAGCGCTGCACCCGCGGATCCGGCACGCTGGCGAGCTGGTCCGACAAGAGCTGCGCCGAGGCCAGCAGATTGCGCAGATCGTGGTTGATCTTGGAGACGGCGAGGCCGAGGGCCGCAAGCCGGCTCTTCTGATGCAGCATCGACATCAGGTCGCGCTGCATGTCCGACAATTCGCGCTCGGCGACCCCGATCTCGTCGCTGCGCTGGCTCGGCACGATGATCCCCACCGAACTCTCGGGGTTTTCGTGGAAGCCGACCAGGCTCGCGGTCAGCCGCCGCATCGGGCGCACGAAGAGATAATGCAGGGCGAGATAGACGAGGCCCGCGGTCAGCACCGCGATGATCAGCGCGACCACCACGACGTTGCGGGAGAAGCGGTACATCGACTGCCGCAGCGGCAGCTCGTCGGTGACGATCTCGATGAACTGGGCGTTGCCGACGCCGGGGCCGACGATGCGGATGGCCTGGTTGCCGGTCTCCAGCATCATCCGGAACGATCCGGTGATCGCCTCCCATGCCGTCATGTCGCGCAGGTCGATGTCATGCTCGATGGCTGCAGGAAGATTGTCGCTGGCGAGCAGCCGGCGCTGCTGGCCCATCTTGATGGCGACGGCGCGGGCATTGATGCTTTTCAGGATCTGGCGCGACAGCGAATCGGGAACCATGCCGAGCGGCGCGGCATCGAGCACCAGCGCCGCAGTGTTGGCCGCAGCGACCCGGTCGTTGAGCCGGTTGACCCAGAAATTGGCGATGGCGGGCACGTAGAGCAGGACCGCTGCGATCATCACCAGGGGGACGGTGAGCAGCAGCAGCTTGCCGGACAGCCCCAGCCCGGCAGGCCCGCGCGGCCGCGCCGCGGGCGGGTCCCGCTGATCCTGATCTTGGACCGGCTGGAAGTCTGTCGCTGCCACGAAATTCGCCCTCGCTGCCTTTTGCCGGTTTATAGGGTTTGGCCCGGTCAAGGATTTGGCGGACATGAGGATGCGGCCCACCCCCGGCCCGGTCAAATTACAGATCGCTCATCTGCCAAGGTGGGATGTAAGCCCGGATATCGCGAGTCGCCACCTCAAGGGTTAAAAACCCCGCACAAACAGCGATATTCACCGGAATCGCGCGCTTAGTGCGGCGTTGACGAAAAGAAGGCGCTCGCTTATAAGCCGGCCAAATTGTCCGCGATGACCCGGTGTGACGCCGGGAGCGGCTCTCTTGGGGCCGAAAAAGGCCCGTTTGGGCCGCATCTTCCGGACTTTACCCTTAATTCTACAGGCAAATTGCCCGGTCAGCGGAGAAAAACCCGTGAAGCGGACTTATCAACCCAGCAAACTGGTGCGCAAGCGCCGCCACGGCTTCCGTGCCCGTCTCGCCACGGCCGGTGGCCGCAAGGTTCTCGCCGCCCGCCGCGCCCGCGGCCGCAAGCGTCTGAGCGCCTGAGCCTGACCCTTTTGGGATTTCATCATGGATCGGCTGAGGCAGCGAGCGGATTTCCTCGCCGTTGCCAATGGCGCGCGGGTGAATAGCGCCGCGTTCGTCCTGCAAAGCCGCCGCCGCGATGACGACGGCCCGATCCGGATCGGCTTCACCGTTACCAAAAAGAACGGCAACGCCCCCGAGCGCAACCGCATCCGGCGCCGGCTTCGCGAACTCGTGAAGCGGCTCGATCCGGTATCGATACAGCCCCATCATGATTATGTGCTGGTCGGCCGAAGGGACGCGCTCTCGCGCGACTTCGCCACCATGCTCGACGATCTGCGCATGGCGTTCACACGGCCCCTGCGTCATACGGCCAAGGGGCGCGGCCAGAGGCCGGGCCCCGCGACAGGCCGCAAACCGGATTGATGACGAGAGAATGATGACCGACAATCGCAACACCATCCTCGCCGTCATTCTGTCCGGCCTGGTGCTGATCGCCTGGCAATATTTCTACAACGTGCCGGCGATGGAGAAGCAGCGCGCCCTGCAGCAGACGCAGGCCGAGCTGCAGAAGACCACGCCGCAGCCGACGGCCTCCGCGACGCCGGGCACAACCCCGCAGGCCGGCAGCACGGCCCAGCCGTCGACGCCGAGCGCGAACCAGCAGGCCCAGCCGGTGGTTGCGCGCGACAGCGCGATTGCAGCCAGCCCCCGCGTGAAGATCGACACGCCGCGGCTCGCCGGCAGCGTCTCGCTGAAGGGCGGCCGCATCGACGACCTGGCGCTGGTGCAGTACCGCGAAACGGTCGACCCGAAATCGCCGCCGATCATCCTCTATTCGCCCTCGGGCACGGCGGAGCCTTATTACGCCGAGTTCGGCTGGGTGCCGGCGACGGGCGTGACGGCGAAACTGCCGGACGCGCAGACCGTCTGGCAGCAGGACGGCAGCGGCAGCCTGACGCCGACGACGCCGGTGGTGCTGAAATGGGACAATGGCGAGGGCCTCAGCTTCCGCCGCACCATCGCGGTCGACGACCACTATCTCTTCACCGTCAAGGACGAGGTGAGCAATGTCGGCAACGCGCCGGTCACGCTCTATCCGTTCGCGCTGATCTCGCGTCACGGCACGCCGCATGTCTCCGGCTACTACATCCTGCATGAAGGCCTGATCGGCTATCTCGATGGCCTGCAGGAATACGCCTACAAGAAGATCGACGAATCCAAGACGGTGAACTTCAAGGCCACCAACGGCTGGCTCGGCATGACCGACAAGTACTGGGCCTCGGCGCTGCTGCCGGACACCAGTGCGCAGCTTCAGGCGCGCTTCTCGTCGAACCCGGTCGGCAACGTCCACACCTACCAGACCGACTATCTGCTCGATCCCGTCACCGTCGCGATCGGCGGCTCCGCGACCGCGAGCGCGCGGCTGTTCGCCGGTGCCAAGGAAGCCGGCGTCGTCGGTGTGTTCCCGTTCGCCGGCCTCGGCGGCTACAACAAGGAGCTCGGCCTCAACCATTTCGATCTGCTGATCGACTGGGGCTGGTTCTACTTCATCACCAAGCCGATGTTCCTCGGCCTCGACTTCTTCTACCGCTTCTTCGGCAATTTCGGCATCTCGATCCTGCTCGTGACCGTGATCGTGAAGCTGTTGTTCTTCCCGCTGGCGAACAAGTCCTACGCCTCGATGGCGAAGATGAAGTCGGTCCAGCCGCAGCTTCAGGCGCTCAAGGAGCGCTATCCCGACGACAAGGTGAAGCAGCAGCAGGAGATGATGGAGATCTACCGCAAGGAGAAGATCAATCCGGTCGCCGGCTGTCTTCCCGTGGTAATCCAGATCCCGGTGTTCTTCTCGCTCTACAAGGTGCTGTTCGTCACCATCGAGATGCGGCACGCACCGTTCTTCGGCTGGATCAAGGACCTCTCCGCGCCCGATCCGACCAACCTGTTCACCCTGTTCGGGCTGATCCCGTTCGATCCGACCACGCTGCCGCTGTTCGGCCACTACCTCGCGCTCGGCATCTGGCCGATCATCATGGGCATCACGATGTGGTTCCAGATGAAGCTGAACCCGACGCCGCCGGATCCGACCCAGCAGCTGATCTTCAACTGGATGCCGCTGATCTTCACCTTCATGCTGGCGGGCTTCCCGGCGGGCCTCGTGATCTACTGGGCCTGGAACAACACGCTCTCGGTGCTGCAGCAGAGCTTCATCATGCGCCGCAACGGCGTGAAGGTGGAGCTGTTCGACAATCTCAAGGCGACGTTCGCGAAGAAGGCGACGTAGCGCCCGTCATTGCGAGGAGCGAAGCTCCGAAGCAATCCAGACTGTTTCCACAGGAAAGTCTGGCTTGCTTCGCTTCGCTCGCAATGACGTGAGGAAACAGAAAGCCTTCGCATGACCGACGACGAAGATGCGAAGCTGATCGAGGCCGGGCGAAAGCTGTTCACGCGCGACTGGCAGTTCATCTGGGCCTCGCCCTCGATCGAAACGCTGCCGCCGATGGCAGGGCTGGAGATTGCCTTTGCCGGGCGCTCCAACGTCGGCAAGTCCAGCCTGATCAACGCGCTCACGGGGCGCAACGCGCTCGCGCGCACCTCGCATACGCCGGGCCGCACCCAGGAGCTGATCTTCTTCGAGGTCCCCGGCAAGACCGATTTGCGCCTTGTCGACATGCCCGGCTACGGTTACGCCAAGGCGCCGAAGAGCCAGGTCGCATCCTGGACCGAGCTGATCCACAAATTCCTGCTGGGACGCGCCTCTCTCGCGCGCGTCTATGTGCTGGTCGACGCGCGGCACGGCCTCAAGGACGTCGATCTCGAGGTCCTGAAGACGCTCGATCGCTCCGCGGTCAGCTACCAGATCGTGCTGACCAAGACCGACCAGGTGAAGGCCACCGAGCTTCCGTCGCGCATCGCCGAGACCGAAGCTGCGCTCGCCAAGCATCCGGCCGCATTCCCGAACGTGCTCGCGACCTCGTCGCGGAGCTCGACCGGCATGGAGAGCTTGCGCGCCGCGATGGCGAAGCTGCTGGAGGAGCGAACCAAGTGACGGCGACACCTCGCCTGCTGATCGGGCTTGCCGGTTTGATGGGCAGTGCCGGCGTGGCGCTGGCCGCGGCCTCCGCCCATGGCGGCGACGCCAGCCGGCTTGCCTCCGCCAGCGCCATGCTGCTGTTTCATGCAACCGCCATACTCGCCGCCATAGCCCTGCTCGCGCGCGGCCTTCTGCACGACGGAATTGGCCTCATCGCCGCGTTCGGCTTCGTGATCGGCGCCGCGCTGTTCGCAGGCGACCTCACCTTGCGGCAATATGCGGGGCACTCGCTGTTTCCCTATGCGGCGCCGACCGGCGGAACGGTGATGATTGGGAGCTGGCTGGCGGTGACACTGGCGGCGGTGACGGCGAATAAGTAGCGTTCGTGTCCCGGACGCGGTGCGGCACCCAAAGCGCGATTACGCGCGTCTTCGACGCGCTATGGTGACCCTCCGCAGAAGAGCACTTTGCGCCGAGGCCGCCAATCGGATAGAACGCCGCCCGTCAGTCCCGCCAGCGAGATCCGCCTCATGACCGAAATCTCCCCGCTCGACCAGGCCCGCATCCTGTCCGAAGCGCTGCCGCACATGCAGCAGTATGACGAAGAGACCATCGTCATCAAATATGGCGGCCATGCCATGGGCGACGAGGAGACCGCGAAGAACTTTGCCCGCGACATCGTGCTGCTGGAGCAGACCGCAATCAACCCGGTGGTCGTGCATGGCGGCGGGCCGCAGATCGCGACCATGCTCAAGCGCCTCGGCATCGTCTCGGAATTCGCGGCCGGCCTGCGCATCACCGACGCCGCGACCATCGAGATCGTCGAGATGGTGCTGGCCGGTTCCGTCAACAAGCAGATCGTCGGCTACATCAACGAGGCCGGCGGCAAGGCAGTGGGGCTGTCGGGCAAGGACGCCAACATGGTGAAGGCGTCGAAGACGACGCGCACCATCATCGATCCGGGTTCGAACATCGAGAAAGCAATCGATCTCGGCTTCGTCGGCGACCCCGAGAAGGTCGACCTCACGCTGCTCAACCAGTTGATCGGCTATGAGCTGATCCCGGTGCTGGCGCCGCTTGCGACCTCGAAAGAGGGCCAGACGCTGAACGTCAACGCCGACACTTTTGCCGGCGCGGTTGCCGGCGCACTGAAGGCAAAGCGCCTGCTGCTGCTCACCGACGTGCCGGGCGTGCTCGACAAGTCGAAGAAGCTGATCCCGCAGCTCTCGGTCAAGGACGCGCGAAAGCTGATCGCCGACGGCACCATTTCCGGCGGCATGATCCCGAAGGTCGAGACCTGCATCTACGCGCTCGAGCAGGGCGTCGAGGGCGTCGTCATCATCGACGGCAAGATGCAGCACGCGGTGCTGCTCGAGCTCTTCACCAACCAGGGCACGGGAACGCTGATCCACAAGTGAGGCAAGAGCTAAAGCAGGAGCGGACAACGAAAGACGTCATGGCGGGGCGCAGAGCTCAGCGGCACCGCCGCCCGGCCCTGGCGCGCTTTTTGATGACGCTGCCTGCCGCAGCCGTCTCGTTCGTCTTCTCCTCCGCGCCGGCCTTCGCCGACCTCAAGATTTGCAACCGCATGTCCTATGTCGTCGAGGCCGCGATCGGCATCGACGACAAGGCGGCGACCGCGACGCGCGGCTGGTTCAGGATCGATCCAGCCACCTGCCGCGTGGTGGTGCAGGGCACGCTCTCCGCCGACCGCATCCTGCTCAACGCCCGCGCGCTCGGGGTCTACGGCGCTTCGCCGATCCCGCAGAACGGCAGCGACACGCTGTGCGTCGCGCAGGACAATTTCGTCATCGCGGCCGCGCGGCAGTGCCGCAGCGGCCAGACCCAGGCTGCCTTCACCCAGATCACGCCGACGCAGGGCGCCGACGGCAATCTCGTCGCCTATCTCGCTGAGGATTCCGAATATGACGACGAGCAGGCGCGCCTCGCCGGCATCCAGCGGCTGCTGGTGATCGCGGGCTACGACGCCGCGCCGATCGACGGCGTCGACGGACCGAAGACGCAAGGCGCGCTGGCTGCGTTCCTGAAGAGCCGCGGACTGCCGTCGGACATCGTGTCGTCGCCGAACTTCTTCAAGACCATGGTCGACGCGGTGCAGACGCCCTCCGCGACCGGCCTCACCTGGTGCAATGACACGCCGCACAAGGTGATGGCCGCGGTCGCCACCGACGACGGCAAGTCGGTGACGAGCCGCGGCTGGTATCGCATCGACCCCAGGACCTGCCTGCACCCCGATGTGACCGGCCAGCCGAAACAGATCTTCAGTTTCGCGGAAGCCATCGACGCCGACAACCGCGCCATCAAGCTGAAGGACAAGCCGCTGAACTGGGGCGGCGACAGGCAGCTCTGCACGCGCGAGACCAAGTTCGAGACCAACGAGCAGACAGATTGCGGCGCGCGCGGATTCGCGGCGACCGGCTTTGGTGCGGTGGACATGTCGAGCGGCGGCAAGACGCTGCGGTTTGCGATGCCGTGATCGAGAGAATTGTGATGAACCCACCCCGCGCCTTCAGCCATATCGACACCTGGGTGTTCGACCTCGACAACACGCTCTATCCACATCACGTCAATCTGTGGCAGCAGGTCGATGCGCGGATCGGCGAGTTCGTCTGCAACTGGCTGAACGTCACGCCCGCGGAAGCGCGGAAGATCCAGAAGGATTATTACCAGCGCTTCGGCACCACCATGCGCGGCATGATGAGCCTGCACGGCGTCTCCGCCGACGACTATCTTGCCTATGTGCACAAGATCGATCATTCGCCGCTGGAGCCGAACCCGGCGCTCGGCACCGCCATCGCAAAACTGCCGGGGCGGAAACTGATCCTGACCAACGGCTCGGTCAGTCATGTCGATGCGGTGCTGGCGCGGCTCGGCCTCGCCACGCATTTCGACGGCGTGTTCGACATCATCGCGGCGGAGTTCGAGCCCAAGCCGGCGCCGCAGACCTACCGGAAATTCCTCGGCGACCATGCGGTCGATCCGACCCGGGCCGCGATGTTCGAGGACCTCGCCCGCAACCTCACCGTCCCGCACGAACTCGGCATGACCACGGTGCTGGTGGTGCCCGACGGCACCAAGGAGGTGGTGCGCGAGGACTGGGAGCTGGAAGGCCGGGACGCCGCCCATGTCGACCACGTCACGGATGATCTGACGGGATTTTTGGCGAAGTTGTCGCCACACTGACCGCCGTCGTCCTGGCGAAAGCCCGGACGACGGTCGAGCAAGGAGGGTGATCGCGAACCCAGCCTTGACTCCGTCCCCCCAAATCCCGAAAAAGCGCCCCAATCCATTAAAATTCCCGTTCCGAAGAGGAAATCCCGATGTCCCTGTCCGCCCTCGAATCCACCATCAACAGCGCGTTCGACGCGCGCGACGGCGTCTCGACCTCGACCAGGGGCGAGGTGCGCGAGGCCGTGGACCAGGCGCTGGAGATTCTGGACAAGGGCGAGGCGCGCGTCGCCGAACGCGAGGCCAGCGGCAAGTGGAAGGTCAATCAGTGGCTGAAGAAGGCCGTGCTGCTGTCGTTCCGCCTCAACGACATGGGCGCCATTCCCGGCGGCCCCGGCAAGGCGACCTGGTGGGACAAGGTACCCTCGAAGTTCGACGGCTGGGGCGAGAACCGCTTTCGCGACGCCGGTTTCCGCGCCGTTCCCGGCTCCATCGTGCGCCGCTCGGCCTTCATCGCCCGCAACGTCGTGCTGATGCCGTCCTTCGTCAATCTCGGCGCCTATGTCGATGAAAGCACCATGATCGACACCTGGTCGACGGTCGGCTCCTGCGCGCAGATCGGCAAGCGCGTGCACATCTCCGGCGGCGTCGGTATCGGCGGCGTGCTCGAGCCACTGCAGGCCGAGCCCGTCATCATCGAGGACGATTGCTTCATCGGCGCGCGCTCCGAGGTCGCCGAGGGCGTGATCGTGCGCAAGGGCGCTGTGCTGTCCATGGGCGTGTTCCTGGGCGCCTCCACCAAGATCGTCGACCGCGAGACCGGCGAGATTTTCATTGGCGAAGTGCCGGAATATTCGGTCGTCGTGCCCGGCGCGCTGCCCGGCAAGCCGATGAAGAACGGCCAGATCGGCCCGAGCACGGCCTGCGCCGTGATCGTCAAGCGCGTCGACGAGCGCACGCGCTCGAAGACCAGCATCAACGAGCTACTGCGGGATTAGTTGGCGGGCCACGAGCCCTCATCCCGCACCGTCACCCTGACGTGGCCGCCTCTTCGGCGGCCCTCGAAGGGCGACGGCCCGGCTGCGGTATCGAACCCGCCCTCCCTCCATCGCGACCAATCACCGGGTGGCCTCGACCGCCCGGAGCCCTTGGTATGGACTGGACCTGGTACCTCTTCCGCTTCGACGGCCGCATCAACCGCGCTCTGCTGTGGCAGGCGCTGCTGGCCGTCATGCTGCTGGCCGCCGTGCTCGGGATCATCGGTGAGGTTATCCGCGTCTTCAACGGTCACAAATCCACCTCCACCACCCTCATCTTCTCCCTCGACTTCAATCTCGACGAACTCTTCAACGCCGTCGACCCCCGGTCCTACCGTTTGCTGGCATCCGCAGACCGTCCGGCCCTGATCTTCAAGGTGTTCGCAACCCCGCTGTTCCTGTGGATCTACCTCGCGACCGCCACCAAGCGGCTGCACGATCGCAACAGGAGCGGCTGGTGGATGATCCCGTTCTTCGTCGTGCCCGGCCTGTTCGACCAGTTCTCGGACCTGCTGCCCAACTCCAACTGGGTTCTTCCATTCGCCCTGGCAGCCTCCATTCTATGGCTGTGGGGTCTCGTCGAGATGTTCTGCCTGCGCGGCACCTCGGGCGACAACCGGTTCGGCGCCGACCCGCTGGCCGACATCGAAGACGGCTCCGCGACCGCCTCGCCCGCGGCGAAAAGCTGGGAGCAACAGAGCGAGCTCGAAATTGTCCCGCCCAGCGCTAGCCCACCCGGCGGCATGCATGTTAAGCGGGGCACATGACCAATGCCCTCTCCATTGCCCGCGATCTCATCCGCTGCCCCTCGGTAACCCCGGCCGACGCCGGCGCGCTCGGCGTGCTTGAAAAAGCCTTGAGCGCAGCCGGTTTCACCTGCCACCGCGTGACCTTCTCCGAGCCCGGCACCGCCGACGTCGACAATCTCTATGCGCGGATCGGCACTGAGGGACCGCATATCAGCTTTGCCGGCCACACCGACGTTGTGCCTCCGGGCGACGAGAGCGCCTGGAGCGTCGGCGCGTTCTCGGGCGAGGTGAAGGACGGCTTTCTGCACGGCCGCGGCGCGGTCGACATGAAGGGCGGCATTGCGTGCTCGGTAGCAGCCGTGCTCGAGCATCTCGCCGCGAACGGCGGCAAGCCGCGCGCGGATGGCACAGGATCGATCTCCTTCCTGATCACCGGCGACGAGGAAGACGTCTCCATCAACGGCACCATCAAGCTTTTGAAGTGGGCCGCGGAGCGCGGCGAGAAATTCGACCATTGCGTGCTCGGCGAGCCCTCGAATGTCGAGACGCTCGGCGACACCATCAAGGTCGGCCGCCGCGGCTCGCAATCCGGCACGCTCTTTGTCGACGGTGTGCAGGGCCACGTCGCCTATCCGCATCGCGCGGCCAATCCGGTGCCCGATATCTCGCGGCTGATCGTGGCGATCTCCGACGAGCCGCTCGACCATGGCAGCGCGCAGTTCCAGGCGTCCAATCTCGAATTCACCTCGGTCGACGTCGGCAATACCGCCAATAACGTCATCCCCGGCCAGGCCCGCGCGAAATTCAACATCCGCTACAACGACAACCATACGCAGGCGAGCCTGCGCGAACTGGTCGAGACGCGGCTGACCAAAGCCTGCGGCAACCGCATCCGCGCCCGCATCGTCTGGGAGCCGTCGAACTCGAACGTGTTCGTCACCAAGCCCGGCCCGTTCACCGATCTCGCGGTGTCGGCGATCGAGGACGTGACGGGCCGCAGGCCGGAGCTGTCGACGTCAGGCGGCACCTCGGATGCACGCTTCATCTCGAGCTATTGCCCCGTGATCGAGTTCGGCCTGGTCGGCCAGACCATGCACCAGGTCGACGAGCGTGTGCCGGTCAAGGATCTGGAGCGGCTGACGCAGGTGTATCGCGGGATATTGACCAGGTATTTTGGGTGAGGTCCTGCTCCCTCGCCCCGTTCTCATGGGCGAAGGATCATACCGTCCCGACGGCACCGGCTCACTTCATGTTCGCAATCGCGTGCAGCGCCGCGATGTAGCCGAACGGCCCCAACCCGCAGATCACGCCGGTCGCCACGAACGAGATCCTGGAGTGGCGATGATATTCGTCGCGGGCGTGGATGTTGGAGATGTGGACCTCCAGCACGGGCCCTTCGAATATCTTGATCGCGTCCATGATCGCGACCGAGGTGAAGGAGAAGCCGGCCGGATTGATGATGACGGCATCGGCATCCTGCCGCGCCGACTGGATCAGGTCGACCAGCACGCCCTCATGGTTGGACTGGTGGAAGGCGAGCCTGAGCCCGAGCTTGGCGGCAGCTTCCTCGCAGCTGGCATTGACCTCCGCGAGCGTCGTCGTGCCGTAGATGTGCGGCTCGCGGATACCGAGCATGTTGAGGTTGGGACCGTTGAGGATCATCACGCGCTTCATGGACGGGTCCTTTGTTATCCACCGAACCACTTTGCCGGGCCGGTGACGAGAACGGGAAACAGCGTCAGCAAGGCTAGCACGACCAGCTGCGCAATCATGAAGGGCCAGACGCCGCGGATCAAATCGTCCATCGAGACGCGGGAGACGCCGGCGACGACGTTGAGCACCACGCCGACCGGCGGCGTGATCAGGCCGATGGCGTTGTTGATGATGAAGAGCACGCCGAAATAGACCGGATCGATGCCGGCCTGCTTGACGATGGGCATCAGGATCGGCGTCAGGATCAGGATCGTCGGCGTCATGTCGAGCGCGGTGCCGACGATCACGACAATGACCATCAGGGCCATGGTGAGGAGCGTCTTGTTGCCGGCGAACGGCTGTGTCAGCGCCACGATCTGGTCGGAGATCTCGGCGACCGTGATCAGCCAGGACGAGACCAGGGCGGCGGCAACCAGGAACATCACGACCGCCGTGGTCTTGGCGGTCGAGACCAGCAGCGCCGGCAATTGCGACGGCTTCAGCTCGCGATAGACTCCCATGGCGACCACCAGCGAATAAACGGCGACGACCACGGCGGCTTCGGTCGGCGTGAAGATGCCGAAGCGCAGGCCGAAGATGATGATCATCGGCAGCATCAGGGCCCAGAAGCCGTCGATCAGCGCGCGCCAGATCTCGGCGACGCTCTTGCGCGGCAGCCGCGCCGGGTTCTCCTTGCGCACCACCCACCACCAGGCAAAGCAGAGGCCGACGCCGAGCAGGAGGCCCGGCACGATGCCTGCCAGGAATAGCTTCGAGATCGAGACATTGGCGGCGACACCGAAGATGACGAAGCCGATCGACGGCGGGATCACCGGGGCGATGATTCCGCCGGCCGCAACGAGACCGGCCGCGCTGGCGCGGTTGTGGCCGGCGGCGGCCATCATCGGCACCAGCAGCGCACCGAGCGCTGCGGCGTCCGCGACCGCGGAGCCCGACAGCGAGGCCAGGATGCAGGACGTCAGGATCGCGACATAGCCGAGGCCGCCGCGGAAATGCCCGACCAAGGCGATGGCGAAGTTGAGGATGCGGCGTGCGAGGCCACCGGTGTTCATCACCTCGCCGGCGAGGATGAAGAACGGCACCGCCATCAGCGGAAAGGAATCGACGCCGTTGATGACGTTCTGCGCGATGATCTGGGAGTCGAACATCGCAAGATAGGTCATCAGCGCGATGCCGCAGACGATCAGCGCGAACGCGATCGGCATGCCGATCGCCATGGCGCCCAGCAGCGAGAAGGTGAATACGGCGACGGTCATCCCTGGAGCTTCCCGCCGGCGGCGTCAGGAGAATGCGGGAGCTCCTCGGATTCGCTGATGGCGATGAGATCGACATCGGCAATCTGCCCGGTCATGAGCCGGATGAGCTCGTAGACGATGATCACGCAGGAGGCGGCGCCGAACACGATGCCGGCGGCATAGAACAGTCCGACGGAGAGGCCCGAAGCCGGGGCCACCGTGTCCCAGTTCAGCACCGTCTGCTTCCACGATCCCTCCGTCAGCAGCACCGAGGCGTAGAGCATCAGGGCGTGGCTGAGGCCGTAGCAGGCTTTGCGCCCGAGCGGCGGCAGCACCTTGACGAGGGTGTCGACGCCGAGATGGGCGTGCTCCTTCATGCCGACGATCGCGCCCAGAAACACCATCCAGACGAACAGCCAGCGCGACAGCTCCTCCGAGATGGCGATGCCGGAGTTGAAGCCGTAGCGCAGCACCACGTTGCCGAACACCAACACCACCATGGCGGCAAGCAGCACGGCGATGACTGCGCGCAACAGCCAGAAACAGGCATCGACGATCGTTTTCATGGCGTCGGGCTCGCCGCGCTCAGGGTTTGAGCGCATGCACGCGGTCGAGCTCGCCGTTGAACAGCTTGACGAGCGCGGGGTCGTAATCGGCGGAGAATTTTTCCGCGATCGGCTTTGTCTTCACGCGCATGCGATCAAGCTCGGCCGGCGCGACCTCGTTGATCTCCATGCCCTTGGCCTTGAGCTCGTCGATCGCGGCCCTGGCCTGCTCGCGGCTGATCTTGCGCTGATAGTCGCGCGCCTCGATTGCGGCATCCTGCAGGATCTTCTGCTCGTCGGGCGAAAGCTGGTCCCAGAACTTCTTGCTGACCAGGATGATGTTGGTCGAATAGGTGTGGTTGGTGACGCTGAGATATTTCTGCACCTCGAAGAACTTGTTCGACAGGATCACCGAGAACGGATTCTCCTGGCCGTCGACGGTGCGGGTCTCCAGCGCGCTGTAGAGCTCGGAAAAGCTCATCGGCACCGGATTGGCGTTGAAGGCCTTGAAGGTCTCCAGATAAACCGGGTTCGGGATCACGCGGATCTTGATGCCGTCGAGGTCCTCGCCTTTGGTGATCGGACGACGGCTGTTGGTGACGTTGCGGAAGCCGAGATCCCAATAGGCGAGGCCGACGAGCCCTTTCTCCGGCAGTTTTGCCAGCAGCGCCGCGCCGAGCGGACCGTCGAGCAAGGCGTCGGCCTGCTGCGGCGTCGACACGATGAAGGGGAAGTCGATCAGACCATAATCCTTGACGATGCCGACCAGCGACGTCGTCGCCGGCGACTGCATCTCCTGGGTGCCGGCGCGCAGCGCCGATTGCTGCTGCATCTCGCTGCCGAGCTGATTGGCCGGATATTCGCGCACCTTGATCTTGCCGCCGCTCTTGGCCGCGACGAGTTCGACGAACTTCTGCACGCCCTTGCTGACGGGATGGTCGGTGTTGTTGAGGTGCCCCCAGCGGATGGTGCGCTCCTGGATGGCCTGCGCCGAGGCGGGCCCGATCGCGCACAAGGCGACCGCTCCGATCGCCGCCATCACAGCCAGACCCTTGAATCGAACGGGCATCGCCCCCTCCCCCTGTTGATCTCATTCTTAGGGGTGGGACGATCTTATAGGACGTATTATAAATCAACTGATATTTTATGCTTCATCCGATATTATTAGAAACACTTGATAAAGATGGGAAATTTGTCAAAACGCACGCCCGAAGCGCTAGGATGAGGCATGGACACCCTTCCCGACACGACCGCCGAGACGGTGGGCGACAGCGCCTACCGCCGCATCCGCACCGACCTGATCTTCGGCAAGCTGGCGCCGGGCCAGAAGCTGAAGCTCGAGCGGATCAGCGCCGCCTACGGCACCAGCATCTCGACGCTGCGCGAGACGCTGAACCGGCTGTGCTCGGAAGGTTTCGTCGTCGCCGAAGGGCAGCGCGGCTTCGAGGTCGCGCCGATCTCGGCGACCGAATTCCAGGAGATCGCGGAGCTGCGCGAGCTGCTCGAAGGCCACATGATCGAGAAGTCGTTTGCCGCCGGCGATCTCGACTGGGAGGCGCGCATCGTCTCGGCGCATCACAAGCTCGCGGCGATGGAACGGATGCTGTTGTCGGGCGAACGGTCCGACGCCGAGAGCTGGAAACAGTGCGATTTCCAGTTTCACCGCGCACTCGTCGCCGCCTGCGGCTCCAAGGTGCTGCTCGATGCGCATGCTGCGGTCTATGATCGCTATCTGCGCTACCAGATGATCGCGGTCGTCTTCCGCGGCGAGATGGCGGCTGCCGAGCACCGCGACCTCAAGGAGCTGGCGCTGAAGCGCGACGCCAAGGGCGCAAACAAGGTGCTGCACACCCACATCCACGATTGCGTCGCGCACGCGCTGCGCAATTCGGATTGGTTAAAGCCGGTGGCCGCGGCCAAAGAGCCCCGCGCCGAGCCGCGCAAGAAGGCGAAGACCGGCTAGACCGGCGCTTCACCGGCCTGCCGCACAGCAACATACAAATAGCCGTGAGCGCCTTGATCGGAATCAAATCGCTCTTTGGCCGATAGGGCATTTTGCCCAAATGCCCCACAGCGCCAAGTGTGGGGTAGCGCATAGACATTAGAGCTGGAAAAGCTCTAAGAAGATGCCGCCCCTTGGTCAGGTTCCGTTGCAGGTTTTGCCGATGGATTACGCCCAGTTCTTCAATTCCGCCCTCGATCGTCTCCACACCGAGCGGCGCTACCGCGTGTTCGCCGATCTCGAACGCATCGCCGGCCGGTTCCCGCATGCGCTCTGGCACTCGCCCAAGGGCAAGCGCGACGTCGTGATCTGGTGCTCCAACGATTACCTCGGCATGGGCCAGCACCCGAAGGTGGTCGGCGCCATGGTCGAGACCGCGACGCGCGTCGGCACCGGCGCCGGCGGCACTCGCAACATCGCCGGCACGCATCATCCGCTGGTGCAGCTCGAGGCCGAACTCGCCGATCTCCACGGCAAGGAAGCCTCGCTGCTCTTCACGTCCGGCTACGTCTCGAACCAGACCGGCATCGCGACCATCGCAAAGCTGATCCCGAACTGCCTGATCCTGTCGGACGAGCTCAACCACAATTCCATGATCGAGGGCATCCGCCAGTCCGGCTGCGAGCGCGTCGTATTCCGCCACAACGATCTCGCCGATCTCGAGGAGAAGTTGAAGGCCGCCGGCCCGAGCCGGCCGAAGCTGATCGCCTGCGAGAGCCTTTATTCCATGGACGGCGACGTCGCCCCGCTCGCGAAGATCTGCGACCTCGCCGAGAAGTATGGTGCGATGACCTATGTCGACGAGGTCCATGCGGTCGGCATGTACGGCCCGCGCGGCGGCGGCATCGCCGAGCGCGACGGCGTGATGCACCGCATCGACATTCTCGAAGGCACGCTGGCGAAAGCATTCGGCTGCCTCGGCGGCTACATCGCCGCCAACGGCCAGATCATCGACGCCGTGCGCTCCTACGCGCCGGGCTTCATCTTCACCACCGCGCTGCCGCCGGCGATCTGCTCGGCCGCGACCGCCGCGATCAAGCATCTGAAGACCTCGAACTGGGAGCGCGAGCGCCACCAGGACCGCGCCGCCCGGGTCAAGGCGATCCTCAACGCCGCCGGTCTGCCGGTGATGTCGAGCGACACCCACATCGTCCCGCTGTTCATCGGCGATGCCGAGAAGTGCAAGCAGGCCTCCGACCTGCTGCTCGAGCAGCACGGCATCTACATCCAGCCGATCAACTATCCGACTGTCGCCAAGGGCAGCGAACGTCTGCGCATCACGCCCTCGCCCTACCACGACGACGGCCTGATCGATCAGCTCGCCGAAGCGCTGCTGCAGGTGTGGGACCGCCTCGGCCTGCCGCTCCGCGAGAAGTCGATGGCGGCGGAGTAGCTCTGGGTCGTCCTGGCGTTGGGGTTTTCACCTTAACGACAACCCCGGTTCCTGCCCCGACGGGGCATTTCGCTGTCGCCTCCACCCGCCCAACGCGCTAGATTTGCAGAGAAAATGAGAGCGGGCGCGTTTGCGCCCTGGGAGAAGCACGCTCGCCATGCTGCACGACTGGGGCGTGATCGCCGCCGCTTTCGGCTATATCGGCTTTCTGTTCCTGGTGGCGAGCCATGGCGACCGCCGCTCGCCGGCCGGGCGCGGCCGCGCGCCGGGGCTGATCTATCCGCTGTCGCTGGCGATCTACTGCACCTCCTGGACCTTCTTCGGCTCGGTCGGCTTTGCCACCCGCACTTCGACCGACTTCCTCGCGATCTATGTCGGCCCGATCCTGATGATCGGGCTCGGGGCCGGCGTGCTGCGCCGGGTGATCCAGCTCGCCAAAGCCCACAACATCACCTCGATCGCCGACTTCATCGGCGCGCGCTACGGCAAGAGCCAGGCGGTGGCGGCCACCGTGGCGCTGATCGCGATCATCGGCTCGGTGCCCTACATCGCGCTCCAGCTCAAGGCGGTCGCCTCCTCGCTCGAAACCATCCTGAGCGAGGACCAGGCCTTCTCCCACATCCCGATCCTCGGCGACATGGCGCTGATGGTGACGCTGGCGATGGCGGCCTTCGCCGTGCTGTTCGGCACGCGGCAGACCGACGCCACCGAGCATCAGCACGGCCTGATGCTCGCGGTGGCGACCGAATCCATCATCAAGCTGGTCGCCTTCCTCACCGCCGGCATCTTCGTCACCTTCTGGATGTTCTCGCCGCACGAGCTGATCGAGCGCGCGATGAAGACCCCGGAGGCGGTTCGCGTCATCAACTATTCGCCGTCGATCGGCAACTTCCTGACCATGACGCTCCTGTCGCTTTGCGCGATCATGCTGCTGCCGCGCCAGTTCCACGTCAGCGTGGTGGAGAATTCCTCGGACGCCGAGGTCGGCCGCGCGCGCTGGCTGTTCCCGCTCTATCTCGTCGCCATCAATCTGTTCGTGATTCCGATCGCGCTCGCCGGCCTCGTCAGCTTCCCGTTCGGCGCCGCCGATCCGGACATGTACGTGCTGGCGCTGCCGATGGAGGGCGGCGCGAACCTGCTCAGCGTTGCCGTCTTCGTCGGCGGCCTGTCGGCGGCGACCGCGATGGTGATCGTCGAATGCGTCGC
Organism: Bradyrhizobium sp. Bra78; assembly: GCF_024519855.1. NCBI lineage: Bacteria > Pseudomonadati > Pseudomonadota > Alphaproteobacteria > Hyphomicrobiales > Nitrobacteraceae > Bradyrhizobium > Bradyrhizobium sp. Bra78. The sequence continues at coordinate 51,159 of NZ_JALJRE010000011.1, read as the reverse complement.
GCTCTCCATCATGGTCTCGAACGACCTCGTGGTGCCGCTGGTGCTGCAACGGCGGCCGGAGGGACGCACCGGCGGCGCCGATTTCAGCGACTTCCTGCTGCGCTCGCGGCGGCTCGCGATCTTCGCCATCATGGTGATGGCCTACTTCTATTACCGCGCCCTCGGCAACACCCAGCTCGCGGCGATCGGCCTGCTCTCCTTTGCCGCCATCGCCCAGCTGGCACCAAGCTTCTTCGGCGGGCTGCTGTGGCGGCGCGCGACCGCGCGCGGCGCCATCGGCGGCATGCTGGTCGGCTTCGTGGTGTGGCTCTACACGCTGTTCGTGCCGAGCTTCATGGATACCTCGACGACGGGCATCCTGCTGCTGCTGCACGGTCCGTTCGGGATCGAGGCGCTGCGGCCGCAGGCGCTGTTCGGCGCCGACCTGCCGCCGCTGATGCACGGCGTCATCTGGTCGCTGTCGCTCAACATCCTGACCTATGTGCTGCTATCGCTGGCACGCCGGCCGTCCTCCATCGAATTGGTGCAGGCCGATCTGTTCGTGCCCAACACGCTGGCGCCGATCTCGCCGAATTTCCGCCGCTGGCGCACCACCGTCACGGTGCAGGACATCCAGACCACCGTTGCGCAATATCTCGGGCCCGACCGCGCGCGGCATTCGTTCGAGGCGTTCTCCGCGCGGCGCAATGTGCGGCTGGAGCCCGGGGCGCCCGCCGATTTCGAGCTGCTGCAGCACGCCGAGCACCTGATCGCCTCCTCGATCGGCGCGGCTTCCTCGCGACTGGTGATGTCGCTGCTGCTGCGCAAGCGGACCGTGTCGGCCAAGGCCGCGCTGAAACTGCTCGACGATTCCCATGCGGCGCTGCATTTCAACCGCGAGATCCTCCAGACCGCGCTCAACCATGTGCGCCAGGGCATCGCGGTGTTCGATGCCGATCTGCAACTGATCTGCTCCAACCGGCAGTTCGGCGACCTGCTCAACGTTCCCCCGCATTTCATCCAGTTCGGTACGCCGCTCCGTGAAATCCTGGAATTCATGGGTGTGAGCGAGCCGGCCGATCCGCTCCAGCGCGAGGCCATGCTGGAGCAACGGCTCGCGGCTTACACCACCGACAGCGAGCCTTATCTCGAGCGTCTGCCCGACCGCCACATGGTGATCGAGATTTTGACCAACCGCATGCCCGGCGGCGGCTTCGTCATCACCTTCACCGACGTCACGCCCACGTTCGAGGCGGCCGAGGCGCTGGAGCGCGCCAATGCGACGCTGGAAAAGCGGGTGCGCGACCGCACCGAGGAATTGACCCGGTTGAATTCCGAGCTGGCGCTGGCCAAGAGCGCCGCGGAAGATGCCAGCATCTCCAAGACGCGCTTCCTCGCCGCCGCCAGCCACGACATTCTGCAGCCGCTCAACGCGGCGCGGCTCTACGTCACCAGCCTGGTCGAGCGCCAGCACAGCGGCGAGGAGACGCGGCTGGTCGAGAACATCGACGAATCGCTCCAGGCGATCGAGGAGATTCTCGGCGCGCTGCTCGACATCTCCAGGCTCGACGCCGGCGCGATGGCGACCTCGATCTCGAGCTTCAAGATGGCCGATCTGATGCGCTCGCTGGAGATCGAGTTCGCGCCGATCGCACGCGCCAAGAACCTGGAGCTGGTCTTCGTGCCGTGCTCGCTGCCGGTCGAGTCGGATCGGCTCCTGCTGCGGCGCCTGCTCCAGAACCTGATCTCCAACGCGATCAAATACACCCCGCGCGGCCGCGTGCTGGTCGGCTGTCGCCGCCGCGGTGCCTCGCTCAAGATCTGCGTGTACGATACCGGCGTCGGCATCCCCCCGGCCAAGCGCAACGAGATCTTCAAGGAATTCCACCGCCTCGAGCAGGGCGCGCGGATCGCGCGAGGCCTCGGGCTCGGCCTCTCGATCGTCGAACGGCTGGCGCGCGTGCTCGACCACGGCATCGCCATCGACTCTAACGTCGGCGGCGGCTCGGTGTTTTCGGCGACCGTGCCGACGGCGAAGGCGATCACCCACACCGCCGCCGTGACCAGCGCGACGCCGCTGGCGCGCACGCCGATCGCCGGCGCCCTCATTGTCTGCATCGAGAACGACGCGGCGATTCTCGACGGCATGCGCACGCTGCTGAAGGCCTGGGACGCCGAGGTGATTGCGGTGGCCGACCCTGAAGGCGCGATCGCCGCGATCGAAACTGCCGGCCGCCGCGTCACCGGCCTGCTGGTCGACTATCACCTCGACCGCGGCAACGGCATCGCAGCGATCCGCGACATCCGCCGCCGCTTCGGCGACGGCATCCCCGCCATCCTGATCACCGCCGACCGCAGCCCCGCCGTGCAAATGGCCGCGCGGGATGAAAAGGTCGCGGTGCTCAACAAGCCGGTGAAGCCGGCTTCGCTCCGCGCCCTGCTCGGCCAGTGGCGCACGCAGCAGATGGTGGCGGCGGAATGAACCTCCGCACTCAAGGCGCAAGCCTCGTAAACACGTAGTCGCGGCCCTTGGCGCGGGCTTCGTGGCAGGCGAAGCAGGTGCGGTGCTGGGCCTCGTCGACCGGCCTGCCGTTGACGAAACGGCCAAAGCCCCAGCCGCCGGTGGCGGCATATTTCTTCGAATCCTTGACCATCACCTGGACGGTGGTGGCGGCGCCGGGAATCGTCGCGGACGCAAACTCGGGTGACTGCTTCCGCTTCCAGGCACGTTTGACCAGAATGGTGCCGTCCGGAAACGGAAGTCTTCCGGCCTGATAGGCATCGATCGCGATCTGGTTGCCGACGACGGCGCGCAGCTCGTCCAAGGGGGCCGCCTCCTCGGCCGGCGCGATCAATTCCCACTGCCTGTAGCCTGGCGGGACCGTGACGCCGAAGATCGGCGAAGCAGCCGCCGTGTCCTCCGCGAAAGCGATCGTGACCAGATACGGCACGCAGGTCAGGACAACGACGAGGAGCAGCACCGCCAGCACGATCATCGTCGGATAGGTTGGAAATTTGGTCGTCTCGGATTTCATGGTCTTCGTTTCATCGAAGTACGGTCGCATGCGAGGGCTCGGTCCGGCCCGTTCCGGACCGAGCTGTCGAACAAATCCTCAGGCGCCGCCGTCGGCGTCGATGACGGCCTTGGCAAAGGCCTGCGGTGCTTCCTGTGGCAGATTATGGCCGATGCCGCCGGTGATCAGGCGATAGTCGTACCGGCCGGAGAACTTCTTCGCATAGGCGCTCGGGTCGGGATGCGGCGCGCCATTGGCATCGCCCTCCATCGTGATGGTCGGCACGTCGATGACGGGAGCTGCCGCGAGCTTCTTTTCGAGGTCCTCGTACTTCGCTTCGCCCTGGGCGAGCCCGAGCCGCCAGCGGTAATTATGGATCGTGATCGCGACATGATCCTTGTTGTCCAGCGCCGCCGCGCTGCGGTCGAAAGTCGCGTCGTCGAACTTCCACTGCGGCGAGGCGAGCTTCCAGATCAGCTTGGCGAAATCATGCGTGTACTTCTCGTAGCCGGCCCGGCCGCGCTCGGTGGCGAAATAGAACTGGTACCACCATTGCAGCTCGGCATGCGGCGGCAGCGGCGCGTTGCCTGCGGCCTGGCTGGAGATCAGATAACCGCTGACCGACACCAGCGCGCGGCAGCGATCGGGCCACAGCGCGGCGATGATGTCCGCGGTGCGCGCGCCCCAGTCAAAACCGGCAACGACCGCCTTCCTGATGTCGAGCTTGTCCATCAGCGCGATGATGTCGGAAGCCATTGCCGCCGGCTCGCCGTTGCGCGGCGTCTCGCCGGACAGGAAATGCGTCGAGCCGTAGCCGCGCAGATAAGGGATGATGACGCGATAACCGGCCTTTGCCAGAATCGGCGCGACGTCGACGAAGGCATGGATGTCGTAAGGCCAGCCGTGCAGCAGGATCGCGACGGGACCGTTCGCAGGACCCGCCTCGGCGTAGCCGACGTTGAGGACGCCGGCATCGATCTGCTTGATCGCGCCAAACGACGCATTCGTTGCCGACGCGCGCGGCGCTTCCGATTCCGCGCGAGCGAGGCCGATCACGCCGAGCCCGGCGGCGACGGTTCCCGCGGCGACGCCGAAAAACCGGCGCCGGTGCTGATTAATGATCCGTTTCATGGTGCTACCTCGTTGATGGTTGGTGGTGGTACGTCAGATCAGCGCGACCGTGACGTCGATGTTGCCGCGGACGGCCTTGGAATAGGGACAAGCCTGGTGCGCCTCATCGACGAGACCGCGCGCGATCTCGCGATCGAGACCGGGAAGGCTGACATCGAGGCGTGCGCTGAGCGAATAAGCGCCGCGATCGAGCACGAGATCGATCTCGGCATCGATCGCGCATCTCCTGGGAAGCTCGATCTTCCGCTTGCGGGCCGCGATTTCGATCGCGCCTTCGAAGCAGGCCGACCAGCCGGCCGCGAACAATTGCTCGGGATTGGTGCCGATGCCTACGACGCCCGGCGGCGACAGCTTGACGTCGAGGCGACCGTCGGAACTGCGCGACATGCCGTCGTGTCGCGCGCCGCTGGTGTGGGTCCTGGCCGTGTAAGGCAATTGTGCCGCTTGCGTCATGGAGGTCTCCTTGCCGTCGCGCAACTGACTAGCAGCGGCTGGCGCAGCACACCCGTTTGGACTTGTGAGAAGTTGTGAGGACCAGGTTTGCAGGGCCTAACGAGGGCTGCGTCCGCGGTCTGATGCCGATGCAGCGACGGCCTTGCCGATCGCGATCATCTGGCTATCCGGTCCTGTCAAAGGACCGAGTTTTCGCCATGACCGAGCCGGCCGGCACCGCAACGGGAACATTATCGTCCGGGCCATTCACCGTGACGCCGCATGAAAGGCTCGTGACGCGCGACGGCGTCGCGCTCCAACTCGGCGCAAAAGCCTTCGATACCCTGATCGCGCTGATGTCGCGGCCGAACGAGGTCGTCGGCAAGTGGGATCTGATGGCGCTGGTGTGGCCCGGCCTGACCGTCGAAGACACCAATCTGCGCTTTCACGTCGCAGCGCTTCGCAAGGCGCTCGGCGACGGCAAGGACGGCGCACGCTACATCACCACACTCTCCGGCCGCGGCTATTGCTTCGTGGCGCCCATTTCGCAGGTGGAAATCCCGGCGGAGCGGCGCCCCGTTGCGCAAACGGAATTGCCGCCCGTGAAACTGCCGAACCGGCTGCATCGGATGGTCGGCCGCGACGACGCGATCGCCGCCGTCTCGGACAGGCTGATCACCTCACGGTTCGTCACGATCACCGGCCCCGGCGGCGTCGGCAAAACCGCGGTCGCCGTGGCGATCGCGCGGGGCTCGGCTCAATCCATCCGCTTATCGTCCAACTTCGGGATTGGGCCACTGCGGACGAATTATTGAGCTGCGGCGCGGAGACGGGTTGGCCACCCGACACGGACCAATGTTTCATCTGGATCCGACATGGCAAATTCGTACATCCCCCACGGCTTGTCTTCGGGTGATTGCCGAAATTCGCGCGCCGCAGCGTCAACACTCTCAAGGTAGAGATAAAGCCCGAAAGGATTTCTGCCCGGTATTAGCCATCCCTCGACTGCGTCCGTCAAATGCAGATATCCGCCTTTTGAGTTCGACAGCATGCGATATGTGTCGGGTTCTCCCGGAGCAGGCCTTTGGCTCTCCGGGCGCGTGAAGCCCAATCGATTGTAGAACCGCTCCGACGCATCAAGGTCATTACACGGGAGGATCGCGATCAAAGATCCGGAAGGGCCCATTCATGCACTCCGACTCAATGCAACAGGTCTCGTCCGCTCTTCTCAAGGTCCGAAATTTGTCACCTTTAAGGTTGAAGTTCGCATTGGGACAGCCAGATGATCGCTCCGAGCGAAACTGTTCATATTTCGAACGAGCGAAATCATTCCGCTCTGCCCTCGGCATCGGAGATCCGCAACTTTGGAAGGTGAACGCCCTACCCCGTCGGGGTGCCCTGCTTCCATTGACCGCCCGCGATCTTCGCGGCGGCGATCACCGCCTGTGTACGACTCTCGACGCCGAGCTTCTGCAGGATGGCCGAGACATGCGCCTTGATGGTGGCCTCGGAGACGCCGAGCTCATAGGCGATCTGCTTGTTGAGCAGCCCCTCCGACAGCATCATCAGGACCCGGACCTGCTGCGGCGTCAGCGTCACCAGGCGGTCGCGCAGCTTTGTCATGTCCGGGTCGGCGGCGGCCGACAGGTCGGTGTCGGCGGGAACCCAGACGTCGCCCTCCATCACCTTGAGGATGGCGTCGCGCAGCGTCTCGACGCCGAAACGCTTCGGAATGAAGCCCGAAGCCCCGAAATCGAGCGAGCGACGGATCGTGGCGCTGTCGTCGGAGGCCGAGACGATCACCACCGGGATCGCCGGATATTGTGCGCGCAGATAGATCAGGCCGGAAAAGCCGGAGATCCCGGGCATCGAGAGGTCGAGCAGGATCAGGTCGACGTCGGAGGTCTGTTCCAAAAGCCCGGTCAGATCCTCGAACGATCCGGCCTCGTCGATCCTGGCCGAGGTCAGGACTCCCGCCACCGCCTGCCGCAGCGCGTCGCGGAACAGAGGATGGTCATCGGCAATGACGAGATGTGTGGAAGGAGCGCTCATCGTTCTCTTGCTGTCGTTCGCGCCGGGCGGCGAGTCAACGCTGGGGGCAGCTCAATTCTTCCCTGAGCGGCCGTGGCATGCAAGTGCACATTATCCCTTTGCTGCAAAGGGGTTAATCCCGAGCCATCGCGCATCAGACCGGCCCCCGATACCGCACGTTCAGCTGCGCGTCAGTGCGAAAGGCCGAAAGTCGTATTGGGGCGGGTTTCACGGCAATGTTACCTTGCGGGCAAGACCTGGGTTGATCTGGCATGGCCGGACATCCGGGGCGCGAGGAAACGATTTTCGGGGAGCGACTCAACATGTCGACAATGGCTGTATCTCAAGCCCGCGCCGGAGGGATGACGAAGGACGAACGATTCGTCATTCTCGCCTCCTCGCTTGGTACCGTCTTCGAGTGGTATGATTTCTACCTCTACGGTTCGCTGGCCGGCATCATCGGCGCGCAGTTCTTCTCGGCCTACCCGCCGGCCACCCGCGACATCTTCGCGCTGCTGGCGTTCGCCGCGGGCTTCCTGGTGCGTCCGTTCGGCGCGATCGTGTTCGGCCGCGTCGGCGACATCGTCGGCCGCAAATACACCTTCCTCGTCACCATCCTGATCATGGGTCTGTCGACCTTCATCGTCGGCCTGCTGCCCAACGCGGCAACGATCGGCATCGCGGCCCCGATCATCCTGATCGCGTTGCGCCTTGCCCAGGGCCTGGCGCTCGGCGGTGAATATGGCGGGGCGGCGACCTACGTCGCGGAGCACGCGCCGAACGGCAAGCGCGGCTACTACACTTCCTTCATCCAGACCACCGCGACGCTCGGCCTGTTCCTGTCGCTGCTGGTGATCCTGTTCACGCGCTCCGCCCTCGGCGAGCCCGAATTCGCCGCCTGGGGCTGGCGCATTCCGTTCCTGGTCTCGGTGCTGCTGCTCGGCGTCTCGGTCTGGATCCGGCTGCGGCTGAATGAATCGCCGATCTTCCAGAAGATGAAGGACGAGGGCAAGAGCTCGAAGGCCCCGCTGACGGAAGCTTTCGGCAACTGGCAGAACGGCAAGCTCGTGCTGCTCGCGCTGCTCGGCGGCGTGATGGGCCAGGGCGTGGTCTGGTACACCGGCCAGTTCTATGCGCTGTTCTTCCTGCAATCGATCCTGAAGGTCGACGGCTACACCGCCAACCTCCTGATCGCCTGGTCGCTGCTGTTCGGCACCGGCTTCTTCATCGTGTTCGGCATGCTCTCCGACAAGATCGGCCGCAAGCCGATCATCCTCGGCGGCTGCCTGATCGCGGCGCTGACCTTCTTCCCGATCTTCAAGATGATCACCACCAACGCCAACCCGGCGCTGGAAAAGGCCATCGAGCAGACCAAGGTCGAGGTGGTGGCCGATCCCAAAGGCTGCGGCGACCTGTTCAATCCGGTCGGCACCCGCGTCTTCTCTGCACCTTGCGATACCGCACGTGCCTATCTGTCCCAGTCGTCGGTCAAGTACTCAACCACGCCTGGCCCGGCAGGCTCCGGCGTGAAGGTGATGGTCAACGGCAAGGAAATTGCCTACGCCAACGCCAAGGACGGTAACGCGGCGGTTCTCGCCGCCGTGCAGGAGGCCGGCTATCCGAAGACGGGCGACGCCGGCATCGTGAAGATGGCGCATCCGTTCGACATCTTCCGTCCGCAGGTCGCGGCGGTCATCGGGCTGCTGTTCATCCTGGTGATCTTCGTCACCATGGTGTACGGCCCGATCGCCGCCATGCTGGTCGAACTGTTCCCGACCCGTATCCGCTACACCTCGATGTCGCTGCCCTACCACATCGGCAACGGCTGGTTCGGTGGCCTCTTGCCTGCGACCGCCTTCGCCATCGTGGCCTCGACCGGCGATATCTATGCAGGCCTCTGGTATCCGGTCATCTTCGCCTCGATTACCGTCGTGATCGGCTTGTTCTTCCTGCCCGAGACCAAGGACGTCGACATCAAGTCGACCTGATCGACAGCACCGATCGACAACACGAACCGGCCGCGGTCTTTCGCGGCCGGTTTTGTTTTGAGCTCCGGATTCTTTGTTTTGACGCGTTTTCTTCACGCGAACCGGTATCCACTTCGCTCGAAAACGCTCTACTGATTGCTGCCGATGAATTGGAGCACGACCTCGCGCCGGTGCGGACGCTTGCGGTGCTCGATCAGATAGATCGCCTGCCAGGTGCCGAGCGCGAGCTTGCCGTTCAGGACGGGCACCTGCAGCGACGCCCCCGTCAGCATCGTCTTGACATGCGCCGGCATGTCGTCGGGTCCCTCGGTATCATGCGTCCATCCGGCGTTCTCCGGCGCGAGCCGGGACAGCGCCGTGGTGAGGTCGACGAGCACCGAGGGGTCGGCGTTCTCCTGGATCGTCAACGACGCCGAGGTATGGCGGACGAAGAGCGTCAGCGCGCCGTCGCGCGCGCGGGCCTCGGCGACGAATTTCGCGGCTTCAGCGGTGAGATCGGTGAAGCCGCGCCCTGGCGTCTGCACGGTCAGCAGCGACGATGCGATGGTAGTGGCCTGCACTGACGATGGCGCCGAACGTGTGAGGCTTTTCTCAGTTGTCATTCAAACTCTCAAATCCTGCCCGACACGTCCTTCTGCACCCGGTTGGCCATGTCGATCAGCCGGCGCCAGGCCTTTTCCAGGAACGACATCACGCGATCGACGTCCTGGTCGCTCGGCAGCGGAATCTCGATCTTGCGATCGCCCTCCGCAACCTTCGGCTCCGTCTTCTTGAGCGGATCCGATTTGGGCAACGCCTCGTCGATCTTGCCTGATACGGTCGGGCCGGCCGCGAGCTGTCCCTTCAACTTCTCGACTTCGGCCTGGAGCCTGCCGATCTCGGCGTCCAGCGCAGAACGTTCGTCGGGCACCGCGTAGCAGGCCCAGCCGGCGCCGTTCCTGGTACAGGTCGAGACCGTGCCGGTGCGCGTGTCGAGCCGCAGCACGCCCTCGGGGATGGGAGTCATGCTGAAGCGACCGTTTTCGCTGTCGGGGGCCGGTTGCGCGGCACCGAGGCCGCCGCTGATGGTCATTGCCGCGACGAACGCCGCCGCCGCAAGCCATGAAGTTGTGGATGAATTCGCAGGTCTCATCGCGCTCTCCGCCACGACGCGCAGGTGGCATTCCGGCAGATTCTACACCCCGGCGAGACGATCTGCCGCCCAAAACCCCCACCTGACATGAACGATCGCGGCGGCCGCTTTGATCCCGGCAGCAGGGCGAAATGGCGATGGCATTCGCCGATCATGCGGAGAGCTGCTGCGGTGCGGCGTCACGCCGTGTACAGCGCCGCCGTGCACGCCAATATCGTCAAATAAATCAGATACATAATTGAAATCGACACAATCGTGACTTGGCTTGACTTGATTATGGGCCATCAGTATGGTCCGCGCGGCTTTTGAGGGTGGCGGGCGTAATTTCCATTCAGCCGCGTCGTTTCGGGTCTTCGTTGCATGGCACAGGGCACGGGGCACGGCGAGAATGGAGATCGCGATAGATCGTCCGAGGAAGCTGCGCTTTCCGAACGGCTCGGAAATCTTGACCAGCGGTTGTCCGAATTTCGCGGCCGCCACGTCAAGACCGAGCAACCCGCAGGTGACGGCGAAGACAGAGCGGCCAGAGCTTCGGCTATGGCGCTTGGTTTCCGGTTATCCTCCGAGTTGGTCGCCGGTGTCGTTGTCGGAGCGGGGATTGGCTGGGGGTTCGACCGCTTGCTGTCGACGTCGCCTTTCGGATTTATCGTGTTCCTGCTGCTGGGCTTCGTGGCCGGCGTGGTGAATGTGGTGAGAACGGCGGGCGCGGGTCAAAACAGGCGCGGTGGTTCTTAAGCGATCCGCACGGAGAGGAATGATCGTGCCGGCATCGCCGGTACGGGCCGGCCCGGCCGGCAGACCGAGACCCGCCGGCATTGCCCGGCAGACCAAGAGATGCCGCGCTGATGAAAATCGACCCGATCCACCAGTTCAACATCGAGCCTCTCTTCACCCTGGGCCATATCGGCAATCAAACGATCGCCTTCACCAATTCGTCGCTCTACATGCTGGTGGCGGTCGCGATCATCTCGATCCTGATGCTCGCCAGCGGCACGCAGCTGGTTCCCGGGCGCCTGCAGTCGGTCGCCGAGATCTCCTACGAGTTCGTCGCCTCGACCATCCGCTCGACGGCCGGCTCGGAAGGCATGAAGTTCTTCCCGCTGATCTTCTCGCTGTTCATGTTCATCTGCGTCTCGAACCTGGTCGGCATCATCCCCTACACTTTCACGATCTCGAGCCATCTGATCGTGACGGCAGCCCTGGCGCTCCTGGTCTTCTTCACGGTCCTGATCTACGGCGTTGCCAAGAACGGCCTGAAATTCTTCTCGATCTTCGTGCCCCACGGCGTCCCCGGCTACATCCTGCCGCTGGTGATGTTCATCGAGATCCTGTCGTTCTTCCTGCGGCCGGTCTCCCACAGCGTCCGTCTGTTCGCCAACATGCTGGCCGGCCACATCGCGCTGAAGGTGTTCGCGGGCTTCGTGGCCATGCTCGGCTTCTCGCTCGGCGCGCTCGGCTGGGTCGGCGGCGTGCTGCCGCTGGCGCTCACGGTCGCGCTGTACGCTCTCGAGATTCTGGTCGCGTTCCTGCAGGCCTATGTGTTCGCGATCCTGACCTGCATCTACCTCAACGACGCCATTCATCCGGGACACTGAGCAGTCCGGGGAATTTCCACCCAAAACCCAATCTTTCTTCCAAGGAGTCTAAAATGGATCCGGCAGCAGCAAAACTTATCGGCGCGGGCATCGCATGCATCGGCATGGGCGGCGCGGGCGTCGGCGTCGGCGTGATCTTCGGCAACTACCTCGCCGCGGCCGTTCGCAACCCGTCGGCCGCTCAGGGCCAGTTCGGCAACCTGATCTTCGGCTTCGCCGTGACCGAAGCGCTCGGCATTTTCTCGCTGCTGATCGCGCTGCTGCTGCTGTTCGTTCCGCTCTGAGGACGACGTTCTTCGCGCCGCTTCAACCGAAGCGGCGCGCATGACAGCAACAGGAGTACTCCATGGCTGAGAGTCATGGCGGGGCGAAGGGTCCAGCGGCGGGCGCCCATACCGGGGCCGAAGGCGGTCACGGTGGCGGCTTTCCGCCGTTCGAGAGCAGCACCTATGCTTCGCAGCTGGTGTCGCTCGCGATCTTCTTCGTCGTGCTTTATGTGGTCGTGTCCAAGCTCGCTCTGCCGAAGGTCGGCGGGGCGATCGAAGCGCGCCAGAACAAGATCGAGGGTGACCTCAACGAGGCACAGGCGCTGAAGGACCAGTCCGCCGCGGCGCTGAAGGCCTATGAAAGCGAACTCGCTGCGGCGCGTTCGCGGGCGCAGGCGATCGGCAACGAATCCCGCGACAAGGCGAATGCGCAGGCGGAAGCCGAGCGCAAGGCCCTGGAAGAGCAACTGGCGGCCAAGCTCGCCGGGGCGGAGAAGACCATCGCCTCGACCCGCGCCGCCGCCATGAGCAACGTCCGCGGCATCGCGGCCGATGCGGCAGGCCAGATCGTGCAGCAGCTCACCGGCGTCGTTCCCGACGCTGCGTCAGTCAATGCAGCGGTCGATGCGACGCTGAAAGGTTAGTCGAGATGTTCTTCGATCCTGAAACCTGGGTCGCCATCGCCTTCGTAATCCTGATGGTCGTGTTCGGCTATCTTGGGGTCTTCAAGTCGGCGATGAAAGCGCTCGATCACCGCGCCGACCGCATCAAGGCCGAGCTCGACGACGCGACGCGCCTCAAGCAGGAGGCGGCCAAGGTGCTCGCCGACTACAAGGCGCGCACCGCTTCGGCCGAGCGCGAGGCCGCCGACATCATCGCCAACGCCAGGAGCGAAGCCGAGCGCATCGCGATCGAGGCCAAGGCGAAGGTGGAAGATTTCGTCGCCCGCAGAACCAAGACCGCGGAGAGCAAGATCGCGCTCGCCGAGGCCCAGGCGCTGGCCGATGTCCGCGCCGCAGCCGCGGAGGCCGCCGTCCAGGCCGCATCCACGATCCTGTCGCAGTCGGTCAGGGGCCAGGTCGCCGACGATTTGCTCGCCAAGGGCATCACCGAGGTCCGGCAGAAGCTGAACTGACGGATTTCGCCTTCACCAATCAAGAAGCCGGCGCGATGAGCGCCGGCTTCTTTGTTTGTCGGGCTTGTTCTCGTGTCCCGCACGCGAGACCGACCCTACTTCTTCTTCGCCCGCGCCTTCGGCTCGGGCGAGAGCGCCTGCGGATCGAAGCCGACATAGAAGATGTAGGAATCAGCGTCCTTGGCCGAAGGCATCGGATAGGCCATATCCTCCGCGACGAAGGTGAAGGGCACGCTGCCGCCCTCCGGCATCTCGACCTTGGTCCGGTAGGCCTTGGAGGCGATCACCTTCTCGCCGACACCGCCCTGCACCACGGCGACGCGCAGGGGCACCTCGACGGTCGCAGGCGCGCCGGCGGGGCCGGCGATGACGCGGCCCTGGATGCCGATCCGGGCGGTGATATCGCCGCCATTGCGGGCGCATTCGCGCGCCATCTTGGTGATGGTGGCCTGGAAGCGGATCTCATTGCCGACGGCCGGCTTGCCGGTGACACCGACCGCGTAGGTGGAGGCCCCGGCACGCACCGTGACCTGCGGGCAATCGAGGTCGTCATTGGCCGCCGGCTGGCCGGGCGCAGGCGCCGGCTTGCTCTGGGCCGGCTCGTCGGAGCTGCCGCCGAACAGGCCCTTGAAGCGGTCGGTCAAGGACTGGGCCGCCACCGGCGAGACCGAGGCGAGCGCGACCGACAACGCCAGCACGGCCGCTGCCCGACGCGACGCATTCCGCGAAGACCGAAGCTCATTCACCATCGACACCCGTACTCCATGACAACTATCCGGCCGAGCGCCGGCCGGGCTTGCGCGTTATATCGCCAAAATCGGCGAACCCAAGGCGCAACCGGGTCGCCCCAAAGAGACTTTCACATGAATGGACGGACTCAGCCGCGGAAATCCTCGTGCAGCAGGCCGAACAGCAAATGGTCCTGCCAGACCCCGTTGATGCAGAGATAGCGGCGCGCCAGGCCCTCACGGGAGAATCCGCACTTTTCCAGCACCCGGATCGACGGCGCATTGGTGGGAATGCAGGCGGCTTCGACCCGGTGCAGATTGAGCTCGCCGAACAGCGTCGGCAGCAGCACCCGCAGCGCGGCCGTCATGTAGCCGCGATGGGCATGGGGCTTTCCGACCCAGTAGCCGATGGTGCCGGCCTGGACGATGCCGCGCCGGACATTGGCAAGCGTGATGCCGCCGACCATGGCGCCGTCGAGCTCGCGGAAGATCAGGAAGGGGTAGGAGCGGTCCCCGGCGATGTCTTCGGAATAGCGGCGCAGGCGGCGGCGGAAACCGGAGCGGGTGAGATCGTCCGACGGCCAGATCGGCTCCCAGGGCGTGAGGTAGTCGCGGCTGGACTCGCGCAAATGCGCCCACTGCAAGAAGTCCGACATCTGCGGCGCGCGCAGCAGCAGCCCGTTGCCGCGCGGCGCGAGGGCGGCGGGTCCACTGGATGGCAGGCGAAAGAGAGCCATGGTGATGCTTCCCGAGGCGGGTCAGCCCGTACGCGGCGGCTCCTAATGCAGCCGCGCCTTGGCGCGTGCCCGCGTCAATCCTTCCGCAAAAGACACCGCCGTGTCCAGACCCCTGCCACTGCCTAATGCGACAACCGCAGGCCGGCTCCGCGATAACAGTGCACGCGCAGCATCCCGGGTCGATTCGACACTGACGGCGTCGATCCGGGCCACCAGCTCCTCGACCGTCTGGGGCCGGCCATAGGCCAGCACGTGGCGGGCGAGCTGCTCGGCCCGCGAAGAGCAGCTCTCCAGCGCCATCAACAGGCCCGCCTTCATCTGCGCCTTGGCCCGCGCGATCTCCGCCTCGGTCAGAGTCTCCACCGAATCGTTCATGATGTCGACCACGACCTCCATCATCTCCGGCGCGTCGGCCGGATCGGTGCCGGTGTAGAGGCCGAAGAAGCCGGTATCTGTATAGGGGGCGTGAAAGCTGTAGATGGAGTAACAGAGGCCGCGCTTCTCGCGCACCTCCTGGAACAGCCGCGACGACATCCCGCCGCCGAGGATGTTGGTGAAAACTTGGAGCGAAAAAAGAGACAAGTCGCTCTGCGGCACGCCTTCCAGCGCCAGCGTCAGGTGCGCCTGCTCGAGCTCGCGATGCACCACCTTGGTGCCGCCCTTGCCGAACTGGGCTGTCTGCGGCTTCGGGCCCGGCGTCCCCTCGAAACTCGCAAAGCGCTGCTCGACCTCGGCAACCACCTGCTTGTGATCGACTGCGCCTGCCGCCGCCACGACCATGTCGGGGCCGCGATAATGCGTCGACAGATAGCCGCGCAGCATGTCGCGGTTGAAGGCGCGCAACGTCTTGGCCGTACCCAGCAGCGAACGGCCCATCGGCTGGTCGGGATAGCAGAGCTCGTTGAGATGCTCGAACACGACATCGTCCGGCGTGTCCTGCGCGGCGCCGATCTCCTGTACGATGACGTTCTTCTCGCGCTCGAGTTCGTCGGGCTCGAAGGCGGGATTGGCGAGGATGTCGGCGAGCACGTCGAGCGCGAGCGGCACGTCGGCCTTCAACACCCGCGCGTAATAGGACGTGGTTTCGGTCGAGGTGCCGGCGTTGAGGTCGCCGCCGACCGCCTCGATCTCCTCGACGATCTCGCGCGAGGAGCGCTTCGTCGTGCCCTTGAACGCCATGTGTTCCAGAAGGTGCGAGATGCCGTGCTCGTTCGGCTTTTCGTCGCGGCCGCCGACGCCGGCCCAGACACCCAGCGCCGCAGTCTCGAGATGGGGCATCTTGTCGGTGACGACGGTCAGGCCGGAGGCAAGCTTGGAGATCTCGACGCTCATCCGGCAACTCCCTGTTTTGCGGCGCGGCTGACCGACAGCACGAACCGCTCGACCTCGGCCTGATCGTTCTTCATCACCTTCCTGTATTCGGATTTGGTCATCAAACCGTCGAGCCAGGCCGGCAGTTGCGGCCGCTGGCCGCAGGCCGCTTCGACCGCATCCGGGAATTTCGCCGGATGGGCCGTGGACAGCACGATGCTGGGAACCGTCGTGTCGGTGGTATCGCGGTCGGCGACAGCGAGCGCCACTGCGGTATGGGGATCAACCAGCTCGCCCGCCTCGCGCCAGGCGGCGCGGATCGCGGCCGAGGTCTCGGTCTCGTCGGCGCGGCCCGCGTCGAACTCCTCGCGGATCGCGGCCAGCGTCGCATCGGGCAGCACGAAGCGCCCCGACTGCTTCAGCGAATCCATCAGACGGCGCACGCCGGCGGCATCGCGCCGGCCGGCCTCGAACATCAGCCGCTCGAAATTCGAGGAGATCTGGATGTCCATCGAAGGCGACGCCGTGGCGTGTACCTCCCGTACCTCGTAGATGCCGGTCTTCAGCGTACGCGCCAGAATGTCGTTGACGTTGGCGGCGATGCGCAGGGTCCGCACCGGAAGGCCCATGCGCTTGGCGACATAGCCGGCAAAGATGTCGCCGAAATTGCCGGTCGGCACGACGAAGTCCACCGCGCGCGCCGGCGCCCCGACGGCAACGGCGGAGGTGAAGTAGTAAACCACCTGGGCGACGATGCGCGCCCAGTTGATGGAATTGACGCCGGACAGCGAGGTCGCGTCGCGGAAGCGATGGTTGTTGAACATCGCCTTCACGAGTGCCTGGCAATCGTCGAAATTGCCTTCGATGGCGAGCGCGTGGACATTGGCCGCGCCCGTCGTCGTCATCATGCGCTGCTGCACCTCGGAGATGCGGCCGTGCGGGAACAGCACGATGAGATCGACATTCTCCAGCCCGGCAAACGCATCGACAGCGGCGCCACCGGTGTCGCCGGAGGTCGCGACCACGATGGTGGTGCGCTGGCCGCGCTTGGCGAGCACATGATCCATCAGCCGCGAGATCAGCTGCATCGCCACGTCCTTGAAGGCGAGCGTCGGACCGTGGAACAGCTCCAGCACGAACTGGTGCGGCGCGATCTGGCGCAGCGGCACCACCGCCGGATGTCGGAAGGTGGCATAGGCCTCGTTGGCCATGCGGCCGAGCTCGGCGTCCGTGATCTCGCCGCCGGCGAAGGGACGGATCACGTCGACCGCGACCTCCCAATAGGGACGACCGAAGAAGCCGGCGATGGTTTCAGTCGACAGTTGCGGCCAGGTAGCCGGCACATAGAGGCCGCCGTCACGGGCAAGCCCGGTCAGCATCACATCGCAGAAGCCGAGTTCGGGGGCCTCCCCCCGGGTCGAGATATAACGAGTCAAACTGCCCTCCAAAGGCCGGCCGAGCCGGGCTCGATCCGCAAGCCTTTGATTTTACGAAATTACTTGTCAACAGCCAGAGGCTTTGGGCCACCATAAAGTGTTTTGTGGCATCGGGAAACCGCTTCGCGCCAAGACCTTTTCATCGACAAGGGCCGCGTCAACAAAAAAGCCACACCCCAACGAAAAAGGGCTGCGGCGATGCCGCAGCCCTCTCTCCTGGAAGGTCTGTCGTTGACGTTTGCAGACCAGTTTGCCGGGCGCGGGTCGCGGACCCGCTAAAACTGTGGACGCAAGCTTTCGTCGCCTGTCACGAAACCGTCAAGGGCGAAAACGGCGAATGCGAGAAGATGTTCCTATTTTTCCCGTCACGGGTCGTGCACCGGGGAACGCCTCCGTGCAGCCGGTCGTCGCGTCTTGCCGCTATTTCCCAGGCAACGGGCGATTCAGGGAACGAATGCCACCTCAACCCATTGTGTCGGCGGTTGGGTGGCGGCGCGATCCATGCATTGCCCGGCTGAGCGCCGAGACCTGTCCGACCCGCCGAACCGGCAGCATCCTGGAGCAGCCGGTTCGGCGGCGGAAAATCAGTTCATTCCAATTTCCACCGCGATCCTGATCAGGTCGGAATGGTTCTTGGCACCCAGCTTCTGCTTGAGCAGGGACGTGGTGTTGGCGACGGTCTTGTAGGAGATACCGAGGGCCTCGGCGACCTCCACGATCTTGTCGCCTCGCCCCAGCAGGCGAAGGATCTCGAGTTCGCGCGGCGTCATCTGCGAGGCCGGATTGGCCTTGATCGCCGCGCCGGAAAACGTCACGGCTTCCGCAAGCTGCGGCGAGATGAAATTGTCCCCCGCGACCACCTTGCGCACCGCCTTGAGCAGGATCCTGGGATCATCGCCCTTGGAGACATAGCCCTGCGCCCCCAGCTCGACCGCCCGCACCACGAAGGCCGGGTCTTCGTTCATGCTGAACATGATGATCTTGGCGTCCGGATCTTCCTTGCGGATGCGTCGCATCAGCTCGAAGCCGGAGACGTCGGGCAGGCTGATGTCGATCACCGTGACGTCGGGCCGCTTGCTGACATAGGCGCGATGCCCGGATTTGGCGTCGGTCGCCTCGTCGATCCGGATCGAATGATCGGAAGCGAACAGGGTGCGGCAACCTGACAGCACCACGGGATGGTCGTCGACGATCAGGATCCTTGTCGCCGGCCTGGCAGTATCTTGCATCGCGCGCTCTCTCGTTTTTCGACTCATAGACCGACGGGAACAAATGGAAAGAGCAAATTCCGCCGATGCGCGTTAGAATCGACCTAATGTGGCAGCGACTCTCGTTCAGGGCCCAATTGTTTCTCCCTCTCGGTGTGATGTTCATCACGGCGTTGCTCATGGGCGGCGTCCTGCTGCATGCCTTCACGATCGGCCAGCTCGCCGAAGAGAACGAGCCGGCGCTGCGATCGACCCGGGCGGTGGCGGAGGCCCTGAACAGCGCCCTGCGTTCGTCCGGTAACCCGCGCAGGACCTTGGACGACTTCGTCCGGATGCTGGACACATCCTCGGATATCCAATTCCGTCCCGTGGGGGCTGGTTCACCCTCGTTGGCGCCGAGGCCTCTGCACGGCCCGCCGAAATGGTTCGTCGATCTCCTCACCATCCCGGACCTGCATATCGCATTTCCCGTTACCGTCGACGGCCAGCACGCCGGCAACATCGTGTTCACGCCAGATCTGTCCGCTGCTTTGTTCGAGAAGTGGGTCGGCTTTCTCGCGCTTTCCGGCTTCGTTCTCGCGCTCATCGGACTGACGGCGATCATTGCCTACGTCCTTGCGGGCTCGGCGCTACGCCCCCTGCAAGATCTTGGCGACGGTCTCACGCGGTTACGAAGCGGCGACTACGCAACGCCGATCCCGATAGCAGGACCGCCGGAAATACGTCAAAGTTGCGAGGAAGCCAATGCGCTCGCCGCGACGCTCGCGCAACTGAGCCAGGACAATCGCGACCTGTTGCACCGCCTGGTGTCGCTCCAGGACGACGAGCGGCGCGATCTCGCCCGCGATCTGCACGACGAGCTCGGCCCGCTGCTGTTCAGTATCCGCGCCGGCACGATCGCGTTGGTCGAGGCCTCACCGCCGGTGGGATATCTCGGCAATTCGGCCCAGGAGGTGCTGCAGTCGGTCGAGGCGCTCCAGCAGACCAACCGCCGCATCCTCGAGCGGCTGCGGCCGCTCTATATCGAGGAATTGGGCCTGGAGACCAGCGTGCAGACGCTGCTCCGGAACCTTCGCAAGCAGGCCCCGCATATCGGCCTGACGGCCTCGGTCGATCCTGACCTCAACGGGATCGACGGGCCGCTGGCCCAGACCGTCTATCGCGTAATCCAGGAGGCGCTGACCAACGTGCTGCGCCATGCCGCAGCACGCAATGTCCATGTCCAGGCCGCCGTCTCCGACGACGCGCTCGTCATCGAGATCTCCGACGACGGCGCGGGATTTCCCGAAGACAACGTCTTCGGCCGGGGCCTGACCGGCATGCATGAGCGCGTGCGTGCACTCAGCGGATCGCTGTCATTGCTGCGTGCGGATGAACGAACCTATGTGCGTTGCCGTCTGCCGGTGCAGACGACGCGCGACGGGCCGGCGCAGAGCTAGCACGCGCAGCCGTGATGCGCGTGCTGTCGCGCCGGCACGCACAGCGTGCTGTGGATCTTGCCTTCCGCACTGAAGCGAAACGTGGCGTGAACGCGCAGCGAGCCTGCGACGGAATATTCGAGATCGACGCCGTTCGGCACGGGATGGATCTCCTCGAGACCGAAGCCGGCCAACGAGAATGCGCTGAGCCGCGGCCCCCAATAGGTCTCGAGCTCGAAGCGGCCGCGATAGCTCTGCGTGCCGTTGCAGGTGCATTCGACCTCGGCGTCGTCCGCATAGAGGTCGAGCAGCGTCGCGAGGTCGCCCTTCCTGCAGGCGTCCACCCAATCGACGACAATTCCCATCTGATCGAAATCGCTCACGGCAACATCCTGTCTGCCGCGAAATTTTGCGCTGCGGCCCCGGACCACACTCGTGAATGTGCGCCGAATAATATACCCCGGGCGATACCGGGTTCCTTCCGGGAACCTACGGAGAATTCAACTTGAGCGCCGTCCCTTCACCCAGACGCCGAAAGCGATCAGCACCGCACCGGCAAGCGCAAACCATGTGATGGCGTATTGCAAATGATCGTCCTTCAGATGCACGTCGAGCGCTCCGGGACGCGGAATGTTGTTGTCCGGCGCGGGTTGCTCGAGATCGACATAGAACGGCGCGACCGCGCCCCAGCCGAGCGTGCTTGCGATCGCCGCATGATCGCGCACGAACCAGAGCCGCTTGTCGCGATTCTCCGCCGGCGTCAGCCAGCCCGGCGCCTCGGGGAAGCGCAGATAGCCGGTGAGCGCGACCGCCTGCCCCGTGACGAGCTTCTTGACCGCTCTATCCTCGACGCTGCGGTCCTGCATCGTGTTCTCGACGAATCCCGCATCGATCACGACCGTCTCGCCGGTCGTAAGGCGCGCCGGCAGGAAGGCCCAGGTGCCGGGACCGGAGGCGTCCTTGCGCACGGCGGACCCGGGGGAATAGACCATCGCATCGGGCAAGGGCGCATAGGTCGCGGTGAAGCTGACGCGGCGGAATTCATCGCGCGCGGGATCGAGCGCGGCCCATCGCGCCGGCGACGGCAGGGCGACCGGTGCCTCCGCAAGACGCTCGGTGAGCGCGGCGATCAGCTCGTGCTTGGCGAGGCGGCGCTGCAATTGCCAGACACCGAGCGCGACGAACACCGCCATCAGGAAAAGCGTGAACAGCGCGAAGCCGGCCACGCGAGGCTTGCGCGCCGTATCGGTCATTTCGCGCGGTCGACCAGCCGGCCCGGCGCCGCCTTGTGGTGGAATTGCAGCGCGATCAGCAGCGACTTCATCGCGCGCAACGGCAACAGCGTGGTCGCCAGGATCAGCGGCAGCCACAGCACGGCATGCAGCCAGTACGGCGGCTGGTATTTGACCTCGACGATGAGCGCGCACGCGACAACGATCCCGCCGGCCAGCATGATGATGAAGATGGCAGGGCCATCGCCGCTGTCGATGAAGGCGTAATCGAGGCCGCAACGGTCGCAGGAAGGCGCCAGCGTCAGGAACCCCGCATAGAGCTTGCCCTGGCCGCAGCGCGGGCATTTGCAGGCGAGCCCCCGCATCGCACTCTGCAGGACGGTCGTCTTGGGCTCGGAGGTGTCAGAGGTATCGTTCATGATGAAAGAGTCTAGCATAGTTTCCGCCAAAGCTTCCGGCGGCCTGAAAGCGAAAGGGCGGCCCTGCGGCCGCCCTTTCTGATCGATCAAAGGTAGCTCAGTGCGCGCCGTGGGCCATGGTCTCGGCGCCGTGTCCCCAGACGTAGATGCACAGGAACAGGAACAGCCAGACCACGTCGACGAAGTGCCAGTACCAGGCAGCGAACTCGAAACCGAGATGCTGGGTCGGCGTGAAGTGGCCGGCATAGGCGCGGAACAGGCAGACCAGCAGGAAGATGGTGCCGACCAGCACGTGGAAACCGTGGAAGCCGGTCGCCATGAAGAAGGTCGCGCCGTAGACGTTGCCGCCGAAGGAGAACGCGGCGTGGCTGTACTCATAGGCCTGCACGCAGGTGAAGAGCGCGCCGAGCACGACGGTGAGGATCAGGCCGTATTTGAGGCCCTGACGATCGTTCTCGAGCAACGCATGATGGGCCCAGGTCACGGTGGTGCCGGAGGTGAGCAGGATCAGCGTGTTCAGCAGCGGCAGATGCCAGGGATCGAAGGTCTCGATGCCATGCGGCGGCCAGGTGCCCGGCACGGCGCAGGCGCCGGCCGCGGTGCCGAGGCCGCAGCCGAATATCGCATCGCGGGTGGCGTGGACGGCGTCGGCGGGAAACAGCGCCGCGTTGAAATAGGCCCAGAACCAGGCAACGAAGAACATCACCTCGGAGGCGATGAACAGGATCATGCCGTAGCGGTGATGGAGCTGCACGACGCGGGTGTGGTCGCCCTTGTACTGGGCTTCCTTGATCACGTCGCCCCACCAGCTCGCCATGGTGTAGAGCACGCCGACCGTGCCGACCCCGAACAGAATCGGCGCGGCCGAGAACATGTGGTGCATCCAGGTGATCGCGCCGACCGCCATGATGAAGGCCGAGACGGAGCCGACCGCCGGCCACGGAGAGGGATCGACCAGGTGGTAGTCGTGTTGCTTGGTGTGCGCCGTTGCCATTTGCGGTCTCTCTCCTCAATCCCGTGCCTGTCCGGCACTTATCCCCTTGTGTCCAACCACCCTGGCGCGAGCCCGGCGATCAGAGATTTCCCTTGCGCTTGTCGTCTTCGCTGGCTGCAAGCGGCTTCACCACCGGATCGCGCACCGGATAGAACGTGTAGGACAGCGTGATCGTGTTCAGCCCGTCGTTCTCGTGATCGTCGGCGATCGACGGATCGACGTAGAACACGACCGGCATCTCGCGCTTCTCGCCGGGCGCCATGGTCTGCTCGGTGAAGCAGAAGCAGTTGATCTTCTGGAAATAGGATCCGACCGTCAGCGGCGCGACGTTGTAGGCGGCCTGGCCTGCGGTGGTGCGCGCGGCCTGGTTGGTCACGGTGTAGAAGACGGTCACGACCTGGCCGATATTGACCTCGATCTCGCTCTGCTCCGGCTCGAACTTCCACGGCAGGCCGGGCGCGACGTTGGAATCGAAGCGCACCGCGATCTTCCGTGCGATCGGACCGGTCGCCGGCGCCGAGGTCGCGACCTGGGTCGTGCCGTTGAAGCCGGTGGCGCGGCAGAACCAGTTGTAGAACGGCACCGCCGCGTAGGACGCGCCGACCATCAGCGCGACCACACCGCCGCAGATCGAGGCGACTAGCACGTCGCGACCGAGGCCCTTCCTGGCCTTTCGGTTCCGATTTTGCGATATGGTCGGCTTCTGATCCATCTTCCCTACATCGGCCGGACTAGCACGGCCGGACCCTTGACCATGGTGACGGCGAAGAACAGCACCACGAGCACGCCGAGCGCGAGCGCGATCGCGATCGAGCGCTGACGACGGCTCTTCTTCTGCGCCTCGGTGAGGACGATTCCATTGGGCTCGGGTTTGTCGACCATTACCGCGATCATGCGCCCCCTGCCATCGGAGCAAGCGCCCGGTACACGACCTCGGCCAGCAAGGTCGCAAACAGCGCGAACAGATAAAGGATGGAGAAGGCAAACAGCTTGCGGGTCGCACGCAGCGACTGGCTGCGCTCGCGGCGCAGATAGACGTTGATGGCGAGCACAAGCATGCCGGCGCCGAGGATCAGCGAGACGACGCCATAGACGGCATCGAAATAGCCCAGCGCCCAGGGCGCCGCGGCGACCGCGATCAGCACGACGGTGTAGAGCAGGATCTGAAGCCGCGTCGCGTCGGGACCGGCGACGTTGGGCAGCATCGGGATGCCGGCACGCGCGTAATCGTCCGAGCGGAACAGCGCCAGCGCCCAGAAGTGCGGCGGCGTCCAGAAGAAGATGATGGCGAACAGCAGCAGCGGCTCGACGTCGACCGTGCCCGTCACCGCGGCCCAGGCCACCACCGGCGGCAGCGCGCCGGCGGCACCGCCGATCACGATGTTCTGCGCGGTCCAGCGCTTCAGGCCGATCGTGTAGATCACGACGTAGAAGAAGATGGTGAAGGCGAGCAGCGCGCCCGCGATCCAGTTGACGAGGATGCCGAGCGTCATCACCGAGAAGAAGGCGAGCGTCATGCCGAAGGCCATCGCCTCGGGACGGGTGATGCGGCCGCGCGGGATCGGCCGGTTCGCCGTGCGCGACATCTTGGCGTCGATGTCGCCCTCGAGCGCCATGTTGAGCGCGCCGGAGGCACCGGCGCCGACGGCGATGCAGAGCAGCGAGGTGATCGCCAGCACCGGGTGGAAATGCCCGGGCGCCATCGCCATGCCGACCAACGCGGTGAAGATCACCAGCGACATCACCCGCGGCTTCAGCAGCGCGATGTAGTCGCCAACCTCCGCCTCGGAGATGCGGGGATTGAGGTCGATGGCGTTGTGGTCGAGGACGGACACTAGCTTTGACTCGCTTGTTCTAGATCCGCGGCGCCCGTGATGGGCGCCGCGGGAGACTGATTACTGCACGCGGGGCAGCACTTCGAACTGGTGGAACGGCGGCGGCGAGGGCAGCGTCCACTCCAGCGTGGTCGCACCCGCACCCCAAGGATTGTCGCCCGCCGGCACCTTTTTCGCGAACGCGTCGATCACGCAGTAGAGGAAGATCAGCACGCCGAAGCCGGAGATGTAGGAACCCACCGACGAGACCAGGTTCCAGCCCGCGAAGGCGTCGGGATAATCGACGTAGCGGCGCGGCATGCCGGACAGGCCGAGGAAGTGCTGCGGGAAGAACACCAGATTGACGCCGACGAAGGTGACCCAGAAGTGCGCCTTCGCGAGCGTCTCGTTGTACATGTAGCCCGACATCTTCGGGAACCAGTAGTACCAGCCCGCGAAGATCCCGAACACCGCACCGAGCGACAGCACGTAGTGGAAGTGCGCGACGACGTAGTAGGTCTCCTGGAGCACGCGGTCGACGCCGGCGTTCGCCAGCACGACGCCGGTGACGCCGCCGACGGTGAACAGGAAGATGAAGCCGACCGCCCAGAGCATCGGGGCGCGGAACTCGATCGAGCCGCCCCACATCGTGGCGATCCACGAGAAGATCTTCACGCCGGTCGGAACCGCGATCACCATCGTGGCGGCGACGAAATAGGCCTGCGTCGCGCTGGACATGCCGACCGTGTACATGTGGTGCGCCCACACCACGAAGCCGATGCCGCCGATCGCGACCATGGCGTAGGCCATGCCGAGATAGCCGAACACGGGCTTGCGCGAGAAGGTGGAGACGATCTGGCTGATCATGCCGAAGGCGGGCAGGATCAGGATGTACACTTCGGGGTGACCGAAGAACCAGAACAGATGCTGGAACAGCACGGGATCGCCGCCGCCGTCGGGCGCGAAGAAGGTCGTGCCGAAATTGCGGTCGGTGAGCAGCATGGTGATCGCACCGGCGAGCACCGGCAGCGACAGCAGCAGCAGGAACACCGTCACCAGGATCGACCACACGAACAGCGGCATCTTGTGCAGGGTCATGCCCGGCGCGCGCATGTTGAAGATGGTGGTGATGAAGTTGATGGCGCCGAGGATCGACGAGGCGCCGGCCAGATGCAGCGACAGGATCGCGAAGTCGACGGCCGGGCCCGGATGGCCCGAACTCGACAGCGGCACGTACATGGTCCAGCCGGCGCCGACGCCGTTGGCACCCGGCTCGCCCTCGACGAAGGTCGACATCAGCAGCAGGCCGAACGAGGCCGGCAGCAGCCAGAACGAGATGTTGTTCATGCGCGGGAACGCCATGTCGGGCGCGCCGATCATCAGCGGCACGAACCAGTTGCCGAAGCCGCCGATCATCGCGGGCATGACCATGAAGAAGATCATGATCAGGCCGTGGGAGGTCACGAACACATTGTAGGTGTGCGTCTCGTGGAAGATCTGCACGCCCGGATACATCAGCTCGGCACGAATCGCGATCGACATCGCGGCACCGATGATGCCGGCGATGACCGCGAAGATCAGGTACATCGTGCCGATGTCCTTGTGATTGGTCGAATAGACGTAGCGCCGCCATCCGGTCGGATGGGCGTGCTCGTCATGTCCGTGGTCCTGGGCGTGATCGCCGTGTGCCGCTGCGCTCGTTGCCATTTTCAAATCCTGCCTTGCGTCCCATTCGGACCTTTGGAGGTCCCGCCCTTCATGTCGCGTTCAGTCCCCTTCAGCCGTCACCCGACGCTTACTGCGTCGGGCCGGCCACGGAGGCGAAAGTGCTGGTGCCGCCGCTCGCATATTTCTTCTTCGCGGTCTCGACCCAAGAGGCGAAGTCCTTGTCCTCCACCACGCGAATCGCGATCGGCATGAAGGCGTGGTCCTTGCCGCAGAGTTCCGAGCACTGGCCATAGAACATGCCGGTCTTGGTGGCCTTGAACCAGGTCTCGTTCAGCCGCCCCGGAATGGCGTCGATCTTGACGCCGAAAGCCGGCAGCGCAAAGGCGTGGATGACGTCGGCGCCGGTAACCTGGACACGAATCACCTTGTTGACCGGCACCACCATCTCGTTGTCGACACCGAGCAGCCGGGGCTGCTTGTCCTGGGCCATCAGCGAATCGAACTCGAACTTGCCGTTATCCGGATAAGCATAGGACCAGTACCACTGCTTGCCGGTCGCCTTGATGGTCAGGTCCGCCTTCGGCACGTCGAGCTCGAGGAACAGGAGGCGGAACGACGGCACCGAGATACCAACCAGGATCAGGACCGGAACGAGCGTCCAGGCCACCTCGATCAGCGTGTTGTGCGTGGTCCGCGACGGCACCGGATTGGCCTTCGCATTGAACTTCATGACCACGATCACCAGCAACGCCAGAACGAACAGCGTGATCAGGGTGATCAGCACGAACAGGAAATTGTGGAACCAGACGATGTTGTCCATCACCGGGGAGCCGGATTCCTGAAGCTTCCACTCCCACGGCGCCGGTTGCCCGAGCTCGGCGAATGCCGCACCGCCCGTCGCCAGCGTCAGACCCGCCACGGCCAATCCCAGCAAGTGCCGGCCCACCGGGCCCATCGACATCTTCATGCCGTTCGCGCTCCCCTAACGAAATCACCCCAAGTGCATTCCCCTATTTCCGGGAAACGCTTATTCGATCCGCCCGTCTGACAAACCGCCGCGCAAGAATACCTCTAAGAGGAATTGGGGCCAGATCGCTAGAACGCCGAAATCAAGCCTCTCAAACCATAATTCTTGATATATCGCAATGCAGTCTTGAGCCCCGTCTGTCAGCCATCACCCGCAAGATATTTCCTAGTAAGATCAGACAAAAATACCGTTTCCCGGGATGCTGTGGCTTGACAGCGGATTTGCCCGCGGTAGGCACTGGCAGATAGCCGCGCAGGAGCTTGATTCGTGCGGGCGATGGCGGTGTGGGCGGCGCGGAATTTGCTTGCGAATTGCCTTCAAGACGCCGTCATTCCCGTATCAGTCCGCCAGGCGCGAGCGACCCAGGCGAGCAGAGGGACCGACCCGATGGGGTTTTCGAAATGCATGGCAAGGCGGGCTAGCAGCCTCGCGATGCTGGCCGCCCTGCTGGCGGTGGTCGTCGTCCTGGCGCTCCCTGGCCTTGCCCATGCGCAGGGCGCGGTGCGCTCCGTCCATGGCGACTGGCAGATCCGCTGCGACACCCCGCCGGGCGCCCAGGCCGAGCAATGCGCCCTGATCCAAAGCGTGGTGGCCGAAGACCGCTCCAATGCCGGCCTGACCGTGATCGTGCTCAAGACCGCTGACCAGAAGAGCCGCCTGATGCGGGTGGTCGCCCCCCTCGGCGTCCTCCTGCCCTCCGGCCTCGGCCTCAAGCTCGACAACCAGGACGTCGGCCGTGCCGGCTTCGTCCGCTGCCTGCCCAATGGCTGCGTCGCCGAAGTCGTCATGGACGACAAGCTGCTCGGCCAGCTCCGCACCGCCAAGACCGCGACCTTCATCATCTTCGAGACCCCCGAAGAAGGCATCGGCTTCCCGCTCAGCCTGAATGGGCTCGGCGAGGGTTACGACAAGCTGCCGTAGGGCGCCCTTTTTCCGGATAAGCCGATCCCGTCATCGCGAGCCGCCCGCGAGCGGTTGCCGGCAGCCGCCTTTGATCCATCCGAACCGCAATATCGGTCGAGCGCGCGATGTCCGTGAGCGCCTAACTGGTCTCGCCACGGAGGAAGGAACGATGAAGGCGGCACTCGAACACTATCATGCCCGGATGCAGCGCGTGCTGGATCACATCGACCGGCATCTCGACGCTGATCTGGACCTGGAAGTGCTGAGCGGCGTTGCGGCCTTCTCAAAATTTCATTTCCATCGGCAGTTCACGGCGACCTTCGGGCTGTCCGTGCATCGCTATGTCCAGCTGGCCCGCATGAAACGTGCTTCCTACCTGCTGGCCTACACGGACGCCCAAAGCGTCACGGACATCGCGATGGATGCCGGTTACGATGCCCCGGATGCCTTCGCCCGCGCTTTTCGGCAACGGTTCGGGCAATCGCCGTCGTCGTTCCGCAACTCTCCCGACTGGGAGCCGTGGCTTGCGGCCTTCGGGCCTCTCGACAATGCGAGGAGCAAGCTCATGAAGACCTTTACCAGTGACGACGTGACGATACGCGATGTACCCCCCACCAAGGTGGCGATCATGGAGCATCGGGGCGACCCGGCGACGCTCGGCGCCACCATCCAGCGGTTCATCGCGTGGCGCAGGGCCGCCGGACTGCACCCCAAGACCAGTCCGACCTTCAACGTCTGGCGGTCCGAGCGGCGTCCTTCCTCGCCCGCCGCTTACAGCACGGATCTCTGTGTCGGGACCGACCGGCCGATCGAGGCGAATGGCGAGGAGATCAAGGCCGGCGAGATCCCCGGCGGACGCTGCGCGGTGCTGCGGGTCGTCGGCTACACCGACAATCTGGAACCCGCCGCGCTCTACCTTTACCGCGACTGGCTTCCGGCCAGCGGCGAGGAAGCACGCGACTTTCCGATCTATTGCCAGCGGCTGAGCTTCTTTCCTGAGGTGCCGGAGCATGAGACGGTCGCGGAGGTTTTCCTGCCGCTGAAATAGCGCCTCGGACGGCGGCTCGCCCTTTCGATCGCAGGACGCGGACGGGCCGCCGTCCACGCCAAGTCAGGCCATTTGATCGCGTGCACCACCCCGCCTCGTGTCGTCACGCCGGGCAACCTCATCCTATCGTTTCCGTAATGTGACGGCCCGCCCCTCGCGGAACCGGCGGGAAACCATTATCTTGCCCCACATTCTCCGATAATGGACGGACGCATGACCAACCCTGCCACATCCTCCCTGCTCGACCGCGCCAATCTCGACCGCGACCAGGTTCGCCACGAGATCGCGCGCGGGCTTGCCGGCGCCGACGACGGCGAATTGTTCCTGGAATACAGCCAGACCGAAGCGCTGATGTTCGACAATGGGCGGCTGAAGCAGGCGACCTACGACACCTCGCAGGGTTTTGGCCTGCGCGCCGTGAAGGACGATGCGGTGGGCTATGCGCATTCCTCCGACGTGTCGCTGCCGGCGCTGATTCGCGCCGCCGACGCGGTCGCCGCCGTGCGCGGCGGCTATTCCGGCAGCTTTTCCGCGCCGCCGCCGCACACCAATGTACGGCTCTATGGCGACGACAATCCGCTGGACGCGCCGGGCTTCGAGACCAAGGTGAAGTTGCTCGCCGAGATCGACGCGTATTTGCGCGACAAGGACCCGCGCGTGCGGCAGGTCAGCGTCAGCCTGGGCGCGACCTGGCAGGTGGTCGAGATCCTGCGGCCCGACGGCGAAAGCTATCGCGACATCCGCCCGCTCGT
Organism: Bradyrhizobium sp. Bra78; assembly: GCF_024519855.1. Classification (NCBI taxonomy): domain Bacteria; kingdom Pseudomonadati; phylum Pseudomonadota; class Alphaproteobacteria; order Hyphomicrobiales; family Nitrobacteraceae; genus Bradyrhizobium; species Bradyrhizobium sp. Bra78. Next base: position 21,761 of record NZ_JALJRE010000011.1, on the reverse strand, counting down.
GCGCGTGAATGTTTCGGTCGTCGCCGGCCAGGGCGACCGCCAGGAGAGCGGCAGCAAGGGCTATGGCGGCCGCGCCGGCTATGCCGAATTCATCGAAAGTAAGAACTGGCGTGACGCCGCCGACGGCGCACTGCGCGAGGCCCTGGTCAATCTGGAATCGATTCCGGCCCCCGCCGGCGAGATGGACGTCGTGCTCGGCGCCGGCTGGCCGGGCGTGATGCTGCATGAGGCGGTCGGCCACGGCCTCGAGGGCGACTTCAACCGCAAGAAGACCTCGGCGTTCGCCGGCCTGATGGGCCAGCAGGTTGCGGCCAAGGGCGTCACCGTGGTCGATGACGGCACCATTGCCTCGCGCCGCGGCTCGCTCTCGATCGACGACGAGGGCACGCCGACCAACCGGACCGTGCTGATCGAGGACGGCATCCTGGTCGGCTACATGCAGGACCGCCAGAATGCGCGCCTGATGAACATGAAGCCGACCGGCAACGGCCGCCGCCAGGGCTATGCCCATGTGCCGATGCCGCGCATGACCAACACCTACATGCTCGCCGGTGACCGCGATCCGGCCGAGATCCTCGCCTCGGTGAAGAACGGCGTCTTCGCGGCGAATTTCGGCGGCGGCCAGGTCGACATCACCTCGGGCAAATACGTGTTCCAGTGCACCGAGGCGTACAAGATCGAGAACGGCAAGATCGGCGCGCCGCTGAAGGGCGCCATGCTGATCGGCAACGGGCCGACCGATCTGCATCGCATCCGCATGATCGGCAACGACCTTGCGCTCGATACCGGCATCGGCACTTGCGGCAAGAACGGCCAGGGCGTGCCTGTCGGCGTCGGCCAGCCGTCACTTCTGATGGAACGCATTACGGTGGGTGGAACGGGCGCATGAGTGTCGACAAGGTAACCGTCCCTGCCAAGCGGAAGAGCGGCGGCTGGGCTGGGCAGATCGTACAACTCGCTGGCATCGTCGCCGCCGTGTTCATCGCCAAGGGCGCGCTGGCCGAGCCGTTCTACGTGCCGTCCGGCTCGATGGAGCCGACGCTGTTGATCGGCGACGCATTGATCGCCTCGAAATTCCCCTATGGCTACGGCACCTCGTCGCTGCCGATCCAGATCAACCTGCCGGAGAGCGGCCGCGTCTTCGCGGAGACACCGAAGCAAGGCGACGTCGTCGTGTTCCGCTGGCCCGGCGATCGCTCGCAGGCCTGGGTCAAGCGCGTCGTGGGTCTGCCCGGCGACCGCATCCAGATGCGGCAGGGCCAGCTCTTCGTCAACGACCGTCCCGCCGAGCTGAAGCCGGATGGCGTTGGGGCTGCCGAGGACGACAATGGCGGCAGCGAGCCCGCCTATCGCTACGTCGAAACGCTGCCGAACGGCGTCTCGCATCTGATCTTCAAGATGCGCGACAACGGTCCGCTCGACAACACGCAGGAAGTGACGGTGCCGGCCGGCCATCTGTTCGTGCTCGGCGACAACCGCGACAATTCCGCGGACAGCCGCGTGCCCCTGCGCTCCGGCGGCGTCGGCATGCTGCCGATCGACAATCTGGTCGGACGCGCGGATGCCGTGCTCGGCTCCTGGGATCTCGGCATGCGCGGCCAGCCGGTGTGGACCTGGCTGTCCGGTTTCCGTCTCGCGCGGTTCTTCACCGCCGTGCATTGAGCGGAAGCCACTCACCTGACGATGGACCGCGACGAATTCCTCGCATCCGCGCTGAGAAATCCCGTCAATGTTTCGATCATCGACGAACTCGCGCGCCTGGCGCTGCCCGACGCATGGCTGGTCTCGGGATGTCTTGTACAGACGGTGTGGAACGTCCTCACGGGCCGCGCCGTCGATCACGGCATCGCCGACTACGACGTGTTCTACTTCGATCCCGACACGTCATGGGAAGCGGAGGACGCGGTGATCCGCGAGCTGCAAGCGCGCCTCGGGCATCTCGGCGCCAAGATCGAGATCCGCAATCAGGCACGGGTGCATCTGTGGTATTCGGCCAAGCACGGTCTGCCCTATCCGCCTCTGTCGTCCTCGACCGACGGCATCGACCGCTTCCTCACCCAAAACACCCAGGTCGGCGTCAGGCGCGCCTGCGACAGCCACGACGTCTACGCACCGCATGGCTTTGACGACATCGCGAAGCTGATCGCGCGTCCTAATCCAGGCCCGAATTTTTCCGCCGCCAGTTACGATACGAAGGCGGCCCGCTGGAAGGCGCTGTGGCCGGAACTCACGGTGATTGCGGCGGAGTGAAGTGCCGCCTACCGCACCACGCCCGACGTAAACCCCGCCTTCCGCCGCGGCGGCTTGATTTCCTTTTTCAGGAAGCAGCGGGCCTCGCGTCCGGCATAGCCGGGGCGCGCGTAGGTGAAGGCGCGGCATTTGTTGTCGGCGGTGCAGACGGCCTTGCAGGCCTCTTCGCCTTCGCCGTCCTTGAGCTCGACATTGCGCAAATCCCCACCGGGGCGATCGATCGACGTTTCCACGCCCTCGACGCGCGGCTCGATCACGCCGGCGCCACGCACGCCGGAAATGCAACAGCTGCCCGGAACGCGCAACGGCACCGTGTTCTTCAGCCAGCACACCGCCGAGCCGCCTTCGACATCGGGATAGCTGAAGCTCCAGGAGCGGCAGCGGCGGTCGCGCTCGCACAGCAGCGCGCAGTCCTCCGGATCGCCGGACGTGACCGGCGTGCTGAAATAGTCGCCGCCCGGGCGGTCGAACGCCGTCTGGGCGCGCACAGGCCCGCTCGCGACCGCGAGCGAAAGCAGCGCGGCGCAGGCCACGGCGCTTGCCATGACGGCCCCGGACAGGCGGCCCTTCCCCATCGGAACAGCTTTCGAGTTATTGACGACGCTCAGGTTTTTCAGTCGGTCATTTGATCGCCGCAAACCTGTATGGGCGATGAACGGCGCAGGGTCCCGATCGTCGGCCTCTGCTCTAGAACGCGTATTCCGCGTAGGCCGGTTCCACCGAGCCGGCCCAGGGGCCGTTGAACTTTTCGAGCATCTCCTCGGCCGGGGTCCGGCCGGAATCGATGATGCGGTCAAGCGGCTCCAGATGCCGGGTCTCGTCGCGTCCGAGCTGGTCGATCCGGCCGCGCCGGCGCAAGCCGGCATGAGCCAGAACGAGGCATTCCTTGGCGATCTCGAACAGATAGCGGTCCTTGATCCGCGACTTGAAGCCGAAGCGCGGCACGTCGTCGCGCAGGGCCTGGCGCTCAGGCGCGCTCCAGTGCTTCACAAGGTCCCATGCTGCATCGAGCGACACATCGTCGTAGAGCAGCCCGGCCCAGAACGCCGACAGCGCCGGCAGACGGCCCCACGGGCCACCGTCCGAGCCGCGCATTTCCAGATAGCGCTTGAGGCGCACCTCCGGGAAAATCGTCGAGAGATGGTTGGCCCAGTCCGACAGCGTCGGACGCTCGCCCGGCAGATTGTTGTTGCGGCCATCGAAGAAGGCTCGGAACGAGGAGCCCGACACGTCGATGTAATCGTCACCGCGCTTGACGAAATACATGGGCACGTCGAGCGCGTAATCGACATAGCGCTCGAAGCCCATGCCGTCCTCGAACGCCCACGGCATCATGCCCGCGCGTGCATTGTCGGTGTCGCGCCAGATCTCGGAGCGGAAGGAGAGGAAGCCGTTCGGCTTGCCTTCGGTGAACGGTGAATTGGCGAACAAAGCGGTCGCGACCGGCTGGAGCGCGAGCGAGACGCGCAGCTTCTTGACCATGTCGGCCTCGGAGGAGAAGTCGAGATTGGTCTGCACCGTGCAGGTGCGGTACATCATGTCGAGGCCGTACTGACCGACCTTCGGCATGTAGTTGGTCATGATCTTGTAGCGGCCCTTGGGCATCACGGGGATGTCGGCGCGCGACCAGGACGGCGTCATGCCGAGGCCGAGGAAGCCGATGCCGAGCGGAGTCGCGATCTCGCGCACCTGGGCGAGATGCGCCATCAGCTCGCTCTGGGTCTGGTGAACGTTCTCGACCGGCGCGCCGGAGAGCTCGAACTGTCCGCCGGGCTCGAGCGAGATCGCGCCGCCGCCGGTGACGTCGTAGAGGCCGATGATGTTGCCCTTTTCCATGATCGGCTCCCAGCCGAGCAGGAGTTTCATGCCTTCGAGCAGCGCACCGATACCGCGCGGGCCTTCGTAGGGCACCGGACGGTGGCCTTCGAGCGTGAACGGCGTCTTCTCGTGCTCGGTGCCCATGCGAAATTCGGACGGGTCCTTGCAGCCGGCCTCGAACCACGCGACGAGCTCGTCACGCGATTGCAGCGGCGTCATATCGATCTGGTCTCGCGCCATATCAAACTCTAATCAAAGGCGCTTCGACCGAACGCGCGCGGGTGGCAGGGATGGTCCGCGAACCCACCGGTTGCGCGGACGAGCTGGTTGGCCGCGCGATCATCGCAACGGCGTGGTTTCGTTGACGTGGGCCGGCGGCAGCTTCATCTCGCCGCACGAGCAGCCGAGGCGGTCGAGCAGTCCGCTGAGCTTGACGGCATCCGCATCGGACAGTTTCGAACCGACATATTTCTCGATTGCGGCCGAATAGGCGCCCCACATCCGCTTCTGCAGCTCGCGGCCGGCTTCCGTGATCTCCACGAACTGGCCGCGCTTGTCGATCTTGCATTCGCGCCGCGAGGCAAGACCTTCATCGACCAGACGGTCGATCAACCGCGACGTCGAATATTGCGGGATCAGCATCTGCCGTTCGAGTTCGACCGGCCGGAGCTCGCCCGAGGGCGCCCGCGACAGTTCGAGCAGCGCGTCGTACCAGGCCAGCGGCGGGAATCCCGCCTTCTTCAGGTCCTGCTCGACGCAATCGAGCACACGGCTCTGCACCCGCATCAGGCGGATCCAGGCGGCAGTTGCCTCGGTCGATGGTTTGCGTTTCATGGTCCCGCTCAAGCTCGTCGCCCGTCTCTTACCCCATTCGATGCAGCTGCATCAATCTTGACTATTTCAAGCAGATGCATGTAGTCGTTCTTTCGCCCGAACCAAGCATCAAGAGGAGGAAATTCCATGAAGCTGTACTATTCGCCCGGTGCCTGCTCGCTGTCCCCCCACATCGCGCTTCTGGAAGCCGGCCTGCCCTATGAGTTGGTCAAGGTCGATATCAGGGCCAAGAAGCTCGAAAATGGTGAGGATTATCTGAAGCTGAACCCCAAGGGCCAGGTCCCTGCGCTGGGCCTCGACAGCGGAGAGATCGTGACCGAAGGCCCGGTCATTGTCCAGATGATCGCCGATCAGGCCTCGGCCAAGGCGCTGGCGCCGGCCCGCGACAGTTCGGAGCGCTACAAGCTCCTGGAGTGGCTCAATTTCCTCACCTCGGAGGTGCACAAGAGCTTTGGTCCCCTGTTCGCCCCGGCCCTGAACGACGAGGCCAAGGCGTTCTTCAAGGACCGGGTCATGGGCAAGCTGAAATACATCGACAGTCAGCTCGCCGGCCGCGACTACCTCATGGGCAAGCAGTTCACGGTGGCCGACGGCTATCTCTTCACGATGCTGACCTGGGCTGACCGGATGAAGTTCGACTTCTCGGCGATGCCTGATCTCGCCGCCTACAAGGCCCGCGTCGCGGCACGGCCGCAGGTGCAGGAGGCGTTGAAGAAGGAAGGGCTGATCCAGGCGGCCTGAGCCAGGGCAACAATGTCTGCCAAGGGCCGGGTCCATGATCCGGCCCTTTTTCTTGCCCCAGGTTGTTGCCTCGCGACGGCGCCAACGGATGCCGCCGGATCATCGTACCTGCGCGTTATGATACTTATGAACTACTGTTCGTCAAAAGTAAGTGGTGCAGTCTTGTCACTGCTCGCAAAGCGGGCGAGCTTGTCAGAATTGATTGAAAATTATTTGCACTCTCATTGGAGTTGAGCTTGACGATTGCCTTCGTCCTGATCGTTGCGAGCGCATTGGTGGGGATGGCGACAGGTTATTTTTTCAGGATCTGGGCGCTGGTGGTGATTTCCCCGTTGATCGCGATCTTTTCCGCAGGCGTCCTCAAATATAACGAGTACGGCCTGGTCGTCGGCGTGACCATCATTGCCGCCTGCCTTGCCGTCTGTCAGCTCGCCTATCTGGCCATGACTTATCTGCTGTATGGGCAGGACGTCTCAGCTCATGACGAGATCAACGGCGAGCCACGCGAGCAGGGCGAGCGCAAGATCCGCGGCCAGAACGACTAACGCCAGCATTGCCCAAAACACCGGCCCCTTGCGGCGCAAACGCGCAGGCTTCTGCATCGGCAGCGGGCATGTTCGTGCGGAGGCAACCGCGTACTTCCCGGCGAGATCGCGACTGAGCGCGGTCTTCCGCAGGACCAAAGAGTTCATCAAACGCACTTTCTTATTTCGTCTTCAACCCGCCGATGGATCGGCAAGTGTCCCATCAAGGCTCGCAGTCCAAGTCGATTCATTCCGTGAGCAAAAGTAATGCCAAGGCCGAGCAAAAGAACGGCGCCGCTTTGACGCGCATATGACAATTGCGCGACATCGCGACGCCTTTAACTCTGGCACGGTCTCTACGCGAATTCTGTGACGGGTTCCACAAAGCGGAAATGATCCTGACGCAACCGTGATGGGACCGCCTGGAAGGACAAAAGGCCGGATCGATGATCCGGCCTTTGTTGCATCAATATTTGTTGCCTCAATATTTCGGAGGCGGAGCCCGGATGCCGCTGCGGGACATCCGGGCCAAGGTTGCGACTCAGGCCGCAGCCTTCTTCGGCGCGAAGCGGCCGTAGAAAGTTTCGCCCTTCGCCGCCATCTCCTCGAGAAGCTTCGGCGGCGTGAAGCGTGAGCCGTATTTGGCCTCGAGCTTGTGGCAAAGCTCGACGAATGTCTTCGCGCCCATGAAGTCGATGTAGGACAGCGTGCCGCCGGTGAACGGCGCGAAGCCGAAGCCGAGGATGGAGCCGACATCGGCCTCGCGCGGATCGGTGATGACGTGGCCCTCGACCGTGCGCGCGGCTTCCACCGCCTGCACCACCAGGAAGCGCTGCTTCAGCTCCTCGACATCGAGCGTGTCGGGGTCGAGCTGCTTCGGCTGCAGCGCCGAGAGGCCCGGCCACAGGCTCTTCTGGCCCTTGCCCTTCTCGGGATAGTCGTAGAAGCCCTTGCTGTTCTTGCGGCCGAGGCGGCCCTGCTTCTCGACCAGCTCCACCATCAGCTTCTTCTGATCGGGGTTGATGGCGTTCGGGCCGAGGTCGGCTTCGGTGGCCTTCATGATCTTGAGGCCGAGGTCGAGCGCGACTTCGTCCGACAGCGAGAGCGGGCCGACCGGCATGCCGGCCATCTTGGCGCAGTTCTCGATCATCGCCGGCGGCACGCCTTCGAGGAACATCTCGTTGCCTTCGGCGACGTAGCGGCCGACGCAGCGATTGGCGAAGAAGCCGCGGCTGTCGTTGACGACGATCGGCGTCTTGCCGATCTGCCGGACGTAATCAAGCGCCGTGGCGAGCGCGACCTCGCCGGTGTTCTTGCCCTTGATGATCTCGACCAGCATCATCTTCTCGACCGGCGAGAAGAAGTGGATGCCGACGAACTTGCCCTGGTCCTTGAAGCTCTCGGCCAGCGAGGTGATCGGCAGGGTCGAGGTGTTCGAGGCGAAGACCACGTCCGGCTTCATGTGCTCCTGCGCCTTGGCGAAGGTGTCTGCCTTGACCTTGCGGTCCTCGAACACGGCCTCGATGACGAGGTCGACGTCCTTCAAGGCGGCATAGTCGGCGGTGGGCGTGATGCGCGCGAGCAGGGCTTCCGCGTCGCCAGGCTTGGCACGGCCCTTCTTGATCTGCTCCTCGATCACCTTCTGCGCATGCGCCTTGCCCTTGTCGGCGCTCTCCTGGTCGCGGTCGATCAGGACGACGTCGAGGCCGGCGCGGGCCGAGACGTAGCCGACGCTCGCGCCCATGAAGCCGGCGCCGATCACGGCGATCTTCTTCACCTTGGTCGGCGGCACATCCTTCGGACGGCGCGCGCCCTTGTTCAGCTCCTGCATCGACAGGAACAGGCTGCGGATCATCGCGGCCGCTTCCTTCGAGCGCAGCACCGAGGTGAAATAGCGCGACTCCACGCGCAACGCAGCGTCGATCGGCAACTGCAGGCCTTCATAGACGCAGCTCATGATCGCGCGCGCGGCCGGGTAATTGTCGTAGGTCTCGCGGCGATAGATGGCGTTGCCGGCCGGAAACATCATCATGCCGGCCTTGGAGAACACCGGACCGCCCGGCAGCTTGAAGCCCTTCTCGTCCCAGGGCGCGATGGCCTTGCCGCCGCCCTTGATCCAGTCTTTCGCCGCCTTGACGAGATCGGCAGCCGGAACGATGGCGTGAATCAAATTCAGCGCCTTGGCTTTCTCGACCGTGACCGGATCGCCCTTGAGCAGGATCGTCATGGCGTCCTGCGGCGGCACCAGGCGCGGCACGCGCTGCGTGCCGCCGGCGCCGGGGAACAGGCCGACCTTGACCTCGGGCAGGCCGAGCCGCGTCTTGGGATTCTCCGACGCCACGCGATAGTGGCAGCACAGCGTGATCTCGAAGCCGCCGCCGAGCGCGAGGCCGTTGATCGCGGCGGCCCACGGCTTGCCGGAGGTCTCGATCGAGCGCAGCACCTGCGAGAAGCGGCGGCTCTGGTCGAACAGCATCTGGTTCGCCGCGGTCTCGCCCTGCTCCTTGAACACCTTTGCGTAGGCCTGGTTCATGCCTTCGAGCATGGACAGGTCGGCGCCGGCGCAGAACGCCTCCTTGGCCGAGGTGATGACGACGCCCTTCGCCGCGGCGTCGGCCGTGGTCGCCTTGACGATCGCGTCGAGCTCGCTGGTCGAGGTCTCGTCGAGCACGTTCATCGAACGGCCCGGGATGTCCCAGGTGACGAGCGCGATGCCGTCGGCATCGGTCTCGACCTTGAAGTTGTTGTAAGCCATGTTGGTTGCTCCCTACCCTTAAACGCGCTCGATGATGGTGGCGGTGCCCATGCCGCCGCCGATGCACAGCGTCACCAGTGCGGTCGCCTTGTTGGTGCGCTCGAGCTCGTCGAGCACGGTGCCCAAAATCATCGCGCCGGTGGCGCCGAGCGGATGGCCGAGCGCGATGGCGCCGCCATTGACGTTGATCTTGGCGTTGTCGATGTCGAAGGCCTGGATGTAGCGCAGCACGACGGAGGCGAAGGCCTCGTTGAGCTCGAACAGGTCGATGTCCGACTTCTTCATGCCGGAGCGCGCGAACAGCTTTTCGGTGACGTCGACCGGGCCGGTCAGCATCATTGCGGGCTCCGAGCCGACGTTCGCAAAGGCGCGGATTTTCGCGCGCGGCTTCAGGCCGTATTTCGCGCCCGCCTCCTTGCTGCCGAGCAGCACGGCGCCGGCGCCGTCGACGATGCCCGACGAATTGCCGGCGTGGTGCACGTAATTGACGCGCTCGATCTCCGGATGCGACTGCACCGCGACGCCGTCGAAGCCGCCCATCTGCGCCATCATGGTGAAAGACGGCTGCAGCTGCGCCAGCGACTGCATCGTCGTGGTGGGACGCATGTGCTCGTCCCTGGCGAGGATGGTGAGGCCGTTGATGTCCTTCACAGGGACGATCGACTTGTCGAAGCGGCCTTCGTCCCAGGACTTCGCCGCGCGCTGCTGGCTCTGCACCGCATAGGCATCGACGTCGTCACGCGAGAAGCCGTATTTGGTGGCGATCAGATCAGCGGAGACCCCCTGCGGCATGAAGTAAGCCGGCACGGCCATCGAGGGATCCATCGGCCATGCGCCGCCGGAGGCGCCGATGCCGACGCGGCTCATCGATTCGGCGCCGCCGCCGATCACCAGATCATGCTGGCCGCTCATCACTTGCGCGGCGGCGAAGTTCACGGCGTCGAGGCCGGAGGCGCAGAAGCGGCTGATCTGCACGCCGGGCACGGCTTCGCCGAGGCCTGCCTTGAGCGCGGCAAAGCGCGCGATGTCGCTGCCGGCTTCACCGACCGGGTCGACCACGCCGAGGATGACGTCGTCGACGGAATCCTCAGGCAAATTGTTGCGGTCCTTGAGCGCCTTCAGCGGCACCGTGGCGAGCGCGAGCGCCGTGACTTCGTGCAGCGAACCGTCAGCCTTGCCGCGGCCGCGGGGGGTGCGGACGTGATCATAGATATAGGCATCTGCCATGGGAGCCTCCTGATTGCAGTTATGTTGGTGGCGACCGCGGCGCGGTCGCAATCATTGGTGAAGCGGGAAGCCTCAGAACGCTTCCGCCGGCAATTCCATGATGGTGGCGCAGCCGGCCTGGATGCGCGCAAGATTGGCGGCGGTCTCCGGCAGCATCCGCTCCATGAAGAAGCGCCCGGTGACGAGCTTGGTGGAGAGATAGGGCGTCGCCCCGCTCTCGGCAATCTTGGCATTCGTCACCTTCGCCATCTTCGCCCACATGTAGCCGAGCGCGACGAAGCCGAACAAATGCAGGTAATCGGTTGCGGCGGCGCCGGCATTGTCCGGCTTTGCCATCGCGTTCTGCATCAGCCAGGTGGTGGCCTGCTGGAGATGGCCGAGCGAGGCCGAGAGCGGGGTGATGAAGGGTTTCATCGCCTCGTCGCCGCCGTTCTCCTTGGCGAAGGCCATGACCTCGCCGAAGAAGGCCATGATGGCGCGGCCGCCGTCGCGCGGCAGCTTGCGGCCGACGAGGTCCAGCGCCTGGATGCCGTTGGCGCCTTCGTAGATCATCGCGATGCGGGCATCGCGCACGAACTGCTCCATGCCGTGCTCGGCGATGTAGCCGTGGCCGCCATACATCTGCTGCGCCTGCACCGCGTTGGCGAAGCCGTAATCGGTGAGGAAGCCCTTCAGCACCGGGGTCATCAGGCCCATGTGATCGTCGGCGGCCTGGCGGTCCTTGGGATCCTCGGAGCGATGGGCGACGTCGCTCTTCAGCGCGGTCCACATCACGAAGGCGCGCGCGGCCTCGTTGAAGGCGCGGATCGACAGCAGCGTGCGGCGCACGTCGGGATGCACGATGATCGGATCGGCCGCCTTGTCCGGCGCCTTGACGCCGGTGAGCGAGCGGCCCTGGATGCGCTCGCGGGCATAGGCGACCGCGTTCTGATAGGCCACCTCGGACTGCGCGAGGCCCTGCACGGCGACGCCGAGCCTGGCCTCGTTCATCATCACGAACATGCCCTGCATGCCCTTGTTCTCTTCGCCGATCAGCCAGCCGGTGGCGCTGTCGTAGTTCATCACGCAGGTGGAGTTGCCGTGGATGCCCATCTTGTGCTCGATCGAGCCGCAGACCACGCCGTTGCGGGCGCCGACCGAACCGTCGGCATTGACCAGGAATTTCGGCACCACGAACAGCGACACGCCCTTGATGCCGGCCGGCGCGCCCTCGATACGGGCGAGCACGAGGTGGATGATGTTGGGGGCGAGGTCATGCTCGCCGGCCGAGATGAAGATCTTGGTGCCCGTGATCTTGTAGCTGCCGTCGGCCTGGGGCACCGCCTTGGTGCGGAGCATGCCGAGATCGGTGCCGCAATGCGGCTCGGTCAGGTTCATGGTCCCGGTCCACTCGCCCGCCACCATCTTCGGCACGTAGGTCTGCTTCTGCTCCCGCGAGCCGTGCACGATCAGCGCGGCGGTCGCGCCCATGGTGAGGCCGCCATACATCGAGAACGCCATGTTGGCGGAGATCTGGAATTCGTTGACCGCCTGGCTCAGCGTCACCGGCAGCCCCTGCCCTCCGAACTCGGTCGGAGCCGACAGACCGAGCCAGCCGCCCTCGGCGACCTGCTTGAACGCGTCCTTGAATCCCTTCGGCGTGGTGACGCTGCCGTCGTCAGCGCGCTTGCAGCCTTCGAGATCGCCCACACGATTCAGCGGCTGGAGCACTTCCTCGGCAAGCTTGGCCGCTTCGCCCAGGATCGCCTCGCGCACGTCGCTCGACGCATCGGAGAAGCCGGCCAGATTGTCGTAGCGGTCGATCTGGAAGACGTCGTTGAGCAGGAAGTTCACGTCTTCGACGGGGGCTTTATAGATCGGCATGGTGGTCTCCCGGCATAACCTTGAAGTAGTTGGGCCTCGAAGTGGTTTCTACGATTGGGCGGCAAGCTGCTCCGCCATCAGGCGATGCAGCATGTTGATCGCCTTGAGCGGACGCACCATCACCTTGAAATGCGTGATGCGTCCCTCGGCATCGAAGGTGATGATGTCGACACCGTTGATCTCGATGCCGTCGATCATGGTCTTGAACTCGAGCACGGCGCCGCTGGTGCTCTTCCATTCCCCGACATAGGTGAAGCCGGGACCGCCGAGCACCTTCTCGGCGCTGGCGAGATATTTGAAGGTGATGTCGCGGCCTCGCTGCGGCGAATGCACGACGGGGCTTTCGAAGACGGCGTCGGGATGCAGCAGGTCCCACAACGCGGCGCGGTCGTGGGACTTCATGTACCCGTACCAGGAGTCGAGGCCGGTCATTGTCAGGGTGCCTCCCTAAAGGGCCTTGGCAAAAAACGCGAAAACAACCCCATGCACAGTAGCGCGAAGTCTGATTCCGTTGAGGTTGTTGGGGCGGTGCTGGCCCTCTTTCCGGGGCTACTCATATGCACATTGACGCATATGCGCCGATGCGCATAAAGTCAAGCTGGTTGGTTAATTGTCGATGAAGAGAGGCCGATGCCATGGCGCTGGGCGACGCGATCCTCGCATGCCTGACGGAACGGCCGATGACGGGCTACGAGCTCGCCAAGACGTTCGACTCCTCGATCGGCTTCTTCTGGAAGGCCGACCACCAGCAGATCTACCGCGAGCTCTCCAAGCTGCGCGACCGCGGCTACATCCAGGGTCGCGAGGTCGTGCAATCGGGCAAACCCAATAAATTGATCTATACGCTGACTCCCGAGGGCCGAACAGCGCTGCGGCACTGGGCCGCGCGGCCAAGCACCCCGCCGTCGATCAAGGACGACCTCCTGGTGCGGCTGCATGCGCTCGACAGCATCGAGATCGAACCCATGCGGACCGATTTGATGGCCCGGCTGGAGCACCATCGCGACCGGCACGACAATTACGAGCGGATTCTCAAGAAACGTTTTCCGGAAGGGACGGCGTCGGGCGTGCTCGACCTCGGCAATCTGCTCCTGCTTCAGCTCGGCGCCCGGCATGAGCAGCTGGTCGCCGATTTTTGCGAAGAGGCTCTCGAGGCGTTGTCGGCGATGAGCGGCAAGGGCACCGTGGTGCCGCTCGACGACGGCAAGCGCGAGGGGAAGGGCTGAGGGCAGTCCCGATCGCCTCGGCGATGCCGCGACGCTCCCTCTCCCGCAAGCGGGAGAGGTGTCCGACCCCGGATGACGCCCCCCGGGTTCCCGCCGCCCAACTTTAAGACACCGTCAACCGGTTCCTTAACCCGTTATTTACCGTAACAGACAAAAGTCGGTTTTCGAGGCAGACGACCCGCGCCAAATCCGATTGTCTTGCAACCGGCACGCGAGGGGAGACTGGAGGCGCCGGATGGGGCGCCGGAGTCGGAACCGGACAGAGTCATGAATTCGCGCGTATCGTGGAGTGCTGACGGCATCGATCCATCCGTCCGGGAGCGGGCCGAAGCCGCTGCGCGTCGTGCCGGCATGTCACTCAACGATTGGCTGAACTCCACGCTCGGCGAGACTGCCCCGCCGAACTTTCGCGGACCTCACGACCAGCGTCCGCAACCTCCGAACGTTCCGAGCCAGGCCGCGAGTCAGGAAAGCCGCGAAGTCGCCGACATCCACCAGCGGCTCGACGCGATCACCCAGCAGATCGAACGGATTTCAAAGCCCGCGCCGCGCCAGGAGGTCTCGCGCGAGCAGGGCGTGGCACGCCAGCTCAACGACGCAATCTCGCGGCTCGACGCGCGGCTGTCGCAGATCTCGAAGCCGCCGCAGTCTCAACCGCAGCAGCCCCAGGCCCCGCGCACCGCTCCAATCGACGCGCGCCAGCGCCAGGCCGACGCGGTCGAGCGCGCGGCAGCGCAGGTCTATCGCAATTCACCGCCCCTGAGCCCCGCTTCCTTCGACGTTGCGGTCGCCGAGATCACGGCACGGCAGAGCGAGCTCGACGGCTTTGCACCGCGGCAGATGCCGCCGCGCGCCGCGCCGTCGATCGCACCCGCGGCGGCTCCTTTCGTGCCCCCGATGGCACCGCCCGCGCCTGCCTACGCGCCGCCGCCACCGCAGCCGGGGCCGGATTTCTCCGCGCTCGAGCGCCATCTGCTCAAGATCACGAGCCAGATCGAGTCGCTGCAGCGCCCTGACAATACCGAGCAGGCGATCAACGCCTTCCGCAGCGAGCTTGCGGAGATCCGCCACGCCATCACCGAGGCGATGCCGCGCCGTGCGATCGAATCGATCGAGAACGAGATTCGCTCGCTGCACCGGCGCATCGACGAGACCCGCTCCAACGGCACCGACGGTCAGGTCCTGTCCGGCATCGAGCACGCGCTGTCCGACATCAAGCAGGTGCTGCGCACGCTGACGCCGGCCGAGCAGCTCACCGGCTATGACGAGGCGATCCGCAATCTCGGCGCCAAGCTCGATCTGATCCTGCGCGCCAATGACGATCCGTCGACAGTACGCCAGCTCGAAGGCGCGATCTCGGCGCTGCGCAGCATCGTGTCCAACGTCGCCTCCAACGAAGCGCTGGCTCGGCTCTCGGAAGACGTACAGCTGTTGTCGTCCAAGGTCGACCAGGTCACCCGTTCGTCCGGCAACGGCGACAGTTTTGCCGTGCTGGAGCAGCGCATCGCGGCGCTCACCGCCGCTCTGGAAACGCGCGAGCGGCCTCAGCCATCCGAGAGCACCGAGCATCTGGAAGGCGCGATCCGTGCGCTGTCGGACCGTTTCGACCGCATGCAGGTCGGCAACGATTCCGCATCGACGTTCGCGCATCTCGAACAGCGGGTGTCGTATCTGCTGGAGCGGATCGAGGCCGCCTCCGATCCGCGCAACGGCAATCTCAGCCGCGTCGAGGACGGGCTGCATGACATCCTGCGGCACCTGGAACGCCAGCAGGCGACCTATTCCGCGCTGGCCGAGAGCCGCAACTCCACCCCGCCTTCCGATTCCGGCGTGGTGGATATCGTCAAGCGCGAGCTCTCCGACATCCGCTTCAGCCAGGCCGAGACCAACCGCACCACCCAGGACTCGCTCGAAGCCGTTCACAACGCACTCGGCCACGTCGTCGACCGCCTCTCGATGATCGAGGGCGATCTGCGCGCGGTGCGCACGGCGCCGTCAGCCCCTGCGCCGCAGCCGATGCCCATGCCGATGGCCGCTCCCATGGCCGCTTCCTTGGCCGCTCCCTTGGAGCCCGCGCCGATGGCGCTCGAGCCGCGGCAGCAAGCGCAGCAGCAGCCGAAATACGATCCGAAGCCCGAGCTGCCGAACCCCGCTGCCGCGCAACACGCACCCCCGGGCGCCTTCGTCGCTGCGCCGCGCGAATTCCACGCCGCTGCCGCCCCCGCGGCGCCGCCGCCGATGCCGATGGCGCCGCAAGCCGCGCCGCCTCTGCCGCCGCGCGCGATCAGCGAGATCCTGGAGCCGCATACGGCGCCCGCACGCGCCGTGCTCGCGCCCGAATTGCCGCCGGATCATCCGCTCGAACCGGGCACACGGCCGGGCGCACGCGTCGCCACGCCGTCGGAGCGGATTGCCGCCTCCGAGAGCGCGATCAGCGAAATTCCCGCCGCGCCGAAGGAGCCGGTGTCCTCATCGAGCTTCATCGCAGCCGCGCGCCGCGCGGCGCAGGCCGCCGCCGCGCAGCCGCCCGAGAAGCCGGCCCGCGGCGCCAAGGCCGCAATCGCCCGCGCCAAGGACAAGGGCCAGGAAGGCGGCTCGACCATCACCTCGAAGATCCGCTCGCTGCTGGTCGGCGCGAGCGTGGTCGTGATCGTGCTCGGCACCTTCAAGATGGCGATGAATCTGCTCGACGGCGGCAGCGCGCCGCCGGCACCGCAGGCGATGGAGAATTCCTCGCCCGCGCCGCAGGCACCGCCGCCGGTCGAGACAAAGCCGTCGGCGCCTGAGCAGATCACACCGTCGATGACCTCACCGACGCCGATCGGAAAGCAATCGCAGAACAACGCCGCGCCGGCCCTGCCCGCGAACGCCGGCAACTCGGCCTCGGTCGAAATTCCGCCGGCGCCTGCCGCAGCCCCGCAGCCTGCCTCCAGCGACGTCACCGGCGCGCTGTCGGGCACGAGCCGCGCGAAACTCGCCATGATCCAGGTGCCGCCGAGCGAAAAACTGCCTGACGCCATCGGCGGCCCGGGCTTGCGCAGCGCTGCGATGAAGGGCGATGCGACCGCGGCCTACGAGATCGGCGTGCGCTTTGCCGAAGGCAAGGGCGTCGCTGCGAATTACGACGAAGCCGCCAAATGGTACGATCGCGCGGCGCAGGCCGGCGTGGTGCCCGCGACCTTCCGGCTCGGTACGCTCTACGAGAAGGGCCTCGGCGTGAAGAAGGACGCCGACATCGCCCGCCGCTACTACGCGCAGGCCGCCGAGCGCGGCAACGCCAAGGCGATGCACAATCTCGCGGTGCTCGACGCCGATGGCGGCGGACGCGGCGCCAATTACAAGAGCGCGGCGCAATGGTTCCGCAAGGCGGCCGATCGCGGCGTCGCCGACAGCCAGTTCAACCTCGGCATCCTCTATGCCCGCGGGATCGGTGTGGAGCAGAACCTCGCCGAATCCTACAAATGGTTCACCCTCGCGGCCGCGCAGGGCGATGCGGATGCGGCGGGCAAGCGCGACGACGTCGCCAAGCGTCTGGACCCGCAATCGCTCGCCGCAGCCAAGCTCGCGATCCAGACCTTCAGCGCCGAGCCGCAGCCGGATGATGCGGTCAATGTTCCGGCCCCGAATGGTGGCTGGGACAGCGCGCCGCAGGCGAACGCAAAACCGGCGGCCAAGCCGGTCGCAACCAAGCGCGCGGCCTCCGCCGCGCATTAAAACCTGATAGCGTCGGATCAAACCAGCGGGCCGCGGGCTCGGTGCACCTCTCCCGCTTGCGGGAGAGGTCGGCGCGTAGCGCCGGGTGAGGGCTTTCTCCTCTTGGGGTTCTCGATTGAGGAGACACCCTCTCCCCAACCCTCCCCCGCAGGCCGGGGAGGGAGCGCACCTTCTCCGTAGCAACCAAGTTTATTCCGCTCGAGCGCTCACCCGCCACATTCACCACGCCCGAAATTCCTGGTCCCTCCCGGCGGCGAATTCCGCTATTGAGGGACGCGGCAATCGTTCTGCCCTCCTGCGAGCATTCCGCGCAATCGATCCGTCTCGCCGGAGCGTGGTCCTTCGATGCAGCTCTATCTCCCCATCGCCGATCTGCCGGTCAACGTCTTCCTGGTGCTGGCGATGGGCGCCGCGGTCGGCTTCGTCTCCGGCATGTTCGGAATCGGCGGCGGCTTCCTGATGACGCCGCTGCTCATCTTCATCGGCATCACGCCGGCGGTCGCGGTCGCCTCCGTCGCGAGCCACATCGCGGCGTCCTCGTTCTCCGGCGCGCTCGCCTATTGGCGGCGACGCGCGATCGATCCCGCGCTGGCGAGCGTGCTATTGTGCGGCGGCGTGACCGGGACGGCGCTCGGGGTGTGGGCCTTCACGCAGCTGCGCGCGCTCGGCCAGCTCGACCTGATGATCGCGCTGTCCTATGTCGTGCTGCTCACCACGGTCGGCAGCGTGATGTTTTCGGAAGGCCTGCGCGCCCTGATGCGGACCCGGCGCGGCGCGGTGCCGCCGCGGCGCACGCACAACTGGATCCACGGCCTGCCGCTGAAGATGCGGTTCAAGCGCTCGAAGATCTACCTGTCCGTGATTCCGGTCGTGATCGTCGGCATCGTGATCGGCTTCATCGGCGCCATCATGGGCATCGGCGGCGGCTTCATCCTGGTGCCGATCATGATCTATCTGCTGCGGGTGCCGACCTCGACGGTGATCGGCACCTCGATGGTGCTGACGCTGGTGACGATGCTGTTCGCCACCTTGCTGCACGCGGTGACCAATCACCTCGTCGACGCCGTGCTGGCGCTGATCCTGATGGTCGGCGGCGTCACCGGCGCGCAGTTCGGCGCCCGCGCCGGCCAGAAGATCCGCGGCGAGCAGCTGCGGCTGCTGCTCGGCCTCCTGATCCTCTCGGTCGGCGTCCGCTTCGCCATCGAGCTGGTGATGCGGCCCGAGGATCTCTTCACCATCCGCGAGATGGGAGTGAGCGGATGATGCGCGCAGCCCTCGCGGTCCTGCTCGTTCTGCTGCTCGGCTCCGCCGCACGCGCCGAGCGGCTGATCGTGTCGGTCTCCAACCATCGCGTCACGGTCACCCCGAACTATTCCGGCGAGGAACTGGTGCTGTTCGGCTCGGTCGAGAAGGACACCGCCACGCCTGCCGGCCGCAAGACCTACGATCTCGTCGTCACCGTGATGGGCCCGCGCGCCGACATGGTGACGCGGCGCAAGGAGCGCGTCTTCGGGATCTGGATCAACACCGACTACCGGCAATTCCTGCAGGTGCCGAGCTATCTCGCGCTGTTCGCCAACCGCTCCTTCGAGGCGATCACCTCGCCCGAAATCGCACGGCGGCAGCAGGTCGGGCTCAACAACGTGCTGCTGACCCAGCGCGTCAGCGGCGATTATGCCGACGTGGTACCGAACGACGCGTTCCGCTCCGGCTTCATCCGCCTGCGGACCCAGCGCGGTCTCTATCGCGAGGATCCGAGCGCGGTGACGTTCCTGACGCCGACATTGTTCCGCACCGGCATTCCGCTGCCGGCGGAGGTGCCGATCGGCACCTATGAGGTCGAGATCAAGCTGTTTGCCGACGGCGCGTTCATCGGCAAGACCGAGACCGCGTTCGAGATCGTCAAGGTCGGTTTCGAGCAGTTCGTCGCCACCACCGCCCGGCAGAACGGGTTGATCTACGGCCTCGTCACCGCCGCCATGGCGCTGATGACGGGATGGATGGCCTCGATCGTGTTCCGGAAGGATTGAGGCATCCTCCGACGGTGTGGCGCGTTCACGGCGCCTCCAGCACCGTCGGCACGCCGGGCTCCAGCAGCCGCAGCCGCGTCCCGAAGCCCAGCAGGTCGAACGTCTTGCGCAGGTCCTCGCCGTTCTGGCGGAAATGCGCCCAGCCCTCGGTATGCACCGGCACGATCGTCGCATCCGGAAAGGCGCGCGCGGTCTCGATGGTGTCGTTGGTGTCCATGGTGAGATGGAACGGCCCGCGCGTTTGCGCGGCGCCCGCGAAGGGAAGCACCACGCCGCATTTGAAGCGGCGCGCCACCTCGGCGACGCCGTCGAACCAGGTGGTGTCGCCGCTGATATAGACCGGGCTGGTGTCTTTCCGGCTCGACGACACCACGAAGCCGATGACGTCGCCCGACAGCGGTTCGATGCCGGCCGGGCCGTGACGCGCGGGCGTCGCGGTGATCGTCAGCGAATTGCCGTCACGATCCTTCAGATGTGCGGTGCCCCAGGGCACGAGGCCCTCGACATGCCCGCCGAGGCGTTTGGCGCCGGCCTCGGTCGTCAGCACGCGCTTCGCCTTGAGCAGATATTCGCGACCTGAATTGTCGAGATTATCGGAGTGCTGGTCGTGGCTGAGCAGGACGGCGTCGATCGGCCCGATCGCATCGGCCTTCATTGCGGGGCCGGTGGTCTTCTCCAGCTTCACATGCGGAAGCTGATAAGCGCCGGGCGCATCGAAGGTCGGATCGGTGAGCAGGCGGAAACCGTCGATCTCGATCAGTGCGGTGGGGCCGCCGATCAGGGTGATGGAAATGGGCATGATGAACTCCTCTTACGCGGCCGGCTTTGTTGCGGGCCGCGTCACCAGATAGATGCCGAGCGCCACTGGAATGATCCCGAGCAGATCGCGGGCCTCGACATGCTCGCCGAGCACGAGGTAGGCGAACAGCATGCCGAGCGGCGGCATCAGGAAATGATAGGCACTGGCGGCGGTGGCGCCACACACTTTCAGGAGATGAAACCAGAGCCAGTAGGCGAGGATCGAGCCGCCGAGCACCAGGAAGGCGAAAGCGCCGATCAGGCTCGGCGTGACATCGATCGCGTGGACGTCGGCGAAGGTGAGCGCGACCGGCGTCAGCACGATGCCGGCAGCGAGATTCTGCACGCCGTTTCCGATCCACAGACTGCCCTTCGGGGCGAGCAGCTTGAACAGAATCGTGCCGGCGACGATCGAGGCAAGCGAGGCCAGCGTGAAGACGATGCCGTGCAGGCTGTCGGTACCGACCGACAGGCGGTGCCAGACGATCAGCGTGACGCCGATGATTCCAAGCAGGAGCCCCCCCGCCTTGCGCCAGGTCATTCCTTCGCCGAGCAACAGCGCGGCGAGCGCCGCGGTGAACACCGGATTGGCCGACACGATCAGGCCGCCGAGGCCGGCGGAGACCGATTGCAGGCCGGTGTAGCCGAGACCTAGATAGAGCGCGTTGTTGGCGATGCCGAGCACGGCGAAGATGGCGGCGTCGCGCCATGACAAGGACCAGTCGCCACGAACCATCGTGGCCCCGAGGATCAGGATGCCGGCGAGCGAGAAGCGCGCGGCGAGCAGGATCAGCGGCGGGCAATGGGTGACGCCGATCTTGCCGGCGACGAAGGCATAGCTCCAGAGCAGGCAGAACAGGCCGATCGCGAGCGGAAGCGTATTGAAGCGGCTGCGGGGAACGGCAATCGAGGGGGCGAGCGACATGGGGGCATTCTCCTGAGCCCTCGATTTAGGGAGGAGGCTTGCCATTTGGAAATTAAATGATTAACTCGCCATCAGTGATTTTTCCAATGGAGGTAGCCATGCTCGACCTCGAGCTCCTGCGGAGCTTCGTCTCGGTGGTCGATGCCGGCGGCTTCACCCGCGCCGGCGAGCGCGTCCACCGCACGCAATCGACCGTGAGCCAGCAGATCAAGCGGCTGGAGGAGGATGTCGGCCAGGTGCTGCTGCATCGCGACGGCAAGGACGTGCGGCCGACCGAAGCCGGCGAGCGACTGCTGTCCTATGCGCGGCGACTGCTCTCGCTCGCCGAGGAAGCGCGCGACGTGCTGCGCCAACCGGGCGGCGAAGGCGCGATCCGGCTCGGCATTCCCGAGGATTTTGCCGCCTATCGTCTCGCCAAGCTGCTGGGCGCGTTTTCGCGCTCGCATCCGGGGCTGCGGCTCGACGTGCGCGCAGACCAGAGCAAGAACCTGTCCCGCGACCTCGAACGCGGCGAACTGGATCTGGCGCTGTTCAAGCGCGGGGCCGGCGAGAAGGGCGCGATCGCGGTGTGGCCGGAGCAGGTGCACTGGGTCACCAGCAAGAGCCATCCGATCGACGTCAACGCCGCGTCGGTGCCGCTGATCGGATTTCCGCTCGGCTGCCTCTATCGCGCCGGCGCCATCCACGCGCTGGAAAGCGCAGGCCGCGCCTGGCACATGGCCTATTCGTCATCGAGCCTCGCCGGCATCCAGGCTGCCGTCGCCGCCGGCATGGGCCTCAGCATCCTGTCGGAAATGTCGATCCAGTCCGACCACCGCGTGCTGACGGCGAAGGACGGCTTTGCGCCGATCAACCGGACCGAGGTGGCGCTGATGGCCTCGCCCGGCGCCAGCCCCGCGACGCTGCGGCTGGCCGACCGGCTCGCGGAGTTTTGCGACAATGTGCAGGCGAAGGCGGCCTAAAGCGCGATGAGATTGAGATGAATCGTCATCGCGCTTCATGTTCTTGTTTGAGCATGATCTTTTCGGAAAACCGCTTCGCACTTTTCCGGATCAT
>NZ_JALJRE010000010.1:0-302716 GCF_024519855.1 Bradyrhizobium sp. Bra78 | reverse complement strand
CGCAAGAGCTTGACCGTAGCAACGACGGCCAGGACCACACGGTTTTGCCGTACGCACGGCCCGCCATTTCGCCGCAGTTTTTCCAGATCTGTCGACCGAGCCGGAAACTTACAGACGAGACGAACCTGACAGCGCCGCTCGTCCAGCACGAAGTTTTTGGGCTCACGGAGAGCAATCCGCCCTGCCCTTGACCTCGCGCCCGACGCTGCCGCGTCCACCACAAGCCCGGCTCGCGAACATGACGACCACAAGATCGCCCCTCAAGGATGAGCCGGGTGGGCGACACATGCGCCAAAACCGAATTTCGGTAAATAGGAATATTTTGGCCCGGGTGGGTTGACGGCAGCACGCTTCAAAATAGTCAGGTGTTTTGCCCGACGGGCAATCCAAGGTCTCGTTGGCCTATTGCGCTTCGCTCCGTCGCGGCTGCGCGAAAGTCGAACGCACCGGCGCTCAAGCCGACATCGCACCCTTGCGCCCGAACGGATCGACCAGGCGAACGATCTCGCAAACGGCGACGAGGCCGGCAAGCCAAACGCCGCTGGTTAGTCCGATCCGCGTCACGATGGCGGCGGTGAAGGCGCCCTCTCCGCCCAGGGCCGGCGTCGCGGCGAGCAGCACAAGCTCATATGCTGCATAGGCAGCAACGAGCGTGATCGCCAGCATCAGCGGCGTACGTCCCTGCGGCAGCATGCGGAGGACGGCCGACGCCACGGTTGTCGCAAGCAGCGCTGCGGCACCGATGACAAAGCCCCACGCGACCGTGCTGGCGTCGATGGGATAGTGCAGCACGCCGAAACCGATGGTCTGGTTGATCAGCCAGGCGCCGGTGACGACAAGCAGCGCCGGCCGCAACGGCAGTAGCGCAGCCGCGATGACGGCAAACGCCGCAAACGGCGTCGCACAGGCAAGGGCGAGGCTCGCCAGCGCGCATGACACCGTCAGCAGCGCGAAGCAGAACATCGGTGCAAGGCGCGGCGCGACCGGGTGAAGACGGAAACGGCCGGCGTGCGGCGGCAGGATGAAAGGTGCCATGAATGATCTCTGAGCAATCTCTTGAGTAATCTCTTGGCTGTCATCCTACCACAGGTGTCGGATGAATTCCGCCAACAGCGTCACGCGGGCTCCCTCTCGGAGTGCGTCCTGATCGTCGCCCGCTCGCCGGCATCGACGAGTTGGCCGATGCCGGTCCTGCCCGTGAGCGCGCAGCGGATGATGTTTTCGGCGACCGACCGGCGGAAGCTGTGATCCTCGCCGGCAGGCCGATGGCGGCAGACCCGGTCCAGCGCCAGCTTCATGTTGATCCGTGTACGGGTGTCGAAATGCTCGCTGATCATTCGCACGGCCTCGATGCGTTGACGTCGAGGCGAAAACTCCTCGGGAACGGGCGGGTTCCAAATCCGGATCGCGGCGGCCTATGTCCGCCCGCGCGGGCGCTGCGCCAGGGCCCAGGCCTTGGCGACGTCGCGCGGCAGGATGTCGAGGCGCCGGATCGGCGTCAGTTCACCGGAGGCGGAGACGATCGCGGTCTCTTCGCGGCGGCAACGCGGGCACACGAAGCGGACCTCATGCGGCGACGCCGACCAGCTTGAACGTTTCACATTGGCCGCCATCGGCCAGGCTTCGCATTGCGAGCATGACACCAGAAACCGGCCGGGATCGAGCATACCCATTCCAACGGACTCCGCGTCCTGCCTGCCACCTCAATGATCAATCCAAGTGAATCGTTCCGGTGCCAAGGCACCGTCGGCTGGCCGCGCCAGTGCGAGGCTCAGTGCGCGCCCTTGAGGGTGCAGGAGGTGGAACAGGTGACCGTGTTGCCGTGGTCGCACGCCTTGCAGGCGGCCACGCACTGGCTCATGTCGCGGGGATTGTAGGAGCTGTGGTTCCGCATCGCGCAGACCGGAGTCGAGCCGGTGATGTCCTGCTCCTGGTTGCAGGCTGCCGTCATGAGCCCGAACATGATGATCGCAAGGAGGCGCATGGGATCGCCCTGTGAGGCACGACAAAACAATGTTCACGCGGCGCGCTGCACCGCAACGAGCGCCGGCATGTACGCAGCGGAGAAACGCAAGCGTTCATCCCGCATCCGCATTGAGGATGCGCGCCAATCATTAAGAACGGATTGCGGTCTCAGGCCGCAGCCTTGGTCGCGATCGCCTGCCGCATGTCCACCGCGAGCTGGCGGTACTGCTCCGAAAGCTTCAGATAAAACTCGCGCTTGGTGCCGTCGGTAGCGAGCTTGGCGATCAGCTCGCATTCGGCGGTGAGCGTCTCGAACCGTTCCAGCCTGTTCTCAAGTTCGGTCATCGGCGTGTCCCCGTCTAACGCCTCAAGGACGTCAAACCTAAGCCCGGGAAATAGGTCACGGCGAACATCGTTATCGAGCAGAAGCAATTTTTCCCGTGAAGCCTGCTATTTCTGCTCCAGCCGCCAGGCGCCGTCCCATCCCTGCTCCGGCGGACTTGCATCAAATTGCGCGATGCGGCCGAGCAGCGTTCGCGAGGGACCGTCGCCGGGGACGGCCTCGAGCGCCGCGTTGAAGGCGATGCGGGCGTCGTCAAAGCGCCGGGCACGATAGGCCGCAAGGCCTTCGGCATAATGCGCACGGAGGCTGTCTTGCGCGGCCGTGAGCGCGCCTGCCCTGCCCATCACCTCGAAGATCGATTGGGCCGTGCTCTGGCCGGCAACGGCAAGACGATCGACCTCGCGCAATTCGAAGCTCGATCCGATCGCATCCGCCGTCGCCTGCGAGATCAGGATGCGGGTCTCATAGGTCTTGTTGACCGCTTCCAGCCGCGAGGCGAGGTTCACGGCGTCACCCATCACGGTGTAGCTCATCATCAGTTCGGAGCCGATGCTCCCGGTCAGGACTTCGCCGGTGGCGATGCCGATCCGCAGGTCGCAGGGCACCGGCATGGCGCGGATGCCCAGCAGATCCGGCAATTGCTTCTGCAGCGCGGGCACCTGGTCGGCCATGTCGATGGCGGCAAGCCCGGCCAGAACGGCCGGCTCGTCCTCCTCGATGAAGGGTGGGCCCCAATAGGCCATGATGGCGTCGCCGATATATTTGTCGATGACACCGCGGTGACTCCGGATCGGACCGGACATCACCGTAAAATAGTGGTTCATCACCTTGACGAGGCCGCGCGGGGTCATGCCCTCGCTCATGGAGGTGAAGCCGCTCATGTCGCAGAACATGATGGTCATGACCCGGCGCTGGCCGTCGATGGCGACCTCCGGCCGGTCGATCAGGCCCTGAACCACCTTGGGATCGATGTAGCGGCCGAAGGTCTCGCGGATGCGCTCGTTCTGGCGCAACTGCTCGACCATGCGGTTGAAGGCGGCAGCGAGCTCACCGATCTCGTCCTGGGTCGAGACGCTGATGGTCTTGTCGAAACGGCCTGCCTCGACTTCGCGGGTGCCGGCGAGCAAGAGGCGCACCGGCCGCGTGATACCGCTGGAGACGAGGAGCGCGAAAGCAAATCCGACGACCGCTGCGAGGACGGTCACGATGCCCGAAACGATGATTGCCTGGCGCTGATGGCGGATCACGCGCGAGGTGCTCACGAACACCTGGGAGAGCATGTCGGCGCGGATCGCGTCGATCCGCTGGGTGAAGAGATCGCGCAGCGCGTCCACATGAACAAGCACATCGCGCGCGGCCGCAAAGTCCCTGGCATCGAGCAGCCTGAGCAGCTTGGCGTCCTCCTCGCCGAGTTCGCTGCGGAGCTCATTGACGGCATTCTCGATGCGCGTCTCGATCCGGGCGAGTGCGGCATTGTCCGACGGCGTGCTCTCATCGTCGATGATCGCGTTGATCAGCTTTCGCGCGGCTTCGGCCTCCTGCTCGACCTGGGAGTCCGTGTCCCGGAAGAACTTCAGCCGCGCGGCAAAGCCCGCCTCGTCCGGCGGCGTCTGCATTTTTGCGATCACCATGCGCCGCATCGCCAGCGCCCGCTCCAGCGAACGCACATTGGACCGCGCCAGATGGCCGTAAGCCGGAATATACCGTGCGGTCAGCTCATCGAGGAGTTGGCCGACGCGGCTCGACATCACCATCGACAGGATCGCGGTGACGACCATCAGGACGATCAGTCCGAGCGCGATCCCGACGATTTTGCGCCGGATCGATTGGTTGAAAATCGGCATGGGCGCTGGGGCAAAGGGCTGGGTGGACGGCGATGGAACCCAATACACCGTATTTGGCCCAGGGAACACGCACAATCGGCCCCTCTGTGGAGCCAAGAGCCGCCCGCAACCGTCGCGCGAGCCCTATCAGTTAACAAAGCTTAACGGATCCGCTCTATCCCCCGTTGCACAGGTTCCCGCGTTCCATCCGCATTTTGCCGCATTGTTGCGGGAGCGTGAGGAATGCGAAACGATGTCGTGTCATCGTTTTTGGCGACGTTTTGATTCTCCAGCGGCATGTCGTCGCGGACTTTGGTTTGTACTGGTTTCGCAGGGGGGACCACGGAATGAACCAGTGCCTACGCTCGCTCGCGTGTGTCGTTGCCGTGGCCGCGATGGCCCTCCTTCCCACCCAGTTGGCGGCGAAGAACAGTCACAAATCGTCCGCGTCGAAGAAGACGCATGAGGCGAAGGCCGGCAAGCAGCGCCATGCTGCGGCCGGCAAGCACAACAAGCATGCCGAGGCCCGGCGCAAGTCGAAGAAGACCCACGACGAGCCCTCGGACAAGCCGGCGCCGCCGCCGCTGACCGGCGATCTCGCCGCGCTGAAGGACGCCATCGACCTCGCGCGCAGGGGCAAGACCGACGATGCGACCGCCGCGCGCGACCGCATTGCCGATCCCGCCGGGCAGAAGGTCGCCGACTGGTTCATGCTGCGCCACTCCGAGAGCACGGCGAACTTCAAGCGCTACGCCGCCTTCCTCGCCGCCAATCCGGACTGGCCGAGCAGCGCCCTGCTCCGCCGCCGCGCCGAGGCGCGGCTGTGGCAGGAGAAGACCGACGCCGCCACCGTGCACAAATTCACCATGGACCGCCCGACCAGCGCCAAGGGCAAGTTCGCGCTCGCCCGCGTGCTGCTCGCCGAGGGCGACGCCGACAGGGCCGCGCGTCTCGTCCGCGAGGCCTGGCGCACGGACGAATTTTCGGAGCGTAGCGAAGTAGATTCCTACGAGGCCTTCCGCGATCTGCTGACCGCGGACGATCATCGCGCCCGCATGGACAAGCGGCTCGGCGCCAAGGACTATGCCGGCGCAAGGCGCGCGGCAAAACGGCTCGGCGAGGATGCGCTCGCGATCGTCAAGGCCTGCGCCGCCGTCACCGGCAAGGCCGACAAGGCCAAGGACTATCTCGAGGACGTCTCTGCCGAGGCGCGCCGCGATCTCGGCTATGTGCTGTGCCGTGCGCAATGGCATCTCCAGAAGGACCGTATCGACGACGCGGCCGAGGTGATTTTGGCCGCCGCGCCCGACACCATGGCGGCACAGGACACCGATGCCTGGTGGCGCGAGCGTCGTCTGCTGGCGCGAAAGCTGCTCGACCAGGGCAAGTTCAAGACCGCTTACGACGTGGTGCGCGCGGCGGCGGTGCCGGCGATGGAGGTCTACCGGGTCGACTATCACTTCATGTGCGGCTGGATCGCACTGCGCTATCTCGACGATCCCAGGACGGCGATGATGCACTTCGCCGCGATCGACGAGGGCTCGGCCAATCCGCTTGCACTCTCGCGCGCCAATTACTGGCGCGGTCGTGCGGCAGAAGCGATGGGCGCATCGACCGACGCGCGCCAGAGCTATCAGGCGGCGGCGCGCTATCCGACGGCCTATTACGGCCAGCTCGCCCGCGCGAGGCTCGGCCTCGACCGCATCGAGCTGCGCCCGCCCTCACCCGTGCTGGCCGCAGTCGACTCGCCTCCCGCCGACGATCGCGTGCGCGCCGCCGACATGCTCTACGGGATCGGCGAGCGCGACACGGTGTTCTACTACGCCGAGGATTTCGCCAAGGAGAGCACCGACGTCGCAGCCCTCGAGGCGCTCGGCGAGCTCGCCGGCCGTCGCAATGATGCGCGCGTCATGCTGGAGGTCGGCAAATCGGCACTGGCGCGCGGGCTGGCGCTCGACCATTACGCCTTCCCGACGATCGGCATCCCCGAGCACAAGCAGGTGGCGCCCGCGATCGAGACCAGCGTGATCTATTCGGTGGCGCGCACCGAAAGCTCGTTCGACCAGCGCGACAAGTCGGCCGCCAACGCGGTCGGACTGATGCAGGTCACACCGGAAGCGGGCCGCGACACCGCCAAACGTTTCGGCCTGACTTACGACTGGGACAAGATGGTCTCCGATCCCGTCTACAACACGCAGATGGGCGCGGCCGAGCTCAGCGCGCTGCTGTCGGAATATCGCGGCAACCAGATCATGACCTTCGCCGGCTACAATGCCGGCCGCGGCCGGGTGCGCGAATGGGTACAGGCGCGCGGCGATCCCAGGGATCCCAAGGTCGACCCGGTCGACTGGGTCGAGCGCATCCCACTGTCGGAGACGCGCAACTACGTCCAGCGCGTGATCGAGAACGTGCTGGTCTACCGCGCAAGATTCGAGGGCAGCGGCCTTGCCACGGCGAAATCCGAGCAGCGCGTCACGACGCAAGAAGTCAGCGCGGCACCAACGGCATCGACCGCAGCCCCCGCGCCCTAGCCTCGCGACCGCCGGGGCTGGCCGCGGCGCGAAGCTTGGTGCAGTGGCTGCGGCCGACTTCCCTGCGCGGCCAGCATAGTTCGGCTAGCCGTCACCTCCTTCCGTTGTCGGAAGGCTGTGCGCGCGCAGATATGCATCGGTCAGCGAGTGCGAGAGCGCGCCCATCTGCATCATCCAGCTCCAGCTCGAAATGGCCGCCAACATCGTGACCGCCTCGAACGAACTGCGGTAAGGCCATAGCATTTCCATGGCCTTCTGCTGGTAGCAATCAGTGTCGCAGTACCGCCGCTGCGTGGACACATGCCGGACGTAACTCGCGCCCAATGGCCGGGCGCACGCGCTGCAGGTGGCGCCGTGGCTGGGTCGTCCATGATTGACGAGCATGAATCTCAAGATCGTGTCCTCTCCTGCCGGCAGGCGCGGCACCAATCGTCTCGACCAATTGTCCGCTCAAGACGCCGCTCGCCTGGGCCTCCCGATCGACGACACCGCCTCATGATGAATCGCGTAGCACTCGTGGTCGCAGTAGGGCAGCAGCGTCCTGACGTCGCGCAAGTAGCTGCCGCTGATCTCCTCGCAGCACCATAGACAGGACGTCTTGCGGAAAGGGGTTCTGCCGTTCACCAGTATGAATCTCACGTGGCACCTCCCAGCGCGAAGCAGTAGACCGTGTCGACCAGAGAAGCGGACGGCGGCGGCGCGCAAAGATGGTTGCGGCCGTCGGGATTGTCTCTGTTTCGCTCGACCTTCTGGGGCGGAATGAGGATGTATTTCCCGTCTTCCCGGCGCCGCGCGAAGATCCTGCCATCGACGTACTGTATTTCGGTCGGGTAGCAATCCGAGTCGTTGCAACAGCTGAGCACCGGATTGTCGGGCATATGCCAGCTCGAATAGAATTTCTCGTGCAGAAGCCGATCCTGGGGCGGATGATGACGATGTGCATCCCCCTGTCCCAGCTCATCGGCCGCCACTCCCGTCATCACCGGAAGCGGCAGCGTGATCGCCAACAGGAGCTTGCAGGCACGGTTCAACTCAGCCTCCTGATTCAGAACTGCCGAACGGGGCGGATTCGGCGGCCGATCCTCACGCCGCCTGAAATCGAAACAGCCATCGGTGGTCGCGCTCGCGGCGCGCCCTGAAGCGATCGAGACATTTCCTTGAGCAGAGCGGCGTTCGGCAGGAATAATATCGGATGAGGCCAAACTTCCCGCTACAGACAGCGCAGCCATTTTCGGCCGGACGGCGTCCGGAGTGTTCGGACTTGTCGCACATGATCCTCTCCTCTTGGCCTCTTGTGGGTCCGGCTTCCCTGGTGCGCGGTCCCCACGTCGTCAATGAATGCGGCCTCTCGGCAAGTCAGGGCGGCGGCGGACGCAGGGCCCCTGGGTGCAGCACACCGAGCTATTCGGCCGTTTGTGCTTCGCAATCGACTCCGCTCGATTGGTCGTGAGACTAGTCCGCATGCAACGCATCGCTCAATTGTACTGAGGTAAATGCACGGTATGACTAGGCATGCGCGAGCTATACGTAGGTTTGTCCCGTAGTCTTCCGGAACTGCACCGCCAGCGCAACGAGACGGCGCAGGACTCGCAAGCTGCACGGAGCCCGCGAACTTCGCGCCCAGGATCCTCCTTGCGGAACCAATTGCTCCTGTTGTTGCAAAATGCTCTACTTGCCTCGGCCCCAGCGAGCCGGGACGCCTGCGATGATGCCTGGCCAGATCGCGAAATTTGGGAATTCGGCCGCACAATACCTGCTCGGCGGCCTTGCGGCGCTTCGATCTTTCGGCAACGGAGCGAAGGACAAGCCTGCGGTCGGAGATGACTGCCGGCAAGACGGCGATCTGCGCGACGCCGTGAAGCAATGGCGCGAGGTGTTCGAGCACAATCCGGTCATGTACTTCATGATCGATCCGGCCGGAACGGTACTTAACGTGAATACATTCGGCGCCGCGCAGCTGGGCTATACGGCAGCCGAGCTGACCGGCCAATCCGTGCTGAACGTCTTCTTCGAGGAAGATCGCGAGCTCGTCCGCCGATGTGTCGCGTTGTGCCTGGAAACCGTGGACCAGTCGCATACTTGGGAGATCCGCAAGATCCGGAAAGACGGCTCGGTCGTTTGGGTCCGTGAAAACGCCAAGGCCATGCTGCGCGGCGACGGCACGGCGATCGTGCTGGTTGCTTGCGAAAACATCACCCAGCGCAAGCAGGCGGAGGATGCGCTGCGGCAGAGCGAGACCTATCTCGCCCAGGCGCAGGAATTGAGCCGCACCGGCAGCTTCGGCTTGAACCTCGCGACCCGCGAGATCGTCTGGTCGAGGGAAACCTTTCGCATCTTCCAATGTGATCCGGTGGTGAAGCCGACCCTGGACTTCGTATTCCAGCGCATGCATCCGGAAGATCGCGATACGGTCAGCAAGATCCTCGATCGGGCCTCGCGCGAAGCGGAGGATTTCGACCACGAGTATCGCCTGTTGATGCCGGACGGTTCGGTCAAATATCTCCATTCCGTGGCGCGCGCGGTGAGACATGCATCGGGGCGCATCGAGTTTGTCGGCGCGGTCACCGACATCACGATCGCAAAGGAAGCGGAACGGAGGCTGCGTCGCAGCGAGGCCTATCTGGCCGAAGCCCAACGCCTCAGCCATACGAGCAGCTGGGCCTGGAACGTTCATCGTCAGGAGTTCGCCTACCGATCGGCTGAACTCTACCGCCTGTTCGGATTTGATCCGGACCAGACCGATGTACCGGCCAAGGCTTTCCAGCAACGGATCCTTCCCGAAGACTTTCGGCGAATTGTCGAGGTGGAACGTCAGGCGGTCCAGCAAAGCCAGCCCTTCGAAATTGACTTTCGGATTGTGCGTCCGGACGGTTCGATAAGACGTGTCCATACGGAAGGACATCCCGTCACGGGCAGCGACGGCGAGGTGATGGAAATTATCGGCACGCACGTCGACGTCACCGAGCAGTTCGTCGCAAAGGAAGCGCTGCAAAAGGCATTTGACGAGCTCAAGGAATCCGAGCAGCGGTTCCGCGACTATGCCGAAACCGCATCGGACTGGTTTTGGGAGACCGGGCCAGATCACCGTATCACCCAAATATCGGAGCACGCCGATACGGCCGTTGCTGCGCCGACGGGCCTGATCGGCCTGACCCGTTGGGACATTACGCCCGATGCCGAACTCGAGCCCGAGAAGTGGGAGCAGCATCGCGCGGCGCTTGATGCCCACCTTCCGTTTCGCGACCTGGTTTATCGCAGCAGGGATCGCAACGGATCTCCAATTTACGTGCGCACCAGCGGCAAGCCCTTCCACGACGCGAACGGTCATTTTCGCGGCTATCGTGGCGTCAGCAGCGATGTGACGGCGGCGACCCGCGCCGAGCAGGCCGAGGAAGCGCTGCGCAAGGCGCAAGCCGAGCTCGCCCATGTCACACGCGTCACGATGCTCGGCGAACTTACCGCTTCGATAGCCCACGAAATCACCCAGCCTCTGGCTGCCGTGATCTCAAATGCGGACGCCTGCATCGGCTGGCTCGACCGCGAACCGGCCGATCTGCATGCCGCGCGCCGCTCGGTGGAATGGATTGTCGAGGACGCCAATCGTGCCAGCGAGGTGATCCGCAGGATCAGGGCGCTTGCGAAGAAGACCGAGATCGAGGTCGTTCCACTCGACATCAACCAGGTCGTCAGGGAGGCGCTGGCCCTCGTTCGGCGCGAGCTTGCCACCCATGCCGTGTCGGTGCGAATGGAATTGACGTCAGGTCTGCCCAGGATTTGCGGCGATCGGATCCAGCTCCAGCAGGTGCTGATCAATCTTGTCATGAACGGCATCGAAGCCATGGAAGCCAATGTTGGCCGACCGCGCGAGCTGTCGATCCGCTCCAGCCAGGTCGGCGAGGACGGCGACGGCCGCCTGCTCATCACCGTGACTGATCGCGGTGTGGGCCTTGGCAGGGACGGGATGGAATGCATCTTCACCCCCTTTTTCACGACAAAGTCGGGCGGCCTGGGGATGGGACTATCGATCTGCCGGTCGATCATCGAGGCACACGCAGGGCGGCTGTCGGCCTTTCCCAACGAGGGGAGCGGTACGACATTCCAGATCGCGCTACCCTTGCCGCATGGGGACACGTCGTGACCGACCACGCCAAGCCGGCGCCGGCACAGGCGAGCGCCGATGATCCGATCGTCATGATCGTCGATGACGATCCGTCCATGCGCCGTGCGCTCACCAATCTCTTTCAATCCGTCGGCCTCAAGGTCGAGGCCTTCGGCTCGGCAGCGGAGATCATGGAAGCCAGACCGCCGGTGGTCCCCAGTTGCCTTGTGCTTGACATTCGCCTGCCGGGCTCAAGCGGCTTCGACCTCCAGGCGGACCTTGCCAGGGCCAACATTCACACGCCCATTATCTTCATCACAGGTCATGGCGATATTCCCATGACCGTCAGGGCCATGAAGAGCGGCGCCATCGATTTTCTGACCAAGCCGGTGCGCGACCAGGACATGCTCGATGCGGTCCAGGCTGCGATCGAACGGGATCGCAAGCGGCGCGATGCCGAGAAGTCGCTCTCGGGCGTACGGTCCCGCTTCGAAGGCCTGACAAGCCGTCAGCGCGACATCCTGGCCCTGGTCGCGTCCGGCCTGATGAACAAGCAGGTCGCCGCCGAGCTTGGATTGGCTGAGATCACCGTCAAGATCTATCGCGGGCAGATCATGCGGAAAATGGGCGCGAAGTCATTGGCCGATCTCGTCAGAATGACCGAGACGCTCGGAATCCGGCGTACAGGGGGAAATGCACAAACCTAAGTATGCTTTTCAATCCCGCTCCGGGAGCCCACTTTCCGATGGGTGGTTGCGCCGCGACCGGCGGCTCCGCGATCAGGAGCGATCATCTTGTCAGTCCCTTCGGTCATTTCCGTCATCGACGATGATCCCTCCGTCCGGCTCGCGACGAACAATCTTCTGACGTCGCGGGGATACACGGTCTACATCTTTGGCTCCGCTCAGGAATTTCTCCAATCAGCCGAACTGAACATGACATCCTGCGTGATCGCGGACGTGCAGATGTCGGCCATGAGCGGTGTTGAACTGTTGATGCAGATGCGCGGCCTCGGTCACCGCACGCCCTTCATCTTCATGACGGCCTTTCCCGACGATGCCGTGCGCGAGCGCGCGCTGAAGGCTGGCGCCATCTGCTTTCTCGCGAAGCCGTTCTCCACGCCGGCTCTCCTTCAATGTCTGGAGACGGCCCTGTCGGGGCTCGGCAAAGCCAAGACGTGATGCGCCGAGCCGAACCGAGCCGCCTCATGGCGAGGCAACTCGTCGTTTGGCCGCAAACGAAAGGGCAAGGCGCCTCACTCCACCTTGATGTTCGCCGCCTTGATGATCGGCCACCATTTCGCGATCTCGGCCTTTTGCCGCGCCCCGAGCGCTTCCGGGGTGAGCTGGTCCTGCGGCGTCATCTCCAGACCCTGGCTCTCGAGCTGCTTCTTCACCGCGGGATCGTTCAGCGCGTCCACGACTGCCGCATTGAGCTTGGTCACAATTTCCTTGGGCGTGCCCTTCGGTACCCACATCCCGGACCACAGCGTCATGTTGAAGCCCTTCAGCCCAGCCTCCGCTGCGGTCGGGATGTCGGGCGCCGAGGCCAGGCGCTTGTCGTCGGTGATCGCGTAGGCGCGGATGGTGCCGGCGCGCACCTGGTTGATGGAGTTGGAGGTCTGGTCGACGATGATGTCGATCTGGCCGGCAATGAGATCGTTCAGGGCGGGCGCTGTGCCGCGATACGGCACGTATTGCAGCTTGATGCCCGAGACGTTCTCGAAATAGACGCCGGCGATGTGGCTGCCGGAGCCCGCGCCGGCGGTGCCGGCGGTCGGCGCCGACGGCCGCGACTTCAGCCAGTCGATCAGCTCCTTCAGCGAGGTCGCAGGCACCGCGTTCTTGCTGACGATGATCATCGGATTGCTCGGCAGCAACACCACCGGCTCGAGATCGGCAACGAGGTCGTATTTGAGCTTGTAGACGGCGCCATTGGCCACATGGGTGCCGAGATGGCCGAACGAGATCGTGTAGCCGTCCGGCGGTGATTGCACGGCGCGGCCGACGCCGATCGAGCCACCGGCGCCGGTGACGTTCTCGACCACCAGCGGCTGGCCGAGGGTCGTCCGCATCCGTTCGGCGAGCACACGCGCCATCGCATCCGACGGACCGCCGGCGGCGAAGGGCACGATGATGGTGATGGGATGCGAGGGATAGTCGTCGGCGCGCGCGGCGCCCGTCAGAGCGAGAACAGCAATCAGCGCAGCCCAGGCGGCCTTCATTGTCTTCTCCCCGGTGAAGTCATTGTTATTTTTTGTCTCTCCCCGCGTACGGGAAGAGGGATCGTTCGTGAAGAGACGAAATGACGCGTTAGAACTGCGAATAATCGATCGGCTTGTGGCGATCGAGCGCGCGGGCGACCGTCGGCAGCGGGTATTTAAGTCCGGTGGCGCAGTTGAACAGCATCACGCGATCGGTCTTGCTGACGCGGCCGTCGGCAAGGCTGTCCTTATAGGCGGCGTAGGTGGCGGCGCCTTCGGGGCACAGCAGCAGCCCCTCCTCGCGCGCGACTTCGTTCAGGGCCGCCGAGATCTTGTCGTCGTCGACCGCGATGGCAAAGCCCTTGCTCTGCCGCACGGCGCGCAGAATGAGAAAGTCGCCGATCGCCTGCGGCACACGGATGCCCGATGCGATGGTGTGGGCATCCTCCCAGCGCGTGGCATGCTCGGTGCCGGCGTCATAGGCCCGCACCATCGGCGCGCAGCCCGAGGCCTGCACCGCGACCATCCGTGGGCGCTTCGAGCCGATGAAGCCGATCTTCTCGAGCTCATCAAAGGCCTTCCACATGCCGATCAGACCGGTGCCGCCGCCGGTCGGATAGAAGATCACGTCCGGCACGTCCCAGCCGAGCTGCTCGGCGAGCTCGAGGCCCATCGTCTTCTTGCCCTCGATGCGGTACGGCTCCTTCAGCGTCGAGGTGTCGAACCAGCCGACCTTGGCCTTGCCCTCGCCGACGATCTTGCCGCAATCGTCGATGTAGCCGTTGACGCGGTAGACGGTCGCGCCCTGCAGCTCGATCTCGCTGACATTCACCTCGGGCGTATCTGCCGGGCAGAAGATCGTGGTCTTGATGCCGCAGGACGTCGCGTAGGCCGCGAGCGCCGCGCCGGCATTGCCGTTGGTCGGCATCGCCATGTGCTTGATGCCGAGCGCCTTGCCCATTGATACCGCCATCACGAGGCCGCGCGCCTTGAACGAGCCGGTCGGCAGCCGTCCCTCGTCCTTGACGATGATCTCGCCGCCGCCGAGCTTCTTCCCGAGCTTCGGCAGCCGGATCAGCGGCGTCGTGACCTCGCCAAGCGAGACGATGTCCTTGCATTTGCGCACCGGCAGCAGCTCGCGGTAACGCCACATGTCGGCGGGGCGCTGGGCGAGTGCGTCCTTGGTCAGCGCCTTCTTCACACCCGCGAGGTCGTAGCGCACGAGGAGCGGCTTGCCGGCCTTGGAGAGATTGTGGACCTGGTCGGCAGCGTAGTGATCGCCCTCCATCGCGCATTCGAGATGGGTGACGAAGGTCGGGCGCTCGATGGTCAGGTTGTCGTTGTCGTGCATGGGGTGGTTTCCTTCTTATTCTGCAAACAGGTCTTGCTGCCCGTCATTGCGAGCGTAACGACGGAGGTCGTCAAATATTCAGCACCCGTCCATACGCATCGAGCACGGCTTCCTTCATCATCTCCGACAACGTCGGATGCGGGAAGACTGTGTGCATCAGCTCTTCCTCCGTGGTCTCCAGATTCATGGCGACGACGTAGCCCTGGATCAGCTCGGTGACTTCAGCGCCGACCATGTGGGCGCCGAGCAGCTGGCCGGTCTTCTTGTCGAAGATGACCTTGACCAGGCCCTGGTCCTCGCCAAGCGCAATCGCCTTGCCGTTGCCGACGAAGGGAAAGCGGCCAACGCGAATCTCGCGGCCGTTCTCCTTGGCCTTGGCCTCGGTGAGGCCGACCGAAGCAACCTGCGGCTGGCAGTAGGTACAGCCCGGGATCATCAGCTTGTCCATGGGATGCGGGTGCAGGCCCTTGATGGCCTCGACGCAGATCACGCCTTCATGCTCGGCCTTGTGCGCGAGCATGGGGGGGCCGGCGACGTCGCCGATGGCGTAGATGCCGGGGACGTTGGTCTTGCCGTAACCGTCGATCACGATGCAGCCGCGGTCGGTTTTGACGCCGAGTTTTTCCAGACCGAGATTCTCGATGTTGCCGACGACGCCGACCGCCGAGATTACGCGCTCGAACTCGGTGGTCACAGGCTTGCCCTTGCCGTCGTCGATCGTGGCGACGACGCTGTCGGCCTTCTTCTCCAGCTTTGTGACCTTGGTCGAGGACATGATCTTGATGCCCTGCTTCTCAAGGCGCTTGCGGGCCAAGCCGGCGATCTCCGCGTCCTCGACCGGCAGGATCTGCGGCAGCACCTCGACCACGGTGACATCGGAGCCCATGGTGTGGAAGAACGACGCGAACTCGATGCCGATCGCGCCGGAGCCGACGACAAGGAGCGACTTCGGCATCTTCTCCGGCACCATCGCCTCGAAATAGGTCCAGATCAGCTTCTTGTCAGGCTCGAGCCCCGGCAGCACGCGCGGCCGCGCACCGGTCGCGACGATGATGTGCTTGGCCTGGTAGGCCCCCTCGCCCAGCGCTCCCTTGGGTCCCTCGACGTCGGACTTCTTCACCGTGACCTTGCCGGGCGCGTCGATCGAGGCCGCGCCCCAGATCACGCTCACCTTGTTCTTCTTCATCAGGAAGCCGACGCCGTCGTTGAGCCGCTTCGAGACGCCGCGCGAGCGCTGCACCACCGCCTTCGGGTCGAACGAGACCTTCTCGGCCGAAAGGCCGTAATCCTTGGCGTGCTGCATGTAGTGGTAGATTTCGGCGGAGCGTAGAAGCGCCTTGGTCGGGATGCAGCCCCAGTTCAGGCAGATGCCGCCGAGATACGATTTCTCGACGATCGCGACCTTGAAACCGAGCTGGGCGGCGCGGATCGCGGTGACATAGCCGCCGGGACCGGAGCCGATGATGATGACGTCGAAGGATGTGTCGGCCATGGCGGCTCCCATTCAACTCAACCGGTTGCGCCGCGAGCGCGGCGTTTCGAAACGATCGACCTGATCAGCCATTCGATGAGGCAGATCGAGATCAGAACCGCAAAGCCGATGAACGCGACCGGCTGGGCGATATTGCGCGAAAGCTGCTCGCCGCTGAAGAACGCGTCGTGCAGCACCTCGGTGCCGATCGGGCTGACGAGGATGATGATCGACAGCAGCATCGCGATCCAGGGCCAGCGTGTTCGCATTCAACCCGGTCCCCTCGCGCGGCGTCAGACCATCATCATGACGGGGTTTTCGATCAGCTGCTTGAACGCGCCGATCAGTTCGGCGCCGAGCGCGCCGTCGATGGCGCGATGATCGCAGGACAAGGTCACGCTCATCATGTTCGCGATCTCGATCTTGCCGCCGCGCACGACGGGCCGCTCCTCGCTGGTGCCGACCGCGAGGATGGTCGCATGCGGCGGGTTGATCACGGCGGTGAAGTGGCTGATACCGAACATGCCGAGGTTGGAGACGGCGGTGGTGCCGCCCTGGTATTCTTCCGGCTTGAGCTTGCGGCTCCGTGCACGCGCGGCAAAATCCTTCATCTCGTTGGAGATGGTCGACAGCGTCTTGGTCTCGGCCTTGCGGATGATCGGCGTGATCAGGCCGCCGGGCATCGCGACGGCGACGCCGACGTCGGAATGGTGGTGCTTGACCATGCCGCTTTCGGTCCAGCTCACGTTGCAGTTCGGGATCTTCTGCAGCGCGACCGCCATCGCCTTGATGACGAAGTCATTTACCGAGATCTTGTAGAGTGGCTTCTTTTCCTTGTCCTTCGGCGCGGCGGCGTTGATCTCCTCGCGCGCGGCGAGCAGCTTGCCGATGTCGCAGTCGATGGTGAGATAGAAGTGCGGCACGTTCTGGATCGACGCGGTCAGGCGCTGCGCGATGGTGCGGCGCATGCCGTCATGCGGGACGACCTCGTAGGAGCCCGGCTCGAACAGCGACAGGATCTGCTTGTCCGACATGGTCGGCGCGATCGAGGAGGCACCGGACGGCGCCGCGGCAGGCGCCTTGAGGCCCTTGCCGGACTTGGCCTCCTCGACGTCGCGCGCAACCACGCGGCCGTGCGGGCCGGTGCCGGTCACCATCGCGACATCGATGCCGGATTCCCTGGCAAGACGCCGCGCCAGCGGTGAGGAGAACACGCGGCCGCCCTGGCCGTTGCCCTGAGCAGCCGGTGCGGCAGCCTGCGGCGCGGGTGCCGCGGCTGGCTGCGGCGCCGCCTTGGGCGCGGCTGGCGCTGCCGCTGGAGCCGGTGATTCAGCAGCTTTCGGCGGCGCGGCCGAAGCGCTGGGCTTGGCGGCACCCGCCGCCTTCACGTCCTCGCCCTCGCCGGCGAGCACGGCGATCACGTCGTTGACGGGAACGTCCTGCGTGCCCTCGGGCACGAGGATCTTGGCGATCGTGCCCTCGTCGATGGCCTCGACCTCCATGGTCGCCTTGTCGGTCTCGATCTCGGCGATGACGTCGCCGGATTTGACCTTGTCGCCTTCCTTCTTCAGCCACTTGGCGAGGTTGCCCTTCTCCATCGTCGGCGAAAGAGCGGGCATCAGGATGTTGATGGGCATGCTGACCTCACGAAGAACTTCTCAAAATGTCGTCCCCGGAAGCGAGGACGAACAGACCAGGTTTAGTTGCCGATGTCGCCCTGCCACAGGCGCTCATTGGCAGGATTGGAACGCCAGTTCTTCATCATCGTGATGGAGCGGTCGTCCGCAAGATCGATCCAGGGGATGCCGAACTTGTCGAGGATGTCCTTCGATCCCTCGAAGGTGACGGATTCCCCGATCACCACGAGCTGGACCTTGAACAAACCGAGCGCGCCGGCACACATCGAGCATGGCGACAGCGTGGTATACATGACGGTGTCGTGGAACGAGATCACGCCAGCCTCGCGCAGGCAGCTCATCTCGCCGTGGAGGATCACGTTGTTCTCCTGCACGCGGTTGTTGTGACCGCGGGCGATGATCTTGTTGTCGCGCGTCAGGACGGCACCGATCGGCAGGCCGCCCTGCGCGATCGAGGCCTCCGCCTCGCGGATCGCCTCCAGCATGAAATCGAAGTGGTAGGATTCGATCGCCATAGTCAGTGTCCCCTGCCGCGCGGCGTCGTGGTGCCGGTATCTGTGGGACGCTCGATCTCGGCCTGGAACATCTCGAGGATCCGGTTCAAGGCGTCGTCCTCGGTAAATTCGCTCTCGCGCGCATAGGCGCGCGCGGCGTGGCGGGCGAGATCGACCAGCAGCAGGCCCCACATGTCGGGCTCTTCAAAGGCCCGCTGGAACGCCATCGACAACCCGCCGTCCAGCACGAATACGCGCAGGATCTCGACCGCATCATCACGGGCGAGGACGTCGGGTGGCAACGGCTGCTCCTTCGGGCCCGCCATGGGTCTACCTGTAGCAGACGGCTTTGGCGGCCTCGACCACTTCGGCCACCGAGGGCAGCGCGAGCTTCTCCAGGTTCGCTGCATAGGGCATCGGCACGTCCTTGCCGGACACGCGGGTCACAGGCGCATCCAGATAGTCGAACGCGTTCTCCATGATCCGCGCGGCGATCTCGGCGCCGACGCCGCTCTGGGCCCAGCCCTCCTCCACCGTGACGGCGCGGCCGGTCTTCTTCACCGAGTTGATGATGGTCTCGGTGTCCATCGGCCGCAGCGTGCGCAGATCGATCACCTCCGCCTCGATGCCGTCCTTGGCGAGCTCGTCGGCGGCCTTGAGCGCGTAGGTCATGCCGTTCGACCAGGAGATCAGCGTGACATGGGAGCCCGCGCGCACGATGCGCGCCTTGCCGATCGGGATCACGAAATCGTCGAGCTTCGGCACCTCGCCGGTGTGGCCGTACAGCACCTCGTTCTCGAGGAAGATCACGGGATTGGGATCGCGGATCGCGGCCTTGAGCAGGCCCTTGTAATCGGCGGCCGAGAACGGTGCGACGACCTTGAGACCCGGGACGCTGGAGTACCAGGCCGAGTAATCCTGGCTGTGCTGGGCGGCGACGCGCGCAGCGGCACCGTTGGGTCCGCGGAACACGATCGAGCAGCCCATCTGGCCGCCGGACATGTAGAGCGTCTTGGCGGCGGAGTTGATGATATGGTCGATTGCCTGCATGGCGAAGTTGAAGGTCATGAATTCGACGATCGGCTTCAAGCCGGTCATGGCGGCGCCGACGCCGACGCCGGCAAAACCATGCTCGGTGATCGGGGTGTCGATCACGCGCTTGGCGCCGAATTCCTGCAGGAGGCCCTGCGTGACCTTGTAGGCGCCCTGATATTCGGCGACCTCTTCGCCCATCACGAACACGTCGGCGTCACGGCGCATTTCCTCGGCCATGGCATCGCGCAAAGCTTCGCGGATGGTCTGGGTGATCATCTCGGTGCCGGCGGGCACTTCGGGATCGGGCTCGGCGACAGCCTGCGGCGCCGGAGCGGCCTTGGATTCAGAAGCCTTGGACTCAGACGCCTTGGGCGCGGGCGCCTCGGCCTTTGCGGCGGCGGGTGGCGCGGGCGCCTTGGCGAGATCGGCGGCACTCTCGCCATCGGCAAGGATGGTCGCGATCGGAGTGTTCACGGCGACGTCGGCGGTGCCTTCGGGGATCAGGATCTTGCCGAGCGTGCCCTCATCGGTCGCCTCGACCTCCATGGTGGCCTTGTCGGTCTCGATCTCGGCGATGACGTCGCCGGACTTGATCGTCTCGCCCTCTTTTTTCAGCCACTTGGCGAGGTTGCCCTTTTCCATCGTGGGCGACAACGCGGGCATCAGCACTTGAATTGGCATATCGACTCCAAAAGAAAGCTTGCGCGCGTTTTAGCGGTAAACGTCGGTCCAGAGCTCGGCGGCATCCGGCTCGGGATCATGCTGGGCAAAGTCGGCGGACGCGTTGACGATGTCGCGTACCTCGGCGTCGATTGCCTTGAGATCGGCCTCGCTGACCTTGGCCGCGAGCAGGCGGTTGCGCACCTGCTCGATCGGGTCCTGGTCGTGGCGGACCTTCTCGACCTCCTCGCGCGTGCGGTATTTCGCAGGGTCGGACATCGAGTGGCCGCGATAGCGGTAGGTCTGCATCTCCAGAATCATCGGTCCCTTGCCGGCGCGGCACCAGGCGGCAGCCTCGTCGCCGGCAGCCTTCACGGCGCGGACATCCATGCCGTCGACCTGGAGGCCGGGGATGTTGAAGGACGCGCCGCGCTTGGAGAAATCCTGCTGCGCCGAAGCGCGCGAGACCGACGTGCCCATGGCATAGCGGTTGTTCTCGATGACGTAGATCACCGGCAGCTTCCAGAGCTCCGCCATGTTGAAGCTCTCATAGACCTGGCCCTGGTTGGCCGCGCCGTCGCCGAAATAGGTGACGCTGACATTGTCATTGCTGCGATAGTGATTGGCGAAGGCAAGCCCGGTGCCCAGCGAAACCTGGGCGCCGACGATGCCGTGGCCGCCGTAGAAGTGCTTCTCCTTGCTGAACATGTGCATGGAGCCGCCCTTTCCCTTGGAATAGCCGCCACGGCGCCCGGTGAGCTCGGCCATGACGCCGTTGGCGTCCATGCCGGTGGCGAGCATGTGGCCGTGGTCGCGATAGCCGGTGATGACCTGATCGCCCTGCTTCAGGGCCATCTGCATGCCGACCACCACGGCCTCCTGGCCGATATAGAGATGGCAGAAGCCGCCGATCGCACCCATGCCGTAGAGCTGGCCGGCCTTTTCCTCGAACCGCCGGATCAGGAGCATGTCGCGGAGCGCCTTGAGCTCCTGCTCCCTGGTGAATTCCGGGGGCGAGCCGCCGTCGGTCTTGTCCTGTGCAGTGCTTGCGGCGGCTTTCTTGGGTGCGGCCATGGGAATTCCGGGTCAGAGAAAACTTCAGCCCTCTCTAACCCAAGTCAAACGCCGTTGGAAAGCACCGCGGCGGCATGGCACGACTTTCATTATGCCGCACTGCAACGTGATCGTAATATTGCAAAATCTTTGGCGCCGATCGGGCAACAAATCCATGCGCGGACGCCGCCCGCGCAGATTCGTGGGCCCGGTCAAGAAGCGTGGGGCCAAATTAAGTCCCGCCATTCGGAACGGGCGGCGCGGAACAGCGCCGCCCTCCCCTGCACGATCAGAAGAAGCCGAGCTTCTTCGGACTGTAGCTGACCAGGAGGTTCTTGGTCTGCTGGTAGTGATCGAGCATCATCTTGTGGTTCTCGCGCCCGACACC
Source organism: Bradyrhizobium sp. Bra78 (assembly GCF_024519855.1). NCBI lineage: Bacteria > Pseudomonadati > Pseudomonadota > Alphaproteobacteria > Hyphomicrobiales > Nitrobacteraceae > Bradyrhizobium > Bradyrhizobium sp. Bra78. The sequence goes on along the minus strand of NZ_JALJRE010000010.1, from coordinate 281,663 downwards.
CGACTGCTTGTATCCGCCGAAGGCCGCATGCGCAGGGTATGCATGGTAGCAGTTGGTCCAGACCCGCCCGGCCTGGATCGCCCGGCCGAAGCGGTAGCAGCGATTGGCATCGCGGCTCCAGACGCCGGCGCCCAGGCCGTAGAGCGTGTCGTTGGCGATCGCGAGCGCTTCATCGTCGGTCTTGAAGGTCGTGACCGAGACCACGGGCCCGAAGATCTCTTCCTGGAAGATCCGCATCTTGTTGTGGCCCTCGAACACCGTCGGCTGAACGTAGAAGCCGCCGGAGAGATCGCCGCCGAGTTCGGCGCGACCACCGCCGGCCAGCACCTTGGCGCCCTCCTGCTTGCCGATATCGATATAGGAGAGGATTTTCGCGAGCTGCTCGCCGGAAGCCTGTGCGCCGATCATGGTGTCGGCGGCACGCGGATCGCCCTGCTTGATGGCAGCGACGCGCTTCAGCGCCCGCTCCATGAAGCGGTCGTAGATGTCGGCGTGGACCAGTGCCCGGCTCGGACAGGTGCAGACCTCGCCCTGGTTCAGCGCGAACATGACGAAGCCTTCGATTGCCTTGTCGAAGAAATCGTCGTCCTCGGCGGCGACGTCGCTGAAGAAGATGTTCGGCGACTTGCCGCCAAGCTCCAGCGTGACCGGAATGAGGTTCTGGCTGGCATATTGCATGATCAGCCGGCCGGTCGTGGTCTCGCCGGTGAAGGCGATTTTGGCGATCCGCGGGCTCGAGGCGAGCGGCTTGCCGGCTTCAAGGCCAAAGCCGTTGACGATGTTGAGGACGCCGGGCGGCAGCAGATCGGCGATGATCTCGGCCCAGACCATGATCGAAGCCGGGGTCTGCTCAGCCGGCTTGAGCACGACGCAATTGCCGGCCGCGAGCGCGGGCGCGAGCTTCCAGCACGCCATCAGCAGCGGGAAGTTCCAGGGAATGATCTGGCCGACCACGCCGAGCGGCTCGTGGAAGTGATAGGCGATGGTGTCGTGATCGATCTCGCCGATCGAACCTTCCTGGCCGCGCACCACGCCGGCGAAATAGCGGAAGTGATCGATCGCGAGCGGCAGGTCGGCGGCGCGGGTCTCGCGGATCGGCTTGCCGTTGTCCCAGGTCTCGGCGATCGCGAGCCGCTCGAGGTTTTCTTCCATGCGGTCGGCGATCTTGTTCAGGACCGCGGCGCGCTCGGCGACGCTGGTGCGGCCCCAGGCGTCCTTGGCGGCATGCGCCGCGTCGAGGGCGGCTTCGACATCCTGCGCGTCGGAGCGCGCAATCTTGCAGACGATCTGGCCGTTCACAGGCGAGGCATTGTCGAAATATCTGCCCGAGATCGGTGCGACGAACTTGCCGCCGATGAAGTTGTCGTAGCGTTCGGCGAAGGGAACCTTGGTGACGCTGAGGAATTCCACCTTGTTCATTGATCACTCCCGATGTTTGCTGTTTGCGCAATTCGTCGCGTGGTCGCGACTTGCGCCGACGATGATGCGGGAGGCGTTTGTTGTCAGCCCGGGCGGGAGCGATGGTGGAGCGCACCTGTCGCAGTTCTGCGACAGGTGGTGCAGCGCCACTGAAGGCGGGAGACGCGATGGCTCAGTGGTTCAGCTCGAACCGCTTCAGCTTCCGGTGCAGCGTGGCACGGCTGACGCCGAGGGCCTTGGCGGCCGCCGACACATTGCCACTGGCGCGCAGGAGCGCCCGCTGCAGCACCGCGCGCTGACCGCCGGCGAGGTGGTCGCGCGCGGTATCGCCGCCCAACAGATCCGCCGCAGGCACCGGCTGCAACGGCCGGCCGGGCGCGATCCCGAGGCTCACCCGGGCGGAGCGGGTGGCGCCGATCACGAGATCGTCCGCATCGACTGCGACGAGGCCGCTGCACTGTCCGTCCGCCGCGGGCGTCAGTACGATGCGGGCGTGGGCGAAAGCCCTGCGAAACAGATCAGCCTCGATGCGCCTCGCCGCCTCGCATGCCGCCAGCGCGATCAGATTGGAAAACGCATCGGTGCGGTCGGCCCGGCAGGAGGAGACGTCGAGCACGCCGGCAAAGGCCGCCTCATGGTCGTAGATCGGTACCGCGGTGCAGCTCAGAAGCGTGTTGCGCGTGAAGAAGTGCTGGTCGCGGTCGATCGTCAGCGGACGCTGCTCGACGACACAGGTGCCGATGCCATTGGTTCCTTCATGCTCCTCGCTCCAGAGCGCACCGGTCCACAGGCCCCAGGACTGGAATGTGGCATCGTCTGCCGGTGTGCCGCGACGGTCGACCGGCACGCCCTCGCCGTCTGCGAGCAGCACACAGCAGCCGCTCGCACCAACCGCCTGATAGAGCCGGTCCATCGCGACTTGCGCGGCGGCCAGCAGCGGCGCGATTCGCTCGCGCGCCTGGTGCAGCTCCACCTCTGTCAGCCGCATCGGCGAGGTACGGCCGGCGGGATCGAGATGGTGCAATCTGGAGGAACGGCGCCACGAGGCCACGAGCGCGGACCGTGCCGCCTGGCCTGACGCGATGGCGGCCTCGACACGGGCCGCGTGATGCCGGCACATTGGCCCATTCATCACTGTTTCCTCCGGATGGCAGTCTAGGCTGTGCCCGCACGGCACGGTTGATCTGCGTCAACTTGGAGCGGCAGCGGCGGAAGCCATGAGCCCGTTGCGGCCCTGCCGTCAAGGCGGCCGTCCCGTTCCAGATCTACGACTTTGGGACGTGTTTTTCGAAAATTGCGGTCGGCGCTATTTCGCCGGGATCATTCGAACAAGATCGTGCGGATTGACATAGTCGAGCTGGAAGCGCGCCCGCTCGTCGAGCATGTCCGGATCGATCCGCGAGGTGCGCAGCAACGAGACGCGCTGCTCGCTCCTGGCGCGCTCGCGCTTGAGCTGCGCCAGCTCGCTCGTCAGCGCGATGATCTCTTGGTCGAGTTCCTGACGCGCATTGAGGCCGTATTTGCCGGTGTAGGCATTGACGCCGAAATAGCCGACGATGGCGGCCGCCATCGCATAGAGGGCAAGGCCGGTCAGGATCGATTTCAGGCGCGCGCGAGAGACCATCCTGGAAAGATGGGACAGGTTGGTTAAGGGAGTGCTAATTGCGGCTCCTGCCCGAACCACCAATCGTCGTGCCCGGGGTTGTCCCGGGCATGACGAAGACTTGGGTGTCGGCTTCAGCCGTGGTGCTTTGCGACGTGCGTGGCGAAGGCGTCGATATAGGCCTGGAGCACACCCTTCAGCGAGTCCTTGGCCAGATTGCCGTCGGCATCAAAAGCGTCGCCGACTGCGTTCAGATAGATCTCCGGCTGCTGCATGATCGGGCCGGCGATGCCCGGCAGGATGTTCTGGAGCGTCTTGGCAGCGCTGACGCCGCCGAGCGGGCCCGGCGAGTTCGAGACGATGCCGACCGGCTTGCCGTTGAACGAGCTCTTGCCGTAGGGCCGCGAGGCGACGTCGATCGCGTTCTTGAGAACACCCGGGATCGCGCGATTGTATTCGGGGGTGACGAAGATAACGCCGTCAGACCTCTGGAGCTTTTCGCGGAAGGCCAGCCAGTCGGCCGGCGGCGCGCCCTCGAGATCCTGGTTGAAGAACGAGATGCCCGCCGGCGTGACGACCTCGAGCTTGAGCGAGGCCGGCGCGAGCTTTGCCAGCGCATTGGCGATCTTCAGCGAAAAGCTGTCCTTGCGCAGGCTGCCGGCGATCGCGACGATGTTGTAGGCCATGGGGTGTCCTTGAAAGCTTGAGGGAAGTGCCGCGCGGCACTTAAGCGACCTCGGGGGATGGATGCAAGTGCATGGACCCCTCCGATTTGGAAACACTGCGTTTCTGAAACAATCGCCCCAAAAAATCAGGCCGCCAGACGGCGGCCCGATCCTTCGCGCAAACGTCGAGCCCGGATCAGATCGTCGGATTCCACGCCGACGGGATCAGGCGGTACTTGGCGCCGTCCTTCTCGACATGGCCGACCGAGGGAAAGGTGAAGTGGAAGCCGATCACGGTCGCCTTCTCGGCCGCCGCCATGTCGTAGAATTTATGGCGGGTTGCCTGCGCCATCGCGGCGTCGGTGTCGAACACCACGTGCCAGTCCGGATTGCGCAGGAAGAATTCCGGAATGTTGGTGACGTCCGACTGGATCAGCACCTTGGCATCGCCCGAGGCGACCGCGAACGAGGTGTGACCCGGCGTGTGGCCCGGTGTCGCGATCGAGGTGATGCCCGGCGCGACCTCCTTGCCCCAATCGTACTTCGTGACCTTGGATTCGAGGCCGGCAAAGGTCTTCTTCACGTTGGCAAAGTAGTTCTTCATCATCGCGTTGGGCTCGGCCTTGGCGGCGTTCTCCTCGCTGGTCCAGAACTCCCAGTCCTTGCCCGGCACCATGATCTCGGCATTCGGGAAGGCGAGTGCGCCGTCGGCCAAACGGATGCCGTTGGTGTGGTCGGGATGCAGATGCGACAGCAGCACGACGTCGATGCTCTTCGGGTCGACGCCGGCAGCCTGGAGATTTTGCAGCGTGCGGCCGACCGCGCCCTTGCTGGGCTCGAGATTGGCGACGCCGTTGCCGGTGTCGATCAGCACGAGCTTGCTGCCGGTGTTGATCAGCTGCGGATTGAACGGCACCGTGACCATACCCTTCGGCATGTAGGACGCCTCGCCTGCGGCGAGCGCCTCGTCCTTCGGCACGTTGACGACGAACTTGTCCGGCATCGGGAAGGTGCGCGCACCGTCATTGATCGAGGTGCACTCGTAGGACCCAACCTTGTAGCGATAGAAGCCCGGCGCCTGCGTGCCAGTTTGCGGCACTGAGGCATTCGCAATATTCGGCCGAAGCCCGGTAACGGCAGCCGCGCCGACGGCAGCGGCACCTGCGAGCAGGTGGCGGCGATTGAGGTCAGTCATGGAAAGTCCCCTTCTGAGCACTGCGGTTTTCCGCTTTCATTGGCGGCGGAATAATCTCCCGCCGCGCTCAGAAGGCAAGACCTTCTTTCGGTGACGTGCCGCCGCACATCACGATTATTTATTTGGGTTGATGAGGAATTTTTCGCCGGTGGCCCGTTTGGCGTAGACCGCGATGTTGGCGGGATCGAGCGCTTCCTGAAGCGACACCACCTTGGTGTAGTGGCTGGCAAACGTCGTCTTCAATTCGTCGACGACGCGCTGGCGCAGCTTTGCCCCGTCCGCCTGACCGATCTTCATCAGGAACGGAAACAGCAGCCAGCCGCCGACGCCCCAGGCCATGCCGAAGCCGCGCGGCAGCTCGATCGGGCGGACATCGAGCCCGCCGTAGACGTAGACCTGCTTATGCACGTTGGAGCCGTAGCGGCTGTATTCCTTCGCGGTCTTGTTGATCGCGACTTCCATGCAGTTGAGGATGTCGCCGGCGAGCTTGCCGCCGCCGATCGCATCGAAGGCGATGGTGGCGCCGGTCTCGACCAGCGCATTGGTGAGATCGCCGAGAAAGCTCGGCGCCGTGGAATCGACGACATGTTTGGCGCCGATCTTGTGCAGGATATCGGCCTGCTCCTTGCTGCGGACGATGTTGACGAGCGGTATCCCGTCCTTGATGCAGATCTTGTTCAGCATCTGGCCGAGATTGGAAGCCGCGGCCGTGTGCACCAACGCCTTGTGCCCTTCGCGCCGCATCGTCTCGGTCATGCCGAGGGCGGTCAACGGATTGACGAAGCAGGAGGCGCCTTCGGCCGGCGTGGTGCCTTCAGGCAGCGGCAGGCACTCGCGCAGTTTCAGCGTGCGGTACTGGGTATACATCGCGCCGCCGATCATGGCGACGGTCTTGCCCATCAGCGCCTTGGCGGCATCGGACGAACCGGTCTTGATGACCACGCCGGCGCCCTCGTTGCCGACCGGCATGGATTCGTCGAGCCGGCCCGCCATCGCCCGCATCGCGCCTTCCGGCACCTTCGCGGTGATGACGGGGGCATCCTTGCCGCCCGACGCTTTCGCCGTGCTCATATCGGCTGCGCCGATCAGGAGCCCGAGGTCGGACGGGTTGATCGGCGCCGCCTCGACGCGGACGACGACCTCGTCCGGGCCCGGTTCGGGCGTCGGCACGTCCAGGAGCGAGATCTCGAGCTCACCGCTCTTCTTAATCAGCGAACGCAGTTGCAGGCCGGTCTTGCCGTCGCTCATGTCGATCCTCCCCTGTCCGTGTTGGTGAAGCGCTGGCTTATGCCAGCGCCTTCAGTGCCGCCTTGCCGCCGTAGAGCGCCTGCTTGCCGAGCTGCTGCTCGATGCGCAGGAGCTGGTTGTATTTGGCGGTGCGATCGGAACGTGCAAGGGAGCCGGTCTTGATCTGACCGCAATTGGTGGCGACGGCGAGATCGGCGATGGTGGAATCCTCGGTCTCGCCGGAGCGGTGCGACATCACCGAGGTATAGCCGGCCTTGTGCGCCATCTCGACGGCGGCGAGCGTCTCGGTCAGCGTGCCGATCTGGTTGACCTTGATCAGGATCGAGTTGGCACGGCCGGCCTTGATGCCCTCGGCGAGGCGCTTGACGTTGGTGACGAAGAGATCGTCGCCGACCAGCTGGCACTTCTTGCCGACGAGGTCGGTGAGCTCCTTCCAGCCGTCCATGTCGTCTTCCGACATGCCGTCCTCGATGGTGACGATCGGATAGCGCGAGACGAGGTCCGCAAGATACTTGGCCTGCTCGGAGATCGAGCGGGTCTTGCCCTCGCCTTCATAGACGTACTTGCCGTCCTTGAAGAACTCCGTCGAGGCGCAATCGAGGCCGATCACAATGTCGGAGCCCGCCTTGTAGCCGGCCTTGCCGATCGCATTCATGACGAATTCGAGCGCGGCGTCGGCCGACGGCAGGTTCGGGGCAAAGCCGCCCTCGTCGCCGACATTGGTGTTGTGGCCGGCCTTCTTCAACTCCGATTTCAGCGTGTGGAAGACCTCGGCGCCGTAGCGCAGGCCCTCGGCGAAGGAGGACGCGCCGACGGGCAGGATCATGAACTCCTGGAAGTCGATCGGGTTGTCGGCGTGCACGCCGCCATTGATGATGTTCATCATCGGCACCGGCAGGAGCCGCGCCGAGGTGCCGCCGACATAACGATAGAGCGGCATGTCGAGCGAGTTCGCGGCTGCCTTGGCGCAGGCCAGCGAGACGCCGAGGATGGCGTTCGCGCCGAGCCGGCTCTTGTTCGGCGTGCCGTCGAGGTCGATCATGATCTGGTCGAGCTGGGCCTGCTGCTCGACATCGAGGCCGCTCAGGGCCTCGAAGATCTCGCCGTTGACGGCGCCGACCGCCTTGGTGACGCCCTTGCCGAGATAGCGGGCCTTGTCGCCGTCGCGCAGTTCCACCGCCTCATGGGCGCCGGTGGAGGCGCCGGACGGCACCGCGGCACGGCCGAGCGCGCCATCTTCCAGCACGACGTCGACCTCGACGGTGGGATTGCCGCGGCTATCCAGGATTTCACGTCCGATGATGTCGATGATGGCGGTCATGAGGGCCTCTTTTCGGGGAACGGAGGGGGCAGTTGGCGGTGCTTCTACCGCAATGCATCGAAGCGGAAAAGGCCGGGTGACGGCCGCACGATGATTGGCTAAGAGGGCCGCACGGAGGCGGCCTCATGTCGAAAAATCCCAGCAAATCGAAGAACTCACGCTCGAACCCGGCTGCCCTGCAACTCGGCCGCGCGGTGGAATGGCCGGATGCGCCCGAGAAGGCGAAGCTCGATCGCGTGCCCAATCCGCAGGCGGGTACCGATTACCTGGTGCGCTTCACCGTGCCGGAATTCACCTCGCTCTGTCCGGTCACGGGACAGCCGGATTTCGCGCATCTGATGATCGACTACGCGCCGGGTGCGTGGCTGCTGGAGTCAAAGTCGCTGAAACTCTACATCGCAAGCTTCCGCAATCACGGCGCCTTCCACGAGGACTGCACCGTGATGATCGGCAAGCGCATCGCCAGCGAGATCAAGCCGAAATTCTTGCGCATCGGCGGCTATTGGTATCCGCGCGGCGGCATCCCGATCGACGTGTTCTGGCAGACCGGACGCGCGCCGAAGGGGCTCTGGGTGCCGGAGCAAGGCGTCGCGCCGTATCGCGGGCGGGGTTAGCCACGAACGGGACCTGCGGCCGGCCATTGGCTGCGCGGCAATGAGGCCGATCCCTAATAAGCGCTCAGCAGATCCACCTTCGCATTCGCCAACACCAGCCGCCGCGCCAGGATGGCTGCGAGGTTGCGCATGATCTTCAGCGAGGTCTCGGGGTGCAGCCGTCGGTAGTCCGCAAAGCTGTCGAGCGGCAGTTCGAGGCAGGTCACCGGCGTGTCGGCGAACACATCGGCGCTGCGGCCCTGCTCCAGGATCGCCATCTCGCCGAATTCCATGCCGGGGCCGAGCGAGGCCAGCCGCACGCCGCTCCGCAATTTTACGCTGACCATGCCGCTCTGCAAGAAGAACAATGAGTTGGCGGGCTCGCCGGCGGCGATGATGCGTTGACCAGCGGAATAGTGGCGCGTGGTGGACAGCTTGACGATGGCGGCGATCTCGTCGGTGTCGAGCTCGGCCAGCAGCGCCTGTTCGCCGAGATGCGCGCTCTCCTTCACGTCGGTGAAGCCACCGAAGCGGTAGATCACCTGGTCCTCGGCCCATTCGATGGCATCGTCGAGCAGTGCAAAGCGGCGCAGCCGGCGTGGCTCCGCCGTGCGCGCCGAGATCGCGGCCCACACCGCCGAGGTCTCCTCGAAGCCCGACAGGATCGTGGTGATGCCTGCATTGCCGAGCGCCGTCAGGGTCTCGCCCAGAAGCTCGGCGCCGGCCGAAGTAATATCCGGAACGCGGCGGAAATCGACGATCAGCAGCGGCGCGTTCGGCGGCTCGCTGGTGAGCCTTCGCGTGACGTAATCGATGGTGCCGAAATTGAGCGCACCGACCAGCTCGAGGATGCGGATGTCGCTATGGCGATCATCGAGGATCTGCTGCTCGTGCGGCGGGCGGCTGCGGCGCGAGGAGATGCCGTAGACGTCGTAATCGGCCATGATGCAGGTACGGACGTCGGCATTGCGGTTGAGCATGTGCAGGTCGAACCGCGCCGACAGCGCCTCGCAGACCTTCAGGCCACGCACGCTGTTGAAATGATTGTCGAGCAGCGGCGAGAAGGTACCGAGCCCCAATTGCGAAGGCAGCGCCGCGACGATGCCGCCGCCGACGCCGCTCTTGGCGGGAATCCCGACGCGATAGGTCCACTCGCCGGCATAGTCGTACATCCCCGAGCTCGTCATCACCGACAACGTGCGCGCGACGATGTGCGGCGTGATCACCTGCACGCCTGTCACCGGATTGATGCCGCGATTGGCGAGAGTGGCCGCCATCACGGCCAGATCGCGCGCGGTCACCAGGATCGCGCATTGCCGAAAATACACATCGAGCACCGCATCGACGTCGTCCGGCAGCACCGCGTAATTGCGCAGCAGCCACGCGATGGCGCGGTTGCGGTTGCCGGTCGCGGTCTCCGAGACATGCACGGCCTCGTCGACCCCGAGCTCGCGCCCGGCGAACTGGCTGAGCTTGGAGCGGACGCGCTCGAAGGCGCCCTTCCCGTCCACTCCGTAGATCAGTCCCGAACATGCGATCGCGCCGGCATTGACCATTGGGTTGAAGGGACGGTTGTCGTTGGTGAGCCGGATCGAATTGAAGGCTTCGCCGCTCGGCTCGACCCCGATGGTTGCAGCGACACGCTCCTCGCCGACCGTCTCCAACGCAAGGGCAAAGACGAAGGCTTTCGAGACCGACTGGATCGTGAACGGCACTGCGCTGTCGCCGACCTCGTAGACGTGGCCGTCGATCGTGACGAGCGCAACGCCGAAATGACCGGGGTTGGCGCGCGTCAATTCGGGAATGTAATCGGCAAGCTCGCCAGAATTGTCGGTCCTGAATTCCTCGTAGCAATCGGTCAGGAAACGCCGCAGCGGTGGTCTCGTGGGATATCCGGTCGATCGGGTCGAACCGGCAACGCTGGGCGAACGGCTGGGCTGGGCATCCACGGTGTCACCTTCGGTTTTGCTCAAAATCGAAGCAATCCGCGTGCCATGCATGCAGAGGCACCCGTGGCACGGTGACGCGAATTGCGCGTTTTCGCGACCAAACGGCGGCGAACAACAAGATCGCCGCCAACCCGGGGCAATTCCCGCCTCATGCTTCCGACCGCAAGCTCAGCGGTTGATCCAGCTCGATTGCGAAGAGCGGTAGTTCGATACTTCCGTCAGGGCCGCGCGTCAGCCGGGGCTCGCGGCTTGAGCAGCCGCGCGCAGACGAAGCCGAGCGCAACCATGATCGCTGCGCTCGCAAACAGGGTCGGCATCTTGCCACCGTGCTGGAGACCGAGGCCATAAGCGAGCGGCCCCACCGTCTGTCCCATGAAGAAAAAGAACGAATGCAGCGACAGCGCGGTCGCACGGGCCTCGGCCGAGAGCTCGCTGGCGAAGACCTGCAGACAACCATGGGCGATGTAGAAGCCCCATCCCATCACGACGAGATTGAGCGCCTGCACTTCCCAGCGAGGGCCGAAGGCGACGACAACGAGCTGCGAGGCCACCAGCGTCATGCCCGCGATCATCATGCCCTTCATGCCCAGCCACGGCAGCAGGCGCGACACCGTCAGCGTGTAGAACAGGCCGCCGACCGCAAAGCCCGCGATGACGATTCCGGCGATCGAGAGCGATGTCTGCCCGAGCTCGAACAGGAACGAAGCGATGTAGGGAAACAGGCCGAGCACGCAGCAGCCTTCGATGAAAACAGCCGAATAGCACACATAGGCGTTCGGGTTGGTGAAGATGGTGCGATAGCCGGCCTTCAGCGCCGACAGGCTGGTCTTTGGCGGGTGCTTGACCCTGGCGCCACGAAAACCGGCGGCGACCGCGATCGAGGCAACGATCACGAGCACACCGAGCACCGCCAGCACGCCGCGCCAGCCGAGGAAATCGCCGATCAGGCCGGAGGCGGAGGCGCCGAGGAGATTGCCGGTCATCGCGCCCGCGAGCGTGCGGCTGATCGCGACCTGGCGCTTCTCCGGCCCGACGAGATCGCTGGTCAGGCTGAGCGCCACCGGAAACACGCCGCCGGAGCCGATGCCGGCGAGGATGCGGGTTGCGAACAGAACCGAGAACGAGGTCGAGAACGCACCCAGGATGTTGGCAAGGCCGAGCAGCGCGAGGCAGCCGATCATCAGCCGCGTCTTGCCGAACAGGTCGGCAGCGGCGCCGACGATCGGCTGGATGATCGAGAAGGTGAAGGCGAACACCGCGGCAAAGCCGGCAGCGGTCGCGATGCTGACGCCAAAATCCTCGGCGACGTGCGGCAGCACCGGATCGAGCGCGCGCGCGGAGAGCGCTGCGGCAAAGCTTGCACCGGAGATGACATAGAGCGCGGCCGGCAGGCCGTGATCGTGCGGCCGCGCCTCGCCTTGCTGCATCAGCGCGGGTTCTTTGCGATGGCGTCGAACGCCATCAGCTTTCGGATCAGTCCTTCGAACTCGCGCAGCGGCACCATGTTGGGTCCGTCGGACGGCGCGCGATCGGGATCGGGATGGGTCTCGATGAAGACGCCGGCAACGCCGACGGCGACAGCCGCGCGTGCCAGCACCGGCACGAATTCGCGCTCGCCCCCGGAGGAGGTCCCCTTCCCGCCCGGCTGCTGCACCGAATGAGTGGCATCGAAAATCACCGGAGCGCCGGTGGTGCGCGCCAGGATCGGCAAGGCGCGCATGTCGGACACCAGCGTGTTGTAGCCGAAGGACGCACCGCGCTCGGTGACGAGCACGTTGGGATTGTTCGCGCTGGTGATCTTGGCGACGACGTTGGCCATGTCCCAGGGCGCCAGGAACTGCCCCTTCTTGACGTTGACGACCTTGCCGGTCGCGGCCGCGGCCAGCAGCAGATCGGTCTGCCGGCACAGGAACGCCGGGATCTGCAGGATGTCCACGGCCTGCGCCACGTCGGCGCACTGCGTGGCCTCGTGCACGTCGGTCAGGACCGGCAGGCCGAGCGACGATCGGATTTCCGCGAAGATCGGCAGCGATTGCGCGAGCCCCAGCCCGCGCGCGGCGGATGCGCTGGTGCGGTTGGCCTTGTCGAACGAGGTCTTGTAGACGAGGCCGATCTTCAGCCGCGCGGCGATCTCCTTCAGCGCGGAGGCCACCTCCAGCGCATGCTGGCGGCTTTCGAGCTGGCACGGCCCGGCAATGATCGAGATCGGCAGATCATTGCCGAATTTGACCGTGCCGACGGTGACGACCGGCGCCGCTGACGTCGAAGAGCTCAAGGCAAATCCCTCGTTTCGCCGCGACCATAGCGGCGATGAAGGGCGGATCAACCCTATTCGGCCCGGGCTGTTTGAATATCAGGGTTGCGCGGGGTTCCCCGCACTGCGCCCTGCGGCGGGAGACGCTACCTGACCGACGAGAAGGCCGTCGGCGTCAGCAGCTGGCTGACGATATTGCCGACGATCTGGCCGTCCGCCTCGCTCTCGGCGCGTGCCTTCATCCAGTCCGGGTCGGTCATGAACTTGCCCCACTTCGCTTCGCGATCGGCGAGCGAATCCCAGGCCAGGAAATAGGTCAGCTCCTGGTTCGATTCGCCGATCAGAGTGGTGAAGAAGCCGGCCTGCTTGATGCCGTGCTTTTCCCAGAGCTTCAGTGTCACCGTCTCGAACCGCTTCAAGAGCGCCGGCAGGCGGCCGGGCACGCAGCGATAGATGCGCATTTCATAGATCATCGGAGTTCACTCCTGCATTGTTGTTCTTGCGGCAGGGAGTTGTCGCAACAAATGGCGCGATCGTCAAAGGCGGGGAAATCAGACCAGCCGGCTCTGCACCATCGCCGCCTGAATGAAGGACGCGAACAGCGGATGCGGCTCGAACGGCCGCGATTTCAGCTCCGGATGGAACTGGACGCCGATGAACCAGGGGTGATCCTCGTACTCGACGATCTCCGGCAGCACGCCGTCGGGCGAGAGGCCCGAGAATTTCAGGCCGTGCTGCTCGAGGCGATCCTTGTAGGCGGTGTTGACCTCGTAGCGGTGGCGGTGGCGCTCGGAAATCTCGGTCGCGCCGCCATAGACCTGCGAGACGCGGCTGCCGCGGTTGAGCGCGGCAGGATAGGCGCCGAGGCGCATCGTGCCACCGAGATCGCCGGCCTTGGAGCGCTTCTCGAGCTCGTTGCCGCGCAGCCACTCCGTCATCAGGCCGACCAGCGGCTCCTTGGTCGGGCCGAACTCGGTTGAGTTGGCCTCCTCGATGCCGACCAGATTTCGCGCGGCCTCGATCACGGCCATCTGCATGCCGAAACAGATGCCGAAATACGGCACGTCGCGCTCGCGCGCGAACTGCGCCGCGCGGATCTTGCCTTCGGCGCCGCGCTGGCCGAAGCCGCCCGGCACCAGGATGCCATTGACGTGCTCGAGGAACGGCGCGGGGTCTTCCTTCTCGAAGATCTCGCTCTCGATCCAGTCGAGATTGACCTTCACCTTGTTGGCGATGCCACCATGCGAAAGCGCCTCGATCAGCGACTTGTACGCATCCTTCATGCCGGTGTACTTGCCGACGATGGCGATGGTGACGTTGCCCTCGGGATTGCGGATGCGCTCGTTGATCTGCTGCCAGCTCTTGAGCACCGGCGGGATTCGCGAGCCGATGCCGAAGGCGGCGAGCACTTCGTCGTCGAGGCCCGCGTTGTGATAGGCTTCGGGCACGGCGTAGATGCTGTCGGCATCGCGCGCCTCGATCACCGCGCTTTCGCGTACGTTACAGAACAGGCCGAGCTTGCGGCGCTCCTCCTTCGGAATCTCGCGGTCGGTACGGCAGAGCAGGATGTCCGGCTGGATGCCGATCGAGCGCAGCTCCTTCACCGAGTGCTGCGTCGGCTTCGTCTTCAATTCGCCGGCGCTGGGGATGTAGGGCAGCAACGTGAGGTGGATGTAGATGGCGTGATCGCGCGGCAACTCGTTCTTGAGCTGGCGTATCGCCTCGAAGAACGGCAGGCCTTCGATGTCGCCGACAGTGCCGCCGATCTCGACCAGCACGAAGTCGTAATCGTCGTTGCCGGAGAGGACGAATTCCTTGATGGCGTTGGTGACGTGCGGAACGACCTGGATGGTCGCACCGAGATAGTCGCCGCGCCGCTCCTTCGAGATGATGTCCTGGTAGATGCGCCCGGTGGTGATGTTGTCCTGCTTGGTCGCGGGCCGTCCGGTGAAGCGCTCATAGTGACCGAGATCGAGATCGGTCTCCGCGCCGTCATCGGTCACGAACACTTCGCCGTGCTGATACGGCGACATCGTCCCGGGATCGAGGTTGAGATAGGGGTCGAGCTTGCGGAGGCGGACCTTGTAGCCCCGGGCCTGCAGCAGGGCACCGAGTGCCGCTGAAGCCAGACCCTTGCCGAGCGAAGAAACCACGCCGCCGGTGATGAATATGTACCGCGCCATGGGGCTTAACCTCTAATCCCTCGAATTCGATTCGCCAAAGCGATTCGTATTCCGCCCCAAATAATCTGCGGGCCTGTGGGTGAGCCAAAACTGAGAGTGGTGACAGAGCCTTGATGGGGATTTTTGATGCAGGACGGTAGAAGCCGCCCTGCATGGCCCCCCTGCTTTATTGCGAACGCGGAACCTGGGGGCCGCTCGGCGCCGGCGCGGGCTGCTGCTGCTCGTCGGCCTTCTTCAGCGAATCCAGGATGCCGCCGGAGGTCGGCGGCGCGATCGGCGATCCGCCGGCCGGCTGGCCCTGCGACGCCGGCGTGCCGATGATCGACGAGGGCGCACGATTGTAGCCGGCATACCAGGACAGGAACAGGCTGGTCAGGAAGAAGCCCGCGGCCAGGATCGCGGTCGTCCGCGACAAGAGATTCGCGGTGCCGCGGCTCGACATGAAGCCCGCGCCGCCGCCCATGCCGAGGCCGCCGCCTTCCGACTTCTGGAGTAGGACGGCGCCGATCATGACGGCGACGATCATGAGGTGGATGACGATGACAACAGTCTGCATAGTGTCCTTCCGTCACAAGCCGACAGCGCCGGTACCGGCAGCCGATCGCGCTTCGCGGGTTTTCCTGAAGTTGCGCGGTGTTACACGATCGGAAACGGCATTGCCACCCCCGATCGGGCCCGTATCCGCGCTTTGAGATTAGCTAGGGGCAGCCCTTCGCAATGGCAAGAAAATCGGCCGCCTTCAGGCTGGCGCCGCCGACCAACGCTCCGTTGACGTTCTTCACGGCCATCAGCTCGGCTGCGTTCGAGGGCTTGACCGATCCGCCATAGAGGACGCGCATCCTGGCGCCGTCAGCTTTGAACCGGGAGGTCAGGAACTCCCGGATAAAGCCATGAATTTGCTCGACATCCTTGGACGTCGGGGTCAGGCCGGTACCGATCGCCCAGACCGGCTCATAGGCCACGACCAGATTCGCCGCCGTGGAGCCGTCCGGCAGCGAGCCGTCGAGCTGGCCGCGCAGGACGTCCAGGGTCTGGCCGGCATCGCGCTGGCCTTGTGTCTCGCCAATGCAGACGATCGCGACCGCCCCGGCCCGCCGGGCGGCCTCGGCCTTCTGCCGGATCAGGGCATCGCCCTCGCCGTGGTCGGCGCGGCGCTCGGAATGTCCGACGATGATCGAGGTAGCGCCCGCATCCACCAGCATTTCGGCCGCGATATCACCGGTATGGGCGCCCGAGGCCTTGGGATGGCAATCCTGGGCCCCCACCGCGACGTTCTTGCCGCGCGCCCTCTCGGCGAAGGCTGCGATCAGGGTCGCCGGCGGGCAGACCAAGAGATCTGCCTTGCCGTGCACCTCTGCCGCACCATTGAGCATGGCGTCGAATTCGGCAGTCGCGCTCTTCAAGCCGTTCATTTTCCAGTTGCCGGCGATCAGCGGTCGGATGGCATCGGTCATGTCGATTTCCAGCAAAATGAGGTTTGTGCATGCGCTAGCAGAGGTGTCGCGGCAGTTCCAGAGACCCCGGGCCTTTAACCGCAGCTGCGAACGACCGCCTGACCCGAGGTTGCGGGGGGAAAGCCGCCACTTTATGATGATTGATCAATTTGGTGACGCGCTTTTGCGGAATCTGCATTAAAGACGCGCTCCGTTCCCCTCCTGCCAAACAAGTTGGACCAAATGCTTCGAGGAATGCGCAAGGCCTCATCAAACTGGCTCGGCAAGACCATTATGGCCGTGGTGATGGGCGTGCTGATCGTCAGTTTCGGCGTTTGGGGCATCGCCGACATCTTCAAGGGCTTCGGGCAGTCCACGGTCGCCAAGGTCGGCGGGACCGAGATTTCGCTGAACGAGTTCCGCCAGATCTACACCGATCGCCTGCAACAGATCAGCCGTCAGTTCGGCCGTCCGCTGACGCCTGACCAGGCGCGCGCGTTCGGCCTCGACCGCCAGGTGCTCCAGCAGACGATCGCGGAAGCCGCCCTCGACGAAGAGGCGCGCCGTCTCGGGCTCGGCCAGTCCGACGACCAGATCCGCCAGGTCATCATGAGCGATCCCAACTTCAAGGGCGTCGGCGGCAGCTTCGACCCGAACCGCTTCCAGGCCATGATCCGCAATTTCGGCTATACCGAGCAGCGCTACGTAGCCGACCAGCGCAAGGTCTCGCTGCGACGGCAGATCACCGGCACGATCGGCGCCGGTCTCGAGCCGCCGAAGGCGATGATCGACGTGCTGACGCGCTTCCAGAACGAGCAGCGCGCCATTGAATTCGTCAGGCTCGATGCGGCCCAGGCAGGCACCATCGACGCGCCCTCGCCCGAGGCGCTCGCCGCCTATTTCGAGGATCACAAGGTCCAGTTCCGCGCGCCCGAATATCGCAAGATCGCCTTCGTCGTGGTCTCGCCGGAAGAGATCGGCAAGTGGAGCGAGGTCTCCGACGACGACGCGAAAAAGCTGTTCGACCAGCGCAAGGACCGCCTCGGCACGCCGGAGAAGCGCCAGATCCAGCAGCTCGTGTTCCCCAACGCCACCGAGGCGCAGGCCGCGCGCGAGCGGCTCGTCGGCGGGATGTCGTTCGAAGATCTCGGCAAGGAGCGCGGGCTCAGCGCCTCCGACATCGACCTTGGGCTCGTGACCAAATCCTCGCTCGATCCCACAGTCGGGACTGCCGCCTTCGCGCTTCCCGCGGGGGAGATCAGCCAGCCGATCCAGGGCGCTCTCGGCACCTCGATCGTCAAGGTCGACAAGATCGAGCCGGGCAAAGAGGCGAACTACGCCAGCCTTGCCGGCGACATCAAGCGCGAGATCGCCACCGAGCGCGCGCGCGTCAAGGTCGCCGATCTTCGCGACAAGATGGAAGACGAGCGCGGCGGCGGCTCCAGCGTGATCGACGCGGCGCAGAAGCTCGGCCTCACCGCCGTGACCATCGACGCCGTCGACCGTTCGGGCCGCGCCCCGAACGGTCAGGCGGTCGCCAACATCCCGCAGGGCCTCGACGTGGTGTCCCAGGCCTTCAACACCGACGTCGGCGTCGACAACGACTCGATCTCGTTCAAGGGCGGCTTTGTCTGGTACGACGTGCTTGCCATCACGCCGTCCCGTGACCGCAATCTCGACGAAGTTCGCGACCAGGTCGAGGCGCGCTGGCGGCAGGACCAGATCGCGACCAAGCTGAAGGCCAAGGCGACCGAGATGGTGCAGAAGCTCGAATCCGGCGGCAAGCTCGCCGACGAAGCAGCCGCGGTCGGCGCCAAGGTCGAGACCGCGACCGGCTTCAAGCGCGACGACTCGCCCGCCAGCGTGCCCGCAACCGTCGTGGCGGCGGCCTTCCGCGCCGCCAAGGACAGCGTCGGGCAGACGCCGGTGACCGGCGGCACCGAGGTGATCGTGTTCCGCGTCACCGACATCATCGATCCCACGGTCGACGCCGCTTCCGACGCGGTCAAGAAGCTGAAGGACGGCCTCGATCGCGCGCAAACCGAGGAGCAGGTCGCCTCCTATGTCAACAAGCTCGAAACCGACATCGGGACCAGCATCAATCAGGCCGCCTTCGCGCAGGTGACCGGCGCGAACCAGTGAGTTGAAAGCACGCGATGGACGACCTGAAATCGATCATTGGAAAAGTGGCGACCGGCGCCAGCCTGTCGCGTGAGGAAGCGGCGTCCGCCTTCGACGCCATGATGTCCGGCGAGGCGACGCCCTCGCAGATGGGCGGCCTCCTGATGGCGCTGCGGGTGCGCGGCGAGACCGTGGACGAGATCACCGGCGCGGTCGCGGCAATGCGCTCCAAGATGCTCACGGTCGACGCGCCCGCGGACGCGGTCGACATCGTCGGCACCGGCGGCGACGGTTCGGGCTCGGTCAATGTCTCGACCTGCGCCTCCTTCATCGTCTCGGGTGCCGGTTTGCCGGTGGCCAAGCACGGCAACCGCGCGCTGTCGTCGCGCTCGGGCGCCGCCGACGTGCTGGCTTCGCTCGGGGTGAAGATCGACCTCCGGCCCGAACAGGTCAGCCGCTGCGTGCGCGAATGCGGCATCGGCTTCATGTTCGCCCCCGCCCATCATCCCGCCATGAAGAACGTCGGCCCGACCCGGGTCGAGCTGGCGACGCGCACGATCTTCAATCTGCTCGGCCCCCTGTCCAATCCGGCCGGCGTGAAGCGGCAGATGGTCGGCGTGTTCTCCCGCCAATGGGTGCAGCCGCTGGCGCAGGTGCTGAAGAATCTCGGCTCCGAATCCGCCTGGGTGGTGCACGGCTCCGATGGCCTCGATGAGATCACCCTCACCGGCCCGACCTTCGTCTCCGCGCTCCACAATGGCGAGATCCGGAATTTCGAGGTGACGCCGGAGGAAGCCGGCCTGCCGCGCTGCGAGCCCGGTGCGTTGAAGGGCGGCGACGCCGACGCCAATGCGATTGCGCTGCAGAGCGTGCTCGACGGCAAGCCGAGCCCCTATCGCGACGTGGCGCTGATGAACGCCGCCGCGGCGCTGGTGGTGGCTGGCCGCGCCAAGGATCTCAAGGAAGGCGTCGCGATCGGCGCAACGTCGCTCGACAGCGGCGCGGCGAGCGCACGGCTGAAACATCTGATCGCGGTCTCCAACGGCTGAGTTTCCCATGTCGGACATCCTGACCAAGATCGAAGCGTACAAGCGCGAGGAAATCGCAGCCGCTAGGCGCGCACGGCCGCTTTCGGACGTCGAGGCGGCGGCGAAGGCGCAACCCGCTCCGCGCGGCTTCCTCCGCGCGATCCGGACCAAGCTCGGCCATGGCGACTACGCGCTGATTGCCGAGATCAAGAAGGCCTCGCCCTCGAAGGGACTGATCCGCGCCGATTTCGATCCGCCGCTGCTCGCGAGGGCCTACGAAGCCGGCGGCGCCGCCTGCCTGTCGGTGCTGACCGACACGCCCTCGTTCCAGGGCCATCTCGACTTCATGGTGGCAGCGCGCACGGCGACATCGCTGCCGGTGCTCCGCAAGGACTTTCTGTTCGACACCTATCAGGTGGCGGAGGCCCGTGCGCATGGCGCCGACTGCATCCTGATCATCATGGCTGCGCTCGACGACGCCACCGCCAAGGATCTCGAAGACGCTGCTATCGCCTATGGCATGGACGTGCTGATCGAGATCCACGACCGGGCCGAGCTCGACCGGGCGCTGAAACTCCGTTCGCCGATGATCGGTGTCAACAATCGCAACCTGCGCACCTTCGAAACCACGCTTGCGACCAGTGAAGGATTGGCGCCCCTGATTCCCGGGGACCGGCTGATGGTCGGCGAGAGCGGCATCTTCACGCCCGCCGATCTCGCCCGGCTCGAGCGCGTCGGCATGTCGACCTTTCTGGTCGGCGAAAGCCTGATGCGGCAGGCTGACGTGACCGCCGCCACGCGTACGCTGCTGGCGCGTGAGACTGCGCTCGCGACGGGTACGCGCTGACATGGCGCGCAAATCCTCGGCGCGCAAATCTTCGGCGCGAAAGTCCTCCGCGGCCAAGTCCTCCGCGACCAGGCCATCCAGGAGGGTCGGCCCTGCCCTCACCCACATCGGCGCTTCCGGCGAGGCACGGATGGTGGACGTGTCTGACAAGCCCGCGACCGAGCGGCTCGCGGTCGCGGAAGGACGCGTCGTCATGACCAGGGCGACGCTTGATCTGATCGTCTCCGGCAACGCCAAGAAGGGCGACGTGCTCGGCACGGCCCGCATCGCCGGCATCATGGCCGCCAAACGCACCTCGGAGCTGATCCCGCTCTGCCATCCGCTCGCGCTGTCGAAGGTGACGGTCGAGATCGAGCCCGACGCAAAGCTGCCCGGCTGCCTCGTCCGCGCCAGCGTGAAGGTCACTGGGCCGACCGGCGTCGAGATGGAGGCGCTCACCGCCGTCTCGGTCGCCTGCCTCACGATCTACGACATGATCAAGGCGGTCGAGCGCGGCGTGCGCATCGAGGGCATCCACCTGGTCGAGAAGCTCGGCGGCAAGTCCGGCCATTACCGCGTCTAGAACCTCATTCCGATTGCATCGGAACGGAGCTCCGGATTTCTGTTTTGACGCGTTTTCTTTACGCGAACCGGTGCCCACTTCGCTTGAAAATGCTCTGGTGCGCGCCGCTATTTCAGCGACGTGCTGATCGACCCGAATTTTGTATTGAGCTTGCTGCCCATGCCGTTCACGACGGTGATGATCGCAAGCGCGATGCCGGCGGCGATCAGGCCGTACTCGATCGCGGTTGCACCGGTTTCGTCGGCGAGAAAATTCTTCAAAGTATTCTTCATGATCGTATCCTCTCTGCTTCGTTGCGAAGACACTCGCAATTCGTGTGCCAATGCGGACATGAGGATCGCCAGCACCTTAGATGGTTAAGCTCGCGTTGATCATCGCGATGCCCGGCAGGAATTGACCGGCCCGGTGCAAGCAACCGGCAAATCCTGCACGTCTCGTGTCCCGCGCATCGATCGCTTTTGTGCGCGTTCGTTCACGGCGCGTTAACCCACCTTCCTAACTTTGCCTCCACCCCGTTCCCGTAAACCAACGGATGCTTTCGGGGCCGAGAATGACCCTGACGTGTGCACGGCAACGATCGAGCATGATGACGAGATTCGGCAGTCGCCTTTTTGACCAGGCCTTCGCGCGCAGCGGGCCGATCCGCTGGCTGGTCGTGGGCGGCGCGCTGCTGATCGCGGCGATCGCCGTCGGCGCGACGCTGATGGCGCAGAACTTCCGCGAACGCGCGTTGCGCAACTCCGCCCGCGAGCTGGAAAATACCGTGCTGCTGCTCGCCCATCATTTCGATCAGCAGTTGCAGGATTTCGCCGTCATCCAGAAGGACTTCGTCGACCACGTCCGTATCAGCGGCATCGCAACCGTGGAGGACTTTCGCAAGCGCCTCGCCGGCCAGGACATCCACCGGATGCTGCGCTCGAAGATCGAGGCACTGCCCTATATGGGCGGCGTCAACGTCATCGATGCCGAAGGCAATTTGATCAATTCGTCGGCGGCATGGCCAGCCCCGAAAGTGAACGTTGCCGATCGCGCCTATTTTCGGACCTTCAAATACGATCCCAACTCGCCGGACGTGCTGATCGAGCCGCTGTACAGCCGCGTCTCCGGCGCCTGGACCATCCTGATCGTGCGCAGGATCAACGGACCGAACGGCGAGTTCATCGGCGTGGTCGGACGCGGCATCGAACCGGCCAATTTCGAGAAATTCTTCGAACCCGTCGTGCTCGGCGAGAGCGCCACGATCTCGATGCTGCACCGGGACGGCACGCTGCTCGCCCGCTATCCTCACTCCAGCGAATTGATGGGGCGGAATTTCAAGAACGGCGCGTTCGAGCAGCAGAGGGTCTTCGGGCTCGATCACTTCGCCGGTCACTTCACGAGTCCCGTCGACGGAGAGGACCGGCTGATCTCCGCGCATGCCCTGCCCCACTTCCCGATTCTGATGATGGCCACCACGACCCGCGCCGCAGCCCTTGCAGATTGGCGCGAGCAGATCGGCATCCTGATCTCGGTCGCCGCCTCTTCCGCGCTCGCCATCGCGGGCGTGCTGATCGCGATCGTGCGCAAGCTCATGGAGCAGCACCGCCTTTCGCGCGAGCGGCTGACGCTGGAAAAGCAGCGTCTCGATCGCGCCGTCAACAACATGACCCAGGGCCTGTTGCTGTTCGACGCTTCGCAGCAGCTCGTGATATGCAACCAGCGCTACATCGAGATGTACGGGCTGTCGGCCGAAATCGTGAGACCGGGCTGCAGCTTCCACGACATCATCGCACACCGCAAGGCCACCGGCTCGTTCACGGGCGATGTGGACCTGTACGTCGCGCGGGTCCTGCGCGACATCCATGCGCGCAATTCCATGGTGATCGACACCTCCGATGGGCGCTCGATCCAGATCGTCAACGAACCCCTCGCGGACGGCGGCTGGGTGGCGACGCATGAGGACATCACCGAGCGCCGGCGCATCGAGGAGCGCATCACCCATCTCGCCCATTACGACGCGCTGACCGACCTGCCGAACCGCGCCCTGTTCCACGAGCGTCTGCGCGAGGAATTGGCTGTCGTCGCCGGGGGCGAGCAGCTCGCGGTGCACTACATTGACATCGACGAGTTCAAGGGCGTCAACGACGCGCTCGGGCATCTCGTCGGCGACCAACTGCTGAAGTCGGTCGCGCACAGCCTCCGCCGCTGCGCGGGGCCGGCGGACTTCGTGGCGCGGCTCGGCGGCGACGAATTCGCCATCATCCAGGGAGCGGTGACATCGCTGGACCAGGTCAACGAGCTCGTCGCACGTGTGTTCGAGGCCATCCGCGCCCCCTTCGACTGCATGGGCCATCATCTTGCGACCGAGGCCAGCATCGGCATTGCGCTGGCGCCGCAACACGGCACGGCGCTCGACCAGATCCTGAAGAACGCGGACATGGCGATGTATGCCGCCAAAGCCGCCGGACGCCGGACCTATCGCTTTTTCGAGCCGGCCATGGATGCCAAAATCCACGAGCGGCGCCAGCTCGAGATCGACCTGCGCCACGCCATCGCCCATGGCGGCCTCGAGGTCTACTACCAGCCCTGCCTCAGCCTCAAGGACGACCGCATCACCGGCTGCGAGGCGCTGGTCCGCTGGCGCCACCCCGAACGCGGCATGGTCTCGCCCGCCGAATTCATCCCGATCGCGGAAGACACCGGCCTGATCAACGAGATCGGCGAATGGGTGCTGGCCACCGCCTGCCGCGACGCCGCCGCCTGGCCCGACGACATCCGCCTCGCCGTCAACGTCTCGCCGGTGCAGTTCAAGAGCGGCACGCTGGCGCTGAAGATCGTGGCGGCGCTCGCCGCGTCCAATCTGCCCGCGAGCCGGCTCGAGCTCGAGATCACCGAGGCGGTGCTGATCCGCGACGACGACACCGCGCTTGCGATACTGCACCAACTCCGCGCCATCGGCGTGCGCATCGCGCTCGACGATTTCGGCACCGGCTACTCCTCGCTGAGCTATCTGCACCGCTTCCCATTCGACAAGATCAAGATCGACCGCTGCTTCGTCAACGACATCGCCGGCCCCGACGGCTCCGCCAGCATCGTCCAGGCCGTCGTCAATCTGGCGGCCGCGCGCCGCATGACCACCACGGCCGAAGGCGTCGAGACCGAGGAGCAGCAGCGCCTGCTGCGCGCGCTCGGCTGCTCCGAGATGCAGGGCTATCTGTTCAGCGCCGCAAAACCGGCCGACCAGGTGCTGGAGCTGTTCGCAGTTCATTGCAGCCGCCTCGCCCAGCGCGGTAGCGAGGAAGGCCGCCGCCGCGAGGCGAGCTAGGGATCTGACCCCACAGGTGCGGTCGTCAGCTCATGGGGCCCAGGGGGACCGCTTGGAATTAAAGACCATTTGGTCTATATATCGGAAATGCGTCACCGAGCCACAGTCCAGTCACCCCGTGGCCGGCCCCGAGGTTTCGACACGGAAGCCGCCGTCGAACGCGCGATGGGTGTGTTCTGGTCGCGTGGCTATCACGCCACGGCGCTGCCGGACCTTCTTCGTGCGACCAAGCTCTCGCGTGGCAGCCTGTATGCCGCTTTCGGTGACAAGCACTCGCTGTTCCTGCGTGCGCTCGATCGCTACATCGCCGATGCCCTGACACGGATGGATGTTGAACTGGCGTCCCGCCGGGAGCCGGTGGACGGCCTGCGGGCCTTCCTTGCCGGGTATGTCGACCGAACCAGCGGCGCCAAGGGGCGGCGTGGATGCCTGCTGGTGGCCACGGCCATGGAACTGGCCGGTCAGGATGCCGACGTTGAGCGTCGCATCGCGAGCTTTTTCGAAGCCATGAAGGCCAGGGTGGCCGATGCACTTTCCCGCGCGAAGGCGGCGGGCAAGCTGGCCGACGGCGTCGAGCCTGCAAGTACCGCCGGAATTCTGGTCTGTTTCGTCGAGGGGCTGCGCGTGGTCGGCAAAACGGCACCGACACGGAGCAAGTCGCAAGCCACCGCCGACGCTCTTCTCGACCGCTTCATCAGGTAGACAACCCGTTTCATTGGGATAGCGACCTTGGGCACCTCCGCCGTTCAACACGCCAATATCTGGACCAATCGGTCTTGAAAGGAAGGGTGCCATGTCCGCCATCGAGATCGTCTGTGCCGTGGCCGTTCCCCTGCTCTGGGGTTATCAGTTCGTGGCCATCAAGGTGGGCGTGACGGAGTTTCCGCCTCTCTTCTTCCTCGCGCTGCGCTTCCTGGCGATCGCGCTGCTGCTCGTTCCGGTGGTCAAGAAGCCCACGCGTCGGCAGTTCGGCCCGATCGCAGCGATTTCGATTTTCCTCGGGGGACTGAACTTCGGGCTGTTCTATGTCGGCCTTGGGCTCGGCTCGGGAAGCATGTCGGCCGTCGCATATCAACTCGCCACGCCCTTCACGGTCCTGCTGGCGTGGCCGCTTCTTGCCGAGAGGCCCTCACTGACCACCTCCGCCGGCGTCGCTCTTGCATTCGCCGGCGTGGTCGTGTTGGCAGCGGGGCCCGGCCTGTCGGCAAACGCGCTTCCGCTGCTGCTTGTGGTCGCGGCGGCCTTCGCATTCGCCGTATCCAACGTCTTGACGAAACGCTTCGGCCCTTTTGATCCCCTGATGTTGATGGGATGGTCGTCGCTGTTCACGGTGCCTCAGGTGATGTTGATGTCGCTGCTCTTCGAGCATGGACAAGTCGCGAGCCTGGTCACGGCGGATGGACGCGGTTGGCTGGCGCTCGCCTATACGATCTTCATCGGAGGAATTGTCGGGTTCGGCCTCTGGTTCTGGTTGATCGCCCGCTGCTCCATGGGCCGCGTCGCACCCTTCGGTCTATTGCTTCCGGTGTTCGCCCTGATGTCGAGCGTGCTGTTCCTTGGCGAGCGCGTCACCCCCAAGTTGATTGTCGGTGGACTGCTCGCGATCTCCGGCGTCGCCCTGACACAGTTAAGACCCGGCGCGCGGGCAATTTGAGCAGTCGTCGTTCTTGAGCCGAGACGTCAGCCCGTGAGGATCTGACCGTGGTGATTCGTCCGGCGATGGGCCGAGCGCGGCGGCCGCTACGAGGCCACCTTTGCGGCCGTGAACCCGGGCTGAGACGGCGTCCGAAACGAATTCGCCCGGGAGCGGTATCCGCTCCCGGGCGATGGACGTCTCACAGTTCGCGAGGGTTCAGTTCGGCACCGTGGCCTTCGATGCGGGCTTGGCCGCGACGGCATTCGCGGTCTGGCCGTGCAGGAAGTCGTAGGCCGCATGCAGGGCCTTGTCGTTCTTCTCTTCCGGCGGGACATAGGACTGCGATCCGGTCTGCTCGGTGCCGTCGGCGGCCGACAGATGCCCACGCATCTG
This sequence comes from Bradyrhizobium sp. Bra78, assembly GCF_024519855.1. NCBI lineage: Bacteria > Pseudomonadati > Pseudomonadota > Alphaproteobacteria > Hyphomicrobiales > Nitrobacteraceae > Bradyrhizobium > Bradyrhizobium sp. Bra78. Next base: position 255,909 of record NZ_JALJRE010000010.1, on the reverse strand, counting down.
GGACTCCGCCATCGTATCCATCCGGCCCTTCAGCTCGGGCGGCACGTCCTGGAGGATCTCGATGTCGGGCGCGATGCCCTGGGCCTGGATCGAGCGGCCCGACGGCGTGTAGTAGCGCGCCGTGGTCAGCGCCAGCGCGCCATTGCCGGCGCCGAGCGGAATGATGGTCTGCACCGAGCCCTTGCCGAACGAGCGCGTACCGATGATGGTCGCACGCTTGTGGTCATGCAGCGCACCGGCCACGATCTCGGAAGCCGAGGCCGAACCCCCGTTGACGAGGACGACGAGCGGCTTGCCCTTGGTGAGGTCGCCCCCATGCGCGGTGAAGCGCTGGGTCTCTTCCGGATTGCGGCCGCGGGTCGAGACGACCTCGCCGCGCTGCAGGAACGCGCTCGACACCGACACGGCCTGGTCCAGCAGGCCGCCCGGATTGTTGCGCAGGTCCATCACATAGCCGACGAGCTTCTCCGGCGGGACCTCCTTCGAGATCGACGCGATTGCCTTCTTCAGGCCGTCGGTCGTCTGCTCGTTGAACGAGGTGACGCGGATATAGCCGATGTCGCCGTTCTCGACGTGGAAGCGCACCGGGCGCACATGGATGATCTCGCGCTTGATCGCGACGTCGAGCGGGGCGTCGGCGCCCTTGCGCACGATCGTGAGCTTGGTCTGGGTGTCGACCGGCCCCTTCATCTTGTTGACGGCCTGCTCGAGCGTCATGCCCTGCACGGCATCACCATCGATCTTGCTGATGAGGTCGCCCGACATGATGCCGGCCTTCGACGCCGGCGTGTCGTCGATCGGCGAGACGACCTTGACCAGGCCCTCCTCCATCGTGACCTCGATGCCGAGCCCGCCGAACTCGCCGGAGGTGGTCTCCTGCATCTCGGTCCAGGCCTTGTCGTTCATGTAGCGCGAATGCGGATCGAGCGAGGTCACCATGCCGGTGATCGCGCCTTCGATCAGCTTGGCATTGTCGGGCTTTTCGACATAGCTCGCCTTCACCCGCTCGAACACCTCGCCGAACAAATTGAGCTTGGAATAGGCGTCATCCGCACTCGCTGCCGCCCGTGCTGCCCATACGCCGCCGTGCGGACTGGCTACCAGAAGGGTCAGACACGCTCCCGTGAGCGCGCCCAGAGGGAACAGCAGGGTTTTCCGCATGGATAGGCTGGCCTTTTTCTCGCGCTTCGGTTGGGCTGGGAGCCGCCATGCAAATGGCGATCCAGCCTGTTTCTCACAATACCATTCTGGTTTCTTCAAGGCCGGGATGCCACGCCGGCGGTTACACCGAAAAAATCCCGTCGTTCGAACCTAACCTTTTGGCAACGTTGCAGAACCCGTTCGGGCGCGGCGGGAATCGGCGGACCGGCCACGCCGCGCAGTCATACCCAATTTAGGATGGTTTTGCAGAGCCGGACGGGTTAGGCGATCAGACAAGGCTTCAAATTCTCGGGAGGATAACAATGAACGAAGCACCCAGCATCCGGCCGGAAAGGAACGTCGAACTCGGCGCCAGCAACGAGCCGTTCCAGAATCTGCACGAATTCATCCGCAAAGCGCGTGCCAATCTCAACCAGAATGCCTGGGATTATATCGTCGGCGCCGCCGAGACCGAGACCACGATGCGCCGCAACCGCATGGCGCTGGACGAGATCGCCTTCCGCCCGCGCGTGCTTCGCGACGTTCGCAAGGTCGACGGCACGGTCGAGCATTTCGGCCGCAGGATGCGCCTGCCCCTGGTGCTCGCGCCCGTCGGCGCGCTGGAGATCTTCGATCCGGATGGCGCGGCGAGCGTTGCACGCGCCTGCGGCACGTTCGGTGCGGCGCACATGCTGAGCTCGGTGTCCGAGCCCGGGCTCGAGAAGACTGCCGAAGCCGCCCCCGACGCGCTGCGAATCTATCAGCTCTATGTCCGCGGCGACGATGCCTTCGTCGCCGATGTCGTCAGCCGGACCGAGAAGAACGGCTATGCCGCCTTCTGCCTGACGGTCGACACCGCCCATTACAGCCGTCGCGAACGTGACATCGCCAAGCGTTACGTTCGGGAGAGCCGCCTGCGCGCCACCGGCGGCGACTACCAGAAGGGTCTGGAGTGGCGGACCGTGAAGATGATCAAGGACAAGTTCAATATCCCGCTGATCCTGAAGGGCATCGCCACCGCCGAGGACGCGCAGATCGCGATCGATCACGGCGTCGAGTGGATCTACGTCTCCAACCATGGCGGCCGCCAGCTCGATCACGGCCGCGGCGCCATGCATTTGCTGCCCGAGATCGTCGACGCGGTGAAGGGCCGCGCCAAGATCATGGTCGATGGCGGCTTCGGCCGCGGCACCGACATCGTCAAGGCCATCGCCGCGGGCGCCGACCTCGTCGGCATCGGCCGGCTGCAATGCTGGGCGCTGGCGGCGGCCGGCGAAGCCGGCGTGGCGCGGATGCTGGAGTTGCTCGAGGACGAAGTGCTGCGCTGTCTCGGCCTGCTGGGTGCCACCTCGTTCGCCGGGGTCGACAAATCCTGCCTGCACCAGGCGGCCGCAACCAACGCGCCGAGCGTGTTCAGCGCGTTTCCGCTGTTCGATCACGAGCCATATCGATACTGAGTGAAAGGATGCAGGTGACACCGCTCTCTCCCGGCAGCGCGGATGCGCTTCTGTTCGATCTCGGCCGCGTGGTGCTCGATATCGATTTCTCCAGGGCGATCGCCTGCTGGGCGGGCCATGCCGGCTGCAAGCCCGACGCCATCGTCGCGCGCTATGTGCGGGATAGCGAAGCCTATCGGCTGCACGAGATGGGGAAGATCAGCGACGAGGATTATTTCGCCTCATTGCGCTCTTCGCTCGGGATCGGCATCTCGGATGCGCAGTTCCTGGAGGGCTGGAACGCGATCTTCGCCGGCGAGATGCCCGACATCGCCGAGCTGCTGCCGCGGGCGGCGAAGCGGATGCCGCTCTACGCCTTCTCCAACACCAACCGTCCCCATGTGGACTATTTCTCGAAGGAATATGCCGACGTGCTAGGCCATTTCCACGAGCTGTATTTGTCGTCCAGCATCGGTCTGCGCAAACCGGATGCCGAGGCCTTCGACCACGTCGTCTCCGCGATCGGCGTACCCGCCGGGCGCATCGTGTTCTTTGATGACCTCGCCGAGAATGTCGAGGGGGCGCGAGCCCGCGGCTTGACGGCGGTCCATGTGACCTCCCCCCGCGACGTTGGAAATGCCCTCACGGCGCTGGGAATCTGACCGTTTCGGGACCTATTTCGCCTAACGGCGAGGAACCAAAAGACTTTGTGCATTTTTGTACAGAGTTCCGGGAACGAATGCCCGTCTCGGGACTCATTAGTCCGTTGGGAATTCTACATCGGATTGATCGACGTGTTGGGCAAAACCTACCTCACGAAGCAGGCCTCCCTGCTGATGAAATTCGCCAGAACCACCTCGGATTCTGACCTCTCCGCAAAATTGATCAGCAAGGCCGCCGACCTGAAATCTCAGGCCGATCCGCTGCCCGACAAGGATCAAGGTCCAAAAGCTCCCGACGTCACACTGGACGGCAGTCCGGATGGACAGGCGAGGAGCTGACCGATGCTGGCCGTGGCGCTCGCCATGATCGTCCTTGCCATGGCCACGCTTCTGCCGATCTGTCTCGTTCTCGGGACCATGCCGCGACGGGCCTGATCTCGCCCTCAAGTGCAGTGTGAGCAGCGAGCTGAGTTACGCCCGCTCAGCTGTTTTGCCTCTGCGCCCGCGCTCGGCTAGAAGACTGGCGGAACATTCGCCCGAACGCGCCGAGCAGGAGTTTTCGCCGTGGCCCTGATGCCGGTTTCTGACGCGCTTGCCGCGGTGCTGGCGGGTGCGGATCCGCTGCCGGAGGAGACGGTTTCCCTCGACAACGCCTACCATCGCGTGCTCACGCGCGACGTCGTCGCGCGGCGCACGCAGCCGCCGCAGGCAATGTCGGCGATGGACGGATACGCGGTGCGCGCGGCCGATGCCGCAACGATCGGTTCGACCCTCGCCGTGATCGGCGAGGTCGCCGCGGGCCGGCCGTTCGCAGGATCGGTCGGCGCCGGCGAGGCCGTGCGGATCTTCACCGGCGGCGTCGTTCCCGATGGCGCGGATGCCGTGGTGATCCAGGAGGACACCGTCGCTGACGGCAAGCGCATCACGATCAAGGAAGCCGCGATCTCCGGCCGGCACATCCGCCCCGCGGGCGTCGATTTCCGCGAGGGCGACGTGCTCCTGCGCAAGGGCAGCCAGCTCACCGAGCGCGACCTCGCGCTCGCCGCCGGGATGAATCACCCCCACCTCGCCGTCAGCCGCCGTCCGAAGATCGCAATCCTCGCCACCGGCGACGAGCTGGTGATGCCGGGCACCACGCCCGGTCACGGCCAGATCGTCTATTCCAACGGCTATGCCCTGCATGCGCTGGCTCGCAGCGAGGGGGCCGAAACCGTCGACCTCGGTATTGCCGCCGACGCGCTGGAGGCCACCACCGCCGGCATCCGCCGCGCGCGCGCGAGCGGCGCAGACGTCCTCATCACTACCGGCGGCGCATCGGTCGGCGACCACGATCTGGTCCAGCAGGCGCTGAGGGACGAAGCCGTCGCGATGGCCTTCTGGAAGATCGCGATGCGGCCAGGCAAGCCGATGATGCATGGACGGCTCGGCGCGATGGCTGTGATCGGCCTGCCCGGCAATCCCGTGTCGTCCTATGTGTGCGCCTTCCTGTTCATGGTGCCGCTGATTCGCGCGTTGTCGGGCCGGGCCGCAATTCATCATCACCGCGAGCGCGCCGTGCTCGGCCGCGACGTCGGCGCCAACGACCAGCGCGAGGACTATCTGCGCGCACGTCTGGAGCAGCGCGACGACGGCACGCTCGTCGCCCTTCCCGTCAGCCATCAAGATTCTTCGTTGCTTGCGAATCTCGCTGCGGCACAGGCACTTCTCGTGCGCGCACCGTTCGCGCCGAAAGCCGAGACGGGCTCGCCTTGCGAAGTGTTGCGGCTCCCCGTCTGAGCGTCCCGCCAATGCGCGTTCCGCGAACTTTGCTCTGTTCACGGTAAATTAAGCAGTTGCGGAACATGTATCGAACATATAGTGTCCGTTCATGATTTGTTTCGAGCATGTCGCGGCATATTGCTGAATTCAGCGTCTCGGAATCGAACGACATCAACCGGGGGACTTAGGTCGAGATGTTAACGCGCAAACAATACGAGCTTCTGCGGTTCATCAGTGAACGTCTGAAGGAAAGCGGCGTGCCGCCTTCTTTCGACGAGATGAAGGATGCGCTCGACTTGCGCTCGAAGTCGGGCATCCACCGCCTGATCACGGCGCTCGAGGAGCGCGGGTTCATCCGTCGCCTCCCCAACCGCGCCCGCGCGATCGAAGTCATCAAGCTGCCCGAGCTCCAGGCGGCCGCCGGCAGCCGCCGCGGCTTCACGCCGAGCGTCATCGAGGGCAACCTCGGCAAGGTCCGCGCGAGCTCAAGCCTGTCTGCCGACGAGGGCGAACGCCCCGTTGCCGTGCCGGTAATGGGCCGCATCGCGGCCGGCACGCCGATCGAGGCGTTGCAAACCCGCAGCCATACCATCAGCGTACCGCCTGACATGCTCGGCTCGGGCGAGCATTACGCGCTCGAAGTGCGCGGCGATTCCATGGTCGAGGCCGGCATCCTCGACGGCGACATGGCGCTGATCCAGCGCAACGAGAGTGCCGATACCGGCGACATCGTGGTGGCGCTGATCGACGACGAGGAAGCGACGCTCAAGCGCTTCCGCCGTCGCGGCGCCTCGATCGCGCTCGAGCCCGCCAACGCGGCCTATGAGGTGCGCATCCTGCCGCCCAACAGGGTGAAGATTCAGGGCAAGCTGATCGGCCTGTACCGGAAATACTGATACCGGAAAGTATCCGGCGCATCCGCGCTCGCATGAGCAACGATCGCCATCGACGATTGGAGCGGACGATTGTCCGCTCCCGCTGGGTAGTCTTTCTGGTTTCGCGCAGATTATCCGGCCCCTCCTCCGGCGCTTCATCCTCGGCACGCCGCATGAAGCAGCACCGCTTCGCGGCCTCAGCAGCTCGAGGAAACAGCCATGCGCCAGATCGTCTTGAGCACAGTCGCGGCGGCGCTGATCGCAGTATCAGCGTCGCAAGCCGCCGCACAACCGCCTCGCCCTGTCTGCAAAGGTGGCGGTTAGCGAACGAGCCCGCGCCGGCCGCAATGCAATCGCCTGCCGTCGCAACCGAGCTGGCATTATTCGGGATGGTCGGCCCCCTCAGGGCGCTGACACGCGCCTGCAGAATGCACGGGAAGAGGCTTTGTTCCTATTGGATTCGGGAAAGTTAATGTGATCGTGGCCTGCGGATCCCAGCCGCAGATTTGCCTACAACCAAGCAGACCGTTGCGTGCTTGAACTCTGATAGAGGCCTGCGCCTCGATAAGAGACGCGGGTCGCTGTCTTCGCAAGAGGAGCACCCGATGTGTGACTACAGCCTGCATGCCGTCGCGTCGCGCCCCGCCGAAGTCGGCGAGACGATCGTCACGACAACCTTCCGCGGCACCTCCACGCGCGGCTTTGCGTCCGCAGCCGATCCGACAGTTGCCGTCTGCCTGCTGCCGGGAACGGAGCTCGCCTTTGCCGACAACGTCCGCTACGACAATCGCTGGATCTGGACGCGCACCATCAATTCCCGCGTCGGGAAGTTCGGCAAGATCGATCCGCACATTCCCGATCGCCATCATGACGCGATCGAATTCCCCGACGGTAAATACGTGCTGGTAACGCAGCTCGTTGAAGGCCAGCACGCAACCGTGCTGCAACTGCCGGTGACGCAGCAGCCGGCCGGCGAACGCGAGCACAAGCCGCAGATCACTGCCGACAGACAGCCGACGATTACCCGGCTGCCGATCGGCTGAACACAGCCGCTTCCGGCCGCAAGGTCGGAGGCCAGGATCGAATTGCCATCGCCGGCCGTGGCCGGCGAGACGGTATGGCTTGCGCCCCGCGAAATCCGATCGGATCGACCAAGCCGTTGCGCTTTTCCCGCCGCACGAAGTTTGAGCCGCCCTGCCTGAATTTTGAACGTCCGCCACACAGCCAAATGACCGATGCTGTCAAGGCTTGAGACGGCGGACATGCTCGATGAAAACCTTCATTCGCGTCGTTGAACTCTGGGTGCCGGACCGGACGCGCATGCGGCTGGAGTTCGGTGGCGGCCTCTACGGCGAAGGGCTGTCCGCGTTCAAGGCCGTCAGCGAAGGCTTGCATTTCGGATATGACGAGGGCCTTCCCGGCAAGGCTTGGGCCTCCGGCCACCCCGTGATCCTCACCAAATTCGCCAACTCCTATTTCAAGCGTACCGATCAGGCCCTCGCAGCCGGCCTCACCTGTGGGGTGGCGGTGCCCGTGTTCGCCGGCGAATTCCTCCAGGCCGTCATGGTGCTGTTCTGCGGTGAGGAAGAGGCCCATGTCGGCGCGATCGAGCTCTGGCACAACGACCCTGACGTCTCCCACGAGATGGGGCTCGTCGACGGCTACTACGGCACCGCCGACATGTTCGAATTCAACTCCCGCCACACCAAATTTCCGCGCGGTTTCGGCCTGCCCGGGCGGACCTGGAAGGCGGGGCTGCCGCTGATCATCAAGGACCTGCACGATGCGAAGAGCTTCCTGCGCTGGGAGGACGCGGCCAAGGTCGGGATCAATCTGGGCGTCGGCGTTCCCTATCGGACCGGCGTAGACCATACCTGGGTACTGACATTCCTCTCCGCGCAAGCCACGCCGATCGCGCGACGCTTCGAGATATGGGTTCCGAACGAGACCCGCTCGGCGCTGTTCTTTCGCGCCGGCGATTGCAGTGCGCAGACCGACCTCGCCGCGCTCTATGCAGGAAAATCCATCGCCAGGGGCGAAGGCAGCATCGGTGGCGCCTGGGCCACCGGCATGCCCGCGCTCAACGACGAGCTCGCGCATGACGGCTCGGCCGCCGGCTCTGAGGCCTGCGCATCCGGACTGAGCCGGATGGTGGCCTTGCCGGTCATCGGCAACAGCACGCTCGAAGCCGTGCTGGCCTGGTACCTCTAAAGCGCGATGAGATTGCGATGAATCATCATCGCGCTTTAGCGTTCTTGTTTGAGCATGACCTTTTCGGAAAACCGCTTCGCACTTTTCCGGATCATGCCCTGCCCGATCGGTTCAATCGTCGGCCTGCAAGTCGGTCTCCGCCGGCGTTGCGTCGCGGTTGCGGGGCGCAGCCGTCTTCGGCGCAAGACTGCCGTCGAAATCACCTTCGCCGGCGCCGGCCGGCAACCAGGGGCGGCTCGCACCTCGCGCCCTCACCGCCTGAACCGCAAAGCCGTCCCCCCGCTGCGTCAGGGCCAGCGCGCCCTGGCTCGCGAGCCGCTGCCGATCGACCACCATCGCGGCGCAATCGGGCGGCACGGGACGCGCCGTCACCACAAGCGCGGCCCGGCTGCAATCGTCCGCCAACGCGTCGATGCGCAGTGCCAGCGCGACCAACCGCCCGTCGCCGAGCGGCGTCACGCAGCCGGACTCGTCGCAGGACACGCCGTCGGCCAGCGAGGCATGACCGCCATCGCGCGGATCGGCGTCGGCAGCCAGCCATTCCTTGAGCAGAAAGCCGTCCTTGCTGGCCCGGATCAGATGCAGTTGCCCGTCCCTGCCCCGCACCGCGACACTCGCACCGTCGCCGGCAATCAGGATGTCGGGCTGGCGCGCGGCCAGCCCCCAGGCAATCGCGGCCAGCAACACCAGCGCGCCGGACCAACGCAGCGGCGTGCGCAGCAGGCCCATCACGATGATCCCGAGGCTGGCCGCGATCAGCGGCGCGATGCCGAAGGCCGGGATGCGGCCGACCGCGCCCGGTAATGCGGCGACCCAGCGCGAGACCGCGATCATCCAGTCGATGCCGATTCCCATCAGCCACCAGCACACGCTGTCGAGCCCGAACGGCGCCGCAAGCAGGCCCAACAGCCCCGCCGGCATCACCAGCGCCGAGACGACCGGCATCGCGCCGAGATTGGCGAGCACGCCGAACGGCGTGACGCGGTGGAAGTGGAAGGCGGCATAGGGCGTGGTCGCGAGCCCCGCGATCAGCGAGGCCAGGAACAGCATCGCGATCTCGCGGCCGCCCCACATCGCAACGCGCGCGGTCGCCGAATGGTCGGGCGAGGCAAACAAGTTCGGCATGCCGATCTGCACCAGCGCCACCAGCCCGAGCGTTGCCGCGAACGACATCTGAAAACTCGGATGCACCAGCGCTTCCGGCGCGACCGCCAGCACGATCAGCGCGGCCACGGCCAGCGTACGGAAGGTGATGGCGCGGCGATCGACCATCACCGCGATCAGCACCACCGCGGTCATGAAGAACGATCTTTGCGTGGCCACCTCCGCACCAGACAGCAGCAGGTAGAACGCGGCCGCAACCAGCGCCGCGGCCGCCGACCATTTCTTGATGGCGAAGCCGGCCGCCAGTCCCGGGATCAGAGCGAGCAGCGCACGGACCGCAAAGAAGACCACGCCGGCGACGACGGCCATGTGATAGCCGGAGATCGAGAGCACATGGCCCAGCCCCGAAATGAACATCGCATCGTTGACGGGGGTGGTGATCGCATCGCGCCGGCCCGTGAGCAGCGCGGTCGCGATCGCGCGATTGTCGCCGTCGAGCGTCGCACGAATGCGTGCGTCGATCGCATCGCGCAGGCCCTGCATCAAGGCCGCGTAGCGCAGCCGCAAACCACCGGCATCCGGCGGCACTGAAGCTGCGATCGCGCCCATCACGAAGCCGGAGGCGCCGATGCCCTGGAAGAACATGTCGCGGGAGAAATCGTAGCTGCCGGGGCGGAGCGGCGAAAGCGGCGGCAACAGCCGCGCCTTCAATTGCACGAAGCTGCCGACCTCGGGCGCGGTCCCCTTGCGGACCGACAGGCGCACGCGCTCGAGCTTGACGTCACTGCGCGGTACCTCCATCGCGGTGACCCGCAGAACGAAACGGTCGGTGCGCTCGCGGATGTCGCGGGCCTCGACGAAGCCCGACAACGACACCGAATAGAGCGGTTTTGCCAATAAGGTGTGGGCGATGCGCGCCGTCTTCCAGGTCGCGGCGGCGAAGCCGGCCGCGACCGCCGCGATCATGATTGCGGCCGCAAACAGCCGGCTCCGCCGCAACAGGACCGCCGCGATCGTGAGCGCGACCGCCGTCGCAGCGACGACCCAGAGCACCGGCTCATGATCTGCGGCAAAGTACAGCGCGATACCGCCGCCGAAAGCGACAGGCACCCAAGGCAGCAGCCGGCCGGCGCCGGCCTCGGCCCGCGCCCAAATGCGCAAGGCCTCGACGATCGAGGGCCAGGCGCCAAAACCTGCGGGCACGAAGCCACCGGCAGGCGCGGCTCGGCCGACAGGCCAAGTCCCCGCGATCCCGCTTGCAGTCCCCTGGGACCGAACTGGCCGGCCCTGCTCCGCCATTCCCTGCACCTTGCGATACGCAACCGGCGCAGAGGCTACCGGAACGTGCAGGCAGCCGAAAAGCGGTACAGATCAGGAACGGAAGGGCTTCGCCCTATTTTTCCTGTTCCATCGTAACGGCGACGTCCGCCTTGGCCGACAGCCGCACCTTGTTGCCCTCGACACCGGCGACGAGGCCCTTGTCGATGAAGTGATGGTGGCCCTTGTGGCTGCCTTCGCCGCTGTCCTTCTTGGTCAGCTTGATGCGGTTGCCCTCGACCTTGTCGACGGTGCCGACATGGACGCCGTCGGCGCCGATGACTTCCATATGCTCTGCGATGTTCTGCATGGTGGGTTCCTCTTCTGGACCCACACAACGCGCGAGGTGCGCGTTCGTTGCCTTCGCCGGAATGACGATGCCGTGCGCGCTCCTCAGATCAACGCCGCCTGCGACGAGGCGTGATGATTGACGATCTTCCAGTCGCCGTCCTCGCGAATGATGACCCAGCTCATCTTGACGACGAGATCCGGGCGCTCGCCGCCGAGATCGAACGAGATGCTCGCGGCCACGTTGATCAGGTCAGGACCGGACTGCGCAACACGCACCTCGGAAAACACCGCGCACGGCCTGCGCCAGCGCGGTAGGCCGTTGAAATAGTCGGCGACGCCGTCCCGGCCCCGATAAAGTCGTGGGTTTGATCCGAAGAAGAACGCGTTTTTCGCATAAAGCGACGACAGCCCGGCCGCGTCGAGCGTTGCGAAGCCGGCGCACCATTTCGCGATGATGGCGGAAACGATGGCGTCGGCTTCGTTGCTCATGCGTGCTCAACCTTTGGCGACTTCTTTCGCGAACGTATCGCGCAGGCCGATGGTCCGCGAGAACACCGGCTTGCCCGGCGTCGAGTCCTTGTCGCGCACGAAATAGCCCTGGCGCTCGAACTGCATCGGCTCGGTTGAATTGCTCTCCGCGACCGAGACCTCGACTCGGGCATCAGCCAGGATCTCCAGCGACTGCGGATTGAGGTCGGCCGCGAAGTTCGAGGCGTCCGGGCTCGGATTGGCGAACAGCTGGTTGTAGATGCGGATCTCCGCAGGCACCGAATTTGCCGCCGGCAGCCAATGCATGGTCGCCTTGACCTTGCGGCCATCGGGTGCGTTGCCGCCCTTGGTCGCAGGATCATAGGTGCAGCGCAGCTCCACAACCTCGCCGCTATCGTTCTTGATCACGCCGGTGCACTTGATGAAGTAAGCATAGCGCAGCCGCACCTCGTTGCCCGGCGACAGGCGGAAGAACTTCTTCGGCGGGTTCTCCATGAAGTCGTCCTGCTCGATATAGAGCTCACGGCCGAACGTGATCTTGCGCGTGCCGGCGGAAGGATCGTCCGGGTGGTTGATCGCCTCGAGCTCTTCGGTCTGCCCTTCCGGATAGTTCTCGATCACCACTTTCAGCGGCCGCATCACGCCCATGCGGCGCTGCGACGTCCGGTTCAGCTCCTCGCGGATGCAGAACTCCAGCATGCCGACGTCGACCACGCTGTTGGCCTTGGCCACGCCGATGCGCTTGACGAATTCGCGAAGGGCTGCCGGCGGCACGCCGCGGCGGCGCATCCCCGCCATGGTCGGCATGCGCGGATCGTCCCAGCCCGCGACATGGCCCTCGCGCACGAGCTGGGTCAGCACGCGCTTGGACAGCAGCGTGTAGGTCAGGTTCAGCCGTGCGAATTCGTACTGGTGCGGCTTGGACGGCACCGGCAGCTTCTCGATGAACCAGTCGTAGAGCGGACGATGATCCTCGAACTCCAGCGTGCAGATCGAATGCGTGATACCCTCGATCGCGTCCGACTGGCCGTGGGCATAATCGTAGCTCGGATAGATGCTCCATTTGGTGCCGGTGCGCGGATGGTGCGCATGCAGGATGCGGTACAGCACGGGATCGCGCAGATTGATGTTGCCCGCGCCCATGTCGATCTTGGCCCGCAGCACACGCGCGCCGTTCGGGAATTCGCCGGCTTTCATGCGGCGGAACAGGTCGAGATTCTCGTCCACGCTGCGGTCGCGGAACGGCGAGTTCTTGCCGGGCTCGGTCAACGTGCCGCGCGAGGTGCGGATCTCCTCCTGGGTCTGGTCGTCGACATAGGCGAGCCCGTCGCCGATCAGCTTCTCCGCCCATTCATACAGGCGGTCGAAATAGTCCGAGGCGAAGAACAGGTTCTTGCCCCAGTCGAAGCCGAGCCAGCGCACGTCGGCCTGGATGGAATCGATATATTCCTGCTCTTCCTTGACCGGGTTGGTGTCGTCGAAGCGCAGATGGCAGCGGCCTGGAAACTCCTGGGCGATGCCGAAATTGAGCGCGATCGACTTGGCGTGGCCGATATGCAGGTAGCCGTTCGGCTCCGGCGGGAACCGGGTCACGATCTCCTGGTATTTGGCCTGATCGAGATCGGCCTGGATGATGTCACGAATGAAATCGCGCCCAACCTCAGTCGCCACCGGTTCTGTCATTGCGAAAATCCTGTAGGGAAATCAGCGGTCCTTCTGCCAAATTCACTTGGCTGAGCCAAGGGCTTAAGCAAGGCCTCGGCGGTCCGCTGCCGGGCTTTAGTTATGCTCCGGTCCTGGTATATACCACCGCCTCCAATGCATAGGCCCTGCCAAGAATGACCGATTCCGTCGTCACCCGCTTCGCTCCCTCCCCGACCGGCTTCCTCCATATCGGGGGCGCCCGCACGGCGCTGTTCAACTGGCTCTATGCGAAGAAGCACGGCGGCAAGATGCTGCTGCGGATCGAAGACACCGACCGGGAGCGCTCCACGGAGGCGGCGATCGGCGCCATCCTCGACGGCTTGAAATGGCTGGAGCTCGGCTGGGATGGCGACGTCATCTACCAGTTCAGCCGCGCGGCCCGTCACCGCGAGGTCGCCGAGCAGCTGCTCGCCGACGGCAAGGCCTATCGCTGCTACGCCACCGCCGAGGAGCTGACCGCGATGCGCGAGAAGGCGCGCGCGGAGGGCCGCACCCGCCTCTATGACGGCCTATGGCGCGACCGCGATCCGGCCACCGCACCTTCCGACGTCAAGCCCACCATCCGCCTGCGGGCGCCGCAGACCGGCGAGACCGTGATCGAGGACCAGGTCCAGGGCCGCGTGGTCTGGCAGAACGAGAATCTCGACGACCTCGTGCTGCTGCGCGGCGACGGCAACCCGACCTACATGCTCGCGGTGGTGGTCGACGACCACGACATGGGCGTCACCCACGTCATCCGCGGTGACGACCATCTGATCAACGCCGCACGCCAGAAGCAGATCTACGATGCGATGGGCTGGGCTCTGCCGAGCATGTCCCACATCCCGCTGATCCACGGCCCGGACGGCTCGAAGCTCTCCAAGCGGCACGGCGCGCTCGGCGTCGATGCCTACCGCGCCATGGGATACCTCCCGGCCGCGCTCCGCAACTATCTCGTCCGGCTCGGCTGGAGCCATGGCGACCAGGAGATATTCTCGACCGAGGAGATGATCGCGGCGTTCGACCTCGCCAGCGTCGGCCGCGCCGCCGCGCGCTTCGATTTTGCCAAGCTGGAAAACCTCAACGGCCACTACATCCGCCACGCCGACGATCAATCACTCGTGAAGATGTTCGAGGACGTGCTCGACCACGTCGTGCCCAGCCGCGACGAGCTTAAGGCCAAGTTGAACGACACCACGCGCGCACAGCTCCTGAAGGCCATGCCGGCCCTGAAGGAGCGCGCCAAGACACTGATCGAGCTGATCGACAGCGCCTATTTCATCTTCGCCGACCGGCCGCTGGAGCTCGATCCGAAGGCGGCAGCGCTGCTGACGCCCGACAACCGCAAGCTGATCGGCCAGCTACATTCCGCGCTGGAGAAAGTCGCAACATGGAGCGGCGCCAGTACGGAAGCCGCGCTGCGCGCCTTTGCCGAGGAAAATAGTCTCAAGCTCGGCGCGGTCGCCCAACCCTTGCGGGCCGCGCTGACCGGACGGTCGACGTCGCCTGGTATTTTTGAGGTTTTGGACGTCCTGGGACGCCAGGAAAGCCTGGGCCGGCTTGGGGATCAGGCCAAGGACTAGGCCAAGGACCAGACTACGACGTAAGTCGACCATGCACGGCGCCATCTTGCAGCGCACACAGCAATAATATACCCATCTCCACGGTACTTCTGGAACATCCGGCCTGCCCCATCAACTCCTTTGGGGCCTTCCGGGTCCGGCCCGTTTCACCACACATCGGGGACCTCTGATGGACGCAAAAGCAAGCAATAAGACCGCCACGCTGACGGTCGGAAACAAGAATTACGATCTCCCGATCCACAGCGGCAGCGTCGGGCCTGATGTCGTCGATATCGGCAAGCTCTACGGCCAGTCCGGCCTGTTCACCTACGATCCCGGCTTCACGTCCACTGCGAGCTGCCAGTCCAAGATCACCTATATCGACGGCGACGCGGGCGTGCTGGAATACCGCGGCTACCCGATCGAGCAACTCGCCGAGAACGGCGACTTCCTGGAGACCTGCTATCTCCTGCTCTACGGGGACCTGCCGACCGCCGCGCAGAAGAAGGATTTCGACGACCGCGTGATCCATCACACGATGGTGCACGAGCAGATGGCCCGCTTCTTCCAGGGCTTCCGCCGCGATGCTCATCCGATGGCGGTGATGGTGGCGTCCGTCGGCGCGCTCGCCGCGTTCTATCACGACTCGACCGACATCAACGATCCCAAGCAGCGCATGATCGCTTCCATGCGCATGATCGCCAAGATCCCGACGCTGGCGGCGATGGCCTACAAGTACACGGTCGGCCAGCCCTTCGTGTATCCGAAGAACTCGCTGTCCTTCGCCGAGAACTTCCTCAACATGTGCTTCGCCGTGCCGTGCGAGGACTACAAGATCAACCCGGTGCTCGCTGACGCGCTGGACAAGATCTTCATCCTGCACGCCGACCACGAGCAGAACGCCTCGACCTCGACGGTGCGTATCGCCGGCTCATCCGGCGCCAACCCGTTCGCCTGCATCGCCGCCGGCATCGCCTGCCTGTGGGGCCCGGCGCATGGCGGCGCCAACGAAGCCGCGCTCGCGATGCTCGCCGAGATCGGCTCGGTCGACAAGATCCCCGAGTTCATCGCCAAGGTGAAGGACAAGAACAGCGAAGTCCGCCTGATGGGCTTCGGCCACCGCGTCTACAAGAACTACGATCCGCGCGCCAAGATCATGCAGAAGATGTGTCACGCCGTGCTCAAGGAGACCGGCCATGGTGACGATCCGATGCTGAAGGTGGCGCTCGAGCTCGAGAAGATCGCGCTCAGCGACCAGTACTTCATCGACCGCAAGCTCTACCCGAACGTCGACTTCTATTCGGGCATCACGCTGAAGGCGATGGGCTTCCCGGTCTCGATGTTCACCGTGCTGTTCGCGGTCGCCCGCACGGTCGGCTGGATCAGCCAGTGGAGCGAGATGATCGAGGATCCGCAGCAGAAGATCGGCCGTCCGCGCCAGCTCTACCCCGGCGTCACCCGCCGCGACTATGTGGCGATCAAGGATCGGAAGTAAGTCCTGGCCGATACGGCTTTCGAAGCGGCGCCATCACAGGATGGCGCCGTTTTGTTTTGTGCAGACGCCGTTGCAGGTCCGTCCGATGCTGCCGCGCACAACAACAAGTCGGCGCAATGCGTCGGCCGGCGCTTGACGTCGAAACGCTTCGCGCGCAAATTCTTACACTAAGTAAGAATGACGACAGGGATGGAAATGCCGGAGCAGCCGCGAAGTCGGCGGCAGACGCGTGCCGCCATTTTGACTCACCTGCTTCAGTCGGGCGGCTCGTTTCGTCCGCCGCTGGCCAGGGCCGTGCGCCTGTCCGAGGCGAGCCTGTCGCGCATCGTGTTCGACCTGAAGACCGAAGGCCTGATCGCGGAGGTGCGGCGCCCTGCCCCCTATGTCGGCGGCCCCACCGGCCTGGTGTCGCTCGGTTCTTCGGTGGCACTCGCAGCCGTTGAGCTGACCGGTCAATGGCTCAGCGTTGGCGTCGGCGGCCTGTCGGGCGAACTGCATTACACCGAGCGTGTGCCGCTGCCGGTGAAGCTGAATCTCGGGTCCGTCAGCCACGTCTTTCGCGAGGCGCTGGCCTTGCTGCGGGACTGGACACGCCAGCGGCGTGTCAGGCTCGCGCAGATCGGCGTCTCCGTTCCAGGCCTCGGCCGATTGAGCGAGTTTGGCAATCCGATCATCCCCTGTGATGTCGGACATATCAGCGACATGCTCGGCGAGATGTTTGCCGGCGTGCCGGTCGCGTTCACCAACTCCGTCGTGGCGCACGCCACGTTTCATCGCTGCCGCACGGAAAACTATCCATTCAGCGGCGCGCATCTGTTCGTCTTTGTCGGCCAGGGTGTTGCCGGCACCTGGATGGATGATCCGGTCGAGGACGATGCCCTTCAGCCGGTCGAACTCGGCCACATGGTGTTCGCTGCCGACGGACCGCGTTGCCGCTGCGGCCATCACGGCTGCGTCGAGGCCTATACGTCGCTTCCGGCCCTGGCCGAACTGTTGGGCGTCACCGAAGCCGACTTGCTCCGGCTCGGCAACGAATGGGTGACCACGATCCCGCTTCTGCCACGCGTGCGTCAGGAGTTGCGCGAGCGCTTGTTCCGGCTTGGCCTTGCGATCGGCAATACGCTGAACGTGAAGCCTTGCCGCGGCGTTGCGATCAGCGGCTGGCCGTCGCTTCTCTCCGAGGACGATCGCAAGGCCGTGGTCGACGGGATTGATGCCTGTCTGCTGGGTGGACGGACACTGGCACAGGTGTCGCTCGCCTTCGTGCCGCCCTCGACCGGCAACGATCCGCAGGCTGCGCTCGCCTTCGCCGCCTTCTGCCTCGCCAGATGCGGCGGAATGCACGCGGCTTCTACGGAGGCCGCCTGACATGAACTAAACCGCGCCTTTGACGCGCCAACAGCTTTCACACCGGGAGGAACTTGACATGCCGATCACCACAACAAGGCGCCGTCTGCTCGCTGGATCTGCGGCCGCGCTCGCACTGCCGGCATTTGCCCGCGCACAAGGCGCACTCAAGCCGCGCCTGACCGCAATCTCGCAATGGTCCGCGGGCAGCGACGGAGCGGCGATCACGGCGCTTGGCAAGAAATTCGAGGAAAAAGGCGGGATCTGGCAGCACTCGCCCGTCCCCGGGTTCACCACCGAGATGATGAACAAGCTGCGCGCTCAGATCATGGCGGGCGATCCGCCGGCCTGTTCGCAGCTCAAAGGTCCCGAGATTGCAGCCTGGTCGAAGATTGCCCCGACCGTCGATCTCGACGCCGTCGTCGCTGCCGCCGGCTATGAAAAGGTCGTCGCGCCAGATCTTGCAAAATTGCACAAGCCGGGGGGCAAGTGGATTGCCCTGCCGCTGCAGATCTACAGCACCAACATGCTGTTTCTCTCCAAACGCGCGATGGACAAGGCCAAGGCCGACAAGATCCCCGTCACATGGGCTGAGTTCAACGACCTCGCCGAAAGGATGAAAGCAGGCGGTGTCCCCTATCCCGTCGCAAACGGCGGCACCCGCCCCGACGACGGCCAAAAATTCGAGGCCGCTTTGGCGGGCATCAGTCCCGCTGCATACCGCGCTGCCATCATGAATCTCGACGCGAAGGCCCTGAAGGGACCCGAGATCAAGGCAGCGTTCGTACAGGTGCGCAAGATCGCCGACTGGATGGACCCCAACGTCGGCGCCCAGCACTTTTCGACCAACCTGAAGCGCTTCATCGACGGCGACATGGGCATGATGATCATGGGCGGGTGGGCGCAGGGCGTATTGCGCAATGCCGGTTTCAAGTTCGAGGACTTCATGATCGCGCCAGGCCCCAGCGACAATAGCAAGCCGGTCTTCCTCTTGAATGCCGATGCGTTCATATTCTGGCAGCGCAAGGAGCCCGACCTGCAAGCCGGCCAGACGCTGATGGCCCAACTCGTGATGGATCCGGCGATCCAGACGATGTATTCGCAGATTACGGGATCGATACCCGTGCGCACCGATGTCGATCTTTCCGGTGAAGGCTGGTCGGACGGTCAACGGCGGACCGCAGCTGCTCTGAAGGACGCTATCGCCAGCAATCAGGCCGTCCTCAGTCTTGCGCACAACATGGCGCAGGAAAACGGCATGACCGCGGCGTTGATCGACGTGATCACCGAGTACGTGAAGGACAAGACGATCAAACCGGAGCAGGCGGCCACCCGCCTCGCCGAGGCCGTCGAGGGCGCGCGTTGACCAACGCCGTCTCGACGAAACCGGGCCGGCCGGCGGCTTCCGATCTGGTGCGCCGGCTGCCCGAATACCTGATGATCTGGGTGCCGCTGCTGCTGTGCGCCGTGCATCTCGTGTCGTTCTCGCTGTGGACGATCTGGATATCGTTCACGCCATCCACGCTGGTCCCGGTCTCGGGCTGGGTGGGTTTGCGCAACTACACCGCGGTCCTGGCATCGCGAAACTGGCAGATCGCCTTCGACAATCTGCTGCTGTTTGGCAGCGCTTTCGTGCTGCTGAGTGCGGTGACCGGGCTCGTCCTTGCGATCCTGCTCGATCAGCGCATTCGCGGCGAAAACGCGCTGCGATCCATCTTTCTCTACCCCCTTGCGGTGTCTTTCGTCGTCACCGGCACGGTCTGGAGCTGGCTGCTCAATCCCGGCATCGGAATCCAGAAGCTGGTTCACGACCTCGGCTGGACCTCCTTCAAGTTCGACTGGCTGATCGACCGCGACATGGCGATCTGGACCATTGTCATCGCTGCGATCTGGCAATCCTCCGGCTTCGCCATGGCGCTGTTCCTTGCCGGCCTTCGGTCCGTCGATGCCGACATTATCAAGGCCGCGCAGATCGACGGCGCGGGACCGATCCGAACCTACTGGCGCATCATTCTGCCGACGCTTTGGCCGATCACCATCACCGTCGTCGTTGTCCAGTTGCAGTTTGCGATTTCGGCTTTCGACCTCGTCCGTGCGCTCACCAATGGCGGGCCGGGAATCGCGACCCAGCTGCCGGCTCTCGTCGTCTACGACCTGATGTTCCAACGCAGCCTGCTCGGCCGGGGGGCGGCAGCGGCTGTGCTCATGTTGCTTATTCTGCTCGCGGTCCTGCTGCCGTATGCAGCGTGGCGCTATGTCCAGAAACGGCGGGCGACCCATGCGTGAGCTCGCGCCAGGCCGCGTTCTGATCTATCTCATCGTTTCGCTGATCGCTGCAACATGGCTCGCGCCATTGGCGGTTGTCGTGCTGAACTCGCTGCGCACCAACGAGGAGATCGCGCAGGGGTCGATGATCGGCTGGCCGCAACACTTGGCCTGGAGCAACTACGCCGCTGCCTGGAGCGGCTTCTGCGTCGCCGAGACCTGCGCCGGTATCCGGCCGTACATGCTGAACTCCGCGCTCGTCACGATCCCCGCGACGATTTTCTCGACACTGCTCGGTGCGGTCGCCGGTTACGCCGTGTCGCTCTGGCGCTTTCGCGGCGACAACTGGATCTACGGAATCGTGACCCTAGGCCTCTTCCTTCCCCAGCAAATGCGCCTGCTTCCCTGGACCATCGTGCTGCGCGATATCGGCCTCATCAACACGCTGACGGGCCTGGTTCTGATTCACACGATCCAGGGGCTCTCCTTCACCACGCTGTTCTGCCGAAACTACTATGTCGCCATTCCCCACGAATTGATCAGGGCCGCGCGCATCGATGGCGCCGGGTTCTTCCGTATTTTCTGGCGCATCATCCTGCCGCTCTCGCCTCCGATCCTGATCGTCACCGTGATCTGGCAGTTCACGCATATCTGGAACGAGTTTCTCTATGGCGTGACGTTCACGAACGGCCAGCAGCAGCCCGTCACGGCCGCTCTCATCGCGCTGTCTGCCGCCGTCGCGGACATCCCGCAGCATGGCGTGCAGAGCGCCGCGGTGATCATCGCAGCGCTCCCCACTCTGCTGATCTATCTCCTCGGTGGCAGGTACTTTGTTCGCGGCCTGACCGCTGGCGCAGTGAAATGATGGATTTGTCATGGCAGCATTGAGCATTCGCGCCCTGTCCAAGCGTTACGCCAATCTGGAGGTGCTGAAGGGCATCGATCTCGACATCGAGAGCGGCGAGTTCACCGTTCTGGTCGGACCGTCCGGCTGCGGCAAGTCCACGCTGCTCAACATCGTCGCCGGGCTCGATCGTGCGAGCGACGGCACGATCGAGATCGGCGGGCGCGTGGTCAATGACGTTCCGCCCAAGGACCGCAACATCGCCATGGTGTTCCAGTCCTACGCGCTCTACCCGTCGATGACGGTGCGACAGAACATCACCTTCGGCATGGAATGCCGGCACGTAGCCAAGGCGGAGCAGGAGAAGGCGCTGGCGAACGTGGCCAAGCTGCTCCAGATCGAGCCCCTGCTCGGCCGCAAGCCGTCGCAACTCTCCGGCGGCCAGCGCCAACGCGTGGCGATGGGGCGCGCGCTGGTGCGCGATCCCCTGCTCTTCCTGTTCGACGAGCCGCTCTCCAATCTCGACGCCAAGCTGCGGGTCGAGATGCGGATGGAGATCAAGCGGCTGCATCAGCGCATCGGCGCCACCATCATCTATGTCACCCACGACCAGATCGAGGCGATGACGATGGCAACCCGCATCGCCGTGATGCATCGGGGCGTGGTGCAGCAGTTTGCCGATCCGGATACGGTGTATCGTTATCCGGCCAATCTGTTCGTTGCCCGTTTCATGGGTTCGCCGCCGATGAACACGATGCCGGCACGGCTCGAGGCTGATGCCGGTGGGCCGGTGGTCGTGATCGGCGCGGGGCGGCCGGATGAGGTTCGGCTCCGCTTGCAAGGATACGACGCGGCGATCCCCTTTGTCGGCCGCGAGGTGGTGTTCGGGATCAGGCCGGAATGCATCGCGGAAGGCAGCCGCGTGTTTCCCGGCGATGCGCCCGTCGTCCTCAGCGCGCCGGTGGAGATGGTCGAGCCGACGGGGGCCGAAACGATCGTGCTGCTGCGGCTCGGCGGCGAGTCGGCGCTGGCGCGCATCACGCCGGATATCCGCCCCGCGCCTGGGGCTACCGCGTCCTTTGCGCTCGATACACGGCGCATTTGCCTGTTCGACCCCGAGACGGAGCGACTGATCGCATGACCCAGACGAGCTATTCCAGCCTTGCCGGCCGCGTGGTGTTGGTTACCGGTGGCGCCAGCGGCATCGGAGCCGCCTTCGTGCGGGCGTTCGCGGCCCAGGGCGCCCGGGTCGCCTTCCTCGACGTCGATGCGAGCGCCGGCGAGGCACTGGCGCGGGACGTGGCGGCCGGATCCGCCTCCGCGCCGTTGTTCGTGCCATGCGATCTCCTGGACATCGACGCCCTGCGCGCCGCGATGGGAAAGGTGCACGGATCGCTCGGCGATGCCGCAGTCCTGGTCAACAACGCTGCCAATGATCAACGCCAGGTGCTGGCCGAGGTGACGCCCGCCGAGTTCGACTGGATGGTCGGCGTCAACCTCAAGCACGTGTTCTTTGCGGCCCAGGCGGTCGTGCCACAGATGCAGGCGCGCGGCGGCGGCTCGATCATCAACATGTCGTCGATTGCCTGGATGCGTGGCGCGCCGGCACTGCCGGTCTACGCTGCGGCCAAGGCCGCGATCGTCGGCTTCACCAACTCGCTGGCGCGGCTGGTCGGTCCCGACCGCATCCGCGTCAACGCGATTGCGCCGGGCATGGTGATCACCGAACGTCAGCGCCGGCTGTGGTATCCGGACGAGCAGGTCATCGCCGAGATTCGTACGCGGCAGGCCATCCCCGATGCGGTGACGCCCGAGGACATCGCAAACATGGCGTTGTTCCTGGCATCCGACGAAAGCCGGCGCATCACGCGCCAGTGCTTCCAGGTCGATGGCGGACTTGGCTAGCTCGTCCGCCTGCCCTTGCGCATGGTCGCGAGCAAAATGTCGGCGGCGCGCACGCTCGGCGATTGATCGCCGGTGGACATGATGGCGTCGAGCCGCGCGAAGGCCTCGACCTGCCGGCGGCGCATGTCGCTGTCCGTGAGCAGATCCGTCAGCGCCGGCGCGAGCTTCTCCGGCGTGCAGTCCTCCTGCAAATACTCCGGAATCACTTCCTCGCCGATCACGAGGTTGGCAAGGATCACCGAGGAGACGCTGATCGCACGGCGCAGGATGAAGGCCTCGATGGCGCCGACGCGATAGGCCGTCACCATCGGAATGCCCGACAACGCGAGCTCCAGCGTCACAGTGCCGGATTTTGCCAGCGCCGCGCGCGCGATCCGGAAGGCGGCGCGTTTCTCGCTTTCGCCAACCACGATCTGCGGCTTGACCGGCCAGGCCGCGATGCCTTCGCGAATGGTGGCTTCGAGATGCGGCATGGTCGGTAGCACCAGCTCAAAGCGGCGGCCTTCCGCCTGCAACCGGCCGATCGTGGCGCCGAACACCTCGATATGGTGCCTGATCTCGCTGCGGCGGCTGCCGGGCAGCACCAGCAAAACCGGCGGCTCGCCGTCACGGCGAGCCCGCTCCTCCGCGTTCGGACGCAGCGAGGGCAATTGCTCGATCAGGGGATGGCCGACATAGCTGCATGGCGGCCCGCCGAGCTTGCGGTATTCCTCCGGTTCGAACGGCAACAGGCCGAGAACATGATCCACATAGCCGAGCATGGTCCGCGCCCGTCCCGGCCGCCAGGCCCAGAGCTGCGGCGAAACGTAATCGACGACCGGGATGGCGGGATTGCGCGCCCGCACGCGGCGGGCGACGCGATGGGTGAAATCAGGACTGTCGATGATGACCAGCGCGTCCGGCGCTGCCACCAGCACGGCCTCCGCGGTCTCGCGGATCAGCCGGAGAATTTTTGGCAATTGATGCACGACCGCGGCGAAGCCGACGATCGACAGCTCCTCGATCGGAAACAGCGATTCGAGTCCCTCGCGCGCCATGGTGCCGCCGCCGACGCCCTCGAACTGCACGCCATCGCCGAGGCGCTGGCGCAGCACCTTCATCAAGGCGCTACCGAGCCGGTCGCCGGATTCCTCCGTCGCGATCAGAAAGATCTTCCGCTTGGGATCGCGGCTCTGCATCACGCCGGCAGGCCGATGACGAAGAGATATTTGGCATCGGCGAGCGCGATCATCGCCTGCGGCTCGGCGGCGATGGTGTTGCCGGCGACGACGGCGATGCCGGCCAGCCCGGCGGCGGCGACACCTTCGAGGGTGCGCGGGCCGATGGTAGGCAGGTCGAAGCGCAAATCCTGTCCGCTCTTCGGGACCTTCACCAGCACGCCCCGCCCGGCGGCGGCGCGGATGCGGCCCTCCTCGCGCAGGCGTGCCACGCGCGCGAGCAGCGCATCGGTGCCCTCGATGTCCTCGACCGCCACCACATGGCCGTCGATCACGACCGCAGCCTGGCCGATGTCGAACGGACCGAGCGCGGTCAGCACCGCGCGTCCGCGCTCGATGTCGGTCTTTCCGGTATCGCTCGGCCAGGCGCGGCTGATGCAGCCCTCGGGCATCAGCAGATCGGGCGCGACATCCTTGATGCCGACCATGCGAAACCCGCCCTCCTCGAGGATGCGCCCGACGCCGGACAACAAATGATCGTCGCCGCCGCGGAAGGCCCGGATGACGTTGCCGAGCAGCCGCAATGTCGTGAAGTCGAACCGGACTTCCGAGAGCGAGGGCCGTACCAAGGTGCCGATGAAGATCAGATCGCGGCAGCCTTCCTCGCGGAACAGGCGCATGGCGCGGCCGAGCTGGCCGACCGAGATCCAGCGATGGCGGAATTTCTCCACCCGCGCAGGATCGCAGGCCCCGCGCAGCGGAAACAGCACCGGCGTGATGCCGCGCGCGGCGAGCGACTCGGCGACCGCGAATGGCATCGCGCCGCCGCCGGCGACCACGCCGACCGGCGATGAAATGTCCGAAGCCGCCGATGTCATTCCCGCGGCCATCCCAGGATCACTTTGCGATGGCGGGAAGACAGAGCGGGCGCTTGCCCTTGCCGATGAAGTCGAGGATTTCGGCGATCGCCGGATCTTCGCCGGAGAGCGGTCGCGCCGTCTCCAGCCGTTCGGCAAAGGTGCCGGGACCGTGGAAAAGCTTCTGGTAGAACGCGCGCACGGTCGCAAGCCGCTGCTTGGTGAACTTGCGCCGCTTCATGCCGATCAGGTTGAGGCCCTCGAGCGCAGCATACTGGCCGTTGACCAGGCCGAACGGAATGACGTCGTCGCGCACGCCGCACACGCCGCCGACCATGACCTGCGGACCGATACGGGTGAACTGGTGGACTGCGGACAGGCCGCCGATGAAGACGAAGTCACCGATCTCGCTGTGGCCGCCGAGCGTCGCCGAGGTCGCGAAGATCACGTCGTTGCCGACATGGCAGTCGTGGCCGACATGGCTGCAGTTCATGAAATAGCCGCGGTCGCCGACCGTGGTAATGCCGCCGCCGGCGACGGTGCCGGCGTTCATCGTCACGGATTCGCGGATGGTGCAGCCCGACCCGATCTTCAGCTTGGTCAGCTCGCCACGATAGCTGAGCGACTGCGGCGGCGTGCCGAGCGAGGCGAAAGGAAAGATGGTGCAATCGTCGCCGATCGTGGTCTGCGCCGTAATGTGCACGTGTCCAATCAGCTTGCAGTTCGCGCCGATCACGACATTCGGGCCGATGATGCAGAAGGGCCCGATCTCCGTGCCCTCGCCGATCACGGCGCCGTCCTCGATCCGTGCGGTGGGATCAATCTTACTCATCAAGCAATCTGACTCATCAAGAAGGTCTGATTATGTGTTGAAGTCGCTCACTTTTCTGGTGGTTAGCGCGACTATGCCCGATCTGTCCAGTGACGTATCGTATCGGCCTGTTTCAGATACCGGATGAGCCGGCCGTCGCAGTCCTTCAACGCCTTCATGTGGAGATTGAGGTCATCGTGGTCAGAGCCCTGGCAATCCTGCTCGCACAGCTTGCGACCGTACCGATCGTGTCCGAGACGGTCGAGACCGGTGAACGCGGCCTTGTCGATCTCGGGACATTCGAGTGCCGCGACATCAACCGCAGCACGGTGCTTCAGCGGGTCTGTTACGATCGCGCGCAGCAGGACCTCGTCGTCGCGGTCAACGGCGCCTATGACCGCTATTGCGGCGTGACGTCAGATACGGTCGAGCGTCTCCTTGGCGCACCGTCCATGGGCCAGTTCTTCAACCAGAACTTCAAGAGCAAGGTCGCAGGCCGCTGGTATGCGTGCGGGGCGCGCGAGCGCACCCACAGGAGCTGATCCCGCTCAATCGGTCAGCATGGCACCGACGTCGGCTTCCGCAACGACCTGCCCATTGACCTTGGCATCGCCGTGAAACCACCACATCGCCTTGCGGCGGCCGACCGAGCGCATGTGATATTCGATGGTATCGCCGGGCAGCACGGGTTTGCGGAACTTGCACTTGTCGATGGTGAGGAAGTACACCGCGCGCGGCTTCTCGGTGCCTTCGACCGACTTGATGCCGATCACGCCCGCGGTCTGCGCCATCGCCTCGATCATCATGACACCGGGATAGACCGGCCGCTCGGGAAAGTGCCCCTGGAAGGCCGGCTCGTTGAAGGTGACGTTCTTGATGCCGATGCCGCTGTAATCGGCGCGGATGTTGATCACGCGGTCGATCAGCAGCATCGGAAAGCGGTGCGGCAGGGTCTGGAGGATTGCGTTGATGTCCACCAGCTCGAACCTGACAGGCGATTCCTCCGTCATTCCCGTCCCCCGTCCTTCGGATCGGCCTTGCTGTCGCGTACCAGGCGCTCCACCGCGATAATCTCCTTGAACCATTGTTTGGTCGGCTTGGCGAAAAAACCGCCCCAACGTCCGTTGGGCGGGATGTCGTCCTTGACGCCGCTCATCGCGGTCACCTGGGCCCCATCGCCGATCTTGAGGTGATTGTTGATGCCGACCTTCGCTCCGAGTGCCACGTTGTCGCCAAGGGTCAGGCTGCCCGCGAGCCCGATCTGGGCCGCCAGCAGGCAGTGCCTGCCGATCGTGACATTGTGACCGATCTGGACCTGATTGTCGATTTTCGTCCCCTCGCCAATCACGGTGTCGCGCAAGCTGCCGCGGTCGATCGTGGTCCCGGCGCCGACCTCGACATCGTTCTGGATCAGCACCCGCCCGGTCTGCGGCACCTTCAGATGGCCCTCGGGGCCGAAGAAGATGAAGCCGTAGCCGTCCTGGCCGATCGAGCATCCGGGATGGATCAGCACGTTGTTGCCGATCAGGGCGCATTGGATGGCGGTGCGCGCGCCGACATTGCAGTCCCGGCCGATCTTGACGCCGGGCCCGATCACGGCCCCCGCACCCACGACGGTGCCGCTACCGATCTCCACGTCCGGACCGATCACGGCCAGGGGATCGACGATCACGCCGTCCTCGAGCCGCGCCGTCGGGTCGATGATCGCCGATGGCGCGATGCCGTCGTTGCCGACCCAGGATTGCGGCCTCAGCGCCTCGCCATGCCACTCGCGGGCGATCCGGACGAAGGCGCGGAACGGCTGCGTCACCCGCAGCACGGCCACATGCGCGGGCACCTGGGCCTCGAAACGCGGGCTGACCAGGCAGGCGCCGGCCTTGGTCGTCTTGAGCTCATCGGCGTATTTGAGGTTGTCGAAGAACGCCAGATGCATCGGGCCCGCTTCGTCGAGCGAAGCAAGGCCCGTAATGATTCGGCCGCCCCTGGCGGGGTCGACCAGCTCGGCCTTGGTCAGCGTGGCAATGTCTGCCAACGCCGAGGCAGGCGGTTTTGTGAAGAAGGTCGGCTGCGCCATTCCACCCCGTCGCGGTCCGGCTTCGGCATGAAGCGGTCAAGCCGCATCATGCCTCATCTCATGGATCGGCACGACCCCTTCGGAAACCGGCTCCATCGATCCGGATCGTGCCCTGCTGCTCGAATTAGAAGCTGGTGCCGCCGCCGAACCGGAACTCCTGCGTGCGGTCGTATTTGCCCTTGGTGAGCGGCACGGCGTAGTCGAAGCGCAGCGGACCGAATGGCGACTGCCAGATCAGGCCGACACCCACCGACGAACGGATCACCTTGCTGTCGTCATACACGAGACCGGTACAGGTTCCGGTGGAGGACGGATTGACGGTCGACGGGATACAGCCAGGCGCGTTGGCTTCGTTGGTCACCGACCAGCTCGTCGGTCCCTTGTAGTCATACAGGCCGCCGGCATCGGCATAGACCGCACCCTTCAGGCCCACTTCCTTCGGCAGGAACCAGAACGGCATCTGCAATTCGAGCGAAGCGCCCCAGTATTTGGTGCCGCCGAGCGCGTCCTGCGTGCCGAAGGGATTGAGGTCCCGCGGACCGATGCCGTTGGGGGAAAAGCCGCGGACGAGGTTCGGGCCCATCTGGAAGTGGTCGAGCATCCGCAGATCGTCGCCCATCTTGGTCAGGATACCGCCCTGGAGATGGACGAGGCCAACGATGTCCGACACCAGCGGGGTGTAATACTTTCCGTCCGCCGCGGTCTTCAGGTAGGACACGTCGCCGCCAACCCCGGCGAAGTCCTGCCGGAAGTCGATGAGCAGGCCGTCGGTCGGGTTCTTGTTGTTGTCCAGCGTGTTGTAGGTCAGCGTGTAGCCCAGCGCCGAGGTCAGCGTCTTGCCGTTGGCAAGCTCCTTACGCACCGGCAGCGAGGCTTCGCCGTCGCTGTAGCAGCCCAGGCCGTTGGTCGAGCCAGCGAGGGCAATACCGGACGCTGCGGAGAAAGCCGGGCTGGGGTTGAAGGCCGGATTCGGAGTCACGCCATCAGGCAAGAATTGATTGTTGTTACAGTTCGCCAGGTAGGACGGCAGCGTGATTTCCTGCTGATAGACCGAATAGCGCAGCTGCAGCGACAGATCTTCACGCAGGGAGAAGCCGAGGCGCGGCGAGAAGCCGAGCGTCTTGGTGCCGTAGGAGATGTAGCTGTTGGACAGCTGCTCGCGCTGATAGAGGTCGAGGCCCAGCGCGACGCGGTAGTCGAGCAGGTACGGCTCGACGAACGACAGCGAGTAACCGCGCGCATACTGGCCGTAAGTCACCGACGCCTTGGCGAACAGGCCGCGGCCGAGCAGGTTGCGCTCGGAAATCGAGACTTCGGCCAGCGCACCGTCGGTCGTGGAGTAGCCGCCCGAGACCGAGAAGTCGCCGGTCGATTTCTCTTCCATGTCGACGAGCAGGATCACGCGGTCGCTCGACGAGCCGGGCTCCGTCGTGATCTTGACGCTCTTGAAGTAGTCGAGGTTCTTCAGGCGCCGCTCGGCACGGTCGACCAGGGCGCGGTTGTAGGCATCGCCCTCGGAGATGTCGAATTCGCGACGGATGACGTAGTCGCGCGTGCGGGTGTTGCCGCGAAGGTTGATGCGCTCGATATAGGTGCGCGGGCCCTCGTCGACGTTGAACACGACCGACACGGTGTGCGCCTCGAAGTTGCGGTCGCCGCCGGGACGAACCACGGCGAAGGCATAACCGCGGCGCGAGGCCTCGACCTGCATCTCCTCGACCGACTTCTCGACCGACTCCACGTTGTAGAGCGAGCCGACATTGACGCGCGAATAGCCCCGCAGCGAGCTGGGATCGAAGTTCGGAATGCTGGAACGGAAATCGACGCTGCCGACGCGGTACTGGGAGCCTTCCTCGATCTTGAAGGTGACGTTGAAGCCCTTTTTATCCGGATCGTATTCGGTGAGCGCGGCCACGACCTGGACGTCGGCAAAGCCGTTCTTGAGATAGAAGCGGCGGAGCAGGTCGCGGTCGGCTTCGACGCGGTCGGGATCATAGACGTCGCCGCTGCCGAGGAAGCTCAGCAGGTTCGTTTCGCGCGTCTTGATGACGTCGCGCAGGCGATAGGACGAGAACGCGACGTTGCCGACGAACTCGATCGACTTGACGCCGGTCTTGGCGCCCTCCTGGACCGTGAAGATGAGGTCGACGCGGTTGTTCGGCTGCTCGATGATCTCAGGCGTGACGTGAACGTCGTAGCGGCCGGAGCGGCGATAGATTTCGGCGATTCGCAGCGTGTCGGACTGCACCATGGCGCGGGAGAACGTGCCGCGCGCCTTGGACTGCACTTCAGCGGTGAGCTGCTCGTCCTTGATCTTCTTGTTGCCCTCGAAGGCAATGCGCCCGATCACCGGGTTCTCCACCACGGAGACGATGATCTGGCCGCCGGAGCCGCGGTTGATCCTCACGTCCTGGAACAGGCCGGTCTCGATCAATGCCTTGAGGCCGTCGTCGATGGCGCCCTGGTCCAGACGACCGCCCGGACCCGGCTTGAAATAGGAGCGGATCGTCTCCACCTCGACACGGCGATTTCCTTCGACGGAAATCGACTGCACGGTCTGCGCAAGCGCAGACGACGACACAAAAGCAGCCCCAACCGGGACAACCACCGGCGCGCCGAACATGATCAGGGTTGCGAGCAAGCCCCCCCGGAGTCGCAGTCCAAACTTCATTGCGCGATGCGCCCTTATCATTCCGTACCAGACCCAACCCCAAAGCCGGTCTGGAGATTCCCCAAGTTCAGGCCGCTTGTAGCCAATTTCCCCGACGCCGCAAACGGTCGAGCGCGCCGTAATTTCAATTTCATTCCAAGACGTTGCCCAAGAGCAACGCAATGAGTAACGCCACAAAAAAGCCCCTATCAGGAGGCCGCCATCCGAAGGATGTCATTGTAGGTCGCAAACACCATCAGCATCAGCACCAGACCGAGCCCGATTCGGAAACCCACCTCCTGAGTTCGCTCGGACAGCGGACGGCCGCGGACAACCTCCGCCGCATAGAACATAAGGTGGCCACCATCGAGCAGCGGGATCGGGAACAGGTTCAGCAGGCCGATCGACACCGACAGCACCGCGCAGAGGTTGATGACGAACTGGAACCCGGCGCTGGCCGCCTGCCCCGACATCTTCGCAATGCCGAGCACGCCGCTGACCTCGTTGGGGTTGCCGTTTCCGACAAACAGCGAGCCCAGGAATTTGAAGGTGCTGGTGATGATGAACCAGACCTGCTCGACCCCGATCTTGAGCGCTTCGCCGACGCCGACCGGCGCGGTCGAGGCCTCACCGGCCTGGGACTTGTGCTCGACGCCAAGCACGCCGAGACGGTGGCTGTTGCCGAACGGATCCTTGCGCTCGAGCAGCGCCGGCGTCGCGGTCAGCGATACGATGGCGCCGTCCCGCTTGACCTGGAAAGCAAGTGCCGAACCGGCATTCATCGCAACGATTCGCTGCATGTCGGCGAAGCTCTCGATCGGCTTGCCGTCGATCTGGACGACGACGTCCCCGATCTTGAAACCGGCCGCGGCAGCTGCGCCGTCGGCGACGACGCCGTCCACCCGCGCGATCGTGCTCGGCTTGCCGTAATACAGCGCCATGCCGGCGAAGATCAGCGCGCCCAGGATGAAATTGGCGATCGGTCCGGCGGCGACGATGGCGGCACGCGGGGCGACCTTCTTGTGATGGAAGCTGCCGGCGCGCTCCTCGGCCGTCATGGCCGCGAGCGCCTCGGATGACGGAGTCGAGGCCTCGCTCTCGTCCCCGAAAAACTTGACGTAGCCGCCGAGCGGGACCGCCGAAATCTTCCAGCGGGTGCCATAGCGGTCGTTGAAACCGACCAACTCAGGTCCGAAACCGAGCGAAAAAGTTAACACGCGAACGCCCGCCCAGCGCGCGACCAGGAAATGGCCGAGTTCATGAAAGAACACGACGATGGTCAGGACAAACAGGAAGGGAACCGCGTAGCCGAGGAGCCCATGGCTCAACGTATTGAAACTATGGACAAAAAAGTCAATCATCGAATTCCCTCATCCAGCGCCGCAAGGCCCTGGCCCCGAACCATCTAGGATGCCTTTAAGGCAATTTGAGGCAATAGGGCGGCAGCTCTATTTCGCGCAACATGGTCAACAGAAATTGCATCGTCGGCAGAGGCCAGCGGCGCCTGATTCCCGCCGCGAACCCAGTCGTTTAGCGTCGCCTCGACCAGCCGGGCGATCGCGCCGAACCGGATCTTGCCGGCGATGAAGGCGGCGACCGCGACCTCGTTGGCGGCGTTGTAGACGGTGGTCGCCCCCTTCCCGGTCCGGAGCGAATCGAAGGCCAGACGCAGGCCCGGGAAACGCTCGAAATCCGGCGCCTCAAAGGTGAGCTGACCGATTTTGGCCAGATCCAGCTTGGCCGCCGGGCCCTTGATGCGGTCGGGCCAGCCGAGACAATGCGCGATCGGCGTGCGCATGTCGGGTGCGCCGAGCTGGGCCACGACCGAGCGATCGGAAAACTCGACCATGCCGTGGATGATCGACTGCGGATGAACCAGCACGTCGATCTCGTCGGGCGAGAGCGCGAACAGGTAGGAGGCCTCGATCACCTCCAGCCCCTTGTTCATCATCGAGGCGGAATCGATCGTAATCTTCTGGCCCATGCTCCAGTTCGGATGCTTCAGGGCCTGCTCGAGCGTGGCCTGCTCGATGTCGGCGGGCTTCCAGGTCCGGAACGGGCCGCCCGAGGCCGTGATGATGACGCGGACGAGCTCGTCGCGATTGCCCGAGCCGAGCGCCTGGAACAGCGCGTTGTGCTCGGAATCGGCCGGCAAAATGCACGCGCCTGCTTTCGCCGCACGCTGCATGAAGAAATCGCCCGCGCAGACAAGGCATTCCTTGTTGGCGAGCGCGACATGCGCGCCGCGATCGACCGCCGCCAGCGCCGGCTTCAGTCCGGCAGCGCCGCTCACGGCCGCCATCACCCAATCGGCCGGACGCGCGCCGGCCTCGATCACCGCGCTTTCGCCGGCGCCGCATTCGGTGCTGGTGCCTGCGAGCGCGGCCTTGAGCTCGGCGAGCTTCGAGGTGTCGGCGATCGCGACGAAGCGCGCGGAAAATTCCTTGGCGAGCTTTGCCAGCGCCTCGACATTGCTGTTCGCCGTCAGCGCCTCGACGCGGTAGCGCTCGGGAGAGGCGCGCAGCAGATCCATCGTGCTGTCGCCGATCGAGCCGGTGGCGCCGAGGACCGTGACGCTGCGGACGGCAGGCGCCGCAGCCTTGTTGTTACGCAATGGGACCGCGCTCATATCCTCACCAAATCATAAGACCGCTTCCGGCGCTATGCACACCATGGCGGAGGAAGCCGATAATCCATGCCACCAGGATGGCGGCGACAAAACCGTCCAGACGGTCCAGTAACCCGCCGTGACCGGGGATTAAGTGACTGGAATCCTTGACATCGAAGCGCCGCTTCACCGCGGATTCGAACAGATCGCCGGACTGCGATACCACCGACAGGACGGCGCTGACGAGCAGCAGTGGAACCGCCTTCCCGATCCCGCAGGCGGCAAACCCCGCTGCGACCGCAAGGCTCCCGGCAAAGCCGCCGAACGCTCCGGACCAGGTCTTCTTCGGACTGACGCGCGGCCATAGCTTCGGCCCGCCAATGCTGCGCCCGGCGAAATAGCCGCCGATATCGGTCGCCCACACCACCAGCAGCACGAACATCAGCGCGGAGAAGCCGTTGACGAGATCCTTCCGCACCAGAATCGTGGCCAGCAGCGCCGCCGATGCGTAGGCAAATCCGGTCGCCGCCCAGATGAACTTTCCGCGCGCTATCAGCGTCACGATCGCGCCGCCGACAAATCCGGTGATGATTGCGGTCTTGAGTGCGCCGAAGGCGACGCAGGCCCCCATCATGGCGATCACGATCGTCCCTGCCCCCGTCAGCGCGGCCGAGCCTGCGCCCACAACCATCAGCCATTCCGCGAACAGCCCGATCGACACCAGGGTGACGAGCAGCGCCCACAGCCAGCCGCCGGCATAGGCCAGCGCAATGGTGAGCGGCGCCAGCACCAGTGCTGCGAGGACCCGCATCACGAGATTACTCGGGGCAGGCTTCGCGCCGGCCGGTGCGGCGTCGGGTTCGCTCACGAGGCGGTTTTCGCGACGAGACCGCCGAAACGACGTTCGCGCCTGGCGAATTCGGCGATCGCGCCTTCCAGCGCCGCCTTGTCGAAATCGGGCCAGTGGATCGGTACGAAGACGAGTTCGCTATAGGCGGCCTGCCACATCAGGAAATTGGACAGGCGCTGCTCGCCGCTGGTGCGGATGATGAGATCGGGATCGGGAATGTCGGGCGCGTCGAGATGTGCGCCGAGCGTCTCGGCGTCGATCGTGTCAGGATCGCGCTTGCCGTCCGCGACTTCCCGCGCGAGCTTCTGCGCCGCTTTCGCGATCTCCTGCCGCGAGCCGTAGTTGAAGGCGACGACGAGCGTGAGGCGCGTGTTGTCGCGCGTCAGCTCCTCGGCCTCGTTGAGGAGCGCGCAGATGTCGCCCTCGAGCCCTTCACGTTCGCCGATGATGCGGACCTTGACGCCGTCGCGATGCAGGCTCGCAAGATCGTTGCGGATGAAACGGCGGAGCAGACCGAAGAGATCGCCGATCTCGCTCGCCGGGCGCGACCAGTTCTCGGAGCTGAAGGAGAAGATGGTGAGATAGCGGATGCCGAGCTCGTGCGAGGCGCGAACTACGCGGCGCAGGGCCTCGACGCCGCGGCGATGACCTTCGGCTCGCGGCAAGCCGCGCGCAGCCGCCCAACGCCCGTTGCCATCCATGATGATGGCGACATGCGCAGGCGCCTCGGACCGATCGGGTCCCTCCGTTGCGGGCGCGGCGGCGTTGGACATGAGGCGGCCTTAGACGGTGAGGATTTCTTTTTCCTTGGCGGCCAGCAACTGGTCGATCTCGGAGATCGTGCCGTCGGTCGCCTTCTGCACCTCGTCGGCGTGGCGCTTCTGGTCGTCCTCGGACATCTCGTGATTCTTCTCGAGCTTCTTGAGAACGTCGAGACCGTCGCGGCGGACGTGGCGCGCGGCGACCTTGGCGGCCTCGGCGTATTTGTGTGCGACCTTCACCAGCTCCCTGCGCCGTTCCTCGTTGAGCTCGGGGATGCGCAGGCGCAGCACCTGGCCTTCGGTCGCGGGCGACAGGCCAAGATTGGAATCGACGATCGCCTTCTCCACCGCCTTGACCATCGACTTGTCCCAGACCTGCACCGAGATCAGCCGCGGTTCCGGCACGCTGACGGTGGCAAGCTGGTTCAGCGGCATGTGGCTGCCATAGGCCTCGACCTGCACCGGATCGAGCATCGAGGCGGCGGCGCGGCCGGTGCGCAGGCCG
Source organism: Bradyrhizobium sp. Bra78 (assembly GCF_024519855.1). Classification (NCBI taxonomy): domain Bacteria; kingdom Pseudomonadati; phylum Pseudomonadota; class Alphaproteobacteria; order Hyphomicrobiales; family Nitrobacteraceae; genus Bradyrhizobium; species Bradyrhizobium sp. Bra78. The sequence goes on along the minus strand of NZ_JALJRE010000010.1, from coordinate 221,252 downwards.
CCGAGCTCGTGCTTGAGCGACTGGATGGCGCCCTGCATGCGGCGCTTCACTTCGTTGAGGTCGAAAGTACCCGTGGCCATCACGCTTCTCCTTCAAAATCCCGGCGACCTCTCCGCGCCCTCCCTTGGGGCGCGCCAGATGAGCCGTCAGCCGGCGACGATGGTTCCGTGGCCGCCGCCACGCAATACCGCGCCGATCGAGCCCGGCTCCGCGATCGAGAACACGATGATAGGCAGCGACGTCTCGCGGGCAAGCGCGAAGGCGGTCGCGTCCATCACCTTGTAGCCGCCCTCGATCGCCTGTGAATGCGTCAGACGGTCGAACCGCGTCGCCGTCGGATCCTTCTTCGGGTCGGCCGAGTAGACGCCATCGACATTGGTCGCCTTCAGCACCGCCTCGGCGCCGATCTCGGCAGCGCGCAGCACCGCGGTCGTGTCGGTGGTGAAGAACGGATTGCCGGTTCCGCCGCCGAGCAGCACGATCCGGCCTTCGGCGAGATATTTGTGCGCCGCGGTGCGGGTGAACAGCTCGGAAATCTCAGGCATGACGAAGGCCGACAGCGTGCGCGCCGGCGTGCCCTTGCGCTCGATTGTCGCCTCCAGCGCCAGGCAGTTCATCATGGTGGCGAGCATGCCCATGGTGTCGCCGGTCGTCCGGGAGACGCCACGCGAAGACACCTCGACGCCGCGCACGATATTGCCGCCGCCGATCACCACCGCAACTTCGGTGCCTAGCTGGCGGGCGGCGATCAGATCGTCCGCGACCCGGTCGACTGTCGGCTGGTCGATGCCAAAACCCTGCGGTCCTGCGAGATATTCGCCGGACAGCTTGATCACGACGCGACGATAGACCGGATCAGTCATGAGCACTTTCCTTGTCCGGGCGCCGCTTCCGGCAGCACGCCGGAAGGAACGTTCCGGCGCTTACTTCTTGCCGCTGGCCGCCGCGACCTCGGCTGCGAAGTCGCTTTCCTGCTTCTCGATTCCCTCGCCGAGAGCATAGCGCACAAAGCCCGCGATCTTCACGGTGCCGCCGACCTTGCCTTCGGCTTCCTTCACCGCCTGCGCCACCGACTTGCCGGTGTCGTGGATGAAGGCTTGCTCGAGCAGGCAGACTTCCTTGTAGTAGGTCTTGAGGCCCGACTCGACGATCTTCTCGATCACGTTCTCGGGCTTGCCCTGCTGGCGATATTTGTCGGCGAGCACGTCCTTCTCGCGCTTGACGACCGCCTGATCGAGGCCGGACGGATCGAGCGCAAGCGGATTGGTGGCCGCGATATGCATCGCGATCTGGCGGCCGAGCGCTGCGAGCTCGTCGGCCTTGCCGGGCGATTCCAGCGCAACGATCACGCCCATCTTGCCGGCGCCGTCGATGACGGCACCATGGACGTAGTGCGACACCACGCCCTGGCTCACTTCGAGCAAAGCGGCGCGGCGCAGCGTCATGTTCTCGCCGATGGTGGCGATCGCGTCATTGATCGCGGTCTCGATCGTGACGTCGCCGACCTTGGCGGCCTTGATCTTCTCGACATCGGCGCCGACGTCGAACGCGACCTGAGCGATCATCTTGACGAGGCCCTGGAACTGGCCGTTGCGCGCGACGAAGTCGGTCTCGGAGTTGACCTCGACCACGACGCCCTTGTTGCCCTTGGTGAGCGCGCCGATCAGGCCTTCGGCGGCGACGCGGCCCGACTTCTTGGCGGCCTTCGACAGGCCCTTCTTGCGCAGCCAGTCCTGCGCGGCTTCCATGTTGCCGTCGTTCTCGGTCAGCGCGGCCTTGCAGTCCATCATGCCCGCGCCGGTCGACTCGCGCAGGTCCTTGACCATCGCAGCTGTGATCGTTGCCATCGTTGAATATCCTTTTTGCCTGCCGGTTCGCCGCGGCGCGGCCCGATCGCCTCGCCGCGGTCCATCTCAGGAATTCGCGTCAACTGAAATGGCGGCCGGATCTCATCCGGCCAACCCGTAGCTCTTTTCGACTATTCCGCTTCCGCGGTCAGCGCCTTGGCCTTGGCCACCCAGGCATCCGCCCGGCTCGGCAGACCGACTTCTTCGCCGATCTTGTGCGCGGTGTCGTGATCGAGTTCGGCGAGCTGCCAGAAGTGGAAGATGCCGAGGTCGTTGAACTTCTTCTCGATCGCACCCGACACGCCCGGGAGCTTCTTGAGATCGTCGGAAGTGCCGCGCGGACCGGCAAGGCCCTGGAAGCCGCTGGTGGCCGGCAGCTCTTCTGCGACCGGTCGAACCGAAGCGCCGACGTCGATGCCGGAATCGCCCTGGGCGCGCGAAATGCCATCGATCGCTGCGCGCGCGATCAGATCGCAGTAGAGCGCGATCGCGCGGCCGGCGTCGTCATTGCCCGGCACCACATAGGTGATGCCCTTCGGGTCCGAATTGGTGTCGACGATCGCTGCGACCGGGATGTTGAGCCGCTGGGCTTCCTGGATCGCGATGTCTTCCTTGTTGGTGTCGATCACGAAGATCAGGTCGGGCAGACCGCCCATGTCCTTGATGCCGCCGAGCGAGCGGTCGAGCTTGTCGCGCTCGCGCTGAAGCGTCAGGCGCTCCTTCTTGGTGTAGGAGGAGGCATCGCCGCCGGCGAGCACGTCGTCGAGATGACGCAGGCGCTTGATCGAGCCCGAGATCGTCTTCCAGTTGGTCAGCGTGCCGCCGAGCCAGCGCGAATTGACGAAGTACTGCGCGCAGCGCTTGGCCGCGTCGGCGACGCCGTCCTGCGCCTGGCGCTTGGTGCCGACGAACAGGATGCGGCCGCCCTTGGCGACGGTGTCGCTGACCGCCTGCAAGGCGTTATGCAGCAACGGCACGGTCTGCGCGAGATCGACGATGTGGATGTTGTTGCGGGCGCCGAAAATGAAAGGTGCCATTTTCGGATTCCAGCGGTGAGACTGGTGACCAAAGTGCACGCCGGCTTCGAGGAGCTGGCGCATAGTGAAATCGGGCAGTGCCATCGTTCTAATTCTCCGGTTGGTTCCTCCGGAAGCGTGTGAGCAAAACGGAGCGTTGTCGCCCCGGCTGCCACCGGACGGCCTTGTGAGCCATGCTTCCGTGTGAGATGGCGCGCTGTATAGCGCGATTTGGGCCAGAAGCAAGGAAATAAGGGCCTTTCGAGGGCGGTTTTCGTCCCCCGATGGCCCCTTCCGTCAAGGACACGCTGCGCCCTAAAGCATGATCCGGAAAAGCGCCAAGCGGTTTTCCGGAAAGATCATGCTCAAACAACAGTCTATAAAGCGCGGTCGCGCCGGTCCCGATCCCGTCGCCCTTCAGCACTTGGGCTGGTTCGGCGGGCACTTCTTGGCCGCCGGCGGCGGGGCTGCGGGACGCGGCGGCGGTGCTGCCGGGCGCGGCGGTGGCGGCGGCGCGACGGTCACCCGGGGTGGCGGCGGTGGCGCAGGCCGGGCCACCGGCGGTGGTGGTGGCGCAGGTCGCGCCATGGGCGGTGGTGGCGCGGGGCGCGCCATGGGCGGCGGCGCCGGCCGAGCGGCCGCCACGGGCGGAGCCACCCGGGCCGGCGGCGATGCGATGCGCGGCGGAGGCGGCGGGGCTGGACGCGCCGCGGGCGGCGGAGGCGTTGGTCTCGCCACGGCCTGAGGGCGCGGTGGTGCCGAGGGCCTGGCAGCCTGTGCCGGAGCGGTCGACGGCCGATTCTGTGGCCTGACCGGCTCCCGCGCGGCCGAGGGCGGCGGCGCGACCGGTCGTCCGGCCGCGCCGGGAGGCGTGCCGGCAGGCGAGCCAGCCGGCGCATGGGTTGCGGACTTGCCACGATCCCCCGGCCCGGTTCCGGGTGCCGTCTGGGCCACCGGCGGCTTCGGAGGTTGGCCGGGCACGCCGGCCGGGTTTGCCGTGGTGGGCGCGGCCGTCGCCGGCGCGGCGGCGGTGGGCGCAACGGGACGAGCCGGCGGCGGCGCACCGGGAGCGGCAGTCGTCGGCGCCCCCGGACGCGTCGGCGGCGTCACGCCGGGCGCAGTCGCCGTCGGTGGCACGGGTCTGCCGCCCGGCAAAGGCCCTGCCCCCGCTGGCGGCACGGGCGGACCACCCTGGGCCCCGGGGACCGGCAGCGTGTTGGCCTGTGGCAGCCTGGCCGGTGGCACAGCGGATGGCGCTGCAATCGGCGCGAGATTGGCCGGCGTCGCCGGAGGCGTCCCTGGCCTCGCTGCCGGCTGCATCGTCGCGCTCGGCGGCATCGGCGCCTTGCCCTGCTGAATCAGGGCGGCGCGCTGCGTGACCGCCTGCGGCAAGGCTGCACCGGCCGGATTGGCGCGGCCGGCAACTGCAGGCGCGAGATTGGCCGGACCTGCCCCTGCCCCCACGCCCGCGGCAGGTGCCGGCGGCCGGTTGATCACGGTGTTGATGACCGTGGTGTTGTGGATGTTGGCATAAATGATGTTGTTCGGCGGCGGCGCGACATAGACCGGCGGCCTGACGAACACCGGGATCGGCACGAACATCGGCTGCGGCAGCACGAACAGGCCGATCACAGGCAGCGGCGGCTCCAGCACGACGAAATCCGGCGGCGGCGGCGGCAGATAGTAGACCGGCGGCGGTGGTGGCGGCGCGAAGCCAAAATCGGGATCGCTGAAATACAGCACGGGACGGTCGACATAGACGACCTCCTCCGGCGGCGGGGGCGGCACGTCGTAGTCGATCATCGCGAAGGCCGGCGGCGGCTCGAGCGGCGCGGTGAGGATCGCGAGGCGCCGGCGCGCATCGCCTGCATGCGGGCCGCGCGGATAGCGGCGCAGATACGACCAAAAGGCTTCCGGCGTGTCGGTGCGATAGGTCCGCCGCCAGGTGATCGCCTCGCGGCGCGCCGCAACGATCGCCATCACGCGCCTGGACATCGGATCATTCGGATAGGCCGCGAGAAATTCCTCATAGGCCGGCAGCGTGTCACGCGTGAGCGCGGCGGCGTAGGCGTCCTGCACACCGAGATCCCGGATCGGCTTGTTGCGGATCGCAGCGACCTGGTCGGCCGAGGCCTCCGGCGGCGGCGCGTCGGGCCCGCGATCGAAGAATGAGAATTGCGCGCTGATTTTCTGCTCGTTCCAGGGCACCTGCGCGCCCTTGGAGGCCTCGTTGACGCGCAGGCGGACGCGATCGAACACCTCAGGCAGCGGCAGGCCGCCGGTGCGGATCATCTCGGCCAGCGACTGCGCATAGATGCCGTAGGGCCCCGGCTCCTCTGGCGCCACGGTGCCGGGCGCGGCATTGAAGGCGATCAGCATGTTCGGATCCGGTTCGACCAGCGCAAGCCCGCTCGCGATCTGCTGGCCGCCCTCGATGAAGGGCTGCGCACGCGCTGCGTCGAGCACGACGATGTTCGCCTTGAGCGGAACCGCCGCGAGCTGGCGCGCGTAGTCGCCGATGCGCAAGGCCTCGGTCGGAATGTCGGTGTCGCGGGTGATGTTGGAATCGACCGGGATGAAATAGTTCTCGCCGGCAAGCTGCACGCCGTAACCGGCCAGATAGACCATCGCGACGGTGCCGGGGCCCGAGGCCTGCGCCTTCTGGATGAAGTCGCGAAAACTCTTTCGCAGCGTGTCGCCGTCGAGATCGCGGGCGCCGACGACGTCGAAGCCCGCCGCTTGCAGCGTCTGCGCGATCAGGCCGGCATCGTTCGCGGTCGTCGCCAGCGGCGACTTGGCATAGGCGCCATTGCCGACCACGAGCGCGATGCGCTTTTCCTGCTGCTGCGCGCGCGCCGGATCCCGCGCTGCCCCGGCAAGGACCACGATCGGCAGGAAAAGGCAGATGAAGACTCTGAGCGTCCCACGCATGGCTTGCTTGCCCGCCTTTGTTGTTGAGGTGCCACCACGCATCAAGCGCGCGGCCGGCTGAACGGCACTTGAACGAAAGGCTCTGATAATGAAAGTTTTGAAAACGAAAGGCTTGATAACGAAAGGCTTGGATTGAGGCGGCGGCATGGCGCCCGGCGCCTCCGCCAACCCTTGCGCCAAACCCTTGCGCAAGACTCCTGCGCAAGGCTCCTGCGCAAGGCTCCTGCGCAAAGGCTCCTGCGCAAAGGCTCCTGGGTCAGGCTTGCGTAAGCGTCGCGCCGACGAACAGCGCGGCGACGGCTCGTCAGCCCTGCGCGATCAGATCGACCGTTCCCGTCGCAAGCCGGTAGATGCCGCCGACGACCTTCAGCTTGCCCTGCTCGACAGCCGCATTGAGGATCGGCGCGGCCGACTTCAGCTTGGCGACGTTGTCGATCACGTTCTGCCGGATCGCCGCGTCGAGGACGTTCCCGCTTTGCTGCATCGCGGCCTTGGCGGCCGGCGCGATCGCATCGACCAGCGAAGGGATGTGTCCCGGCGGCGGCTTGTTGTCCTTGATCGCCTTGAGCGTCGCATCGACCGCGCCGCAACTGTCATGGCCGAGGACCAGAATCAGCGGCGCGCCCAGCACCGCGACCGCGTATTCCATGCTGGCAATGGTCTCGGTGCCGGCGAAATTTCCGGCGACGCGGCAGACGAACAGATCGCCGCGGCCGGTGTCGAAGGCATATTCGGGCGCGATCCGCGAATCGGCACAGCTCAGCACGGCGGCAAACGGGTTTTGCCCGCCGGCCAGCGCCTCGCGCTCGTGCTTGAAATCGTGCCGCCGCGACACGCCGATGACGTAGCGGCCATTGCCTTCCATCAGGCGCTTCAGTGATGCCTCGGGAGACAGCACGTTCTGCGGCTTTGGCGGCGTCTTGGTCTCCTTGGCGAAGGCTTTGCCGGCGAAGGCAAGTCCGAACGCGGCAGCGCCAAACAGCATCGCGGACCGCCGCGACGGCCCGGTATTTCCATGCAGAGATTGAGAGCACTTGTCGCACATGTCGCGCTTCCTCCCGGCGAGGTGGACGATGGTACCGCCGCGATCATAGCCGCTATGACATGACGAAACCACAAACGTCGGTGCGGGCGGCGCCCCAACTCTTGGGTGTCGTCAGAACGACGCGTTCACCGGTCTTGCGTGCGCCTATTCCGCCAGCCGCAGTTCGGCGATTGTAGTCCTTGCGGCCGGTTCGTCCAAAGGCGGGAAATCCATCGGCCTCTGGTTCTTGCAACCGGCTGCAATTTCGTGCGTGCTGCTACAGCTGCTGCACGTCCACCACGCCCGCGACCGCCTTGATCGCACCGGCGATCTGCGGCGAGACCTTGAAGCGGCCGGGCAGCTTCATCTCGACCTCGGTCTCGAGGTCGAGCATCATCACCAGCGAGACCTCGCCGTCGCCGTTGGAGCGCGGGGCAATCCCCGGGCTGCCGACCTTTGGCGCGGCTCCGTTCGAAGCCGCCATCTCGGGGCCGGCCAGACGCTTGGCGATCGAGTCCAGCGGCTTGGTGTCGCGCACGAAGATGCGCAGGCCCTTCTGCGTCTTGGCGGCAGCGTCGTCCAGCGGCTCGGCATGCAGCACGCGGGCGCGGACGTCCTCGCCCTGGAGCTCGGCACCGAGCTGGAGCAGCACGGCGGCGCCCGGCTCCAGCACGTCGCGATATTGCGCGAGACCTTCGGAGAACAGCACCGCCTCGAAGTGACCCGTGGGATCGGAAAGTCCCATGATGCCCATCTTGTTGCCGGTCTTGGTCCGCCGCTCCATCCGCGACACCACGGTGGCGGCGACCTTGCCCGCGGTGGCGCCGGTCTTCACCGCGCGCGAGAACTCGGCCCAGGACTGCACGCGCAGCCGCTTCAGCACGGTGGCGTAATCGTCGAGCGGATGGCCGGACAGGAAGAAGCCGATCGCATCATATTCGCGGCGAAGCCGTTCGGCGGGCAGCCAGGGCTCGACCTGCGGCAGCATGATGGTCGGCGCATCGGCCGCGCTGCCGAACATGTCGTTCTGGCCAATGGTTGCAGCTTCATTCGCCCGCTGGCATGCGGCGAGGATCGAGTCGGCGCCGGCAAAGACCCGCGCCCGGTTCGGCTCCAGCGTGTCGAAAGCGCCCGCGGCGGCGAGGCTTTCGATGATGCGCTTGTTGATCGCGCGCGGCGACACCCGCGCGGCAAAGTCGGCGAGCGAGGTGAACAGGCCGTTCCGGGTCCGCTCCGCGATGATCTGGTCGATCGCCTGGATGCCGACGCCCTTGAGTGCGGCAAGCGCGTAATAGATGGTCTTCTCGCCGACCTCGAAGGTCGCACCGGACCGGTTGATGTTCGGCGGCTCGACCTTGATCCCGAGGCGCTGCGCCTCGGACCGGAATTCGGAGAGCTTGTCCGTGTTGTTCAGATCGAGCGTCATCGACGCGGCGATGAACTCCACCGGATAATGCGCCTTCATGTAGGCGGTGTGGTAGGATACCAGCGCGTAGGCCGCCGCATGGCTCTTGTTGAAGCCGTAATCGGCGAACTTGGCGAGCAGCTCGAAGATGGTCTCGGCCTGCCCTTTCGGCACGCCGTTCTTCACCGCGCCAGCGACGAAGATGTCGCGCTGCTTGTCCATCTCGGCGCGGATCTTCTTGCCCATGGCGCGGCGCAGCAGGTCGGCATCGCCTAGCGAATAGCCCGACATCACCTGCGCGATCTGCATCACCTGTTCCTGGTAGATGATGACGCCGAACGTCTCCTTCAGGATCGGCTCCAGCACGGGATGGAGATATTCCGGCTCCTCGTCGCCGTGCTTGCGCGCGCAATAGGTCGGGATGTTCGCCATCGGGCCCGGGCGATAGAGCGCGACCAGCGCGATGATGTCCTCGAAGCGGTCGGGCCGCATGTCGACCAGCGCGCGCCGCATGCCCTGGCTTTCCACCTGGAACACGCCGACCACCTCGCCGCGCGCCAGCATCTGGTAGCTTTCGGCATCGTCGATCGGCAGCGTGGCCAGATCGATGTCGATGTTGCGGGGCTTGAGCAGCTTGCAGGCGACGTCGAGCACGGTCAGCGTCTTCAGGCCGAGGAAGTCGAACTTGACGAGGCCCGCCGGCTCGACCCATTTCATGTTGAACTGGGTCACCGGCATGTCCGACTTCGGATCGCGGTACATCGGCACGAGCTCGCTCAACGGGCGATCGCCGATCACGATGCCGGCCGCGTGGGTCGAGGCATGGCGCGTCAGGCCTTCGAGGCGTTGGGCGATGTCGAAGGCACGCGCCACCACCGGGTCTTCGTCACGGAACGCCTGCAGCTTCGGCTCGCTCTCGATCGCCGCGGCCAGCGTCACGGGCGCTGCCGGATTCTGCGGCACCAGTTTCGTGAGCTTGTCGACCTGGCCGTAGGGCATCTGCAGCACGCGGCCGACGTCGCGCAGCACGCCGCGTGCCTGCAGCGTACCGAAGGTGATGATCTGCGCGACCTGGTCGCGTCCGTAGCGCTGCTGCACGTACTGGATCACCTCGCCGCGGCGGTCCTGGCAGAAATCGATGTCGAAGTCCGGCATCGAGACGCGTTCCGGATTGAGGAAGCGCTCGAACAGCAGGCCGAACTTGATCGGGTCGAGGTCGGTGATGGTGAGCGCCCATGCCACCAGGGAGCCTGCGCCCGAGCCGCGGCCCGGCCCGACCGGAATGCCCTGCCCCTTCGCCCATTTGATGAAGTCGGACACGATCAGGAAGTAGCCCGCGTATTTCATGCGCATGATGACGTCGAGCTCGAACGCCAGGCGCTTGTTGTAGTCCTCGTCCGTCGTGCCTTGCGACAGGCCGTGGACGCGCAGGCGGTTGGCGAGCCCCTCCTCCGCCTGGCGCTTCAATTCGGCCGCCTCGACCGCGGCAGCATCGGAGCTTGCGGCGGCGCCGACCGTGAAGAACGGCAGGATCGGCTTGCGCGTCATCGGACGGAACGAGCAGCGCTCGGCGATCTCGACCGTGGAGGCCAGCGCCTCCGGAATGTCGGCGAACAGCACCGCCATTTCCGCACGGGTCTTGAAGCGGTGATCGGGCGTGAGCTGAACGCGATCGGTCTCGGCGATCAGCCGCCCGCCGGCGATGCAGAGCAGCGCATCATGCGCCTCGTAATCGTCGGTCGCGGCGAAATAAGGCTCGTTGGTCGCAACCAGCGGCAGGCCCTTGGCGTAGGCGATGTCGATCAGCCCGCTCTCGACGCGCCGCTCCTTGTCGAGGCCGTGGCGCTGCAATTCGACGTAGAGGCGGTCGCCGAACAGGCCGGCCAGGCGCTCGCAGCGCGTGGCCGCAAGCTCGGCATAACCGCCGGCAAGCGCCAGCGAGACCGGCCCGTCCGGTCCGCCCGTCAGCGCGATCAGGCCTTCGGTCTCGCCCTCGAGCCAGTCGAACTTGATATGGGGGGCATGGGTGTCGGGCGTCTCCAGGAACGCCCGTGAGTTGAGCCGCATCAGGCTGCGATAGCCGCGCTCCTGTGCGGCCAGCAGCACGATGCGCGACGGCAGCAGCGCGTTGCGCGCATTGGGATCCTGGTCGGCGAAATCGATCGCCAGCTCGCAGCCGACGATCGGCTGGATGCCGGAGCCCGCCATCTTGTCGGAGAACTCCAGCGCTCCGAACATGTTGTCGGTGTCGGTCAGCGCCAGCGCGGGCTGATGGTCCTTCTTGGCAAGCTCGGCGAGCTTGGCGATCTTGATCGAGCCCTTCAGCAGCGAATAGGCCGAGTGAACGTGAAGGTGAACAAATCCGGCGCTCGGCATGGTCGCGTGACGGCCTCTTGCAGGTGGATGGAGCGGTCGCCGGCCCCGGGGGATCACAAGAGGATGATCACAAGAGGATCATGGGAACATCCTGCACCCGCCCGGCCGACTCGCTTCACAATGGTGGGGTGTCGCGCGACCAGAGTCCACGCCGGAGCGGCGGATCGGCCGCGTCGTCCTGCTTTTCCCCAACCAGGCCCGCACCTAGAGCTGCGGAATCACCTGGGCCCAGATCGCGATCATCCCGACGAACAGTGCAATCGACGCCAGTGCGGCGGCTTCTTCCACGAAAATCCTGAACATGGCCTACTCCCTCGCTGGAACGTATGAAGAACATTGTTCTCATTTCGTTCTCGGAAGTCAAGCGCGCTCGACCACTTCAAAATGCGATGGTTAACTCGCTGAATTTACGCAACAAAAAAGCCCCGGCACGAGGCCGGGGCTTTCCGCAACCGCTCGAAATGAGCGATCTGTATCAGTAACGGCCGATGATCGGGCCGCCGAACTTGTAGTTCAGGCGGACGAGGCCCATGTCGACGTCCTGCGCGGTATGGATCGCCAGAGCACCGAAGCCGCCGGTCAGGGTCTGATCCTTGCCACCCAGGAAGATGTGGTTGTATTCGGCGCCAACCGACCAGTTCGGCGCGAAGCCGTACTCGAGGCCTGCGCCAACCGTGCCGCCCCAACGGGTGTCGTTGGCCGATGCAAGCGACACCCCGGCGAGAGAAGCGTCGTACTTGGTGCTGACCACAGCCGCACCGCCCTTGACGTAGAGCAGCACGTTGTTCCAGGCATAACCGACCTGACCGGTGACCAGACCGAACGCATCGATCTTGGTGTTGTTGGTGAAGCCGGAGATCGCGCCGACGTGGCTGCCGGAGAAGTCAGCCCAGTTGCCCTGGCCTTCCAAGCCGAACACGAACTGTCCGGACTGCCAGCGATAGCCGACCTGACCACCGACCGTGCCGCCGGTCGCATCGTGCGAACCGTCGCGGCCGAACCCGACCAGATCCCAGGTCGCGTGCGACGAACCGCCGCCGCCGTTGATACCGATGTAGAAGCCGCTCCAGTCGTAGATGGTGGCGACCATCGCAGGCGCCTTGGTGTAAGGCCGCGCCGCGAGATCAGCAGCCAGCGCCGGCGCAGCCGCGCCGAGCGCGACAAGGCTTACAGCGGCAAGCAACAAATTCTTTTTCATTTGAATCCCGTTCCAGTTTCGTCGTTAGGCCCCCGGGCCGTGGCGTCGTCATAACAGCGCTCGACGGAATTGCTGTAACCTCGACGCAACAGTTCGAGCCAAAGGCCCCTGCTCGGTTAACGGATGTTTATCAGCGCGCGCAGGAAACCCTTTGAAACAAGTGTTTTCATGAGTTCCATTGTTCATTGCACGGCGTATATTGCATCTGCGCGCAAGGCACCGACGCACGCACGATTGCGTGATTGACGAATGAGATGCGTGACGAATCGCGCTCCCCATTGTCGCCACATTTGCGCTCGCGCTGAGCGCAAGCACTTGGGCGCAAGCACTTGGGCGCAAGCACTTGGGCGCAAGCACTTGGGCGCAAGCACTTGGGCGCAAGCGCTTGGCCGCAAGCAGTTGGGCGCATGCGCTCGGTCCGCATCATGCGTTCTGTCTCACCGCAGATGAATGACCGGGGCTGCGCAATTGCTCGTGCGACAGTCAAGCGCGCCGATCAGGGCACCCCCAACGCTCGCGGCCAAGCATGCCTACCAGGTCATGGATGCGATCACCGCAATGGACAGCGCGGCGGTGACCAGGATCAGGGATTGATAAATCCAGAGCCGACGGCGGGTCATTGACGCGCCTCCCTCGAACACCAGAGACGCTCGGCGGCAACGGTGCCTGTTGAGGCAAATCAATGAATGCTGCGCTATAGCCTGAAGAGGGCAAAGGCGATCAACGCCACCGGCAGCAAGCCGAGCACAATCACCAGAATGCGAAAACGCAACTCGTTTCCCATGGGGAAAAGGTTAACTGCACCAGGCCCCTGTGTGATGTGCAGTTTGTGCCAGTTCGGACCTATTGCGCCGGCCGCGGACCGGAAGGGCTCAGCCACTCGTTCATGTGAGCGGCTGTCTCGGCTTGATCGGCCTTCCTCAGAAGTTCGTCGCGGCGAATGCTGGGTGGCAAGCCTTCGGCTTGCTTGCGCAAATTCCTCGCCTCCTTGTTCAGGCGATCTCCGAGCGTCGATGATGGCTTGATGCGAATTCGCACGTGCTGCTCCTGGATGGGCGGGAGCGCAACCGGCGTTCTCATCACCGGCAACTGCCAAGGACCGGGCGGTGACGATCTCCAACGCGCCAGAACCGGAACGGTTGCCCGCCTCGAGGCGAATTAGGTAACCGCCATCTGCGATCGCAAGCAGGCCAGCCAGCCGCCGACTCGAGTGGCCGCGGAGCCAGCCGCGCTCGACAGGCCTCGCCGATCATCGTCCAACATCGGGGTTCGTCCGTCACTACGCGTGCCTCCATCGCCCAAATCGGGAGGCTGATATGCGGCCTGCCCTGCGTTGGGCCTCCGGTGTTGACGTAGACTGGGACCGGTTTAAGTACGACAGACAAATCTTGCAGGGGTGGCGACGTTCGCTGGGCTGGTTCCCGTTGACGCCACCAATGCAGGACACATGACCTCGCCCCAAGCGACAGCGCCCCGCGCGCATCCGACCGCGGCTTCAGCTTCCCCCCGTCTCGCCATCGTCCTGTTCTCGCTCGCGATGGGCGGCTTTGCGATCGGAACCACCGAATTCGCGTCGATGAGCCTGCTGCCGTTTTTCGCCGCAGACCTCGGAGTCGACGAGCCGGCCGCGGGCCACGCGATCAGCGCCTACGCGCTCGGCGTCGTGCTGGGCGCGCCACTGATCGCCGTGCTCGGTGCGCGCTTCGCGCGGCGCACGCAGCTCTTGGTCCTGATGGCCGTGTTCGCGCTCGGCAATGCGCTCACCGCGCTGGCGCCGGGCTTCGGCTGGATGATCGCGGCGCGTTTCCTCTCGGGATTGCCGCACGGCGCCTATTTCGGCATCGCAGCCCTGGTCGCCGCCTCGCTCGTTCCTCAACATCGTCGTTCGCAGGCAATCGGCCAGGTGATGCTCGGCCTGACCGGCGCCACCATCATCGGCGTGCCGCTCGCCAATCTGATCGGCCAGGCCGTCGGCTGGCGCGCGAGCTTCGGCCTCGTGTCGCTGCTGGCGCTACTCACGATGATGCTTTGCGCCCTGTTCGCCCCGCGCGACCAGGCCGGCAGGTCCGATCCGCTGCGAGAGCTCGGTGCGCTGAGAAGTGGCCGCGTCTGGATCACGCTGGCGATCGGCGCCATCGGCTTCGGTGGCATGTTCGCCGTCTACACTTATCTGGCGACGACGCTGATCGAGGTCACCAAGGTCAGCCCCGCGGTGATTCCGTTCTTCCTGGCCGTGTTCGGCATCGGAGCCACGCTCGGCAACCTGTTCGTGCCGCGCTTTGCGGACCGCGCGCTGATGCCGACGGCCGGCGTCATCCTGCTGTTCTCGGCGGTCGCGCTGCTGCTGTTTCCGCTTGCCGCCGGCAATCCCTGGCTGCTTGCGGCAGACATCTTCGCGATCGGTGCCAGCGTCTCGCTCGGCGCCATCCTGCAGACGCGGCTGATGGACGTCGCGGGTGATGCGCAGGCGCTCGCCGCCGCGCTGAACCATTCGGCCTTCAACACCGCCAATGCGCTCGGCCCTTTCCTCGGCGGCCTTGCCATTCGCGAGGGGCTGGGCTGGACCTCCACCGGTCCCGTCGGCGCCGCGCTGGCGGTTCTTGGTTTGCTGATCTGGATGGTGGCCTGGCGCGATGCCGGGTCCGCTCCGGTCGCGGTCACCTCGGGGCGCAAGGTCGCTCCGCCGGAGAACACTCCGGCAAGAGCCGCGCCGCCACTGGCACCGGGTCGTCGAAGCCGTTCGGATGCGGCCAGAGATCCGGTGGCGTGAGGTCGCCGGACCGGGCGTGAGACGTCTCGGACTCCGACCTCGGTGGCCTCAACCGGCCATGGTCACGATCAAAGGTCCCTGACGGGTGGCGATCACGGTGTGCTCGTACTGCACGGTCGGCGCCTCCGGGCTGCTGTAGAGCGTCCACGGATCATCGCCGTCCTGAGCCCATTCGGCGCCCAGCGACAGGAAGGGCTCGACGGTGAACACGAGTCCTTCGCTCATGACGCGGCGTTCGGAGGAGTCCGGCCATGTCGCGATCTCCGTCGGCTCCTCATGCAGCGACAGGCCGACGCCGTGGCTGGCGAGATTCCTGACCAGGCTGTAACCGTTCTTCCGCGCAAAGCTCCCGATGGCCTGACCGATGCCGGCAATCGGTTTGCCGGCGCCGACCTGCCGCAGCCCCGTCCACATCGCGCGCCTGCCATCCCTGCAAAGACGCTCGATCGCGCGGGTTGCAGGCGGAACGGCGAACGAGGCTCCCGTATCCGCAAAGAGCCCGTTCTTCTCGGCGGAAACGTCGATGTTCACGAGGTCGCCTCGCGCGATCCGTCGCCCGCTGGGGATGCCGTGAGCGATTTCCTCATTGACGCTGATGCAGGTCGCTCCGGGAAAATCATAGGCCAGTTCCGGCGCCGAACGCGCACCGGCAGCGTCCAGAAGTGTTCGCCCGATCCGGTCGAGCTCGGAGGTGGTCATGCCCGGCTCGAGCGCCTTCCCCATCGCCTCCAGGGTATTGGCGACGATGCGTCCGATCTCTTTCAGGCGGGTGAGGTCGTTGTCGTCCGAGATTGTCATATCACGGGTCTAGCGCTTGCGACCCTGGCTTGCAAACCGCAGAGGCCGTTCCAAAGGAGCAAGGTGCACTCGACCTGAAACCCGCCCGAGAAGAGGCGTTCAACTCTCGTCGAGAAGATTGCGAACCTTGGCCGCGAGGTCTTCGATCGCGAAGGGCTTGGACAGCAAATGCTTGCCGGCATCGAGCATGCCATTGTGAACGATGGCATTGCGCGTGTAGCCGGTGGTGAACAGCACCTTCAGCTCCGGGTGTCGTTTCGACAGCGCGGCCGCGAGTTCGGCGCCGGTCATGTCGGGCATGACGACATCCGTAAACAGCAGATCCGGAACAGAGCCATTTTCGATGGTCCTGAGTGCCTCTCTGGCGCTCGCGGCTTCGAGGACGTTATAGCCGAGCTCGCGCAGGCTTTCACATGAGATGCTGCGGACACGCTCGTCGTCTTCCACGACGAGGATCGTCTCGTTCTGCATGCTCGCACCGGGATGTGCCGCCACCTGCGACGCGCTCGAGGTGACGTCATCGCCGGCGAACCGCGGAAGATAGATCTTCACGGTCGTTCCGACATCGACCTCCGAGTAGATTTTGACGTGGCCGCCCGACTGCCGCACAAAACCATAGACCTGGCTGAGGCCGAGGCCGGTGCCCTTGCCCACTTCCTTGGTCGTGAAGAATGGATCGAAGACCTTCCCAACCACATCGTCCGGAATCCCGATACCGTTATCGGTCACGGCAACGAGCACGTACTGCCCGGGTATCAATGCATACTCGCGAGAATACTTCTGATCTATCGAGGCGTTGCTGGTTTCGATGGTCAACCTGCCGCCTTTCGGCATGGCATCCCGCGCATTGACCGCGAGATTGAGGATCGCGCTTTCCAGCTGGGCCGGGTCTGCCTTGACGCGCCAGAGACCGGCCGCCAGGACCATTTCGAGGCGGACAAGCTCGCCAAGCGATCGGTCGAGCAGCTCGCTCATCCCGCCGACCATCTTGTTGATGTCCACGACTTCCGGCGCGAGCGGTTGTTGACGCGAAAACGCCAGCAGCCGCTGCGTCAAGGTGGCTGCACGGTTCGCCCCGTCGATCGCGCCATCGATGAAGCGGCCGATGTCGACCTCTCCCTTGCCCAGCCGCCGCTTGGCGAGATTCAAGCTGCCGATGATGACCGCCAGCATGTTGTTGAAGTCGTGGGCGATGCCTCCGGTCAACTGCCCGACGGCTTCCATCTTCTGGGATTGCCGCAATTGCTCTTCGGCCTTCATGCGTTCGGCAATCTCGTCGGCGACGCGTTGCTCCAGTTCGGCATTGAGCGCCTGAAGCCTGGTCAGGAGCTGCGCATTGTCGATCGCCGTCGCGGCATGGCCGGCGATGCCGAGCAGTGCGGACTCGTGCTCGGCCTGGAATCTGCCCGTCTCGGCATGACCGAAGAACAGCCCGCCGAGGACTTCACCGGTTCGCGAGATCACGGGGACCGCCAGGTAGGATCGGACCGGAAGATGGCCCTCCGGCATGCCTTTGCGCGGCGCGTTCTTGCCGTAGCGAGGGTCCTGCAGGATGTCGTCGGACCTCATCACCCCCGTGCCCTTGAACGTCGGCTCAAACACCGCGGTGTTGCGCGGCATCGGAAAGTTCTCAAAAGCGGACCGTGGCACGCCGGACAGCGAATAGAGCATGTAGCTGCCGCCATCCGCTGCCAGGACGTTGTAGAAAAAGGCTCCGAACTGGGCACCGGTCAGCTCGACGCCGGCATCCGTCACGATCTGCACGATCTTCTCGAGGTCGCGTTCGCGGGAGACCGAGGCCCCGGTGTCGTTCAGCAGCCTGAGATGACGCTCCGTCTTTTTTGCGCAGTGATATCCAGCACCGTCCCGATGAACCGAACGGCCTGCCCATCGGAAAAGAGGGCTTGACCGGTCGCGGCAACCCAACGCTCGACACCATCCTCAAGACCGATGGTTCGGTATTCGATGTTGTAACTCGTCGGAGAATGAGGCGTCAGGGCTGCGGATACGGCCTCGTGGGCGCGCTGCCTGTCGTCCGGATGAATACCTTTCAGGAATGAACCTTCATAGCTGACTTCGGCGTCCGGCGGTAAACCGAACACCTCTTTGCAGCGGGTATCCCATCGAAGAACGTCGTTGACCGGGTCGTAGTCCCAGGTGCCGATTCCCGCCGCCTTGTTCGCGAGAACCAGCCGTTCGGCAGCCTCCCGTGCTGCCTGTTCCGATCGAACGCGCTCGATGTGGGCCCACGATCGCTCGGTCACCTCTGAGAGCAAGGCGAGTTCGCGCGGCGTCCACTGATGCGGGCCCCGGTGATGAATCGCCATCAAGGCGGTGAGTTGCCCCTCCTTGACCAAGGGCATGCAAATCGTCGAACCGATCCCGATGCTCTGGAAAGTGGCGGCTTCTTCGGGGGCAATCTCCCTGAGATTGTCATTGATGATGAGCGGCCTGCCGGCGCCCAGCTCTCGCACTGCCTTCCTGCCGAAGTCGGCCAGACTGTAATGACCGAGGGTATGCATCGCACCGGCCGCGGCCCAATCCCCGCGTATCGTGAAGCCGTCTTCGTCCGGGTCCATGTCGGCATAGGCGCAGTTCGAGACGCCGAGATGCTCACCGACCATTCTGGTCGTGACCGCCATGACGCCGTCGGCGTCGCGGGTCCTGGCGGTCTCCTTGTTGAGCGCGTCCAGGAAGCGCAGCCGGGCTTCGTTCTCCCTCACAGCTGTCTCCGCACGGCGACGTTCGACGGCGGTGCGTGTGCGCTCGGCAACTTCGCGGATGAGCTCCAGCTCTTCGGAGCTCCATTCGCGCGCTGTGGCATTGTTGAGGTAGAGCAGCGCCACGACCCCGTCGGGCTCGGAGATGGGCATGTTGACGAGCGCGCGGGCGGAGATCGCCTCGAGAGCTTGCGCACGATCGCCGACGCGAGGGTCTTCTTCCGCATCGGCGCAGACGACGGTGTCACCCCGCTTCAGGTCCTCGATGTAGCTGCCATAGTCGCGGAAGCACAGCACGCCTGCCAGGCTCAGGATGCCCGGTGCGTTCCAGTCGCGGACGATGGTGATGGTTTCGGCCGACGTGTCGACGGTGCCGTAGCCTGCCCTGCTGACGTTCAGGCTGCGGCCCAGCAATTCTGCTGCCGCATAGGCGAGATCGTCGGGATTGCTGATCTCTCGGATGTAGTCGCCGAGTGTGGCCAAGACGGAATTGCGATCGGCCGAGTGCGCCCCGGTCGCTGTCGTCATTGGTCTTCCCCTGCCACTTCCCTACTCCACGGCGAGCCAATCGGATCGATCGTCCCGCGGCTGTTCGTTTCGACCAGAGATGAGCCCGCCTGACCTCCGAGTGATGCAGGCAGGTCGCGCAAATTGTCTGCCCGATAACCGCATGATGGCATTTAGGTTCCCGTGCTCCCGGTCGACTGATGGCACGCCGGGTCTGAGCAAGGCCGGATATGGCAATTGCTGCCGCGGCTTCTCAGCCCGCGCCGCTGACCGGCGTATAAATCACGAGCTTCAGCGCCGGATCGTCGTTGGCCTGAAAGCTCGTGTGCTCGAACCGGAGCACGCCCCTGGTCGGATGGTTCATGGTCTTGAGGCCGGAGGCGGTGTTGCGGATCTCGTGCGCCTCCCACCATTTGACGAATTCCGGGCTGCCCTGGCGCAGCCGCGTGAGCAACTCGGTGAAGGCAGGATCCCCGGCCCAGACGTCGTGGGTGGCGCGAAACATCGCGACCATGCTCTTGGCGACATCGGTCCAGCCGGCGCCGTAGAATTTTCGCGTCTGCTTGTTGGTCAGCACGAGCAGCAGCGTGTTGCGATCCTGCTCGGGCAACTGCCCGAACCCGAAGACGTCTTCGGCGGCATCGTTCCAGGCCAGCACGTCCCAGCGCCGCCCGGTGACATAGGCCGGTTGCTTCAGGCTCTCGATCATCCGCCGAATTGGCGGCGGCACGATCTCGCGCGTGAAGGCGCGCTTGTCCCCGTCGCGCGCCAACGCCTTGAGATGCGCATGCTCGGTCTTCGTCAGGCGCAGCGCACGCGCCAGCGCATCGACGGTGGTCACCGAGGGGCTGACGGTGCGGCCCTGCTCGAGCCGGATGTACCAGTCGACGCCGATGCCGGCGAGCTGCGCGACCTCTTCGCGGCGCAGGCCCGCGGTGCGCCGCCGCCGGCCCGCCGGAAGCCCGACCGTCTTCGGCGACAGCTTTTCGCGGCGGGACCTGAGGAAGTCGCCGAATTCGACGCGGCGGGGGTCGGCCATGACGAGCGTCCTCGATGGAGGGTCCGGACAATACTAGGATAATACCAGGCCTTCCTGTCCTTTCCAAGGTGGCGCATAGCCGTATCACCCGAACATGAGGTGACCACGATGAAAGCCGCCGTACTCAAATCCTTTGGATCTCCGCTCGTCATCGAGAATGCTCCCGATCCGGTGCTCGGGACCGGCGAGGTGGTCGTCGACGTCGTCGCCACGCGCGTGCTGTCCTACATGAACGAGGTCTTCAGCGGGGTGCGCAACTATGCGCTCGACCTGCCGATCATCCCGGGGCCTGGCGGCATCGGCCGGGTGCGCGCGGTCGGCCCGGACGCGACCAAGCTTGCAGTGGGCGACTGGGTCTTCTGCGATCCGACGGTGCGTTCGCGCGATGACGCCGCAGCGCCCGACATTGCCCTGCAAGGACTCACCGCGGCCGGGGCCGGCGGCATGCGCCTGCAAAAGCATTTTCGCCACGGCTCCTTTGCCGAGCAGATGCGGGTGCCGACGGAGAACGTCAAACGCCTCGGCGCGATCACGCCCGAGCAGGCCACGCAATGGTGCGCGCTTGGCACGCTGCTGGTGCCCTATGGCGGTTTCCTCGCCGCCAGCCTTCAGCCCGGCGAGACCGTGCTGGTGAGCGGGGCCACCGGCAATTTCGGCAGCGCGGCCGTCTCCGTCGCGCTCGCGATGGGCGCGGCCTGCGTGGTCGCGCCCGGCCGCAACGAGACGATCCTGGCCGACCTCGTCAGGCGCTTCGGGAGCCGGGTGAAGCCGGTCAAGCTCACCGGCAACGAGGACGACGACCGCGAGCGCATGCAGCGTGCGGCGCCCGGGCCGATCGACTGCGTGTTCGACATCATGCCGCCCTCAGTCAGCACGACCGTCGTGCGCGCGGCGATCATGACGGTGCGCGCTTACGGCCGCGTCGTGCTGATGGGCGGCGTCGGCATGGCGGGCGGCGCGGGCCTCGAGCTGCCCTACCCCTGGATCATGCGCAACTGCATCAGCATCCACGGCGTCTGGATGTATCCGCCGGATGCCACCGCCCGCCTGATCGGGCTGGTGCGATCAGGGCTGTTGCGGCTGGAGGAATACGAGACCACGGCCTTCGACCTCGACCATGCCAATCAGGCGGTGGAACATGCAGCGGCCAATGGCGGGCCGTTCAAATTAACGGTGATCAGGCCGAACGGCTGACCGGAAAGCCGGCCGGCCGGGCGCGACGACGATCGACCAGTTCTCCTCGCGCCCGAATCCGATGTTCAGAACGCCACGCGCAGGCCAGCCCTTCCGCTGACGACGTTGGAACGATCCGACAGCGCGAGATATTCGGCGGCGGAATACAGCGTGACGCTGCGGCTGCGCCATTCGAGGCCGGCACCGCCGAAGCCGCCCCACACGCTCGCTTGCCCTGGCGTAGCGAACGGGATCGCCTGCCCGAGCAGGCTCGCACTGATGGTGGAGCCGCCGACGCGCTGGGTGCCGAGCAGGCCGGCGGTGAGACTGGCCGAGAGAACGTCGCTCGGCGTGAAGCTGACGGAACGCGTCAGCTTGGCCTCGCCTCGCTCCTCCAGCGTGCTCACGGTCTGGCTTCCTAGCGTCAGAGGAGCGGTGGTGCCGGCCTCGGTGTAGCCGTCAAAGGCACCATAGAGATAGCGCAACCGAAATGACGGCGTCAGGGTGTAGGCGGCGTCGGCGAGTTGGCCGAGCCCAATGCGCTGGCCGATCGTCGCCTCGGGGCTGACATACCAGCCGTTGTAGCTGGCCGTTGCGGTCTCAAGACCGCCGGCGACGAGATTGTTGTTGACGGTGCGCGCGCTCGCGTTGCGTGAGCCGCCGGCCTGCACGGCGCCGTGCAGGAAGGTTTGCCCGATGTCGTAGCGGGCATAGGCGCCGCCGAAGAAGAGATCGGAATCGAGCGCACCCTGGTTCGGATCGATGCTGGTGCGCGTCTTGCCACCGCCGAGAAACGCACCCACGCGCAGGTCCGGGCGCGTTTGCCAGTCGCCGCCGAGCATGCCGCCATAGAACAGGTTGGCGGTGCGGAGCAGCACGCCGTCCTGCTGCTGGATGCGCTGGCCGGCGAAGCCGCGCGTCCACACGGTGGTGCCGTCGGCGTAGCGCATCGCCGGCGCCTTGAACACGGCAGCTTCGCCGGCATAGGCCGACGTAAGCCCCGGGATCGCGGCAAAGGCATCGTCGAAACGAGAGGCGCCGTCCGGACCCGCAAAGGCGAGCGGCGCCGCGCCGCCGCCTGCGCTCCCCGAAAACACCGGCACGGCATCGGCCACGCCCCGCGTGAAGTCGGTCAGCGTTCGCCAGTTCGATGCGAACGGCGTGAGATCGACCGCGGCCGCCTGATTTCCGGACACGGCGAACGGCGTCGTGCCGGTCACGGTGGCGCCTGCCAGGGTGTCAAAGGTGAGATTGTGATTGCCACCGCGAAAGTTGACGGTGTCACCGCCACCGCCGAGGTTGATCGCGCCGATGATGCGGGAGCCTGGCAGCACGGTCAGGCTGTCGGGGCTGCCGCCGAACTGCAGAGCGGCTGTGTTGCCGAAAATGGTGCCGGAGTTCGTCACCTGCGCGGTATTGAAGATGAGGATGCCGTAGCCCGAAAAGCCGGTGGCTGTAATTGTGCCTGAATTGGTCACCGTGCCCGAACTGGCGAGCACGCCGTAGGCGCTGCCTCCTAACGAAAATGCCGATACCCGGCCCGAGTTCACCACGTTCGCCGCAGCGGTCGCCGAGATGCCTGCCGCGGAGGTGCCTCCGCTTCCGAAGATGGTGCCGGAATTCGTGATGTTGGCGTTGCGACCGGCGACAATGGCATTGCCGAACATTCCACCCGTCGCGGAGATCGTGCCGGAGTTCGTCACGTTGCTGTCGCGCAGCGTCTCAATGCCGTTGGCACTGCTCGTGCCGACGCCGGATATGGATCCGCCGTTCGTGACATTGGCATCCACGTTGGCCACGATGCCGACGACCGAGACCCCCGTTCCGACGATGCTGCCGGAACTCGTGTTGGCAACCGTCACAGTGCCCAGGTCGGACAGCCCGGCGGCCCCTGCCGAGAGGAAGACCGAGTTGGTGCAGGTCTGGTCGGTGCCTGTTGTCTGGCACGGCTGGGCCGACGCCGCATCCAGCGGTATCAAGATCAAGCCGAGCAACAAGCCGCCGCAGACCCCGCGCAACATGTTCATTCCCACATCGATTCCTGGAAATGGGGTCGATCGTACATCACGAGCAACGTTCCCGGGGTGGCGGAATCGCAACATTCGGTTGAAAAAGGGCCAACGTGCCGCACCCGCCGGCGAGTGCGCGGCTGCGCGGATTCATTCGAATTATCAACGGCGTTGCGGGGGACCCCGCGCGTCGTTGCGGCGAACCCGGCTACTGTGCATGGGGTTGTTTTCGCGTTTGTTAGTCGAGCTCGACCACTTGGCCGTTCGACAGCGACACGCGCCGGTCCATGCGGCCGGCCAGCTCCATGTTGTGGGTCGCGATCAGCATCGACACCTTGGTCGCCTTGACGAGCTGCATCAGGGCCTGGAAGACGTGGTCCGCCGTATGCGGATCGAGATTGCCGGTCGGCTCGTCCGCAAACAGCACCCGCGGCGCGTTGGCCACCGCGCGCGCGATCGCAACGCGCTGCTGCTCGCCGCCCGACAGCTCCGCGGGACGGTGCGTGACGCGCTCGCCGAGGCCGAGATAGCCCAAAATCTCTTTCGCGCGCTTGACGCTCTCGGACTTCTTCAGGCCGCGGATCATCTGCGGCAGCATGACGTTCTCCAGCGCCGAGAACTCCGGCAGCAGCCGGTGCGACTGGTAGACGAAGCCGATATCGGTGCGGCGCAGCTGCGTGCGCTCGATGTCGGGCAGTTGCGAGGTCGGCGCGCCGTTGACATAGACCTCGCCGGAATCGGGGGCTTCGAGCAGCCCCGCGATATGCAGCAGCGTCGACTTGCCCGAGCCAGACGGCGCCACCAGCGCGACGGATTGCCCCGCCCACAGCGCGAGCTTGGCGCCGTCGAGGATCGTCAGCGGCACCTCGCCCTGCAGGTACTGCCGCTTTATCTCGTGGAGATAAATGACCGGTACATCTTCCGCCCCCTGCTGCTCCATCAGCCCCTCACTCGTACCGCAGCGCTTCGACGGGATCGAGGCGCGCGGCACGCCAGGACGGATACAGCGTCGCAAGGAACGACAGCGTCAGCGCCATGACGACGACGGCCGTGGTCTCGCCGACGTCGATTTCGGCGGGCAGCTTCGACAGGAAATAGAGTTCCGGCGAGAACAGCTCGGTGCTGGTCAGCCAGGACAGGAATTGCCTGATCGACTCGATGTTGAGGCAGATCACCAGGCCGACGAAGAAGCCGACCAGCGTGCCGACCACGCCAATGGACGCTCCCGTGATCAGGAAGATGCGCATGATCGAACCTTGCGAGGCTCCCATCGTGCGCAGGATGGCGATGTCGCTGCCCTTGTCCTTCACCAGCATGATCAGGCCGGAGACGATGTTGAGCGCCGCGACCAGCACGATCATGGTCAGGATCAGGAACATGACATTGCGTTCGACCTGGAGCGCGTTGAAGAAGGTCGAATTGCGCTGGCGCCAGTCGACCAGGAACACCGGCCGGCCGGCCGCCTCCGTCACGGCCTGGCGGAAAGCGACGATCTGATCCGGATTGGTGGTGAAGACCTCGATCGAGGTGACGTCGTTGCTGCGGTTGAAATAGGCCTGCGCCTCCGCGAGCGGCATGAACACGAAGCCGAGATCATACTCGGACATGCCGATCTCGAAGACCGCAACGATCTTGTACGGCTTGATGCGCGGTGTCGTGCCCATCGGCGTGACTGCGCCCTTCGGTGCCACCAGCGTGATGCTGTCGCCGGCGTGCAGCGAGAGCTGGTCGGCGAGGCGCCGGCCGATCGCGACGCCCTGCCCGTCGTCAAAGCCCTCGAGCGAGCCCTGCTTGATGTTCTTGGCGATCGAGGTGAGGTTGTTGAGGTCCTCGGAGCGGATGCCGCGCACCAGCACGCCCGAGGCGTTCCACGGCGAGGACGCCAGTGCCTGACCGTCCACCACGGGCGCAGCGAGCCGGATGCCCTTGACCTGGCTGAGACGGTCGGCGACGTCCTTCCAGTCGGTCAGCGGCGATTCCAGCGGCTGGACCAGGATGTGGCCGTTCAGCCCCAGGATCTTGTCGAGCAGTTCCTTGCGGAAGCCGTTCATGACGGCCATGACGATGATCAGCGTCGCCACGCCCAGCATGATGCCGAGAAAGGAGAACCCGGCAATGACCGAGATGAATCCCTCCTTGCGGCGCGCCCGCAAATAGCGCGCCGACAACATCCACTCGAATGGCGCGAAAGGCGCGGTTTGAACTGTTTCGGTCATGGTCTCATCCATCGCTCGATAATCCCATGATTCGGGGTCAATTGTGGCCGGATTGGCGGCCTCTGCATCGGGCGATGAACAATATTCAGCCGACCAGCCTTGTCAGCCCACAAGTCTTGCGACCGCGTCCGCAGGCGACATGGTCTCGCGGGCGCCGTCACTTCGCCGCTTGATCTCGACCTTGCCGTCGGCAAGCCCCTTCGGCCCGATCATGATCTGCCAGGGGATGCCGATCAGGTCGGCGGCGGCGAATTTGGCGCCGGCGCGCTGGTCGGTGTCGTCGTAGAGCACGTCGACACCCTTGGCGGTAAGCTCCGCATAGAGCTTCTCGCAGGCGGCATCGACCGCCGCATCGCCCTGCTTGAGGTTGAGGATCGACACCCGGAACGGGGCAACGGCCTCCGGCCATTTGATGCCGGCATCGTCATGGCAGGCCTCGATGATGGCGCCGAGCAGGCGGGACACGCCGACGCCGTAGGAGCCGCCGTGGATCGGCACGTCGACGCCGTCGGGGCCGGCCACCAGCGCCTTCATCGCGTCGGAATACTTCGTGCCGAAATAGAAGATCTGCCCGACCTCGATGCCGCGGGTGTTCACGCGCTTCTCCGCGGGCACTTCCTGCTCGAAACGCGCGGCGTCGTGAACATCTTCCGTCGCCGCATAGACCGAGGTCCATTGCTGGATGATCGGCGTCAGGTCGCTCTCATAGTCGACGTCCTCGCCCGGCACCGGCAGGTCAAGCACGTCGCGATTGATGAAAACGCCGGATTCGCCGGTCTCGGCAAGCACGATGAATTCGTGGCTGAGATCGCCGCCGATCGGGCCGGTCTCGGCGCGCATCGGGATCGCCTTCAGCCCCATGCGCGCAAACGTGCGCAAATAGGCGACGAACATCTTGTTGTAGGCAACCCGCGCCGCCGCCTCGTTGAGGTCGAACGAATAGGCGTCCTTCATCAGGAACTCGCGGCCGCGCATCACGCCGAAACGCGGACGCTGCTCGTCGCGGAACTTCCATTGGATATGATAGAGGTTGAGCGGCAGATTCTTGTAGGACTTCACATAGGCGCGGAAGATCTCGGTGATCATTTCCTCGTTGGTCGGCCCGTACAGCAGCTCGCGCTTGTGGCGGTCGGCGATGCGCAGCATCTCCGGGCCATAGGCGTCGTAGCGGCCGCTCTCACGCCAGAGGTCGGCGAGCTGGAGCGTCGGCATCAACAGTTCCAGCGCGCCCGAGCGGTCCTGCTCCTCGCGCACGATCTGCTCGATCTTCTTCAAGACACGGAAGCCGAGCGGCAACCAGGCATAGATGCCGGCGGCCTCCTGCCGGATCATGCCCGCGCGCAACATCAGCCGATGCGAGACGATCTCCGCCTCTTTCGGATTTTCCTTCAGGATGGGCAGGAAGAACCGCGACAACCGCATGGCAATACTCGAGGAATCAGTGACGGCTTGCAGTGAAACCGGATTGGGAGCGAAAACACAAGACCGAGAATGAGGAAAAGCCGCTAACGCGGCGGAATTCCTGTCATTTTTCCGTCGACTTGAGGTTCAGCTTGAACCGCACCGGCGCGCGTCAAAGCGGCGCCAGTTCGAACTCGTCCTCCAGCGTGACCTTCTCGAAGTCGCTCACCAGCGCGTCGATCCGCAGATGCCAACGACCGGCAAAGGGCAGCGCGACCTTGCGCACATGCCAATAGCCGTCTGAGCCGAACAAGGCGTCCCTTTCCATCGGTTCGATGCCGCGTTCGGGCAGGCTCAGGGTCAGTGTCACCTCCTTGGCCGCAAGCGGCGCCGCTTCACCGGTCATGAGCTGGAGCACGAAATCATCGACGCCGGCCCTGCCCGGCGAGACCAGCACCTGGAACATCGCCTTGTCGGTGTGAATGTGGATCGCCAGCGGCGTCTCCGGAACGATGGTCCGCGGCGGCGGCGTGAAGCGCCAGCCGGCGACGACGGCAAGGATGCAGAGCGCGATAGCGCATTCGAGCAGGATCGAGCGCTTCAAGGCCGGCGCGGCCTTGTGATCGCCCGCGAGCGCCGGGGTCAGGCGAAAGCGGTTGAGCGTGGCGAGCACCAGCAGCGCAAGGACGAGCCCGAGCTTGATCGAGAGGATCAGGCCGTAGCGGGTCTCGACCAATGCGGACGGCCTTTCAAGCTGGACGATGGCTAGCGCAAGGCCGGTAAATGCGAGAACGCCGACGACCGGCACGGCGAGGCGAGAAAAGCGGTTCACGACAGGCAATGCCGCGGCCAACGGCTTCGACACAAGTGCCGCGAGCGGGGCCAGCGCGCCAATCCAGAAAGCAACGGACAGGCCATGCAGGAAGATCGCAGGGCGTGTCAACGCCTCGGGCGGCGCCGTCGCCGCGTGGCCGGTCATGGCCAGCGACATGCCGACGCCGACAAACGCGATGAGCGCGAGAGCCCGCGCGTACCATCCGCCACGCAGCGCTATCAGCGCGAACAGCATCGCGGTGATCGCAACCAGCATTGCGGGACCCGCGCTGGTCGCGAACGCCACCTTCCAGGGGGCGATTGTGACGAGGGCCGCTGGCGGCAGGCCGAGGAGATCGAGGCCCAACAGACCGAGTGATCCAACGGCACTCGCAAGGCCGATAGCGAGCGCTACGCGCGCTATGGTCGTGCCGGCCATCGACCAGGCAACCCAGCGCGCAAAGAACACGCCCCCAACGCCGACGAACAGCCCGAGATAGAGACCGACTCGCGCCAGCCAGATCAGCACGTTCAATCCGTTGTCCGTATTGGCGGGCGGTCGCGTCCCTGTCGGCATGCCAATCGAGAAAATCACCGATCCCGCGACGGGATGACCGTCCTGCGAGATCACGCGATAACTCACGACCGCCGTGCCCTGCGGCAGCTCCGGCGGCATCGCGACCGAGATCGTCTCGCCAGATGCGCTGACACGCGCATCATCCCGCGCCTTGCCCGCGCCATCGATCAGGCGGATCGCGCCCGGCGTCACAGCCTCGTTGAAGCGCAGCTCCACCGCCTTCGGTGCGGCCGCAAGCTTGCTGCCGCTCGCCGGCTCGACCGCGACGAGCGCCGCATGGGCAAAGGCGCCGGTCGCGAACCCGACAACGAGGAGCATCGTCGCGAGTGCGGCGAGCCGGCGCATCAGGGCTTTGGCAACAGCTTCACGCCGGGCGCCGGCGACTTGCCCTCGTGCGAATGCTCCGCCCCCTCCGCCGGAATTTCGATCCAGCGGCTGACGCCGGTCTCGCACTCCTGGACGACGGGGAAGTACAGGGTCGTGTTCGGCTTGAGCTTGTCGGTCAGGACCGTGTGCATGACGAACTCGTCATAATTTTTGTCCGGCAGCTTGCCGCCGGACCACGCGACCTCCTTGACGCCGGAGGAGAGCTTGTTGCCGTGATAGTCGTACTCGCTGGCATATTTGCCCTCGACGACATCGACGCTCCAGCCCGCCTTCGGCATCGGCTTCACCGCTATCACCCCTTCCGGGATCTGGACGCGGATCTTCACCGTGGGCGAGCCCGCGCAGCCGTGCGGCACGGCGAAGACGGCCTTGTACGATCCCCCCACACTCGCCTGCTTGCCTTCGAGGAAGACGTGCGCACTGGCCGGCGCTGCCGCAAGTACGCACAGAAGACTAAGCCCAGCTCGCTTCGACATGTTCGGTCTCCCGAAGGTCCAGATCATGCTCATCACATCTTCATTCCCGAATGATCCGGCATTTTCTTCATCATGTGACCACCGTCGCCGGGCGCCTGCGCGCCGACGCCCTGGACGTCGAGGGCGACGGCGACCTTGCCGGCCTTCTCGAACTGGAGCGTCACCGGTACCTTGTCGCCCTGCTTGAACGGGCCCTTCAGCTCCTGGAGCATCAGATGATAGCCGCCGGGAGCGAGCTTCACCGTCTTGCCGGGATCGATCACGAGGCCCTTGTCGAGCGGGCGCATCTTCATCACGCCGTTCTCCATCGCCATCTCATGGACGTCCGCCTTCCCCGCGATGTCGGCGGACACGCTGACCAACTTGTCGGCCGCCGCTCCTTTGTTCTCGATGGTGAGATAACCGCCCGCGACCTTGGCGCCGCCCGGCGTCGCCCGGCTCCACGCCTGCGAGATGACGAGATCGCCGGCCTTGACATCGTCGGCCGATGCGGGTGCTGCGAACATCGCGACCGAGAGCGCTGCGAGCGCCAGTATGCGTGAGAGCTTGTTCATGTCGTTTGCCTTTCTTGTCGTCGTCAACATCGTCAGAACGTGTACTTGCCGGCCAGAACGAAGGTACGGCCCGGGAAAGGATGAAACAGGAAATACTGCTCATTGAAGAGATTATCGATGCCGAAGTCGAACGCGAAATTCTTCGTCGCGTTATAGTGCATCTTCAAGTCCACAACGAGAAAGTTATCGAAGGCGCCGTAGACGTGGGCGACGCGATCGGTGTTGTCCAGTGTCGAGTACTGCTTGCCGCTGAAACGTGCGGCAACCGTGTAGGCCCAGCTTTCGTTCGGCCGATAGGTGACGCCGAACTTGGCGCGCCAGTCGGGTACGTATGGCACGCGCTTGCCGACGGCGGTCGTGGCCTGATTGGTCAGAGGATCAATGCCGGCCCAACTCGCGTCGGCAAGGATGCGCGAGTCGACATAGGTTATGCTGCCGAACAGCTGTAGACCGTTCATGAGAACGTTGTCCTTGTCGGCGGACAACTCTACACCCTGCATCCTGATCGCATCGACATTGCTGAACGTGGTCGCGCTCTGGGTCGCGTTGATCATGTTGGTCTGCGCGATGATCGCGTTGTTGGTCCGCTCCCTGAAAAGGGTCAACCGGACTCTGCCATCATTCCAGTGCCGTTCGATGTTGAACTCGCCGGTGAAATCCTGCTCGGGTTTCAGGAAAGGGTTGGCCACCGTAATCGTATTGCCGACGGTCACGTTCTGATAGAGTTCCAGAACGGTCGGGTAGCGATAGGCCTCGCCGAAATTGACCGTGACATTCCAATCCTTGTTCGGATCGTAGGAGAGCGAGGCCTTCGGCGAGAAATTCGTCGAAGCAAGACCCGGCTGGTTGGTCGTGAATGACGAGGTGATCGCGCCCGCGCCGTTTGCCAGGGTCACGACGTTCTGACCATCGAGCGATTGCCAGGTCTCCAGCCGCCCCCCCAGGGTCAGCTTCAGATTGGGCTGGATTTTCCAGGCATCCTGAAGCCAGAGCGCTCCGGTGCGCGTTTCGCCCTGACTGTTGGCGTAAAGCTGTCCCGTAGCGGTCGCAGCCTGATACCAGACCGACGACCCATAGGTCGGATTTTCCAGGCGGTACCGATCGCCGTGAATACCAAAGCTGATCTCGTGTGCCCCGCCGTACCCCAGCGGACGCCAGATTCCCTTGGCGTCGGCGTTCTGCCAGTTGGTGCCGTCCATGCGCTGGACCCTGCCGTTCTGCGAGAAGCCCACGCCCGACGTCACCGTGTATGGATTGAGCTGGGTATCCTCGAGATAATTGTAGCTCGATGCGGACAGATCGAAATCGAAGATGCCCTTGGTATCGCTCTTGATCGCGACCGCGTTGCTTAGGTGGGTCTCGTCCCAGATATATTTGGCGTTTGCGAACGTCGTGATGTTGTTGAACGTCGGCAGCCCTGTCGCGGTCGACCGCAGGTAGGTCTGGGGATCGGAGACCTGGTGGTTATTCCAGATACCGAACGAATAAGTCGCCTGCACCTGCGCCGTCAAATCATAGGCAAGGCGAATATTGCTGGAGCTCTGCTGCGAATGAGCGAGGATTCCCGTGCCAACTACGTTGGCCGGAACGCCTTGCTTGTTCAGCGCGGGAAACACGCCGGTTGTACCAGCCTGGTTTGCGCTGCTCGTCGTGTAGGTCAGCGGCTGCTGGTAGCTGTCGAGGTAGTTGGCGCTGACAAGCCAGGACAGCGCACCTTCGCGGTTACCCGCCGCCGCGCTGGTCTGGCTTGTGACATAGGTGTCCTTGGTGCCGTACTGATTCCACGGCATCACCGAAACCGTTTCCTTGGCGACCGCAAACGGCTTGTCCGGCATCTTGGAAGTGATCAAGAGGACGCCGCCGATCGAATTGCCGGGATAGGCCGCGGCGAACGGGCCGTTGAGGTAATCGACCCGCCCGATCGCTTCCGGCGAGATCAGGTTCCAGCGCGGCGACGAATTGGTGTTGTTGTTGCCGATCAGCGCCGAGATCAGGAGGTCGTCGTAGTAGATCAGCGTGCGCGCGCTGGAGTTCAGGCCCCAGCTTCGCGTCGCCAGCACCGCCTGGTTGTCGCCGTCGTTGCGCTTCCGCACGAACAGGCTCGGCATGTATTTGACGGCATCCTCAGGGTCCTTGAGGTTGATCGTCTCGTCGATTTCCTTCGCCGTAACGCTGAAGGAGCGCTGGGGTAGTTGATAGCGCGCCACGGCGGCCGGCGGATCCAGCGACGCGCGGGCGCTGCCCGCTCCCTGCTCGCCGGTGGGAGCGGAAGCGGCCCGCTCGCTGGCGGGCTTTGCGGAGCGGCTCCTGGCGGCAGCAATGGGCACCGCCGGCTTGCGCGGCTTGGGTTTCACTGCGGCGGGCGCGTCGACGGTTACCGGCGGCAGCACCGCACCGCTGCTTTGGGCAAAAACTCCGCTCGATGATGCAAGCAGCGCGGCCTGAACGGCAACGACGCTCACGCCACGGCGGGCATGACAATGTAACATTGGGGGCATTCCTGACGCCGGCTTTCTTCCCGGCTGTTCGACAGCATCCGTCGCCAGCGGACGAACCGCGGCGACACTGGGGTCGTCAGGAGAACTGAGGCGGCGCGCGCGCCTGGGCGCTGGTGCCTCTATGCGCCGCGACGGCAGACACCTCCGCCGCGTGCCAGATCACGCGCTCGGCGTGGCGGAAGGGAACGGAGAGTGCTGCGTGCCGTGGCGAATCGAGCGACGCGCCCGCCTGTGCCAGACAGCAGAGCGCGCAGGCGGCGCCATGCGCCGTCGGCGTGCCGGTCTGATCGTCCAGGCCGCCCTGCTCGCTCGCGCTGTGGCAGATGATGCCGGCAGACAACGGATCGGCCACGGCCTGGCCAGCCGCCAGACAGGCGGCAATCGGCGCCAGCACCTGCATCGCCAAAGCGAGCAGGACCAGGGGTAGGAATTTTTGCAGCCGTGCGCGCATCCGCCGAACCATTCGTTCGTCTGCCAACTAAACACCGCGCGGGGACCCAAGTCGAGGTCAGTTCCGCCGCCTTCTTGGCCCAGCGCAAATTTCTCGAAACTGTGATCGGGGCCCCCCGCCGCGGCGGGCCGTCCGGCATTTGAGGCAAATAGACCACCCCACCCATCCACAGATTTCATATATTTGTCATATGCTTAGGCGGCCAAAAGCCCGATCATTTCGTCAATTGCTCGAATTTTGAACATTCGTTGCCGAAAATGATGACAAGTGAGAAAAGTTGATCTAGCATCACCCTTGCTCAGGCTGGCCGCGAGGTCGAAGTCTGGTGGTCCAAGTCTCGGGAGGAGCCCCTGACGCGCAAAACGCAGCGTCGCCCCGCCAATCAAGATCAAATCTTAGAATCGGGGATAATAGGGTCGACACAATTTTCGAGCGGGGCTAGGGCCCCGCTCTTTTTTTGTCTGCGTGGCTGAACTGCCGATGAACGCTTCTCCCAATCCGGTCGAACAGAGTTTCGAGATCGCGGCGACGTGCTGCGCCGATCTCACGCCGCTCGTCTATCAACGTCTGTCCAAAGAGCATCCGGAAACGCAGGCGATGTTCCGCTCGCAAGGCAGCGAGTTCGTGAAGGGATCGATGCTCGCACTGACGATCGAGGCGATTCTCGACTTCGCCGGCGAACGTCGCGGGCATTTTCGGCTGATCGCCTGCGAGATCGCCTCGCACGACGCCTATGGCACGCCACGCGAGCTCTTCCTCGCGTTCTTCGCCGTCATCAGGGATACGCTGCGCGATCTCCTCCGCGATGAATGGTCGCCGGAGATCGCGCAGGCCTGGGATCAACTGCTCGTGGAGATCGACGCGTTCGCAGCCGTCCAGGCCTGACACTTTGCGCTGCACCAACACAGGCTGCGGCGATCTCGCGTTGATTGCAGATTGAGTGGCATCTACTCTTGTGAGACACTTTCGGAGATCGGTCGCGCAATCAATGACGCGCCGACGCTGAGATTTTATGGGAGCGAGCGATGTCCGGGACGAAAGATTTCTCGACGACGAGGCGCGATCTTCTTCAGGCGGCAGCGACCGCCGGCGCCGCGACTGCCATCCTCGGCAGCATGGGCATAAACCCCGCCCTTGCAGCCGAAGTCGGACGAAGCGAGAAGCCGCTGAAGGCGGCCTTCTCCAATGCAGGCCTCCAGGCGACCTGGTGCGCGCAGGGCAAGCAGGCCGCGGAATTCTGGGGCAAGCTGTTCAACGTCGAGGTCACCTGGTTCGACGGTCAGCTCGATGCGGTGAAGCAGCGCGCGGCGATCGACAACATGGCCTCCCAGAAATGGGATTTCGTCGCCATCCAGGCCTTCGGCATCGGGACCCTCACCCAGCCCGTGCAGAAGATGATCGACGCCGGCACGCCGGTGATCGACATGGACACGCTGATTGCGCCGCTCGACCAGATCAACGTCCACTCCTTCCTTGCCCCCGACAACGAGTTCATGGGCGCCTCGGTGACGCAGGCGCTGTGCAACGCGATGGGCGGCAAGGGCAAGATCATCATGACCCAGGGCGCACTCGGCCACACCGGCGCGCAGGGCCGCGCAAAGGGCTTCAACAATGTCGTCAAGCAATTCCCCGGCATCGAGGTGCTCGACACCCAGCCCGCCGACTGGGACGTGTCGAAGACCGCGCGGCTATGGGAAACCTACCTGACGAAGTACCCGCAGATCGACGCGGCGTTCTTCCACAATGACGACATGGCGCTGGCCGCCGCCAACATCATGAAGGCGCGGGGCCGCACCAATATCCTGATCGGTGGCGTCGACGCCATGCCGCCGGCGATCCAGGCGGTCAGCGAAGGCCGCATGTTCGCCACGGTTCGCAATCCGTCCTGCCGCATCCACGGCGGCGCCATCATCGCGGGCGTCTCTGCCGTGGTCGGCGGCGAGAAGAGCGGACAGGGCATTCCGAAGAACGTCGTCACCGACGGCCCGGTCGTGACCAAGGCCAACGCCGCCGGGATGCAGTGGATGCAGGATCACTTCCTGATCTGAGCCTCCATGCGAGAGGATCGTTCGCCTATCCTGGAACTGCAGGGCATCACGAAGAGCTTCGGCGGCGTCGAAGCGCTTCGTGGTGTCGACTTCGCGCTTCATCCCGGCGAGATCCACGGTCTCGTCGGCGAGAACGGCGCGGGAAAAAGCACGCTGATGAAGATCATCGCCGGCGTGCACAGCGAATTCTCCGGCCGCTTCCTGATCGATGGAAAGGAGACCCATTTCCGCTCGGCGCGCGACGCGCATGCGGCCGGTATCGCCATGGTCCACCAGGAGCTCAGCGTCGCGCCGGACCTGACGGTCGCGGAGAACGTGTTCCTGGGCAATCAGCCGACCAACCGGCTCGGCCTGGTGCAATGGCGGCGCATGGCGCGCGAGGCCGGCGAGCAGCTCGCCCGCTTCGGCATCGACGTCGACCCGATGAGCAGGCTCGGCGACCTCCCGATCGGGCTCCAGCAACTGATCGAGATCGCGCGCGTGCTGTTCTCCGGCGCCCGCATCGTCATCCTGGACGAGCCGACCTCCGCGCTCTCGCCGCCCGAGGTCGAGCGGCTGTTCGCAACGCTTCGGCGGCTGCGCGAGGAAGGCACTGCCATCGTCTTCATCTCGCATTTCATCGAGGACATCCTGCTCGTGTCCGACACGGTGACGGTGTTCCGCAATGGGCGGAAGGTCGCCGAAACGCCTTCCACCGCAACCAGCAAGGGCGCGCTGATCGAGGCCATGATCGGCCGCGGCGGCGAAGCGCTCGAGCACAGCTATAGCGACGATCTGATGCTTCCCCAGCCGAGCGACAGCTCGGTGATCCTGAAGGTCGATCAGCTCTCGCTGGCGCGCAGCCTGAAGGACATCTCGTTCGAGGCCCGCGCGGGCGAAGTGCTCGGCATCTACGGTTTCATGGGCTGCGGCCAGCAGGAGCTGTCACGAATCCTGTTCGGCAAGCTGCAGCCGGACAGCGGCACGCTCGCCGTCGGCGGCACGCCCAAAACCTTCGCCAGCACGGCAGCGGCGCGACGCGCCGGCGTGGCGCTGGTGCCGGAGAGCCGGCGCGCCATGCTGTTTCACCAGGAGCCGGTCTACAAGAACATCTCGATCAGCATTCTGGACCGCATCTCGTCCCTGCTGCTCAAGCCGGCGCAGGAGCGCGACATCGCCCAGCGGCAGGTCGAGCAGTTGCAGATCCGGCCGCCGGTGGTCGGCCTCGACCTCGGCATGCTCTCCGGCGGCAACCAGCAGAAGGTCGCGCTGGCAAAGTGGCTGACCTACCCGCCAAAGCTATTGGTGCTGTGCGAGCCGACCCGCGGCATGGATGTCGGCGCCAAGAACGACGTCATCAACATCGTCCGCGATCTCCGCGCCAAGGGGCTCGCCATCATCGTGCTGTCGACCGAGCCGGAGACGGTGCTGTCGCTGGCCGACCGCATCCTCGTGCTCAAGCGCGGCGCATTGGTGCGGGAATTCAAGAACGAGCCGGTCAGCAAGGACCGCCTGCTGGAAGCGGCGTGACGGAGAATCACCATGGCGAGCAGTGAGACGGCAGTGGCGGCAGGGCAGCGGGCGCGTGGTCTTGCGCCCTTCCTGCGCTCGCAGATGCGCAACATCGCGCCGTTCCTGACGCTGATCTTCCTGTCCGGCTTCTTCGCCTTCGCCAGCCCCTCCTTCGCCACGCTCGACAATCTCGGCAACATCCTGACCCAGGTGTCGGTGACCGGCATCATCGCGGTCGGCCTCACCTTCGTGATCCTCTGCGCCGAGATCGACCTCTCCATCGCCAGCATCGCCAACGTCACCGGCATCGCGGTCGCCTACTTCACGCTGCAGGAATCCTACGTCAACATTCCCAACATCCCCCTGCCCGGGGCCGCGGCGATCCTGATGGCCATCCTGCTCTGCGCAGCGCTCGGCCTCGTCAATGCGCTGGGGCTGACCGTGATCGGCATCCCCTCCTTCATCATGACGCTGGCGATGATGCAGATCGCCGCCGGCATCTCGGCGCTGCTGGTGCGCGGCCAGATCGCCTACAAGGTGCCGGGCCTGATCACCACGCTCGGCTCCGGCTCGATCGGCGGCATCCCCTGGATCGTCATCGTCGCCGCGATCATGCTGCTCGGCGGCCATCTGGTACTGACCTACACGCGCTTCGGCCGCTACGTCTACATGGTCGGGGGCAACCGCGAGGCGGCCGAATATTCCGGCCTCAACGTCAAGCTGATCCTCGGCGCCGTCATGGTGATCTCGGCGGTCTGCTCCGGCATCGGCGGCATGCTCGGCGTCGCCCATTTCGGCAGCGCGCAGCAGAACGAGTTCGACACCTATCTGCTCGACTCCATCGCCGCCGTCGTGGTCGGCGGCACCAGCCTGTTCGGCGGCCGCGGCGGCATCGGCAACACCATCGTCGGGCTTTTCGTTCTCGGTGTGCTCAACAACGGCCTCGACCACGTCAACATCGACAGCTTCCTGAAGATCCTGATCCGCGGCCTGATCCTGCTGGCGGCGCTGGTGATCAACGTCTATGCGCAGCGGCTGAGGGAGAAGGCGGAGGATTAGACAAGCCTCAAAACAAAAAGCGCGAAAACAACCCCATGCACAGTAGAAATCGCTGAGGAATCCAGATCGGCTTGACTTGAGCCGCAGCGAGACGAGCGTTTGACACGTCGGGCAAAACAGGTGCACGATGTCATCATGGGCGGTTGCTTCGAAAAGCCGTTGCCTACCCCGTCATTGCGAGCGCAGCGAAACAATCCAGGCTGCCGCCGCGGAAAGATTCTGGATTGCTTCGCTGCGCTCGCAATGACGATACGTCAACGGGGGCAATCAAGGACCGATACGATCGCAGGGCATGAGAAGGCGGCTCAGCTTGCCGCCTTCCTATCCGGCGCAAGCCGCGAGAACCGGAAATCGCAGTGGCTCGCGCCGCCCGCCAACGTCTGTGTCCTTTCCAGGCGAATGCCTCGCGCTGCGTAGGCGACGAAATCGAGCCCGCAAATGTTCGGCAAAATTTCCTTGTCGCCGTGGCGCGCCGCGAGTTTGCAGAAGCCGCAAGCCTTGTAGTTGATGCCGAATTCAAAGCTGTCGCCCGTATCCGGCTCGACAAAATCGTAGACGAAATCCTCCGGAAAATCCTTCTGATGGCTTTCAGTAACGCTCTTCGCCGCGTGCTGGCGCAGCACGGCCTGGTTCTCCAGCGACATGAAATGGCGCCCCGAGGCGAGACGTTCCGTTTCGGGCGTAGTCAGCAATTGCGCCTTGTAGGTTTCGCGCTCGATCTCGCCGATCACAGGCGGCGGCACGCCGTGGCGTCGCAGCACGCGGCTGATAGCCATGAAGCCCATGAGACGCATGAAGAAATCGCTCATGCGGCTTGCCGCGCCGCCGACATAGGGCATCTGGGTGAGCACGATCTCGAATTCGGCCATCACCTCCCGCCCGATCCCGTCGATGTCGGATAGATGCGCGCGCTCGCGCAACATCGCCTCGGCAAGGTCGAGGCGATCGCGCATGGCGGCCTCCATTGCGTCCCGATGCGTCTCGTAGAAAGCATGAATGTTCTCAGCCATTGGATACACCCGATATGATTGGTTCATTGCAAGGCCGGCGACACCGGCTTCACTCCGCGGCGATCGCCTCGATCTCCAGCAGCCATTTGCTGTCGACGGTCTCGACGATCACGACCGTCAGCGCGGGCTGGTGTTCCCCGAGCATCGTGCGGCGAATGATGCGGTTAGGCACGACTTGATTGCGGTCGGTCAGGAACGTGGTGACCTTGACCAGATGCCCGACGCCAAGGTCCGCGGCGGCGAGCACCTCGATGACGTTGCGCCAGGCCTGCTCGCATTGCGCCTCGAAACCCTCGGGCACGGTACCGTCGGATCGTTCCGGCACCTGGCCGCTGATGAACAACAGGCGGCGATGCTGCTTCAGTTCAAGTCCCATGCAGTAGCCGCCGGCGGGCGCGTGGACCGTTGCGGGATTGTGGCTGACGACATGAGCTGGGGGCATGGAGTTTCTCCGGATTGCGGGCCGACCGTATCCGGCGACATCGCTGCTTCGCAAAGCATCATTCCTGCGGCTCAGCGCAAGAAAATCTATTGCAAGGCCGAGGCCCATCAGTGTCAAAATGGTGCGCGATGACCTACATCCTGCCACCACTCAACGCGCTCCGCGCTTTTGAGGCCGCCGCCCGGCATCTCAGCTTCAAGCTGGCCGCGCACGAGCTGCACGTGACGCCCGCCGCCGTGGGGCAGCAGGTGAAAGCGCTGGAGGCGCGCCTCGGCGTGCAGCTGTTCGAGCGGCTGCATAAGCAGCTCATCCTCACCGCGGCCGGTCGGGCCTATCTTCCCGGGGTCTCCGAAGGCTTCCGCCACATTGCGGAGGCCACCTCGCAATTGAAACCGGCAGGTGCGGCACTCCTGCAGCTGGGCGTCCATGGCGGCGTCGACTTGCGCCGCCTCCAATTGGAGGAGTTTCGCAGCACGCATGCGGAGATCGGCCTGCGGGTGCTGCAGCCGGCCGGCTTGCACGAATTGGTCGAGGGCAAGGTCGACCTGCTGATCGCCCGGGGCCTCCGCCATCATCCGGGCTATCGTTGCGACCGGGTCGATGAGGGATCGGGCGTCGGCGATTGGCTGATTGCGCCTCAAGGCACCGCGGATTGCCCCGAAATCGTCAGCTTCCGCGATTGGCTGCGCGCGCTGCCAGCCGAGAACCGGCTCGCAAACCACCGGCGCCCTCGGCTGGTCGGCATCATGGGAAGTTGAGGCGGCCGTCAGACGATGCCAACGCCGCCTGCCCCGCAATCTCCTCACTCCGCCAACACCGCACCGCGTGCCCGTCGGGGCGCGTTTCCAGCATCGGCCCCGGCTCGTGACGGCACACATCCTCCGCGTGGCGGCAACGTGGGCTGAACGCGCATCCGTTCGGCGGATTGAGCGGATTGGGAAGGTCGCCTCCTGTCGTCGCCAGCGGCGCATGGTGCAGCGGATCGGGAATGGCGGCGATCAGGGCTTGCGTGTAGGGGTGCGCAGGCCGCTCGAAGATCTCGCGCCAGCCGCCGTTCTCCACGATCCGGCCGAGATACATCACGGCGACCTTGTCGCTCATGTGCTCGACGACACCGAGGTCGTGGCTGATCATGATGTAGGAAAGACCGAGGGTGTCCTTCAATTCCAGCAGCAGATTGATGATCTGGGCGCGGATCGAGACGTCGAGCGCCGACACGGGCTCGTCGCAGATGACGATCCTGGGATTGAGGATCAGGGCGCGCGCAATGCCGATACGCTGGCGCTGGCCGCCGGAGAATTCGTGCGGGTAGCGGCCAGACTGTTCGGGCCGCAGGCCGACATGCCGAAGCATCGTCGCAACGCGGTCCTCGATCTCGCTTGCGGCGGTCACGCCGTGCACACGCAGGGGATCCTCGAGCGTGCGGCGCACGGTCTGGCGCGGATTGAGCGAGGCGTAGGGATCCTGAAACACCATTTGCACGGTGCGGGCCAGCGCCTTGCGATCGCCGGATTGCCGGTTCGTCACAACCTGCCCGTCCAGAACGATGCGGCCGCGCGTCGGCGTCAAGAGGCCGAGGATCGACAATGCGACCGTCGACTTGCCGGAGCCGGATTCGCCGACGAGGCCGAGGCATTCGCCGCGCTTCAGCCTGAGATCGACACCGTCGACGGCGCGCAACAGGCGCCGGCTGCGGCCGAGCAAGCCGCCGCCCAGCGGAAAATGAACCGCAAGATCCTCGACGCTGAGAATGACATCGTCGGCCTGCCCCGCCACACCCAGACCGTCGTGCGGTTCATGCATGATGATGACACCTGACCAGACCGCCGGCACTCAACAAATCCGTCTCCGGCACGACGGTCCGGCAAATATTGGTCGCCTGCGCGCAGCGCGGGTTGAACCTGCAGCCGTCAGGGAAATTCGTGATGGCCGGGACCACGCCCGCGATCTCCTTGAGCCTGCTGCGGCCGAGCGCGGCACGACTGCCCAGCCGCGGCAGCGAGTCGACCAGGCCCTG
The DNA here is from genome assembly GCF_024519855.1 of Bradyrhizobium sp. Bra78. Lineage (NCBI taxonomy): Bacteria > Pseudomonadati > Pseudomonadota > Alphaproteobacteria > Hyphomicrobiales > Nitrobacteraceae > Bradyrhizobium > Bradyrhizobium sp. Bra78. The sequence continues at coordinate 180,999 of NZ_JALJRE010000010.1, read as the reverse complement.
CGTATAGGGGTGCGAGGGGGCACGGAAAATATCGGCCGAGCCGCGCTCCTCGACGATGCGGCCGGCATACATGACGGCCACGCGGCGGCAGACATTGGCGACGAGGCCAAGGTCATGGCTGATCATCAGGATCGCCGTCCCCCGCTCGGCGCACAGATTGCGCATCAGCTCGATAATCTCGGCCTGCACGGTCACGTCGAGCGCGGTGGTCGGCTCGTCGGCGATCAGCAGGTCCGGACCGCAGGCCAGCGCGATGGCGATCATCACGCGCTGGCGCATGCCGCCCGACAGCTGGTGCGGGTAATCGTGCACGCGGCGCTCCGGCGCGGGGACGCGAACGTTCGCCAGCGCCTCGACCGCCAGCCGGTTGGCCTCCCGCCAGCTCTTGCCCTTGTGCAGCACGAACATCTCGGCGATCTGCCGTCCCACCGGCGAAACCGGATTGAGCGCCGTCATCGGCTCCTGGAAGATCATGGCGATGCGGTTGCCGCGGAGCTCCCGCTGCCTGGCCGCCGAAAGGTGCTGGATCTGATTCCCCTCGAAGCGGATGACGCCATTGCCGATCGACAGCGGCGGCCGCAACAGGCCGATCAGGGCGAGCGCCGTGATGCTCTTGCCGCAACCGGATTCGCCGACGAGACCGAACGTCTCGCCGCGATCGATCCGGAATGAAACGCCCTCGGCCGCCGCAACGCGCCGCGATCCGTCGTGAAGGTCGATACGCAAATCCTGGACTTCGATCAGCGGCGCGCCGGTCATGTCCGCCGGCTCCGCGATTGGGGATCGAGGATGTCGCGCAGGCCGTCGCCGAGCAGATTGAGACCAAGCACCGTCAGGAAGATGGCGAGGCCCGGAAAGACCGAGAGCCACGGCGCCGTCGTGATCTGGTCGCGGGCATCCGACAGCATGCTGCCCCAGCTCGGAAACGGCGGACGGACGCCGAGGCCAAGGAACGACAATGCGGCCTCGGAGAGGACCGCGCTGCCCATGCCGAGCGTGCCGATGACGACGATCGGTCCCAGCATGTTCGGCAGCAGCTGCGTAATCATGATGCGCAGATCGCCATAGCCGAGCACGGTCGCGGCCTGCACATAGCCCTGGCTTCGCAGCGACAGCGCCGAGGCCCGCGCGATGCGGCAAGTAAAGGACCAGTTGGTCAAGCCGAGCGCGATCAGCAGGCTGGTCAGGCCGGGGCCCAGCACCGCCATGATGGCGAGCGCGAAGATCAGCGAGGGGATCGCGAGCATGACGTTGGTCAGGCCGTTGACGACATCGTCCCACCAGCCGCCCCAATAGCCGGCACTCAGGCCCAGCGCCACGCCGATGACGCTGTTGATGAGCTGCGAGACGATGCCGACCGTCAGCGAGACGCGCGCACCGTAGACGACGCGAGAATAGATGTCGCGGCCCTGGTCGTCGGTGCCGAACCACCAAGTCCAGCTTGGCGGCTCCTCCGCGTTCATGAGATTGGCGTCGAGGACAGGGTCGGTATGCGCCAGCCAGGGCGCGAGCAGGCCGACCAGGATCGCAAGCGCGAACAGCGCGCCACCGATGATGAGATTGGCGCGGAGCTTCATGCGTATCTGATCCTGGGATCGATCACGCCGTAGAGCACGTCGATCAGCAGATTGATCGCCAGAAAGGCCAGCACCACGACGAGAATGGAGCCCTGGACCGCCGGAATGTCGCGCTGCAGGACACTGTCGACGAGCAGCGAGCCGATGCCCGGCCAGGAGTACAACTTCTCGACCACGACCGCCTGCCCCATCAGCGCGCCGAACTGCAGGCCGACGGTGGTGAGAATGATGACGAGCGCGTTGCGCATCACATGCCACTTCACGACTCGCGTCTCGCTCATGCCCTTGGAGCGCGCGGTGCGGACGAAATCGGCCGTCATGATCTCGAGCACAGCAGCGCGTGTCGTCCGGGCGAACAACGCCATCGGCGAGACGCCGAGCGTCACGGCCGGCAGGATCAGATATCTCAATCCCCCGTCGCCATAGCCGAAACTCGGCAGCCAGCCGAGCTTCAACGCGAAGAAGTACATCAGCACCAGCCCGAGCCAGAATTTGGCGATCGAAAGGCCCGATACCGCCAAGACCATTGCGAGCGTGTCGACGATGCCCCCGGGCTTCAGGGCGGCGATGAAACCAAGCGGCACGCCGATCACGACGGAAAACGCCATGGCGGCGAAGATGAGCTGCAGCGTCGGCCACATCCGTTTGGCGATCATGGTCGTGACAGGCTCGCGCGTCCGGAATGACGTGCCGAAATCACCGGTCGCGAGCTTGGCGATGTAGGCGCCGAAGCGCACATAAACGGGATCGTCTAGGCCGAGCTGCTTCTTCATGCGTAGCTCGACCTGCGGATCGGCATCGTCGCTCATGCTCGAGACGATGCTGCCGGGCACGACGCTGAACAGCACGAAGACCAGCAGCACGACGGCGAGCACGGTCGGAATGGTCTGCACGAGACGGCGGAACAGGAAGGAGAGCATCGGCACTTTTCCTCTCTCCCTCCGTCGTTGGTCGCGATGGAGGGAGCGCGACAGCGCATGTCACTTCGCGGGCGAGGTCTCGTCGACCCAGAGGTCTTCGACGTTCTGATGGGTCAGCTCCGTCGCGTTCAGCTGGATCCCCTTGAGCCAGGGCTGCACGGCCATGACCGCCTTGTTGTAGTTGAAGAACCAGACCGGAGCCTCTTCGTACAGCAGCGCATTGGCCTTCTGCAGCAGCTGGATGCGCTTTGCAGCGTCGTCGGTCTGTCCGGCCTCGTCGATCAGCTTGTCGAACTCGGGGTTCTTGTAGTTCATGTAGTTGCAGGCCGATTGTGGCGTCGCGGAGTGGAAGCACTTGAGCGCGGCCTGGGGATCCGGGCCGGTCGCCTGGGAATAGATGAAGGCCTGGTAGTCGCCGCTGCGAACCACCTCCGCCAATACCGCGGTTTCGACCTGCTTGACCTTCGCCTTGATGCCGACCTTGTCCAGCATCGGGATGACGGCCGAAACGATCGGCAAGCCCCAGCTCTCGTTCTGGCTGGTGGTCCACTCGAACTCGAAGCCTGAAGGGTAGCCGGCGTCTGCGAGCAGCTGCCTGGCCTTGGCGGGATCGAACGCGTAGGGCTTCATGGCCTTGTCGTAGGCGGGCGAGGTCAGCGGCAGCCAGCTGGTGGCGCGATAGGCCTTGCCCTTCACCAGCTTGTTGATGATCAGGTCGGTGTCGATCGCGTAGTTGATCGCCTGCCGGACGCGCTTGTCGGCGAACGGCTTGAACGAGGGATTCATCCCCATGTAGCGGGTGAAGACCTCGGCGACTTCGACGACGGTGCCCTTGAGGTCGGCGTCGTTCTGATAAGCGACATATTGCGCAGGTCCCAGCACCGAGGTGTCGATCTCCTTGTTGCGGAAGGCGACATCGCGGGCCGCGGCCTCGCCCATGACCGACACGATGACCTTGTCGGCGTAGGGCTTGCCGGGCTTGTAGAACCGGTCCCACCGCTCCAGGACGATGCGCGATCCCGGCACGTGCTCGACGAATTTGAACGGCCCAAGGCCGATCGGATGCTGGATGAAGGTCTCCTTTGCTCCCTCATCGGCGGGATAGATCGAGGTCAGCGCGGTGAAGAAGTAGAATCCGGGATCGACTTTTTCGGTCAACTTCATTTCGAGGGTGAAGTCGTCGATCTTCCTCAGGCCGGAGATCTCCTTGGCCTGGCCCTTCTCGACCGCGGCCGCGCCCTCGATGATGCGGACGTAACGTGCGCCGGGATAGGCCTTGGTGCCATCCATGATGCGGTTGTAGGACCAGATGACGTCGTCGGCCGTCATCTTGCGGCCGTTGTGGAAATAGGCGTCGTCGCGCAGCTTGAAGGTGTGAACGAAGCCACCGCCCGAGACCACATCCTCCTTGGCGAGTTCCAGAACCGGCTTGCCTTCCGCGGAATTCCAGATGTAGAGCGACCGGTGCAAGGCCTTGGCGTAGATCTCGTCCTGGGCGCGCTGGGTCGTATGGATGTCCAGGCTGGTGAAGCTCGAACCATAAGGCGCGGTCATGCGGATGGTTCCGCCCTTGCGCGGGGTCTGGGCCTCTGCCGCACCGGCGAGCGCCAGGCCCAAACCAGCAACGATCGCCACTATCCTGAACATCATGTGTCCCTCCGACAATGCAGGCGTGCTCCGATCCGAGAGTTGACCATTCGCGGCACGTCGAATGCAAGCGCCTTGAAGCGGTTGGCATATGCTGGCGCGGCGCCCGGGCTCCGCCGATCTGTTGGGACGCGCCTAGCCGGCCGTGAACTCCGGCTGCCAATCCCGCAGCTTCCGCGCTGCAGCGGTGACGTCCGCGATCGCCGGAAATGCCCCCGCCTCCACCATCATCGCCCTCGCCAGCCGCACGGCTCGGGCCTCGCTCACCGCCCGCCTCTTCGGATCCTCGATCAGCTCGAAGTCGATATTGTGGGCGAGACCGAAGATGCGGCGGATGGTTTTGGCGGCGGCGAAGCCGACGGTGTCGGTGAACAGCCGCTGCATGTAGGCATGCCGCTCCGCCTCGAGGCGGGCGGCGCCCTTCTCGCCGGCGAAGAGCGAGGCGGGATAGGCATCCCCCGCCGCGCTTGCGCGCCAGAGGTCAAGGAACTTGCGGGCGAACTCGTTCCAGACCTGCTCCACCGTTTCGAGCACCCAAGCCTCGAACGCGCGCCGCTCGCCGGGCGAGCGCTCGTGGCCGGCGGAGGCGAAATAGGCCATCAGGAGATTGGCCAGCACCGCGCCGATGTCGAATCCCATCGGGCCGTAGAATGCGAATTCGGGGTCGATCACCCGCGTCTGGCTGTCCGTGACCATGATCGAGCCGGTATGGAGGTCGCCATGGAGCAACGCCTCGGGGCTCGCCATGAACTTCAGCTTCAGCCGGGAGACGGCGACGTGCAGGTCCATGTCGTCGCGCAGTTCAGCGGCCAGACCGTCGAGATACGGCGCGGTCCAGCGGTTCTGCTCGGCGATCCGGTAGGGATCGGTGAAGATCAAATCCTCGGTGATCTTGCAGAGCGCATGGTTGCCGGCGAAGGCCGCGATGCCTTCCTTCTTCTCGGCGGCGGACAGCGCGAGGTCGGAGGTGAAGAACAGCGTCCGCGCCATGAAGGTGGTGATGTCGTCCACAAAGCGCGGATATTGCGTGCCCGCGACCATCCCCTTGCGCATGATGATGTGGGGCTCGAGCAGCTCCATCACCGTCAGCGCCAAGGTCTCGTTGTGGTGCAGCAAAGCCGGCACGAGACCGGGTGCGAGCTCGGCCTGCCGGGACAAGGCCAGAAATTCGTAATGGGCGCGCGACAGCGGCAGCGGCCAGCTCTCGCCGACGAGGCGGACGTAAGGCAGCGCCTGCTTCACGGCGACGCCGCCGCGCGCGCCCTTGACGATGAAGACGAGGTTGAGGTTGCCGTCGCCGACTTCGGTGATGGGCCAGGCGGCCGGCTCGCCGCCGAGGATCGCCCCAAGGTCCGGAGCGGCCGCGAGATAATCCCGCAGATCCGCCTCATGCAAGATCCGGTAGCCTCCCGCCTGCCCCTGCGCCATGACGATCCCATCCCATTTGCATGGCCGGATCGTTACTCCCGCTCCAGGAAGCTCGAGCCGATCTCGGCCTTTCTTTTGATCGGATCGTAATCGCAATAGACGTTGTCCGCCACCAGCGTGTAGCTGGCACTGACGTTGTATTTGTCCAGCTTGACCGAGTTCAGGCCGATCACCGAAGTGCTCTTGCCCCCGTTCCACTTGAACGGCGTCGAGCTCTTGGCCTGCTCGCAGGCGATCACGGCCTCGTTGAAGACGTAGCCCTCGACGAACGCCTTCAGCGTCCGTGCCTGCACGGCCATCTTCCATTCAAAATAGCCGATGGCGCCGAGGCCAACGACGATCAGAAACAGAAGCGCGACGACGATCCTCTGAAAAGTCATTCGTTCCCCCAAAAACAACGACGCAACACCGAAAAATCCGGCAAAAAACCCAGCAAAAACCTAGCAGAAAACCTAGAACGGCATGCCCATCAATTTCGACAGGCGTTCGATCGAGAGATAGCCGGCGTGATAGGCGACCATGGCGATCCCGTAGATGATCGCCGAGATGATCGTGGTCCAGATCAGCTTGCTCCTCATCCGCGTCAGGATCGGCGCACCGGGGTCGGTGCCGGGTGTGCCGACGCCGTCCTCGTGCTGGCTGCGCACGCCGAAGGGCAGCGTCAGGAATAGCGCGATCCACCAGATGACGAAGTAGATCGCGATTGCGGTTGAGATCTGGATGGCCATGGTCCGGCCTTACGCCTGCTCGATTTCGACCAGGGCACCGGAAAAATCCTTCGGGTGCAGGAACAGCACAGGCTTGCCATGCGCGCCGATCTTCGGCACGCCGTCGCCGAGCACCCGCGCGCCCTCCTTCACCAGCGTGTCGCGCGAGGCGATGATGTCGACGACCTCGTAGCAGACGTGGTGGATGCCGCCGTCGGCATTGCGCTCGAGGAATTTTGCGATCGGCGAGGCCTCGCCGAGCGGCTCGATGAACTCGATCTTGGTGTTGGGGAGCGTCGCGAACACGGTGGTGACGCCATGATCGGGCAGCGCGACGGCCTCCGAGATCTGCGCCCCGAAGGCGGCGCCATAGATCTTCGCGGCCTTGACGGCGTCCTTGGTCGCGATCGCGACATGGTTGAGCCGGCCCAGCATGTTTCTTCTCCCTTAATGCATGATCCGGAGCCGAAGGGCCGCGGTAGCGCAAAGTGTGAAGCGGTCTTCCGAAAAGATCGTGCCCAAATCAGACTGTCAGGACGTGTACCAGACAGGGAGGCTTTTTGCCCCAATGTTCGTTGATCACGGCACGGACGGCGCGCCGCACCGACTCGGCCAGCGCATCCGCATCGCGGCGGCGCGCCTTCGGCAGGCCCTCGACGGTGGAGACCACGGCGTCGAAGACGATGTCGTCGAAGGGTTCGCCCGCCCTGTTCTTCTCGGGGATGCCGACGAGATCGACCTCGGGATCGTCGGCAAGCTCGCCCTGCTCGGTCATGGCGATGGCGACGAAGGCACAGCCCGAAAACGCCATGCGGCGGCGCTCGACCACGGCACGGGACTTGGAATCCTCCAGGATCGTGCCGTCCTTGTAGAGACGGCCCGAGGGCACTTCCCCGATGATGCCGGGATCGCCGGGGCCGAGCTTGACGAGATCGCCGTTGCGGACGACCAGCACGCGCGGCACGCCGGCGGCGCGCGCGAGCTTGGCGTGCTCGTTCAGGTGCAGCGCCTCGCCGTGGACGGGGATCAGGAGCTGCGGCCTGGTCCAGGCGATCATGTCGCGCAGCTCGTCGCGGCGGGGATGGCCGGAGACGTGAACCAGATGGTCGCGGTCGGTGATGACCTCGACACCCTGTAAAACCAGGCCATTGATAATTGCGCCGACCGCCTTCTCGTTGCCGGGAATGGTGCGCGAGGAGAAGATCACGCTGTCGCCGCGGTTGAGCGTGATCTCGGGATGGTCGTCATTGGCGATGCGCGCCAGCGCCGCGCGCGGCTCGCCCTGGCTGCCGGTGCAGAGCGCCAGCACCTTGTCCTGCGGCAGATGGCCGTAGACCTCGGGGGAGCGGAAACTCTGCACGCCGTCGAGATAGCCGGTCTCGCGCGCGACCTGCACCACGCGCTCCATGGCGCGGCCGACCACGACGACCTCACGGTCGGCGGCCTTCGCAGCGATGGCGACGGCCTTGAGGCGCGCGACGTTGGAGGCAAAGGTCGTGACTGCGACGCGGCCCTTGGCGGCCTTGACGAGTTCGGTAATGGATCGGGCAACCTCGGCTTCCGAGGGTGAGCGGCCGTCGCGCACGGCGTTGGTGGAATCGCCGATCAAGGCGAGCAGCCCCTGATCACCCAGTTCGCGCAGCCGCTTCTCGTCGGTCGGGCGGCCGATGATCGGGGTCGGATCGATCTTCCAGTCGCCGGTGTGCAGCACCGTGCCGACGTCGGTGTGAATCGCCAGCGCATGCGACTCCGGGATCGAATGCGCGACGGGAATGAACTCGACGTTGAATGGGCCGACATCGATGCGGCCGCCCGACGGCACCACCGTCACCGGGATCTTCGGCGCGTTGCGCTCGGCGGCGCATTTGGCCTCGAACAGCGCCGCGCTGAACTGGGTCGCATAGATCGGGCATTTCAGCCTGGGCCAGAGATCGATGATGGCGCCGAAATGGTCCTCATGGGCGTGGGTCAGCACCAGCCCCATCAGGTTCTTGCGCTCCTTCTCCAGGAAGCTGATGTCGGGCATGATCAGGTCGATGCCCGGCAGATGCTCCTCGTCGCCGAAGGAGACACCGAGATCGATCGCCAGCCAGGCCCGCTGCTGGCGGTTGCCGAGGCCGTAGATCGACAGGTTCATGCCGATCTCGCCGACGCCGCCGAGCGGCGCAAAGACCAGTTCTTCAGGTTTCGCCATCACGCAGCTCCCACGGAGGCGGCCGAGCCGAAGAACACCTCGCCGGCCGCCACCGGCAGGCGTCGGCCGTCAGTGGTGCGGACGATCAGGCAACCGGTATCGTCGATCGTGTCAAAAATGCCTTCCAGTGTCATCGTTCCCGTGTTGATCGCGACCCGCGCGCCAAGCCCGGCCGCGCGCTCCAGCCAGAGCTTGCGGATCTCGGCAAAGCCGCGGCCATTGTCCCAGATGCCGCGGAACTCCACCCAGGCATCGGATAGCGCCGCAAACAGCTCTTCCGCGCTGATCTGGACGCCGAGCGCGGCGAGCGACACTGCGGGCGTCGGGGTGCCCTCGGGTGCTGCGACGACGTTGGTGCCGATGCCGACGACAACGGCTAGGCGATCGCCGATGGCCTCGGCCTCGAGGCCGATGCCGACCAGCTTCCTGCCGCCCGCAAGCACGTCGTTCGGCCATTTCAGGGCGTAGCGGGGACGGCCCTCGCCAAGGCGCAAAGCGGCCTCGAGGCTGACCTTCTCGAGGGCAGCCTCCTCCGCCAGCCCCGCCGCGAAGCCGATCGTGGCGGCGACGGCGGGCGCAATGTCCAGAACCTCGAGGACGCTGGCCGCAAGGTTACCACGCGGCGCGATCCAGGAGCGCTGGCGGCGGCCGCGGCCGGCGGTCTGCTCGGATGTCACGAACCACATCGGGCCGCGCTCGCCGCCCCTGGCATGCGCGATCGCCTCGGTATTGGTCGAGCCGGTCCGGTCGAAAGCTGCGAGCTTGTAGCCCGCCGAGAGTGCGCGAGGACCGAGCGCGAATCCCATCCTAGAACAGCGACTTTGCCGCGGCGGAGGCGACGCTCACCACTGGCCCTGCGAACAACGCGAACAGGATGTTGAACAGGCCCGCGACCGCCAGCACCGTCTTCACCTCGACGCGCACCGGATCGACCTGCCCGGCCGGCTCGTCGAAATACATCGTCTTGACGATGGTGAGATAATAGTAGGCGCCGACCACGCTGGTCAGCACGCCGACCACCGCAAGCGTGAACAAATTGGCCTTGATCGCGGCGACGAAGACGTACCATTTGGCGAAGAAGCCCGCGAGCGGCGGGATGCCGGCCAGCGAGAACAGCAGCATCGCGAACATGAAGGCGAGCAGCGGATTGGTGCGCGACAGGCCCGCGAAATCGCTGATCTGCTCGACCGCCTGGCCGTTGCGGCGCATGGCCAGGATGATCGAGAACGAGCCCAGCGTCATCGCGACATAGATCACGATGTACATCAGCACGCCCTGCGCGCCCTCGACGGTGCCGGAGGCAAGACCGACCAGGGCAAAGCCCATGTGGCCGATCGAGGAATAGGCCATCAGGCGCTTGATGTTGCTCTGGCCGATCGCAGCGAACGAACCCAGCGCCATCGACGCAATGGCGACGAACACCAGGATCTGCTGCCACTGCGAGACGATGCCCGGGAATGCGGTGAGCGTGACGCGGGTGAAGACGGCGAGCGCGGCGACCTTCGGAGCCGAGGCGAAGAACGCGGTGACCGGGGTCGGCGCGCCCTCGTACACGTCGGGCGTCCACATGTGGAACGGCACGGCCGAGACCTTGAAGCAGAGGCCGGCGAGCAGGAAGACCAGGCCGAACACCAGGCCGACATTCGAGACCGTCGCGGCTGCCGCGATGCCCGTGAAGGAGACCGTTCCGGTGAAGCCGTAGATCAGCGAGGAGCCGTACAGCAGCATGCCCGACGACAGCGCGCCGAGCACGAAGTACTTCAGGCCGGCTTCGGTCGATTTGGCGTTGTCGCGGTTCGAGGCCGCCACGACATAGAGCGCCAGCGACATCAATTCGAGGCCGAGATAGAGCGAGATCAGATCGCCGGCCGAGATCAGCACCATCATGCCGAGCGTCGAGAGCAGCACCAGGATCGCGTATTCGAAGATGCGGCGCGACGGGTCGGACAGGAACTCGGTCGACAGCACCAGCGTCACCGCCGAGCCGATCAGGGCCAGGATCTTCATGAAGCGGGCGAAATCGTCGACGATGAAGCTGCCGCCGAAGGTCACCTGCTTGTCCGCGGGCTGAAGGTAGACGAGCAAGCCGACCGCGACCAGGAGCAGGACCGCGAGCGAGGTCACCGTCCTGGTGGTCTCCTGCCCGCGATAGGCGCCGAGCATCAGGAGCGCCATGGCGCCGACCGCGAGCACGAGCTCGGGCAGCACCGGCGCCAGTTGATAACCTGCAGTCTCAAAGCTCATGGCGATATCCTGACCTGCCCGCTCACTGGAGCAGTGCGGCGGCCTTCACGGCCGTCACAGCGGTGTTGTAATTGTTGACGAGTTGCTGGACCGAGGCGGCCGACATGTCGAGCACGGGCTTCGGGTAAACGCCGAACAGGATCGTCAGCGCGATCAGCGGGAACAGCGTCACGCACTCGCGCAGGGTGAGATCCTTCATGCTCATCAGCGACGGCTTGACCAGCGCCCCGAACACGACCTTGCGGTAAAGCCACAGCGCATAGGCCGCCGACAGGATCACACCGAAGGTCGCGAAGAACGCTGTCGGGATCGAGACCTTGAAGGTGCCAAGCAGCGTCATGAACTCGCCGACGAAGCCGCTCGTTCCGGGCAGGCCGACATTGGCCATGGTGAAGACCATGAAGGTCAGCGCGTAGAGCGGCATCCGGTTGACGAGGCCGCCATAGGCCGCGATCTCGCGGGTGTGCATGCGGTCGTAGACGATGCCGACGCAGAGGAACAGCGCGCCGGAGACGATGCCGTGCGAGATCATCTGGAACACGCCGCCGGCGACGCCCTGCATGGTGCCGGCGAAGATGCCCATGGTGACGAAGCCCATATGCGCGACCGACGAGTACGCGATCAGCTTCTTCATGTCCTCCTGCATCAAGGCCACCAGCGAGGTGTAGATGATGGCGATGGCGGAGAGCGTGAAGACCAGCGGCGCGAAGTCGTGCGAGGCCAGCGGGAACATCGGCAGCGAGAAGCGCAGGAAGCCGTAGCCGCCCATCTTCAGCAGGATTGCGGCGAGCACCACCGAGCCTGCGGTCGGCGCCTCGACGTGCGCGTCGGGGAGCCAGGTGTGCACCGGCCACATCGGCATCTTCACCGCGAAGGAGGCGAAGAAGGCCAGCCACGCCCAGGTCTGCAACGACCGCGGCACGGCGGTGTGCATCAGGGTCGGGATGTCGGTGGTGCCGCCGTTCCAGTACAGCGCCATGATGGCGAGCAGCATCAGGACCGAGCCGAGCAGCGTGTAGAGGAAGAACTTGAAGGACGCGTAGACCCGGCGCGGACCGCCCCAGACGCCGATGATCAGGAACATCGGGATCAGGCCGCCCTCGAAGAACAGGTAGAACAGCACGAGATCGAGCGCCGAGAAGGTGCCGATCATCAGCGTTTCCAGGATCAGGAACGCCATCATGTATTCGCGGACGCGGTTGGTGATCGCCTTCCAGCTCGCGATGATGCAGAACGGCATGATGGCGGTGGTCAGGATCACGAGCGGCAGCGAGATGCCGTCCACGCCCATGTGGTAGGTGATACCGGTGGCGAGCCAGTTCGCCTTCTCGACGAACTGGAAGTCGGGGTTCGACGCATCGAAGCGCATGACCAGGATCACCGACACCGCGAAGGTGATCAGCGTGGTCCACAGCGCGATCCAGCGCGAGTTGCGCCGGGCCGCCTCGTCGTCGCCGCGGCTGAGATAGACGATCAGCGCGCCGACCAAGGGCAGGAACGTCGTGACCGAAAGGATGGGCCAGGTCGTCATTTACTGGCCTCCAAAGCCGAACATGAACCAGGTGATCAGGCCGGCGGCGCCGATCAGCATGGCAAACGCGTAGTGATAGAGATAACCGGTCTGGATCTTCACGACGTTGCGGGTGACGTCCAGCACGCGGGCCGAGATGCCGTCGGGACCCAGGCCGTCGATGATGACGCCGTCGCCCTTCTTCCAGAGCTGGTAGCCGATCCACTTCGCCGGACGGACGAAGATGAGGTCGTAGAGCTCGTCGAAGTACCATTTGTTGAGCAGGAACTGGTACAGCATCGGCTGCGTCTTCGCGAGTTCGACCGGCAGATAGGGCCGGCGGATGTAGAACAGGTACGACACCAGGAAGCCCAGCACCATCATCACCGTCGGCAGGAACGCGATGCTCTCGGGGATGTGGTGCATTTCCTCGATGATGTGCGGATTCATCTTCACGGATTCGCGGAAGAACTCCTCGATGCCGTGACCGGCGAACAGTTCCTTGAACGGGAAGCCGGCCATGATGGAGCCGACCGCGAGCACGCCGATCGGGATCAGCATCCAGATCGGGGCCTCGTGCGCCGCCTCGTAATGATGCTCGTCATGCGGCTCGCCATGGAAGGTCTTGAAGATCAGGCGCCAGGAGTAGAACGAGGTCAGGCCGGCGGCGACGACCGTCATCAGGAAGCCGTACATCGCGAACGGATTGTGCGAGGCGTAGGCGGACTCGATGATGGCGTCCTTGGAGAAATAGCCCGCGGTCAGCGGGAAGCCGGTCAGGGCCAGCGTGCCGACCACCATCACCGCGTAGGTGTAGGGGATCTTCTTCCAGAGGCCGCCCATGTTGCGGATGTCCTGCTCGTGGTGCATCGCGTAGATCACCGAGCCGGAGCCCAGGAACAGCAGCGCCTTGAAGAAGGCGTGCGTGAACAGATGGAACATGCCGACCGAATAGGCCCCCGCACCCATCGCCACGAACATGTAACCCAGCTGCGAACAGGTCGAATACGCGACGATGCGCTTGATGTCGTTCTGGACGAGGCCGATGGTCGCGGCGAAGAACGCCGTGGTCGCGCCGAAGAACATCACGACGGCCTGCGCGTTCGGCGCCAGCTCGAACAGCGGCGACAGGCGCGCCACCATGAAGACGCCGGCGGTGACCATGGTCGCGGCGTGGATCAGTGCCGAGACCGGGGTCGGGCCTTCCATCGCGTCCGGCAACCAGGTGTGCAGCAGGAACTGCGCCGATTTGCCCATCGCGCCCATGAACAGCAGCAGGCAGGTCAGGGTCAGCGCATCGGCGTGCCAGCCGAGGAAGTCAATGGTCTTGCCGGTGAGGCCCGGCGCCGTGTGGAAGATGGTCTCGAAATCGGTCGAGCCGACCAGCAGGAAGATCGCGAAGATGCCCAGCGCGAAGCCGAAATCGCCGACGCGGTTGACCACGAAGGCCTTGATGGCGGCGGCGTTCGCCGACGGCTTCTGGTACCAGAAGCCGATCAGGAGGTAGCTCGCCAGACCGACGCCTTCCCAGCCGAAGAACAGCTGCACGAGATTGTCCGCGGTCACCAGCATCAGCATGGCGAAGGTGAACAGGCTGAGATAGCCGAAGAAGCGCGGCCGGTTCGGATCCTCGTCCATGTAGCCGATCGAATAGAGGTGCACGAGCGAGGACACGGTCGTCACCACCACCAGCATCACGGCCGTGAGCGTATCGACCCGAAGCGTCCAGTAGACCTGGAGATCGCCGGAGAGAATCCACGGCATCAGCGGAATGCGCATGTCGTGATGCATGAAGCCGACGTCGACCAGCGTCATCCATGACAGGGCCGCCGACACGAACAGGAGCGCCGTGGTGATCAGCTCGGCGCCGCGCGAGCCGGCCGCGGGCGGCTCGGCCGGACCGTGGTCGTCGTGAGCATGATCGTCGTGACCATGGTCGTCATGGGCCGCCGCCGCGTGGGCGTCGCCATGGCCGTGACCGTGGTCGCCGTGATGCTCCACTTCGTCGCCCGAGGGGTTGCGGGCATGCGCGCCGAACAGCGCGATCAGGCCGGCCAGAATGGCGCCCAGCAGAGGCAGAAAAACGATCGCCTGGACCATGACTGAGATCAGCCCTTCATCAGATTGACGTCCTCAACCGCGATCGAGCCGCGGTTGCGGAAATAGACCACCAGGATGGCGAGACCGATCGCGGCTTCAGCGGCCGCGACGGTGAGCACCAGGAGCGCGAAGACCTGGCCGACGATGTCGCCGAGGAAGGTCGAGAACGCCACGAGGTTGATGTTGACCGAGAGCAGGATCAGCTCGATCGACATCAGGATGACGATGATGTTCTTGCGGTTCAGGAAGATGCCGAGGATGCCGAGCGTGAACAGGATCGCGCCGACCGCCAGATAGTGTCCGAGCCCGATCGTCATTTCACCCACTCCGCCGCGTCGCTGTCCTGGAGCCCCTGCCCCGGCGCCACCTTGCGCATCGCCATCGCCATCTCGGGCGTGCGCGCGTTCTGAACGTTGATGTCCTGCCGCTTCACGCTCGCCTTGTGGCGCAGCGTCAGCACGATGGCGCCGATCATGGCAACCAGAAGCACCATGCCCGAGAGCTGGAAGTAGTGGATGTACTTCGTATAGAGCACGAGGCCGAGCGCTTCGGTGTTGCTGACATTGGTCGGGATCGCCGCCGTGATCGTCTTGGCGACGCCGGGATTGATGACCCAGAAGCCCACGGTGAGCAGCAGCTCGAACAGGAAGATGCCGCCGATCACGAGGCCGACCGGCAGGTACTCGATGAAACCCTCGCGCAGCTCGAGGAAGTCGACGTCGAGCATCATGATCACGAACAGGAACAGCACCGCGACCGCGCCGACATAGACGACGATCAGGATCATCGCCAGGAACTCGGCACCCATCAGCACGAACAGGCCGGAGGCGTTGACGAAGGCCAGGATCAGGTACAGCACGGAGTGCACGGGATTGCGCGAGACAATCACCATCACCGCCGAGGCGACGCAGACGCCGGCGAAGAGATAGAAGAACAGCGCGGGAAGGATCATGCTCTCATCTCACCGGTACGGCGCGTCGAGCTCGATCGCTTTGGCGATCTCGCGTTCCCAGCGGTCGCCATTGGCGAGCAGCTTGGCCTTGTCATAGAACAGTTCCTCGCGGGTCTCGGTCGCGAACTCGAAGTTCGGACCTTCGACGATGGCGTCGACCGGGCAGGCCTCCTGGCAGAGGCCGCAATAGATGCACTTCACCATGTCGATGTCGTAGCGCACCGTGCGGCGGGTGCCGTCGTTGCGGCGCGGACCGGCCTCGATGGTGATCGCCTGCGCCGGGCAGATCGCTTCGCACAGCTTGCAGGCGATGCAGCGCTCTTCACCGTTCGGATAGCGGCGCAGCGCGTGCTCGCCGCGGAAGCGCGGCGAGATCGGGCCCTTCTCGAACGGATAGTTCAGCGTCGGCTTCGGCTGGAAGAAATAGCGCATGGCGAGGAAGAACGCCGAGACGAATTCCGACAGCAGAAGCGAGCGTGCAGTGGCGTTGACGTTGATACCCATGACGGCCCTCACTTCGGCGCGATGCCGGCAAAGTGCAGCACACCGGCCACCACGATCACCATCGCCAGCGACAGCGGCAGGAACACTTTCCAGCCGAGGCGCATCAGTTGATCGTAGCGGTAGCGGGGCACGATCGCCTTTGCCATCGCGAACAGGAAGAACATGAAGAACACTTTGAGCGAGAACCAGATGATCCCTGGCACCCAGTTGAAAGGCGGCAGGTCGACCGGCGGCAGCCAGCCCCCGAGGAACAGGATCGTCGCCATCGCACACATCGTGACGATCGCGACATACTCGCCGAGCATGAACAGCAGATACGGCGTCGATCCGTATTCGACCATGAAGCCGGCGACCAGTTCGGATTCCGCTTCGACGAGGTCGAAGGGCGGACGGTTGGTCTCCGCCAGCGCCGAGACGTAGAAGATCACGAACATCGGGAACAGCGGCCAGACGTACCAGTTCAGGATCGTCAGCTGCGGCAGCCCGATCAGGCTGGCCAGGCCGCGGACATGCTGAGCCTCGACCACGGCCGAGAGGTTCAGCGTGCCGGCGCAGAGCAGCACGGTGATGATGACGAAGCCGATCGAGACCTCGTAGGACACCATCTGCGCCGCCGAGCGCAGCGCCGCCAGGAACGGATATTTCGAGTTCGACGACCAGCCGGCCATGATGATGCCGTAGATCGACAGCGACGAGATCGCGAAGATGAACAGGATGCCGACATTGATGTCGGAGATCACCCAGCCGAGATTGGTCGGAATCACCGCCCAGGCCGCGAGCGCCAGGACGCACGAGACCAAGGGAGCAAGGAGAAACACGCCCTTGTTGGCGCCGGCCGGGATGATCGGCTCCTTCAGCACGAATTTCAGCAGGTCGGCGAAGGACTGCAGCAGGCCCCAGGGTCCGACCACGTTCGGGCCACGGCGAATCTGCACCGCCGCCCAGATCTTGCGGTCGGCGAGCAGGATGTAGGCAATCGCGATCAGAAGGACGACGAGCACCAGAACGCTCTCCGCGATCATGATGATCAGCGGCCAGAGGAACCCGGTCCAGAATGCGCTTTCGAAGAATTCCATCAGATCACGCTCACTCCGCTGCGGTCAGCATCTGCCCGGAGGCAAGCCGCGAGCATTCCGCCATCACGGCGGACGCACGCGCGATTGGGTTGGTCAGGTAGAAGTCCTCGACCAGCGGCTTGAACGGCGCCTTCTCGGGCGAGCCGCCCTTCCCCGCCAGCTTCTTGACCTGGTCGGCGGATCCGGCCTCGATCTGGTCGAGACGGATCAGATGCGGCACAGCCTTGAAGATCGCCTGGCGGAGCGCCGACAGCGAGTCATAGCCGAGCTTCTTGCCGAGCGCCTCCGAGAGCGCGCGCACGATCGCCCAGTCCTCGCGGGCCTCGCCCGGCGGGAATGCGGCACGGCCTGTCATCTGCACGCGGCCTTCGGTGTTGACGTAGATCGCGGATTTCTCGGTGTAGGCGGCCGCCGGCAGGATGACGTCGGCGCGATGCGCGCCGCGGTCGCCATGGGTGCCGATATAGACGACGAAAGTGCCGTCCGGCGCCTTGATCTCGTCGGCGCCGAGCAGGAACAAGAGGTCGAGCGTGCCGAACGTCGTCATCTGCGCGGCGTTCAATCCGCCCTGACCGGCGACAAAGCCGATATCCAGCGCTCCGACGCGCGAGGCGGTCTCGTGCAGCACGCCGAAGCCGTTCCAGCCGTCCTTCATCGCACCGACGTCGAGCGCGAGCTTGGCGCTGGCTGCAAGAATGGCGGCGCCGTCGTGACGGGAGGCTGCGCCCGCGCCGACCAGGATGATCGGGTTCTTGGCGTTCTTCAGCACGTCCATGAAGGAGTGCTTCCCGGCGGCAAGTTCGCCGAGCGTCTCGGTACCCGCACCGAGATGGTCATAGTCGTACGTCAGATCGGCTTTCGCGCCGATCACGCCGACCTTGAAGCCGCCGGCACGCCAGCGCTTGCGGATGCGGGCGTTGAACACCGCCGCTTCCTTGCGCGGATTGGCGCCGATGATGAGCAGCGCGTCGGCCTGCTCGACGCCTGCAAGCGTCGGATTGAAGATGTAGGAACCGCGGCCGAGCGCGGGATCGAAGGCGTCGCCGCCCTGCACTGCCAGATTGGCCGAGCCGTATTTGGCGAGCAGATCCTTCAGCGCGAACATCTCCTCGACGCCGGAAAGATCGCCGGCGATGGCGCCGATGCGCTTGCCGTCGGTGCGCGCCGCCTTGGCCGCGATGGTTGCGAAGGCCTCGGGCCAGCTTGCCGCGCGAAGCTTGCCGGCCTCGCGGATATAGGGCCGGTCGAGCCGCTGGGTGCGCAGGCCGTCGACGACGTGACGGGTCTTGTCCGAGATCCACTCCTCGTTCACGGCCTCGTTGATGCGCGGCAGCACGCGCATCACCTCGCGGCCGCGGGTGTCGACGCGGATCGCAGATCCCACGCCGTCCATCACGTCGACCGACTGGGTCTTGCCGAGCTCCCAGGGGCGCGCGGCGAAAGCATAGGGCTTCGAGGTCAGCGCGCCGACCGGGCAGATGTCGACGAGATTGCCCTGCAATTCCGACGTCAGCGCGTGCTCGAGATACGTGGTGATCTCCATGTCCTCGCCGCGGCCGGTGGCGCCCATCTCGGGAGCGCCGGCGACTTCCGCCGAGAAGCGGACGCAGCGCGTGCACTGGATGCAGCGGTTCATCGAGGTCTTGACCAGCGCGCCGAGATATTTGTCCTCGACCGCGCGCTTGTTCTCGGCGAAGCGGCTGGTGTCGACACCATAGCCCATCGCCTGGTCCTGAAGATCGCACTCGCCGCCCTGGTCGCAGATCGGGCAGTCCAGCGGATGGTTGATGAGAAGGAATTCCATCACGCCTTCACGCGCCTTCTTCACCATCGGCGAACGCGTCGAGATTTCCGGCGGCTCGCCCTTGGGGCCCGGACGGCAATCGCGCACGCCCCAGGCGCAGCTCGCGACCGGCTTCGGGCCGCCCTTCACTTCGACGAGGCACATCCGGCAATTGCCGGCGATCGACAGCCGCTCGTGATAGCAGAAGCGCGGAATCTCGGCGCCGGCCGCTTCGCACGCCTGAAGCAGCGTGTACTCCGGCGGGACATCGATCTCTTTGCCGTCGATGATGAGCTTGGTCATTTCTCTTACTCCGCCGCGACCATGTTCACGGGATCGCGGACGCCGATATCGTCGATGTCAGCCTTGTGCGAATACTGGTCGATGCGCGCTTCGATCTCATGACGGAAATGCGCGATCAGGCCCTGGATCGGCCACGCCGCAGCGTCGCCGAGCGCGCAGATGGTGTGGCCTTCGACCTGTTTTGTGACTTCCAGCAGCATGTCGATTTCGCGCTTGTGGGCTCGGCCGTCGGCCATGCGGGTGAGCACACGCCACATCCACCCCGTGCCTTCGCGGCACGGCGTGCACTGGCCGCAGCTCTCGTGCTTGTAGAAGTAGGAGATGCGGGCAATCGCGCGGATCAGGTCGGTGGACTTGTCCATCACGATCACGGCCGCGGTGCCGAGACCCGAGCGCAGCTTGCTCAAGCTGTCGAAATCCATCGGCGTGTCGATGATCTGCTCGGCCGGCACCATGCGCACCGACGAGCCGCCGGGGATCACGGCCTTGAGGTTGTCCCAGCCGCCGCGGATGCCGCCGCAATGCTTCTCGATCAGCTCACGGAACGGAATGCCCATGGCCTCTTCGACGTTGCAGGGCCGCTCGACATGGCCGGAGATGCAGAACAGCTTTGTACCGACATTGTTCGGACGGCCGATGCCGGCGAACCACGCGGCGCCGCGGCGCAGGATGTCGGGCGCAACCGCGATCGACTCGACGTTGTTGACGGTGGTCGGGCAGCCGAACAGGCCGACATTGGCCGGGAATGGCGGCTTCAGGCGCGGCTGGCCCTTCTTGCCTTCGAGGCTTTCGAGCAGCGCGGTTTCCTCGCCGCAGATATAGGCGCCGGCGCCGTGCGCGACGTAGATGTCGAACGGCCAGCCGTTGACGTTGTCCTTGCCGACCAGCTTGGCCTCATAGGCCTGGTCGATCGCGGCCTGGAGATGCTCGCGCTCCCTGATGAACTCGCCGCGGACATAGATGTAGCAGGCATGCGCGTTCATCGCGCAACTGGCGATCAGGCAGCCCTCGATCAACAGATGCGGATCGTGCCGCATGATCTCGCGGTCCTTGCAGGTGCCGGGCTCGGACTCGTCGGCGTTGACGACGAGATAGCTCGGCCGGCCGTCGGTCGATTCCTTCGGCATGAACGACCATTTGAGACCGGTCGGGAAGCCGGCGCCACCGCGGCCGCGCAGGCCCGAGGCCTTCATCTCGTTGATGATCCAATCACGGCCCTTGTCGATGATGTTCTTCGTACCATCCCAGGCGCCGCGGCGCCGCGCGCCCTCGAGCCCCCAATCATGGAGGCCGTAGAGGTTCTTGAAGATGCGGTCCTTGTCCTCGAGCATGTCAGTGCTTTCCGATCAACGATTGGACTGCTTGTAGGCAAGTCCGGCGGCGCAGACGGCGAAGGTCAGCGCCCAGAGCAGGCTGGATTCCAGCGACGCGTTCAGACTGAAACGCTGCAGCAGGAAAATGAATGTGGCCGCCACGGCGGCATGCATGGCGATGAAGCCCCACTTCTTCATGGCAGCACTTCCCTCCACTGCCGGCGGCAAGAGATCACGCATCAGGTGACTTCCTTCAGCGTGGTCGGCCCGCCGGTCGGCGCCGAGAACTGGCGGCCGTTCTGCGGGCCGGGCTTGGGCGGATTGCCCGACGCAAAGCCGTCGAGCACCTTGCCAAAGCTTTCCTTGGTCAAATCCTCATAGGTGTCCTTGCCGATCAGCACCATCGGCGCGTTCACGCAGGCACCGAGGCACTCCACCTCTTCCCAGCTGAAATTGCCGTCCTTGGACAGATGGAACGGATCGTGATGGATGCGGTGCTCGCAGACGTGGATGAGATCCTCGGCGCCGCGCAGGCGGCACGGCGTGGTGCCGCAGACCTGGACGTGGGCCTTCTTGCCCACGGGTGCGAGCTGGAACATCGTGTAGAAGGTCGCCACTTCCAGCACGCGTATATAGGGCATGTCGAGCAAGTCGGCGACGGCGCGGATCGCGGCCTCCGAAACCCAGCCGTCGTGCTGTTCCTGAACGCGCCAGAGGATGGCGATGACCGCGGAGGCTTGCCGGCCGGCAGGATATTTCGCGATCTGCTGCTTGGCGAACGCGAGGTTCTCCTCCGTGAACGCAAAGCTCGCGGGCTGGACTTCCTTCGGTGCTAATCGGCGAACGGACATCTGTTCAATCTCTCACTGCATACGGCGCGCGGTCTTGGCATTCAGGACGTTGATCCTGTCCTGCCAGAATGCGCTTGCTGTGCCGAAAACATTGTAGCCGACGTGGGTCGAGACCTTGATGCGATCGAGGATCGACAGCTCGGTCACCGTTTCCATACGCTTCGAGCTGGGATCGTAGACGATCAGCTTCAGCGGGGTCTGTTCCAGGATGAAGCGCGACACCGCGTGGCTGCGGTCGCTGCCGTGCTCCTCGCACATGATGACGCTGTCGGCCTCGAGCAGCCGGGCGCCGCCCTTGATCGCCTCGATCTCGACGCCTTCGACGTCGAGCTTGATCAGATATTTACCGTTCGGAGCGACCTTGCCGTCATCGATGAGATTGTCGAGCGCGATGACCGGCACTTCCTCGCCGCCGCCGGGACCCGCGATGCTGAACTTCTCGTGCTTGGTGCCGGACAGCCGCGCAGTGCCGCGCGAGGAGCCGATTGCCACGCGCATGCATTCGAAGCGACGGCCATTCACCGCGGCGTTGTTGGACAGTTTTGCGAAATTGTCCGACGACGGCTCGATCGCGATCGCCTTGTGGGCACCGAACGGCGCGCTCGAGACCAATACCGACCAGTAGCCGTAGTTCGCACCGCAATCGATCAGCGTGTAGTCGACATCGGCGGCGTTGGCGAACAAGAGCTCTAGCTCATCTTCGTAATTATAGGAGCGATTGAGCAGCTTGCTCCAGTAACCGTCGCCGTAGGGGAATTCGAACACGGCGTCGGCATTGAGCCTGATCGCGATGTTGCGCTCCGGCAGCGTCTTGCGCAGCAGGTTGGCGCAGGCGATGTAGCCCATATGCGAGAAGTGCGACGAGATCTTCGAGCCCGTCACCAGCGCCAAGGCAGCCGTCCGCTCCCACAGGTTGGCCCCTTCGAGGGCCCCCGAGGCACGGTCAAACTGGATCGGCGCCTGCTGGCCCATTACCGATCGACCTCTCCGAACACGATGTCGAGCGAGCCGAGGATCGCCGAGACGTCGGCGAGCAGATGGCCGCGGCAGATGTGATCCATGGCCTGGAGATGGGCAAAGCCCGGCGCGCGGATCTTGCACTTGTAGGGCTTGTTGGTGCCATCCGAGATCAGATAGACGCCGAACTCGCCCTTGGGCGCCTCGACCGCGGTGTAGACCTCGCCGGCCGGCACGTGAACGCCTTCGGTGTAGAGCTTGAAGTGATGGATCAGCGCTTCCATCGAGCGCTTCATCTCGCCGCGGCGCGGCGGCGCGACCTTATTGTCCTCGACGACGACGGGACCCTTCCCGTCAGGCGCGTTCAGCTTCTGGATGCACTGCTTCATGATGCGCACGGACTGGCGCATCTCTTCCATGCGGATCAGATAGCGGTCGTAGCAGTCGCCGTTCTTGCCGATCGGGATGTCGAAATCCAACTCGGCGTAGCATTCATAGGGCTGCGACTTGCGCAGATCCCAGGCCGCGCCCGAACCGCGCACCATCACGCCGGAGAAACCCCACTCCCAGGCTTCCTTCAGCGGCACCACGCCGATGTCGACGTTGCGCTGCTTGAAGATGCGGTTGGCGGTGAGCAGGCGGTCGAGGTCGTCCACCACCTTCAGGAACGGATCGCACCAGGCCTCGATGTCGTCGACCAGCTTCTGCGGCAGGTCCTGATGCACGCCGCCGACGCGGAAGTAGGCCGCATGCATGCGGCTGCCCGAGGCGCGCTCGTAGAACACCATCAGCTTCTCGCGCTCTTCGAAACCCCACAGCGGCGGGGTCAGCGCGCCGACGTCCATCGCCTGCGTGGTGACGTTGAGCAGATGCGACAGGATGCGGCCGATCTCGCAATAGAGCACGCGGATCAACTGCGCCCGGCGCGGCACCTCGATGCCGAGCAGCTTTTCGGCCGCGAGGCAGAAGGCGTGCTCCTGGTTCATCGGCGCGACGTAGTCGAGGCGGTCGAAATAAGGGATCGCCTGCAGATAGGTCTTCTGCTCGATCAGCTTCTCGGTGCCGCGATGAAGCAGGCCGATATGCGGATCGACGCGCGCGACGACTTCGCCGTCAAGCTCCAGCACCAGGCGCAGCACGCCGTGCGCAGCTGGATGCTGCGGCCCGAAGTTGATGGTGAAATTGCGAAGCTGTTCGGGTTGCTCGTTCATGATCAGACCTTCGGCCCTGCTTTTTCATCGCCCGGAAGGACCGGATAATCGGCCCCCTCCCATGGAGACAAAAAGTCGAACTTGCGGAATTCCTGGTTGAGCCGGACGGGCTCGTACACCACCCGCTTCTCCTGGTCGTCGTAGCGGACCTCGACGAAGCCGGTGGTCGGGAAATCCTTGCGCAGCGGATGGCCCTCGAAGCCGTAGTCGGTGAGAAGGCGGCGCATGTCGGGGTGACCGACGAAGAACACGCCATAGAGGTCGTAGGCCTCGCGCTCGAACCAGTCGGCGCCGGGGAACACCTCGATCAGCGACGGCACCTGCGTGGTCTCGTCGGCCTGGGCCTTGAGCCGGATCCGCGCGTTCAGGGTCGGGGACAGGAAGTGATAGATCACGTCGAAGCGCTTTTCGCGCGACGGATAATCCGCGGCTGTGATGTCGGTGAAGTTGATGAAGCGGCACTTCGGGTCGTCGCGTAGGTACTTGACCACCTCGACGATCCTGCTGACCTCGACATCGACCGTGAGCTGGTTGAAGGCCACCGCGTGACCGATGGCGGCGCCCGGAAGCGCGCTCACGATCGTCTGCCCCAGGGCGTCGAGCTTGGCGTCATCCATGACGTAAAACCTTAGCGTTCGATGGTGCCGGTGCGGCGGATCTTCTTCTGCAGCAGCAGCACGCCGTAGAGCAGCGCTTCCGCCGTGGGCGGGCAGCCCGGCACGTAGATGTCGATCGGCACGATGCGGTCGCAGCCGCGCACGACCGAGTAGGAGTAGTGATAATAGCCGCCGCCGTTGGCGCAGGAGCCCATCGAGATGACGTAGCGCGGCTCGGGCATCTGGTCGTAGACCTTGCGCAGCGCCGGCGCCATCTTGTTGGTCAGGGTGCCGGCGACGATCATGACGTCGGACTGGCGCGGCGAGGCACGCGGCGCGAAACCGAAGCGCTCGACGTCGTAGCGTGGCATCGAGACCTGCATCATCTCGACCGCGCAGCAGGCAAGACCGAAGGTCATCCACATCAGCGAGCCGGTGCGCGCCCAGGTGATGAGGTCGTCGGTCGCGGCCGTGAAGAAGCCCTTGTCGGACAGCTCCGAATTGACCTCGAGGAAGAACGGATCATTGGCCCCGACCGGCTTGCCGGTCGACGGATCGAGGATGCCCTTGGGGGCCGGCGCGAGAACCGGACCGGCGGAGGATGCTGGGTTCAATCCCATTCCAGTGCTCCTTTCTTCCATTCATAGGCGAACCCGACCGTGAGCACGCCGAGGAACACCACCATGGACCAGAAGCCGGTCGCGCCAAGCTTGCCGAACGCCACCGCCCAGGGAAACAGGAACGCCACCTCGAGGTCGAAGATGATGAAGAGGATGGCGACCAGATAGAAGCGGACGTCGAATTTCATGCGGGCATCGTCGAAGGCGTTGAAACCGCACTCATACGCCGACAGCTTTTCCGGGTCCGGCTGCTGGAACGCCACGATGAACGGCGCGATCAGCAACACCAGGCCGATGAGGCCCGCTACCCCTATAAAGACCACGAGTGGAAGATAATTCTGCAGAATGCCGCTCATTGACGAGCCCTTTTTCCCGCAGCCTCGGGACAGCCACGGATTCGTCCGATTTGGAATTGTTCTGAGCCTTAGCGCAGTGCACCAATGGGCGCAAGACACGCTCTTTTTAGGCCCTTTGCCGCCCCCAGAACGGTGAAAATCCCGGAATCACCCCGCGGCTGGTATGGAGCAGATCGACCGCCCCAGCAAGGGCGCCCTGATCAGCCCAAGCGCGCTGGGCCGTGACGTCCACTGTTGGGAAAGCTCACTTTATTCAGGCCGCGCCGCAGCAAAGTCCGGATTGCAACGAGGACAGGTGCCCCACCGTCATCCCAGCGACATGCAGGCAGCCGCATTCCACAGCAATGCGGCAAGCAGGCCGGTGACGGTCGCTGCCGCGCGCGGGCCAGGCTCAGCAAAGACGCGTATCCCCAGGCGGCCGATCCGGGAGCCATGCACCACGATCGGACCGGGGCTCGTCTGGCGAATACATCCACAAATGCGCCGGCCCGGATTGGCCGCGAGCGCGGCTCCGGTGACGTGGAGTGTCGTCACGCGCGCCGCGCTCGCATGAGCTTCGGGCCGGGGGGCAAAGCCCGCGAGCTCACCGATCTCTGGGGTCAAGACCAGCGGCTCGCTGGTCAGGCTCTTACGATGGCCGTTTCCCCTCGCCCGTCCTCACCATTTGTAGGAGACGCTGGCAGTGACGCGCCGGCGATCGCCGTAGAAGCATGCGCTTGCCGACGAGCAGCTTCCCACGAATATCTTGTCCGTGATGTTGGAGACGTTGAGCGCGTACCGCCAGCCCTGCCATTCGTAGTGAACCGCCGCGTCGCCCAACACGTAGGCCGGCACCTCCAGCGTGTTCATATTGTCGGCAAATGATCGGCCAACGTAGCGGATGCCACCACCAAATCCGAGCCCGGTCAACGGACCAGATTGGATCGTGTAGTCGGCCCAGCCCGAAGTGAGCTGGCTCGGCGTATTGGTCGGCAGCTTGCCGATCAGCGCGGCATTGAGGTCGCGGCTGACGAAGATGTCGTAGACCGTGTGGGACGCCATCACCTTCAGGCCGGGCATGACGTTCGCGACCGCCTCGAGCTCGATACCGCGCGAGGTCACTTCGCCGGTCTGCACCGACAGCAGCGCATTATTCGGATCTGTCGTGAGCACATTTTCACGCTTCAGGTCGAAGAACGCGATTCCAAAATGCCCGTCGAAGCCATGTGGCTGGTACTTGACGCCGACCTCGGCCTGCTTGGCCGTCTCCGGCAAATAAAGCTGGTTCAGGGTAAAATTGGTTCCGATGATCGGATTAAAGCTGGTCGCGTAGGAGACGTAGGGCGCAAGGCCGGCATCGAAATTGTAGATCAGTCCGGCGCGGCCCGAGAACGCGCTGTCGTTGCGCCCCATGTTCGCACCGATGTGGTTATCGTTATAGGTGTCGACCCAGTCGTTGCGGCCCGAGAGCACCAGCGTCAGGCGATCGAGCTTGATCTGGTCCTGCGCATAGACGCCGAACTGCTTCTGCGTCAGCGTGGCGTTCTGATACGGAGCGCCGCTGAAAGGCGCTGTCTGCGTGTAGACGGGATCGAGCAGGTTGAGGGAAGTCGCCCCGCCAAAACCCTGATAGTCGTCGATCTTGTAGTGCTTGAGGTCGACGCCGAACAACGAAATGTGCTGGAACGGACCAGTCGAGAAGCGGTACTCGACCTGATTGTCGAGATTGGCCTGATTGGCAACGCCATTGGTGAAGAAGTTGCCGCGTGCCAGATTGGCGGCAGCCGCCGTCGTCGCATAACCGAGGCCGTAGAGCGTTGCATAAGTCACGTCGACATGGGCGAAACGCGCGTTCTGACGGAGGGTGACGCTGTCCGACAAGTTGCGCTCGAACTGATAGCCGACCATCTCCTGCTCGCGCTTGAAGCCATCGACGCTGGGGTCACCGACGAAACGGCTGGTCGGAATCTTCCCCCAGGGCGCGTCGACGACGGTGCCGACATAGGGCAGGAAGCCGATGCCGCGCGTGTCCTGCTTGGAAGCGGAGGCAAGAACCGTCAGTGTGGTGTCCGCATCGGGCTTCCAGGTGAAGGACGGCGCGATGAAGTAGTTGTTGTCGGGGGTGAAGTCGACCTGGGTGCCGCCATTCTTGACCTGACCGACGATGCGATAGAACAGCTTGCCCGGCTCCGTCGCGGTTGCAACCGGTCCGCCGAAGTCGAACGAGAGATAGCCGTTGCCGAAATTGTTGACGCCGACCTCGACATAGCGGATCGGTTCAGCCGGCGGCATCTTCGAAATGGCATTGACGATGCCGCCCTGGCTCGACCCGCCGTACAGCACTGCGGACGGGCCACGCAGGATTTCAACGCGCTCCAGATTGAATGGCTGCAGCTTCCAGCTCGCATAGGACGTGTAGAAGAGCTGTAGCCCGTCGAGGAACAGGCCGGTGTCGTCAGACTTGAATCCGCGGATCAGGAACCAGTCGTTGCGCGTATCGGCGCCGAACGTCTCGCCGCGAACACCGGGCGAATAGCGCAGGACTTCGTCGAACTTGCTCGGCTTCTGGTCGCGGATCTGCTCGGCGCCGATCACCGACACCGACTGCGGCGTCTCCATGATCGGCGTGTTGGTCTTGGTACCG
This sequence comes from Bradyrhizobium sp. Bra78, assembly GCF_024519855.1. Taxonomy (NCBI): domain Bacteria; kingdom Pseudomonadati; phylum Pseudomonadota; class Alphaproteobacteria; order Hyphomicrobiales; family Nitrobacteraceae; genus Bradyrhizobium; species Bradyrhizobium sp. Bra78. Next base: position 153,527 of record NZ_JALJRE010000010.1, on the reverse strand, counting down.
GACGAGCTGCGACCGGCGACATAGCCATTCACCGGTCCGCGCGGCGTCTCGACGAAGCCGACATTGCGCTGTGGCTGCGGCTTGCTTCGATTGGCGCTCTGCACCGAGCGCGGCGCGCGACGCTGCGGCGTCGCGGCAGCACGTCGGCGCGCTTCCGGCGCGGCGACGGTCACCGACGGCAGATTCTGCGCGCCGCCCTGCGCGGAGGATTGTGCGAACGATGCCTGCGGCACCAAAACCCAAGCGGATGCGGTCGCCAGCACGGCCGACCGCAGCATTCCAAGACTGTTCAACGCGCACCCCGAAGCTGCATGTTTGCGACGTCATGCCGTCGTTCCCCCAACGGCATGCGTTTGCGGTGACGCTTATGGGAGCGCGCGCGAATTCCCTAATTGAAAAGGTCTTAGAAAGGCTCTTAGAAACGATCCAACGTTTCCGGGGGTTACCGAGCGATCAGCGCGACACTTTTTCGGCTTCGAGCATCTTCTCGGCGGTCGCCGTGAGACGATCGATCTGCGCAAGGAGAGTCTCGAACTCGTCCTTGCTCAACTGCTCGAGCAATTGCCGATTGCGATCCTGCGCACCTGCGACGATTGCATCATGCGCGGCGAGCCCTGCCGCGGTCAGAGCGACCAGCACCTCGCGGCTGTCATTCGGGTTCGCCGATTTCGCGATCAGCTTGCGCGAAACGAGTTCCGCGAGCGCACGGCTGATCTGTCCCTTGTCCTGCCCGACGGCTTCGGCGAGCCGCGCCACACTCATCGGCGGCCGCCGGCCGAGCGAAGCGACGAGACCGAACTCGACCGAGGACAATCCGGCGAGGCGCTTGTAGCGCAGGATGGCGCCGCGCTTGAGCAGATTGGCCAGCACCATCAGCCGCGACGACAGCATCACCGTGATCGGCGCCGGCGAATGAGTTTCGTCCGCATCGGACGACCCGCGCCCGTCCCTGCTCGATGTATGGCTCATCATCCACCTCTGCCAAGAAAGCCGGGGTGTGCCAAGTGCTGGTAGCGCAACCTCCCCCGCCACTTCCGAAATGCGACCAAAAGGCATTCCAGAAGATCGTTGACATTGTCATCGAATTATTTTTCACTGGGACACCGCACCAAGATGCGAACCGGCCACCAAGGCCCGCGGCGGGAGGAACAGCATGACGACGACCCAGCGGGATCGTGATCTCGGCACGGCCTATGCGATGAAGCCGCCACACACGCGCACCGAGCTCACGTCGGTCGTGCGCGGCACGCCGATGGGCGAATTGCTGCGCCGCTACTGGCATCCGGTCGGGCTCACCAGCGATGCCACCGACACGCCGAAGAAGGTGCGCGCGCTCGGCGAGGATTTGATCCTGTTCCGCGACAAGCACGGCCGCGTCGGCCTGCTGCACGCGCGCTGCTGCCATCGCGGCACCACGCTCTATTACGGCAAGGTCGAGGAAGACGGCATCCGCTGCTGCTATCACGGCTGGAAGTTCGACACCGAAGGCCATTGCCTGGAGCAACCCTGCGAGCCCGACGGCGGCCAGTTCAAGGACAAGGTGCGCCAGCCCTGGTATCCGGTCGACGAGCGCTACGGGCTGATCTTCGCCTATATGGGTCCGGCCGAGAAACGCCCGGTGCTGCCGGCTTACGAATGCCTGGAGACCATGGACGACGGCGAGTTCGTCGAAGCTGATGACTCCTCGATCGGCGGCGGCGGGCCGGCGGTCATCCCATGCAACTGGCTGCAGCATTTCGAGAACGTGGTCGATCCCTATCACGTGCCGGTGCTGCACGGCTCGTTCTCGGGACCCCAATTCACCAACATGATGGCTTCGATGCCCGAGGTGAAATTCGACAAGACGCCGCGCGGCATCGCGGTGCGCTCGATCCGCAAGCAGGATGACGGCAAGGTATTCTACCGCGTCACCGAAGCCGTCCTCCCCACCCTGCGCGTCGTGCCGAACCCGCGCGTGGCGCAATTCGCCCGCGTCGAGTCGATCGGCTGGACGCTGCCGATCGACGACACGTCTTTCCGCATCTACGTCGCCGGCCGCGTGAAAAATTCCGGCGACATCGGCCGCATGCGCTCGAAGTTCAACGGAAAATTCTGGTGGGACATGACCGAGGCCGAGCACCAGCAATTCCCCGGCGACTATGAAGCCCAGGTCGGCCAGGGCCCGCAGACCATCCATTCCGAGGAGCATTTCGGCCAGAGCGACCGCGGCATCCTGATGATGCGGCGCATGCTGACCGAGCAGCTCGACACGATGGCGGCCGATCGCGATCCGATCGGCGTCTCGTTCGACGCAAGCGCGCCCGCGGTCGAATTCGAAGCGGGGAACTACATCCGGGACTCCAGCTCCTTGTCTTGACGCGTTTTCTTTACGCGAACCGGCATCCGCTTCGCTCGAAAACGCTTTCAAGGCCGCCGGCGCGAATAAGGGCTGGACCGACAACGATAACAAAGACAAATTGGGGGGCGCGATGGTCGATGTAACGTCACAAATGTCGGTGCAGACGGCCGCCGCGGCAAAGCCCTCGGCGCGGCGTTATTACGTGCTGGGCCTGCTCACCATCATCTATGCGCTGAACTTCCTCGACCGCACGATCTTCAACGTCCTGATTGAGCCGATCAAGAAGGAGTTTCAGCTCAGCGACACCATGATGGGCCTGCTCGCGGGCTTCGGATTCGCGCTGTTCTATTCCCTGCTGGGCATTCCGATCGCGCGCGTCGCCGACCGGCTCAACCGGCGCAACATCGTCGCCCTCGCCTTCGCGTTCTGGAGCGCGATGACGGCGCTGTGCGGCGCGGCTTCCAGCGTGACCTCGCTGGCGCTGGCGCGTATCGGCGTCGGCATTGGCGAATCCGCCGGCTCGCCCGCCTCGCAGTCGATCGTCGCGGACCTCTTTGCCAAGAACGAGCGTCCGCGTGCGCTCGGCATCTACGCCATCGGCACCTATCTCGGCGTCTTCCTCGGCTATTTCGTCGGCGGCTACGTCAACCAGCATTATGGCTGGCGATCGGCGTTCTATGTCGCGGGCCTGCCGGGCATCCTGCTCGCCGTGCTGCTGTGGATGACGATCTCCGAGCCGAAGCGCGGCGCCATGCAGGAGAGCTTCGTGCCTGAACCGCTCGGGCCGACGCTGCGTTTCCTGGCCTCGCAGCGGAGCTTCGTCATCGTGCTGATCGGCTTCTGCCTCACCACCTACACGAACTACGCGACCGCGGCCTGGATCCCGCCGTTCCTGGCCCGCGTGCACCATCTGTCGAGCGTCGAGATCGGCACCTATGCCGGCACTTTCAAGGGGCTCGCCGGCATGGCCGGCACCCTGCTCGGCGGTTTCGTGGTGGCGCAAGTGAGCCGCCGCGACGATCGCTGGAAGCTGTGGGCGCCCGCGATCACTTCTGGGCTCGCTGGCCCCGTGTTTGCGCTCTGCATGCTGACGCAGGATTTCACGATGATGGTGGCGATGCTGGCGCTGACCTCGTTCCTGGTCGGCTTCCATCTCGGCCCGATCTTCGCAATCGCCCAGACGGTGGCCAAGCCCAGCATGCGCGCGCTCGCCTCCGCCCTGATCGCACTCACCGCGACCTGCTTCGGCCAGGGCGTCGGCCCGCTCGCCGTGGGCGTGGTCAACGACGCCCTGAAGGGCGCTTACGGCGCCGACGCCGTGCGCTATTCGCTGCTCTCGGCGGCCGTCACGACCACGCTGGGCGCTCTCCTGTTCGTCTGGGCGGCGCGAACCATCCGCACTGACATCGAGCGGGCGGGCTAGCCGCCCATGAACGCCAGCATGTCCGCGGTCAGGCGCTCGCCGTGCGTCAGCGGCAGCGGATGCGGGGCGCCTTCGTAGACGGTCAGCTTGCTGCCCTTGATCAGCTTCGCGGTCTTTGCACCGGTCAATGGCAGCGGCGCGCTGGCATCCTTGTCGCCATGGACGATCAGCGTCGGGCGATCGATCCTGGCGGCTGCCGCGCGCAGATCGGCGAAGGCGATGGCCTTGCGGCAGGCCAGCGCCACCGGCAGCGGCACGCTCAGCATCATCTGGCGGATCCAGCTCCGCGTGATCTCGGGTGTCTCGGCAGTGAAGAACGGCGCTTCGTTTGCCGCAATCCATTTCGGGAAGTCGCGCGCGATGGCCGCGTTGTCGGCCTCGATCATCGCCTTGGGAACCGCGTCCGGATTGTCTTCGGTCTTGACCAGGAACGGCGTCGTCGGCGCAACCAGCACCAGCCTTGCGATCCGGTCCGATCCGTATCGTCCGAGATAGTTCACCGCCTCGGCCGTCCCCATCGAGAAGCCGACCAGCGTCACGTCGCGCAGGTCGCGCGCCTCGATCAACGCGGCGACGTCGCCGGTCAGCGTGTCCAGGTCATAACCCGCGGACGGCATCTCGGACCGGCCATGCCCGCGCCTGTCGGGCGCAATACAGCGAAAGCCTTTTGCGTTGAGGGCGTCAATCTGACTGCCCCAGATGCTGGCGTCGAATGTCCAGGCCGACAGCAGCAGCACGGGTTGTCCGCTGCCCCAATCCTGCACGAACAGTTTTGTGCCGTCCCTGGCCGTCACAAAAGACGGCCGTTCATTCTGCTGGGCCGCTGCCGCTGGCGTGCTCGCACCGGACGCTGCCGCGAGGGCAGTCCCAAGCAAAGTGGCTTCGAGGACGGTTCGACGGTTCATCGCGCTTCTCCATTGCCGATTTCTTGGCCGATCGGTCGGCCCATCGGTCGCGGCCGATGGAAACGATCATGACAAGGCGGGATCGCCCCCGCGATTACGCGCCAGGTAAGACCGCGTAAGGCCCTTCGGCCGCCCCCAGGGAGAAACCGGCTAATCGGCCAGATGAAACCATTTTGCGGAACCCGCGAAACCATCCGGAAACAGACGGTCCTTAAGACAAGAGCCATAGACGGCGGCAAAGCCCGTCGGGAGGCTCAGATGAACCACTCAATTCACTCTGCTGATCGCGGTACCCACCTGAAGATCGTGGTGGTGGCACTGGTGGCTGGCATTCTGGTCACCGGCTTCGGGATCGCGGCCCGCACCAATGCCGATCTCAGCCAGACCGCCCAGTCCACCCACGTCATCAAGGCCGGCAAGCCGGTGGCGGTGACCAGCGCGGGGACGTCGGAGATTCGCTGACACGCCCTGTTCCGGGCTGACCAATGGCCGCCTCCGGGCGGCCTTTTCGTTTTCCAAAGCAATACTTAGCCGGGGCACCCCGGCAAAGCGCAACATCCTTGACTTCACCAAGCCCCGCCTTTAAGTCCCCCCTCGTTCCGCGCGCTTTCAGCGAACCACGCGGGAGTAGCTCAGTTGGTTAGAGCGCCGGCCTGTCACGCCGGAGGTCGCGGGTTCGAGCCCCGTCTCTCGCGCCATTTTGGCAATCCCTTCATAGCCTTAGATCAAACTTCTCGACGCCTTTCGCGGCTGTGCCGGCGATTGCCGGCGTCCGTCGGGAACTCGCGGCATAGTCAGCCCGCGCCCGAATCGTCTAGGCCTTCCACGACTTGGAGGGATCCCCACGATTTCCCGGCCTTTCCGGGCTTCCCTTGTCATTGGACCATCGAGGAGGCCAGACATGGCTAAGAAGGATTCGGCGAAGAAAGCAGCCGCTCCCGCCACCATTACGCTGAAACACCTCGCCGCCGACATTGCGGAGAGCCAGGACATGTCGAAGAAGCGCGCCGAGGCCGTCCTGACCGACATGGTCGATCTGATCACCAAGCACCTCAAGAAGGGCGACCGCGTCCGGATCGTGGGTCTCGGCATCCTCCAGGTCCGCAAGCGCGCCGCCCGCACCGGCCGCAATCCGGCCACCGGCGAACCGATCCACATCAAGGCCAGCAAGAAGGTCGCCTTCCGCCCGGTCAAGGAACTGAAAGAGGCGATCTGATATTACGTTTTGTTAAGCCTGATCCGGCGTCGCCCCAGCCGCAACGTGGCCCGCTTTTCTGGTATACCGCCTACTCCCCCTCACGCCCGGCGGTTTGATCAGAAATGTCCTCCCTCCCCTTTTCGCACACCGTGACCGAGCGCTTCCTGCGTTACGTCACCATCGACACCCAGTCCGATCCGGACTCCCCGGCCTCGCCCTCGACCGAGAAGCAGAAGGATCTCGGCCGCGTGCTCGCCGCCGAACTGCAGGCCATGGGCGTCGCGGACGCCCATCTCGACGACTACGGCTACGTCTACGGAACGATCCCGGCCAACACACCGAAGAAGGTGCCGGTGATCTGCTTCTGCTCGCACATGGACACCTCGCCCGACGTCACCGGCAAGGACGTCAAGCCGCAAATCGTGAAGAACTATCGCGGCGGCGACATTACGCTGCCGGGCGACACCAGCCAGGTGATCCGCTTCGCCGAGCACCCCGCGCTTAAGAACCAGATCGGCAACGACATCATCACCACCGACGGCACCACGCTGCTCGGCGCCGACAACAAGGCCGGCGTCGCCGAGATCATAGATGCCGCGCATTTCTTCATCAACAACCCCGACGTGAAGCACGGCACCATCAAGATCCTGTTTACGCCGGACGAGGAGATCGGCCGCGGCGTCGACAATGTCGACATCAAGAAACTCGGCGCCGATTTCGGCTACACCATGGACGGCGAAAGCGCGGGCTCCGTCGAGGACGAGACCTTCTCGGCTGATGGGGCCACCATCACCATCAACGGCGTCAGCGCCCATCCCGGCTATGCCAAAGGGAAGATGGAGCACGCGATCAAGATCGCGGCCGCCATCGTCGAGCGTCTGCCCAAGGAAGGCTGCTCGCCGGAAACGACCTCGGGCAAGCAGGGTTTCCTGCACCCGATCGGAATCGACGGTGCGCTGGAGCAGGCGACGCTCTCCTTCATCGTACGCGACTTCACCGAGGAGGGACTGAAGGAAAAGGAAGTCCTGCTCGAGACCATCGTCAAGGACGTGATGAAGGACTATCCGCGCTCGACCTACAAATTCGAGGTGCGGGAGCAGTACCGCAACATGAAGCAGGTGATCGACCGTCACCCGCACATCCTCGAATACGCCATCGAGGCGATCCGCCGCGCGGGCCTGCGCCCGATGCGCACCGCGATCCGCGGCGGCACCGACGGCTCGCGGCTGTCCTTCATGGGCCTGCCCTGCCCCAACATCTTCGCCGGCGAACACGCGTTCCACTCGCGCCTGGAATGGGTCAGCCGCCAGGACATGGAGAAGGCGGTGCAGACCATCGTGCACCTTGCGATGATCTGGGAGGAGAAGGCGTAGCGCCGCTGGTCAACGCTATGTGGCCGGGATTGCTCCCGGCCATCATCCTGCAGGTTACGGCACCGGCATCGCGCGCGGACTGCGATGGAAGCGGTTCGAGCTTGCCATCCAGTTCGGCAGAGGTTCGCCATCGCGGTGCCGGCCGCCGGCAACTGCAGCAGCCCAGGCCACCGCGGCACCGATCAGCGCCGCCGCCGCAACGGAAAAGGCGACGATGACCGAGTTGCGCCGCGCGCGGCTGATTGCCGTGTGGGCGTCCGCGATCACCGCATCGACCCGCCGTTCGGAGTCCGGCGCAGCCAAGCCCGTCGCCGCGGCGACCTGCTGCACGAGATAGGTTCGATCATCGGTGCTGACGCCGCTATGGCTCGACGATGTCATCAGGATGCGTCCGGCCTCGGCGCGGGTTTCCCGCATGTCGGTGCCGGGAGGCCGCCGCGGCGCGCGGAACAGCTTGTCGAGCTCGTAGCTCAACAGCGGCTCGGCGGGGGTCGCATTCGCGCTCGAGACGCGCATCGGCGAACGGTCGGTCGCCGATGCGCCGATGAGTGCCAGCAGCCCGGCGCCGATCAGCACGGCCAGGGCCCAAGACGTCAGCCCATGAAGACCGTCCCGGCGCTCGCCGTCGTCCTCGATCGTCGCCAGCGCGGGCGCCGGACGCGCTGTTCGGCCGGCGATATAACCGCCGAAGCCGAAGCTGACGATCGCCTGGACGATCAGATACAGCCCGGAAAGCAGAGCGAGCGCCGCCGATGCATCGCGCCAGGTCGGCGAGGCCGAACTGACACCGAGGCCGACTGCAACGCCAAAGCCGACCAGGATGAACGACATCGCACCGGCGGCCAACGCGCCTGCGAGGACCGAGCTCCACTGGATGCTTCGGCGTTCCTCGGCAGCGCCGCCGCCGGCATCCATGATGTCTTCCCGCGCGAGAGTTTCCATCGCCATCGCCGCTCCCTCAGCGCAGGCCGAAGAACGACAAGATCGCCATGATCACGACGATCAAGCCGATCAGATAGATCAATCCGTCCATAGTCCCATCCTCCTCACATGCTCCGGGGCGCTAATGAGAGGGGCTGCCGAACGTTCCTAATTTTTCTGCCGCCGGCAGGAACGAGCCGCCTGGCTGCGGGTTGCCCGTGCGAATCCCAAGGATAAAAATTGTGAGCACAAAAGGCCTCAGCCGGTCAGCCCCGGGCTGGGGCCTTTTTGTATCCAGCAGCGTGCGACATCGAGTTCCCCCGACGTAACACTATTGCGGGTCGACACTGTTCCGGCCGCCATGCTACCGCAGGCGGATCAGGAACCCGAGCGCAACAGTGACTTCGATCCGCCGAGCCTACAGCCTATGTGACCTGCGCCACTGGCGCGGGCTCGTGGCTGTCCTCGTTGCGGCCATGTACCTGCTGTCGGGCGCGCTCCATGGCGCGCACGACATCGATGTCACGAGCCCCTCCGGCGGCTCGGAGATCGCCGCGATCCTCGACGACGGTTCCGCCGGCCATGGCGATCACAAGGGGCTCGGTGGCCATCACTGCCATGGCTGCTTCTCGATCGCTGTCGCACAGCCGCTGCATTCAGGAGCCGCGGGCGACATCGTTGCCGCACCGGTCGCGCAGAAGCAGCCGACGCTCGTCGGCATCGCACCCGACACGACATCCCCACCCCCCAAACATCTGACCTGAACCGATCAGCCGGGCGCCCACGCGCCCATCTTGCTTTTGTTCACAGGTCATCTTCATGTCTTGCAGACGAACTGCCGCGCGCCTTGCGTGCGCGATGGCGATTCTCGTTGGCCCCTGGCTGACGCAGCACGCGCACGCCCAGACCCTGACCATGCGCGCCGCACTGTCGCGCGCTCTGGCGGCCAGCCCGCGCCTGACGGCGGCGGAGCGCGATGTCGGTATCGCCACGGGCCAGCGTATCCAGGCGGGCGCCCTGCTCAATCCGGAACTGTCCTACGAGCAGGACAATTCGCTCGGCTCGGGCATCTATCGCGGCACGAAATCCGCCGAAACAACGCTCCAGATCAGCCAGGCCTTCGAGCTGTTCGGCAAGCGCGATGCGCGGATCGCCGCGGGCGCAGCCGGCATCGAGGTCGCCGCGATCCAGCGCAAGGCTGTCCGGCTCGAGGTGCTGTCGGAGACCGCGATCGCCTTCCTCGGCGTGCTCGGCGCCCAGCGGCGGATCCATATCCTCGACGAGCAGATCGAAGCCATCGACCGGCTGACGCCGCTCTTGCGCCGGCGCGTCGAAGCCGGCGCCTCCTCGCCGGCCGAAACCGGCCGTGCGGAAGTGGCATCCGCACTGGTGAAGGCCGATCGCGAACGCTTCAAGGCGACGCTGGCCAGCGCCCGGCGCGAGCTTGCGGTGCTGATGGGAGACCCTGCCGCAAAATTCGGCGAGGTCTCGGGGCGGCTCGACACCATGGGACGGCCGCCGACGTTCCAGTCGGTCGTCGCCGCCATCGATGCCAATCCGCAGCTGGTGCGCTGGACCGCGATTTATGCCCAGCGCAACGCCGAGCTGCTGATGGCGCGGCTCCGGCCCTATCCCGACGTGCGGATCGCCGCCGGCTGGCGCCATTTCAACGAGACCAATGACGACGCGGTTCGGCTCACCGTCTCGGTGCCGATCCCCGTGTTCGACCAGAACCAGGGCAATATTCTCTCCGCGCAGGAAAGCCTCGCCAAGACCAGGGCCGAGCGCGAGGCCAACCGCAACACTCTGATCGTGGTCGCCGGCCGCGCCTACGACTCGCTCCAGGGCTCGCTGCGCGAGCTCGCGGTGCTGCGCGAGACCGCCATTCCCAAGGCTGCGGAAGCTTCGGAAGCCATTTCCCAAGGCTATGGCCAGGGCCGCTTCACCCTGCTCGAAGTGCTCGACGCCCAGGCGAGCGTCGCCCAGGCGCGGCTGCGCGAGCAGGAAGCGCTGCAGAATTTCCACGCGGGTGTGGCGACCATCGAGGGCCTCGTCGGCAATCCCTTCACGCTGGCGCGGGAGAGCGCACGATGAAGACCTCCTCTGCCATTCTCGTCGCCGTCGTGGCCGCCGCGCTCGGCGCCTACGGCTATTCCCTGCTCGCACCGGTCAGGGTCACGCCCGCCGAGCATGCCGCGGATAAGAAGCCGGAGAAGCCGAACGACCATGTCGAGCAGGACGAGCACGGCGCCGACCGCATCCGCATCTCCGACGTCAAGCTGGCCGCCGCGGGCGTGACGCTGGCGGAAGCCGCCAGCGCGACGCTGACCGACACGCTCGCCTTCAACGGCATTTTGCGCGCCAACCAGGAGGCGGTCGTTCAGGTCACGCCGCGCTTTCCCGGAGTTGCAAAATCGATCCTGAAGCGCATCGGCGACAAGGTCGGCAAGGACGATCTGCTCGCCACCATCGAGAGCAACCAGAGCCTGACCGTCTACGAGCTCAAGGCGCCGCTCGCGGGCACCGTCATCGAGCGGCAGATCTCGCTCGGCGAATACGCCTCCGAACAGAAGCCCGCCTTCGTCGTCGCCGACCTGTCCTCCATCTGGGTCGATCTGTCGATCTACCGGCAGGACCTGAAGCGCGTCCGCCTCAACGACGAGGTGCTGATCGATCCCGACGACGGCCGCGGCGAGATCAAGGGCACGATCTCCTACATGGCGCCGATCGGCAGCAGCGAGACCCAGACCGCACTTGCGCGCGTGGTGCTGCCAAATCCGGACGGGCGCCTGCGGCCCGGACTGTTCGTCACGGCGCGGCTGATCCTCGCAGCGCGCGACGTCGCGGTCGCCGTGCGCAAGAGCGCAATCCAGACGCTGGAAAACAGGACCATCGTGTTCGTTCGCGAGGACGGCGACAAGATCGAGGCGCGCCCGGTGGAAACAGGTGATTCCGACCCGAGATTCGTGGAGATCCGCGCCGGCCTTTCGGCCGGCGAGCGCTACGTCGCCGAGAACAGTTTTGTGGTCAAGGCGGAGATGGGCAAGGGAGACGCCGACCATGATTGACGCGCTCCTCGGCTTCTCCCTTCGCCAACGATGGCTCGTGGTCCTGTTCGCGCTCGCAGCCGGCGCCTTCGGCGCCTGGAATTTCACCCGCCTGCCGATCGACGCGGTCCCTGACGTCACCAACGTGCAGGTCCAGATCAACACGCGCGCGCCGGGCCTGTCGCCGCTCGAATCCGAGCAGCGCATCACCTTCCCGATCGAGACCGCGATGGGCGGGCTGCCCAAGCTCGAATACACCCGCTCGATCTCACGCTATGGCCTGAGCCAGGTCACCGTCGTATTCGAGGACGGCACCGACATCTATTTCGCGCGGCAGCTCGTCAACGAGCGCATCCAGCAGGCAAAGGACCAGCTTCCAGCCGGAACCGAGGTCGCGATGGGGCCGATCTCGACCGGCCTTGGCGAGATCTATGTCTACTCCGTCGAGGCCAAGGCCGGCGCGAAGTCACAGACCGGTGCCGAGTTCACGCCGACGGAGCTGCGCACCATCCAGGACTGGATCATCAAGCCGCAACTGCGCACCATTCCGGGCGTGATCGAGGTCAACTCGATCGGCGGTTACGAGCGGCAGTTCCACGTGCTGCCGATCCCCGGCCGGCTGATGGCCTACAAGCTCGGCTTTCGCGACATCATGACGGCGCTGGCCGCCAACAACGCCAATGTCGGTGCCGGCTATATCGAGCGCAACGGCGGGCAATATCTCGTCCGCGCCCCGGGCCAGGTCGCCAATATCGCGGAAATCCGCGACATCGTGATCGGCTCGCGCGGCGGCGTCCCGGTGCGCATCCGAGACGTCGCGGACGTCCAGGAAGGCCACGACCTGCGCTCGGGCGCTGCGACCGCAAACGGCAGCGAAACCGTGCTCGGCACCGCCATGCTGCTGATCGGCGAGAACAGCCGCACGGTAGCCCAGCGCGTGAAGGCGCGGCTCGCGGAGGTCGCGAAATCGCTCCCTGATGGCGTGATCGCGCGCGCCGTCTATGACCGCACGCACCTGGTGGAAGCCACCATCCAGACCGTCGAGAAGAACCTCATCGAGGGCGCCGCGCTGGTTATCGCGGTGCTGTTCCTGATCCTCGGCAACATCCGCGCTGCGCTGATCACCGCCTGTGTCATTCCCCTTTCCATGCTGTTCACGATCACGGGCATGGTCGAGAGCCAGGTCAGCGCCAATCTGATGAGCCTCGGTGCGATCGACTTCGGCATCATCGTCGACGGCGCGGTCATCATCGTGGAGAACTGTCTGCGGTTGCTCGCTGCCGAGCAGCACCTGCGCAGCCGGCCGCTGTCGCTCGAAGAGCGGATGGAGACGATCCGCGCCGGCAGCAGCGAGGTCATCAAGCCGAGCCTGTTCGGCACGCTGATCATCGCCGTGGTCTACCTGCCGGTCCTGACCCTGACGGGGACCGAGGGCAAGATGTTCACGCCGATGGCGCTCACCGTGCTGATGGCGCTTGCCGGTGCGGCGCTGTTGTCGATCACTTTCGTCCCGGCCGCGGTCGCGATCTTCGTCACCGGCAGGATCTCGGAGAAGGAGAACATCTTCATGCGAGCGGCCAGGCGCTTCTACGTGCCGCTGCTCGATCGCGCCATCCGCTACCGCGGCAGCGTCGCTTTTGGCGCCATGCTGATCGTCGCCGGCAGCGTCTTCGCCGCGACGCGCATGGGCGGCGAATTCATCCCGAGCCTGGATGAAGGCGACATTACCATCGAGACCATCCGGATTCCCGGCACCAGCCTGACCCAGAGCGTCGACATGCAGCTTCGGCTGGAAAAGGCGATCAAGCAGGTACCGGAGGTCGCGACCATCTTCTCCAAGATCGGCACCGCCGAGATCGCCAACGATCCGATGCCGCCGAATATGACCGACACCTATGTCACGCTCAAGCCACGCGACGAATGGCCCGATTCAGGCAAGCCCAAGGACGAGGTGGTCGCCGAGCTCGAACGCGCCGCCAACACCCTGCCCGGCACGGCCTATGGCATGACCCAGCCGATCCAGATGCGCTTCAACGAGCTCATTGCCGGCATCCGCAGCGACGTCGGCGTGAAGATCTTCGGCGACGATCTCGACGTGCTTGCCGGCATCGCCCAGCAGGTCAACGGGGTCGTCCACGCCATCGAGGGCGCGGCCGACGTCAAGACCGAGCAGATCGCGGGCCTGCCGATCCTCACGGTGAAGCTCGACCGCCAGGCGCTGTCGCGTTACGGCCTCAGCCTCAGCGAGGTGCAGAACCTCGTCGAGATCGCGATCGGGGGAAAACCGGTCGGAAAGCTGTTCGAGGGCGATCGCCGCTTCGACATCGTGGTGCGGCTGCCGGAAAGCCTGCGTGCCAACCCTGACACGATCAAGTCGCTACCCATCCCGCTGCCGCCGGGCGAGGATGCACCGGCGGTCACCAAAACCGCATGGCCGGGCGGAAACGCAGCGCTCCGCTACGTGCCCCTGTCCTCCGTCGCGACGATCGAGATCGCACCCGGCCCCAACCAGATCAGCCGCGAGAACGGCAAGCGCCGCGTGGTGGTCATGGCCAACGTTCGCGGGCGCGACCTTCGCTCCTTTGTCGCCGAGACCCAGAACGCAGTGGCAGAGAAGGTCAAGCTGCCGCCCGGCTACTGGATCGGCTGGGGCGGACAGTTCGAGCAGTTGGTCTCCGCGACCAAACGGCTGACGATCGTGGTGCCGGTGGCGCTGCTGCTCGTGTTCCTGCTGCTGTTCATGGGCATGGGATCGGCGGCCGATGCGGCTCTCGTGTTCTCCGGCGTGCCGCTGGCCCTGACCGGCGGCGTGATGGCGCTGCTGCTGCGCGGCATCCCGCTGTCGATCAGCGCCGGTGTCGGCTTCATCGCGCTCTCCGGCGTCGCCGTGCTCAACGGGCTCGTCATCATCACCTTCATCGAGCGGCTGCGCAGCGAGGGGCGTCCCGTCCCGGAGGCCGTTCGCGAGGGCGCGCTGACGCGGCTGCGTCCGGTGCTGATGACGGCGCTGGTCGCCTCGCTCGGCTTCGTGCCGATGGCCCTTGCCACCGGGGCCGGAGCCGAGGTGCAGCGGCCGCTCGCGACCGTGGTGATCGGCGGCATCATCTCCTCGACCGTGCTGACGCTCCTGGTGCTGCCTGCACTCTACCTGCTGTTCCGCCGTGACGCAGGCACCGAAACGCCTACAATGGGACCTGATTTGTTAGCTTCCGGGGAGCGGTAGATTTGGGCAGCCACGACCATCACGGTCATCACCATCATGACCATGCCGGCCACGATCATGGGCACGGTCACGACCGCAGTCATGGTCATGGGCATGATCATGGTTTTGGCCACACGCATGTCCACGCGCCCGCCAGTTTCGGCAGGGCATTCGCGATCGGCATCTCGCTCAACACCGCGCTGGTCGTGGCCGAGGCCGTCTACGGCTATATCGGCAACTCCACCGCCCTCCTTGCCGATGCCGGCCACAACCTTTCCGATGTGCTCGGCCTGGTCGTGGCCTGGGGCGCATCGATCGCGGCAAGGCGCGCGCCGAGCGGACGTTTCACCTACGGCCTGCGCGCCTCCACCATCCTGGCGGCGCTTGCCAACGCAGTCTTCCTGCTGGTCGCGACCGGCGCGATCGGCTGGGAGGCGATCTTGCGACTGCGCGAGCCGGAGCCGATCGCGGGCGTCACCGTGATGGCGGTCGCCGGCATCGGCATCCTCGTCAACGGCTTTACGGCGATGCTGTTCGCGCGCGGACGCAAGGACGACATCAACATCGAAGGCGCCTATCTGCACATGGCCGCCGACGCCGCGGTCTCGCTCGGCGTCGTCATCTCGGCGGCACTGATCATCTGGACCGGCTGGCTCTGGCTCGATCCTGTCACCAGCCTCGTCATCTGCGCCACCATCCTCTGGAGCACGACCAGCCTGCTTTGCGCCTCCATCGACATGTCGATGGCGGCCGCGCCCAAAGGCACCGACCTTGCCGCGATCAGGACGTTCCTGCTGGCGCGCCCGGGGGTTTCCGCGATCCACGATCTCCACGTCTGGCCGATCTCGACCACAGAGACGGCGCTGACCTGCCACCTCGTCATGCCCGCCGGCGCCGGCGACGGATTCCTGATGGAGACCGCGCAGCTGCTGAAGGCCTCCTTCCGCATCGGCCACACCACGCTTCAGGTGGAGACGCATCCCGACAATGGCTGCGCGCTGGCGCCGGATGATGTGGTGTGAGGCCGCTTGCGCCGCAAAGTCACGCGCTCGCCCGGCCCGCCGTGTCCCCGGCGCGGCCGCGAAAAGCCCTGATCCGATCGAACAGCAAGCTCGCCAGCATGGCGCTCGAGCCGCCGAGGAACGGAATGGCGTAATACGCGTAGCGATTAAGCCCATAAATGAGAAACGCCGGCAACGCAGCGCTGACCAGCGCGAGCAGGACCATCAGCGTGCCGACGGCAACGAGGCCGCGAGGGCTCCGGCGAATGAAACCCGCACGGCCCGCCGGGACACCGATCAGCAGGACGAGAGCGAGACACAGTGTCGCCGAGGAGAACCACACGATCGGTCCGGCACGGTCATCGTATTCGGTCGACACCTTCACCCCGCAGCAGAACGCTACCAAGTCCGAACTCGGCGCGTAGCCATGCCCCATGAGTTGGCTCAGTCTGAGCTGCACCTGATCCGCGGTCGGCAGAAGCCGAGACAGCGGCCACCAGGGCTTGTAGTAATCATGAACCAACTGGCCGGATTTGAAGCCGGTCGGACTGCCGAAGAAGGGATACGTATCCCGGTTGACGAAGAACTCGTAAGCTTGCGGATTGGGCGTCCGCCGCGCCACCGAATTCGCATCGAAGAGCAGAAAATACATTTCCCGGAGGAAGTGCCTCGTGACATGCCGATAGAGCGTTGACGGCGTGGTCAGCGTTTCGATGAATATGTCGCGCACGACCCTTTCAAGGTCGGCATCGCTGTCTCCGGACCGCTTCAGCCGCTGCAGGGCGCCGAACGGCCATTGATATTCACCATTGTCGGCCCATCCGTTGCGGGTGTCTGCAGCCCGCATCTTCTGAACGAACTCCCTGGCCTGCTCCTTCCGCTCAAGATGAACGCCGTGATCGAAATCACCGGAATAGCCGACGACGAAAGCCATCACGGCAAGGGTCTCGTTGCCTGCGGCAGGTTTTCCAATCACGAAGTTGACGACAGCCGGGGTGAGATAGACGGCCGAAGCGAGAAAGACCGCAAGTCCAAGCACGCCGAGCCGGCGCAGGAACCGGGTGTCCAGGGTCGAAGCCAGCCACAGCAGAATGACAGCGGCCTGGCCTATCGCCGCCGAGCGGCAAACCATCAGCGCCCCGAGCACCAAGCCCACGCATGCCGAAGCGAGGAACGCCGGCCAATTGCGCAACGCCGCTCCGGCGGCAAAGAAGGCCGCCAGGCTGACCAGAAAATTGGAGATCGTCTCTGCGCCGATAGTGTTGTCATAGTGGATGATGCGGCCATGCAGCGCCGCAAGGGCAAAGGCCAGAAGCGAGAAGAAGCGGGGCGCGCCGGCAAAACGCACGATCGCGGCGACGAGGAGAGCGGTGCCGACGCTCATCAAGTGCTGCGCGATGACGAAGACCAGGATGTGGGGGCCGAACATCTTGGACAGCAGCACAAGGAAGACGGCGACCCCGTACGGACGCTTCACCGCGTCCTCGATATATTGGCCCCTTAGAATCGATTCTGCCTGAATCAGGTAGGGCCCGCCGTCCTCGTGGATGAAGTGATCCGGCCAAGCCACGAGGAAGGCGAGGTGAATCATCAGGGCTAGGCCGATCACGCAGACCCAGACCCAGAACCACGCGACGGAATTCGTCCATCCGAGCCATCCAGGGGAAAACTCCCCGCGCCCGCCCCGTGCTCCATCCATTTTCAATGCCCGCCTTCGCTATCTTTGCTCGCGGATTGATCGGGCGACTGCGCCGGGCGCGTGCCGGACACGGTCCAGCTATAACCATGCCGGTGATAGAGCTCCACACCGGCGAATCCGGCATCGGACAGCAAGGCCTGCGCCTCGTCGCGGGTATAGTATTTCGCATAGGAGGGGTTCAGCTGGTCGTAGATGGTCAGGCGACGAACCGAACGCGGAAACTTTGCCAGGACGGAACGCATGTAGTTCCGCATCGGAAGAGGAAGAATCCGGCAGAGACCGATATAGGTCGTCAGCGCGAATTCCAGCAGATGCGAGAGCGCGACCAGCATCCCGTGCGGCATTCGAACCGTGACCTTGCGCAGCGGGATCGCGATCGACAGATAGGTCTCGTTCCCTTCAAAGCCGTAGAGCCACACGATGCAACGTCCGCCAGGGCGCAGCGCCCCGAACGCAGCCCGGACGACAGGGCTTGGCGCGGGAATGTGGTGCAAGACACCCATCGAGACGACGTAGTCGAGATCCAGACGGGATGGCAGCTGGTCGCCGGGCACATGGAGATAGTCGATGCGGTCAGCACGGGCGACGGTGTTGGTCTTGAGGACCTCGAATGCCGCGGAGGGCTCGACCGCGACGACGCGATCGGCCCCGGCGTCGAGCAGCATGTTGACGATACGTCCCGTGCCGCTTCCGATATCGGCGACCCGCGCGCCCTTGACGTCATCGAGCGTCAGCAGTGGACCGAACAGATCGGCGAGCAGCTCCGCCGAACCATAATAGCCAGGGTTGTCCCGGAAGGCCGTCCACTGCTCTCCGAAATCGTCGATCGTTTGTCGCTTCAGGTCCGGCATCGGCGCTGGTCCGGCTCGCTCAGCGCGGCCGGGGGGCAGCGAGCCCCATCAGCCATATCCCCAGCGTCAGAACGGGCCACAGCGCGAAGGCGTTGTCGCTACGCCGGTCCAGATGGTCCTTCCACAGCAGGCGGATCGCATCCGGATTGAGGTAAGGCGCGAAAACATCCGGCTCCTGATTGAACACACGATCGCAAATTGCCTGCAGACCTCCGCGTCTCATCAATTGCGCAATGGGCACGTTGAACCCGCGCTTGCGCGACCACGCGGCGTCCCGGGGCATTCCCAGGCGCTCGGCGAGCTTGCGCAGGACGTATTTTGGCGCGCCCTTCGGCCAGGGATTGAGGAGGGCGACGTCAATCGTGCCGGCGAGGTCCATGACCCGGCGATCGAGGATCGGAACGCGCACTTCGAGCGAATGCGCCATGCTCATCGCATCGACCTTCTGAAGCACGCTCTGGAGGTGAAAGCGCTGGTCGGCGACCAGCGCCCGATCCAGCACCTTGTCGTGCGGCTCCGAATAGTACTCCGCGTATTCGGCGAACGGGTCGGCCGCCGCAACATCGACCATCTCGCGCGCATAGATCTTCGCGGCGAGAAACCGGGGAACCAGCCGCCGCCATTGCAGATGCGGACGATCCCCTTCCTCGCCGAGACCCAGCGCAAAACGAGCCAGCTGCGCTGCCGCCGGAAGACGTCTTTCATCGCCGCGAACGGCGGCATAGGCTAGCCGACCGGTCATGCCCGCAACGCCCCGCGGCACGACGCGGCGCACGGACTCCGCCATGGCGGTTGCAGCATAAGTCTCGTATCCGGCAAAAAATTCGTCGCCGCCATCGCCCGACAGCACGACGCTGCAATGCTGCCGGACTGCGCCGGCCAGACGATAGAAGCCGAGCGCGCCCGTATCGGCACACTGCCCGTCGAAATGATAGACGACCGCGCGGAGCGCAGTCTCGGCGTCCTCCCCTCCTTCCCCGTCGACCACGCTGACCGACAAGCCGGCAGCGGCGGCGATCTCCTTCGCTGCAGCCGACTCATCATGGCTCTTCTCGGAGACCCCCGCCGTGAACAAAGGCGGCTTCAATCCGAGGCGCTTCAGCGTGAGGCTGATAAGCGAACTGTCGATACCGCCGCTCTGCAGCACGGCGAGCGGAACGTCACTCACCATCTGGCTTTCGACCACCGTCTGGATCGTGGCCTCGAGGCGGTCGACGGCTTCGTCCAGGCGGCTGATCGCTGGCGCGCGGACCGGCCGCCAGAAGCGGCGCTCGGTCCGCTCGCCGGCAGTGAAGCTCATCACCGTACCGGGCGGGACCTGCTTGATCCCGCCAAACAGGCTCTGCCGCGTCCCGGTGTGCCCGGCGGCCAGGAAGGTGTGGAGTGCACCGGGATCGATGCGCGGCGCCTCGCGCCGGCTCGCCGAGATTCCCTTGACTTCGCTCGCGAACAGGACGTCGCTGCGGTCCTCGAAGTAGTAGAGCGGCTTGATGCCGATCCCGTCACGCGCGAGGATCAGGCGGCGCTCCTGACGGTCCCAGAGGCCGAGGGCGAAAAAGCCCTCCAGCCGCTCGAACATCGCCTCGCCCCAGGCGAGATAGGCGTAGGGAAGAATTTCCGTGTCGCAATGTCCCCGGAACCGGAAGCCGAAGGAACGTTCGAGCTCGCGTCGCACTTCGCCGTCGTTGTAGATCTCGCCGTTATAGGTCACGGCGATGCGGCCGGACGCATCGAGCATCGGCTGGTGTCCGGCTTCCGAAAGGTCGCGAATGGCGAGCCGCCGGTGGGCGAAACCGACGGATTGATCCAGCCAGGAGCCCTCGCCGTCCGGTCCGCGGTGGATCAACGCGGCAGACATCGCCGCGACCGTGCCGCGATCGACCGGGCGGCCGTCGCGGTGAAAAATTCCGGCTACGCCGCACATCGCGCTTTGCCGTCAGGAGTCGTCATGGCCGCTGGTTCATGATCTGCTTGAGAAGAACAGCCAGGAGCCCCATCGCGACGACGAGAATGCTGAGGAGGATGGCGCCGACCCCGAGGACAAAACCGCTGACGACCTGCAGAATGATCCCGCCTATCAGCGAAACCACGGCGAGCGCCATGCACATCATCGCCAGCAGCACGAATATCTTCAGCGGATTGTAGTAGGTGCAGGCCTCCAGGACATACTGCAACGTGCGAAGGGAATCGCGGAACAGATTGACCTTGGATCGGCCGATCCGCTCCTTGTAGTCGATGTCGATGTAGTCGACGAATTTCGCGTTCATCATGTAGGCGAGCGTCAGCGAGGTCGTGAAGCTGAAGAGGTCGCTGACGTGCTCGAAATACGAAATGGCGATGCGACGCTGGAAGACGCGAAGCCCGGAATTGATGTCCGGGATTTCGCGATTGGCGGTGAACTCGACGATGGTCTTCAGCACCGCACGAAGCGGCGACTTCAGCATCGACTCCCTGTAGTTCGGGCCGGTTCGGGCGCCGACGACCATGTCGAAACCTTCGTTGAGGCGTGCGATCAATGCCGGGATCGCTTCCATCGGATAGGAGCCGTCCGCGTCGCTGATGACGATCGTGTCGTAGGCCGCGATGCGAATACCGTCCTTCAGCGAGCGCCCGTATCCGATGTTGTGGGCATGCCTCAGGACTTTTGCGCCGGCTTGCTCGGCCAGCGCCCCGGTGCCGTCGTTCGAGCCGTCGTCGACGACGATGATCTCATAAGGAGCGAGCTCGGCGCGATCGAGAACCGATTTCGCCCGCGCGATCGTCTCAACGATGCCGTTGCGCTCGTTCAGAGCTGGAATGACGACGGAAATCATACGCGCCGTGCAATGCAGGTGACGGATTGCCCGAAAAAGCTTCGCGACAGGGGATCAAGCGCCCGCGACAACGGAACCATGTACCTGTCGAACAGCGCAATCTGTCCATTCACGGCGTCGTCGTTCAGCGAGTTATGCCGCTTCAAGCGGTTGGCAAGCCATCCCAGTCCGCCGATCGGGTTGAAATAGCTCAATCGGACGATCTCGACCGGCTGTCCCGTCATGAGATCGCGCAAGCGCGCGGTGCTGTAGCGCCGGAAGTGCCCTGCGAGCCGATCAAGATCGTTGTAGAGCAGCATGAGAGCCGGGACGCTTATGAGAAGATGTCCGCCCGGCTTCAGCACGCCGACCAGATTGGCGACAGCCTTGGCATCGTCCTCGATGTGCTCGAGCACGTTGACGGTGAACACGGCATCGACGCCGTTCGGAAACAGCGAATGCAACTGTTCCGCGGCCAGAATGTCGCAGACGGCAAAGCTGCGGTCAGGCATGGCCTGGGCGGCGCGCTCGACGCTTTCGCGATCGTGGTCCACGCCGCAATAGTCGCCGAGTTCCCCGAGCACTCTGCTGTAGAGGCCATGGCCAAACCCGACTTCGACGATGCGTCCGGTGAGATAGGGGCGGAACTGCTCGATGACCCAGTTCATGTAGTTCTGCGCATCGGCGATGCCGCTAGAATACGTGGCCGCCCCCGTCTTGAGACCGTCCATAGACGCGGGCTGTGGCAGCCGGGAGACCTGGGCCATGGGTCCTGAACCTCTATTAAGGTGCGGGATTAGCAGCAAGAGCAGGGTTTCTCAAGCGCGTCCGGAAGCTGTTTCATCCGCCAGTTGAGTCAGACGTCCGGCTCGACAAATGACCGGGCCCGGCAGCGGTGACGCGCAGACCGCCAACCATGTTTGGTCGGCAGCCAGGCTGAGGTGACTACGTCGCTTTCGCCGTCACGATCCAGATCGCGCCTTGAAGTGCCACCGACTGCCCTTTGAGGAATGGCGCCAGCATGTCGCGGATCGAGGCCTTGGCGGCCTCGTAAGTCTCCGGCGGATGGCCCTGCAGCGCGCGGCTGGCCGGACCGATCTGTAACGCGCCGTCGACCGCGGCATCGATCCCGCCGCCGATCGCGATGTCCATCGGCAGATTATGCGGCTCCATCGCCACATCGACGAAGCCTGCACCGCTGAGGATGCGCATCACGCGCTCTTCCGCGGCAAAGGCGAAAGGCCCGGGCTCCTCGGGCCCGACCGGCGGCATTTTGGGGACGTGTTCGTAGACCGCCATCAGCGGCGCCATCATCCAGGGATTTTCCTTCGGCTCGCGCCAGCAGGCGAAAGCGAGCCGTCCCGACGGCTTCAGCGCACGCCGCAAATTGGTGAATGACGCGACGGGATCGGCGAAGAACATGACGCCGAAGCGCGAGGCCAGGAGATCGAAGCTCGCCGGCTCGAACGGATGCACCGTCGCATCCGCCAGCACGAAATCGAGCGGCAGGCCTTTCGGCGCGAGTGCACGCGCCTGCGACAGCATCGGATCGGAGACGTCGAGGCCGAGCGCGAAGCCATCGGGCGCCACCGTTTTCGCGAACGCGCACGTCGTCGCACCGGAGCCGCAGCCGACGTCGATCACGCGCTCGCCGGGCTTCGGCCTGGCGCGGTCGATCAGCACGTCGGCGATGGGTCCGAGCAGTCTCTCCTGCGCCGCGTGGCGATCGGCCCAGCGCTGTCCGCTCGGGCCGTTCCAATAGGCGATCTGGTCGGCGTTCTGCTCGTGTCCGCTTGGCTGCTGCATAGGGTCTCCGAAAATTTGGGCAGCTCGGGTAGCCGCCAGCGCCCGGATTTGTCGTTGTCCGTCGAGCGAAGCCCCTCTTCCAAAATGCAATTGGGGCTGGTGGGCGGTCACGGATTCGAACCGCGGACCCTCTCGGTGTAAACGAGATGCTCTAACCAGCTGAGCTAACCGCCCCTCGCCGCTTCTTTATCCCTACCCGCCCTTGGTCGGCAAGTATGGAACGTCAGTCCCCCGGCCTCCCCGGCAGTTGCGGTACCGCATCGATCCACACAGCCGCCGACTGGCACCAGATCTGCCGCACCGGCCGCAAGGCGTCGCGCTGGCGGATACTGCCCCAGCGGATCCCCCAATCGCCGGCCTCCTCGCCCTCGCCGCTGGTGAACAGCGGGGAACCGCAATTGCTACAAAAATGCTGGAAGCGCATCCGGCCGTTGTCGCCGCGCTTGCCGTAAACCTTTGGGGTGCCGGCGGTCAGCTTGACGTCGACGCTGGTGCAGATCGCGGTCACCCGGAACGGCGATCCCGTGAGGGTCTGGCAGTCCCGGCAATGGCAGACCGAGACCGCTTCGGGGTCGATCTCGGCTTCAAAGGTGATCCGCCCGCAATGGCATTGCCCGTCGATCTGCATCGTCCTTGTCCCCTTGTCCGCCGCTCCCTGCCCCAAAACAAAAACGGCGCCCGAAGGCGCCGTTTTATCATCTTTCGATGGAGCTTAGTGAGCGGTCAGGCCGCCGGCGGCTTCGTCGCCGTCCGGCTTCACCGTCACCTTGGTGTCTTCTTCCCAGACGATCGGCACCGGCTTCTTCACCAGCGCCCTGGCGACGACGTCGTCGAGACGGGAGACCGGGATGATCTCCATGCCGCCCTTGATCGCATCGGAAATCTCCGTGAGATCCTTGGCGTTGTCCTCGGGGATCAGCACCGTCTTGATGCCGCCGCGGGCAGCAGCCAGCAGCTTCTCCTTCAGACCGCCGATCGGCAGCACGCGGCCGCGCAACGTGATCTCGCCGGTCATCGCGACATCATGGCGGACCGGGATGCCGGTCATGACCGAGATGATCGCGGTGGCCATGGCGACACCCGCGGACGGACCGTCCTTCGGCGTCGCGCCTTCCGGCACGTGCACGTGGATGTCGCGGCGGTCGAACAGCGGCGGCTCGATGCCGTAGACGATCGCGCGCGAGCGGACGTAGGACGCCGCCGCCGAGATCGATTCCTTCATGACGTCGCGCAGATTGCCCGTGACCGTCATCTTGCCCTTGCCGGGCATCATGACGCCCTCGATGGTCAGCAGCTCGCCGCCGACATCGGTCCAGGCAAGGCCGGTGACGATGCCGACCTGCGGCTCGCTCTCGATCTCGCCGTAGCGGTACTTCGGCACGCCCAGAAGCTCTTCGAGAGACTTCTCGGTGACCTTGACCGACTTCTTCTTGGAGATCATCAGCTCCTTCACCGCCTTGCGGGCGAGTGTGGAGAGCTCACGCTCCAGGTTGCGCACGCCCGCTTCGCGGGTGTAGCGGCGGATCAGAAGCAGCAGCGCGTCGTCGTCGATCGAGAACTCCTTGGAGTCCAGGCCGTGCTTTGACACCGCGTTCGGGATCAGATGCTTGCGCGCGATCTCGACCTTCTCGTTCTCGGTGTAGCCCGCGATCCGGATGATCTCCATGCGGTCCATCAGGGGGCCGGGAATATTGAGCGTATTCGCGGTCGTGATGAACATCACGCTGGACAGATCGTAGTCGACCTCGAGATAGTGGTCGTTGAAGGTCGCGTTCTGCTCGGGGTCGAGGACCTCGAGCAGCGCCGAGGACGGATCGCCGCGGAAATCGGCGCCCATCTTGTCGATCTCGTCCAGCAGGAACAGCGGATTGGACGACTTCGCCTTGCGCATCGACTGGATGATCTTGCCGGGCATCGAGCCGATATAGGTGCGGCGGTGACCGCGGATCTCGGCCTCGTCGCGCACGCCGCCGAGCGAGACGCGCACGAATTCGCGCCCCGTCGCCTTCGCGATCGACTTGCCGAGCGAGGTCTTGCCGACGCCGGGAGGCCCGACGAGGCACAGGATCGGGCCCGTCAGCTTGTTGGCGCGCGACTGCACCGCGAGATACTCGACGATACGTTCCTTGACCTTCTCGAGCCCGTAGTGATCGGAGTCCAGGACGGCCTGCGCCGATTCCAGGTCCTTCTTGACCTTGGACTTCTTGTTCCACGGGATCGACAGCAGCCAATCCAGGTAGTTGCGCACGACGGTCGCTTCCGCGGACATCGGCGACATCTGACGCAGCTTCTTCAGTTCATGCTGCGCCTTTTCGCGCGCCTCCTTGGAGAGCTTGGTCTTGGAGATCTTCTCTTCGAGATCAGCGAGCTCGTCGCGACCATCGTCGTCGCCGAGCTCCTTCTGGATCGCCTTCATCTGCTCGTTGAGATAGTACTCGCGCTGGGTCTTCTCCATCTGGCGCTTGACGCGCGAGCGGATCCGCTTCTCGACCTGGAGCACCGAGATCTCGCTCTCCATCAGGCCCAGCACCTTCTCCAGGCGCTGAGTGACCGACAGCGTCTCCAGGATGCCTTGCCGATCCGCGATCTTGACGGCGAGATGCGAGGCGACGGTATCGGCGAGCTTGGCGAAATCGGTGATCGCCTGCACGACGCCGACGACCTCGGCCGAGATCTTCTTGTTGAGCTTCACATAGCTCTCGAAGTCGGACACGACCGAGCGTGCCATGGCCTCGGCTTCGACCGACTTCGCATCGGTGTCGGCGAGCGCAATTGCGGTCGCTTCGTAATAGTCGGCGCGATCGGTGTATTTCTGCACGCGCGCACGCTCGAGCCCTTCGACCAGCACCTTCACGGTGCCGTCGGGAAGCTTCAAGAGCTGCAGCACGCTGGCGAGCGTACCGGTCTCGTAAATCGCATCGGGAGCCGGATCATCGTCGGACGCGTTCTTCTGAGTCGCGAGCATGATCAGCGCGTCGTTCTTCATCACCTCTTCGAGCGCGCGGATCGACTTCTCGCGGCCGACGAAGAGCGGAACGATCATGTGCGGGAAGACGACGATGTCGCGCAGCGGCAGCACGGGATAGGCGTGCGTTTCGCCATGGACGATGGTTGGCCTGGGTTTTGGATTGGTCATGGCCTTTTCCTTTTGCTTTGCCCCCTTGCACGCAGTCCGCCATGCTCATGCGCAACCGCCACAAGGTGCCGAGGTGATCCGCAGAACCGGTCGGTCCTTTTCGAGTTGGACCGGCTTGCCGGATCGGAACTGAGGCGAATCTTGAAGAGAATGCTCGCTCGCCGCCGACATTAGGTGGCTATCGCCCCGGGGGGTGTCAAGTCATTGAAAGACGCGCGCCATCAGGCGCTTACGCACGCAAATAAGCGACGCAACACCGGCTGCGGAGATACCTTCCGCAGCCCTCGAATGATGAGGCGATTGGAGCGTTCCAGCGCCGCAGATCAGGCGCTGGCATTCTCGACGGCGCGATCGGACCGATCGGCGTAGATGTAGAGCGGACGCGCCGTTCCTTCCACGACTTCGCGCGAAATCACGACTTCTTCCACACCTTCGAGGCCCGGCAGGTCGAACATGGTCTCGAGCAGGATCGCCTCGAGGATCGAACGCAGTCCGCGCGCGCCGGTCTTGCGCTCGATCGCCTTGCGGGCAACCGCGCCAAGCGCCTCGTCGGCGAACGTCAGCTCGATATTCTCCATCTCGAACAGCCGCTGGTATTGCTTCACCAGCGCGTTCTTCGGCTCGACCAGGATCTTCTTGAGCGACGTCTCGTCCAGATCCTCCAGCGTCGCGACCACGGGCAGACGGCCGACGAATTCGGGGATCAGGCCGTACTTCAACAGATCCTCTGGCTCGACGTGACGGAAGATCTCGCCGGTACGACGGTCCTCCGGCGCCAGCACCTGGGCGGCGAAACCGATCGAGGTCGACCGTCCGCGGGCGGAGATGATCTTCTCCAGGCCCGAAAACGCGCCGCCGCAGATGAACAGGATATTGGTGGTGTCGACCTGCAGGAATTCCTGCTGCGGATGCTTGCGGCCGCCCTGCGGCGGGACCGAAGCCACCGTGCCTTCCATGATCTTGAGCAGCGCCTGCTGCACGCCCTCACCCGACACGTCGCGCGTGATCGAGGGGTTGTCGGACTTGCGGCTGATCTTGTCGATTTCGTCGATATAGACGATGCCGCGCTGGGCACGCTCGACATTGTAGTCGGCGGCCTGCAGCAGCTTCAGGATGATATTCTCGACGTCCTCACCGACATAGCCGGCTTCGGTCAGCGTCGTCGCATCGGCCATCGTGAAGGGCACGTCCAGGATGCGGGCGAGCGTCTGCGCGAGCAGCGTCTTGCCCGAACCGGTCGGACCGATCAGCAGGATGTTCGACTTCGCGAGCTCGACGTCGTTGTGCTTGGTCTGGTGGTTGAGGCGCTTGTAGTGATTGTGCACCGCGACCGAGAGAACCTTCTTCGCATGGCTCTGGCCGATGACGTAATCGTCCAGCACCTTGCAGATTTCCTTCGGCGTCGGAATCCCGTCGCGCGACTTCACCAGCGAGGACTTGTTCTCCTCGCGAATGATGTCCATGCAGAGCTCGACGCACTCGTCGCAGATGAAGACCGTGGGACCCGCGATCAGTTTGCGGACTTCGTGCTGGCTCTTGCCGCAGAACGAGCAATATAGCGTGTTCTTGGAGTCGCTCGTGCCGACCTTACTCATTCATGTCTCCGTCCGCGGTTCGATCCCGTTCCGCTCGATCGCTCCATTCCGACACGACGGCCGGGATGAAGTTTAAATAGAGCAAATTCCGTACCAAAAAAGACCCTACGCGTTATATCCCGTGCGAATCACGGTCACTCGATTCTCCGCGATCATAGCCGATCGATCGTAGCCAACCATGCTGTCACCCGACTATCAAGAATTCGCTAATCGGGGTTCGCCGGCTACCCGTGACAATACCGTGATTTCAGGTCTTGGTACGGACGAAGTGACCGAAATCACCCCGGCGTTGCTGGATTGACACGAAAAACAAGCACGAAAGCAGAACTTTCTGCCTGTCGCAGGGCGCAAAACTGCTTTTCGCGCCCAGCGGATGCGCCCTTAACGTGAACGCGGCCCTGACGATCCCCTGCCATGCCGGGGATCGCTGTTGCACCGCCGGTAATGCTACGGGGTCTTCGCCGACGCCGGTTCCTCGGCGCGCTTGTCGATGACCTTGTCGACCAAGCCGAACTCCTTGGCGTCGGCCGCGGTGAGGAACTTGTCGCGTTCCAGCGCATCCTCGATCGCCTTGTAGGTCTGGCCGGTGTGCTTCACGTAGATCTCGTTGAGCCGCTTCTTCAGGTTCAGGATTTCCTGCGCGTGCAGCATGATGTCGGTGGCCTGGCCCTGGAAGCCGCCGGAGGGCTGGTGCACCATGATGCGCGCGTTCGGCAGCGAGAAGCGCATGTCCTTCTCGCCGGCGGCGAGCAGCAGCGACCCCATCGAGGCCGCCTGCCCCGTGCAGAGCGTCGAGACCGGCGGACGGATGAACTGCATGGTGTCGTAGATCGCGAGGCCCGACGTCACCACGCCGCCCGGCGAGTTGATGTACATCGAGATTTCCTTCTTCGGGTTTTCCGCTTCGAGGAACAGGAGCTGAGCGACGATCAGCGTCGACATGCCGTCCTCGACCGGTCCGGTCAGGAAGATGATGCGCTCTTTCAGAAGCCGCGAGAAAATGTCGTAGGCGCGCTCGCCACGGTTGGTCTGCTCGACCACCATGGGCACGAGGTTCATGTAGGTTTCAACCGGATCGCGCATGAGTCACCTAGGGTTTTAAGAGGCGGACATCGCCAGTCTTGGCTGCCAGTCGTGGCTGGATCTGCCGGAAGGCCGATGGACGTCCCGTGATGCAGGAACTTGTAGAACGAGAGGGCGTAGCGACAGATATAGCCCAATTCGCGCCTGACAAGTGCGGAGCGAATTAAGGCTTAATCGGTGAAGCACTTGAAGCTGATTCGTGCAAAGAGGCCCAGCCAACCATCTGGCTAGCTCGACCTCTTCGCTGATCATTCTTAATGGAAGACGTTCTCAAACCCTTCAGGCTGCGGTCTTTTCCGCTTCGTCGTCCTTGTAGAGGTCCTCGCGCGAGACCTTCTTCTCGGTCACCTTGGCAAGCTCGAGGATGAAGTCGACGACCTTGTCCTCATAGATCGGTGCACGAAGCTGGGCCAACGCCTGGGCGTTGCTGCGGTAATAGTCCCAGACCTCCTTCTCGCGGCCGGGCATCGAGCGCGCGCGCTCGATCACGGCGCGGCCGACCTCGTCGTCGGTCACGGTGATCTTGTTCTTCTCCCCGATCTCGGAGAGCACGAGACCGAGCCGCACGCGGCGATCGGCGATCTTGCGGTACTCTTCCTTGGCGGCGTCCTCAGTGGTGTCTTCGTCGGCAAAGGTCTTGCCGGCGGAGTCCATCTCGGCCTTCACCGAGTTCCACATCAGATTGAACTCCTCGTCGACCAGCGAGGGCGGTGCCTCGAAGCGATGCGCCTCGTCGAGGCGGTCGAGCAGCGCGCGCTTGACGCGCTGGCGCGTCGCGGTCGTGAACTCGGCGGAGAGACGCTCGCGCGCCGCTTCCTTCAGCTTGTCCAGCGATTCCAGGCCGAGCGTCTTGGCGAACTCGTCATCGATCGCGAGATCCTGCGGCGCCTCGATCAGCGTCGCGGTGGTCTCGAATTCGGCCGGCTGGCCGGCGAGCTTGTCGTTCATGTAGTTCTTGGGGAACGACACCTTCAGTGTGCGGGTCTCGCCCGCGGCGACACCGACGAGCTGCTCCTCGAAGCCGGGGATGAACGTGTTGGAGCCGATCACGACCTGGATGCCGTCGCCGGTACCGCCCTCGAAGGCTTCGCCGTTGATGGTGCCCTTGAAGGCGACGGTGACGCGGTCACCCGATTCGGCCTTGGCGCCCTCGCCCTTGGCGGCATAGCCGCGATTCGAATCGGCGATCCGCTTGATCGCCTCGTCGACGTCGGCGTCGGTGACGTCGACGACGGGCTTCTCGACCTCGAAGGTCTTGAAGTCGGCGAGCGCGATCGACGGCACCACCTCGATCGCGACCGTATAGGTCAGATCGGTCTTGCCGTTCAGCAGCTCCTCGACCTCGGCCTGCTCGGTCGGCATCGTGATCTTCGGCTCGGTCGCAAGGCGGAAGCCGCGCTCGGAGAACAGCTGCGTGTTGGTGTCGCGGATGGTCTGGTCGATGGTCTCGGCCATCACCGAGCGGCCATAGACCTTCTTCAGGTGCGTGACCGGCACCTTGCCGGGACGGAAGCCGTTGATGCGGACCTTGTCCTTGAGGTCGACGAGCTTGGCCCCGGCCTTGGCGTCGAGATCAGACGCGGGAACGCTGATCTTGAACTCGTGCTTCAAACCTTCCGAGAGGGTTTCTGTGACCTGCATGGCGTCCAATCTTCTTCTCGTTCGGTCCCGGCGCGCATGCGTCGGGACGCTGTCATTAATCGATCCGGCGCGAGGCAAACGCCTCAACGCCGGCGGTTGATCGGACCGGCTTCAGGCGGACAAACATCCGCGCCGAAGCAGGCCCTCGTAATCCGTGCAAACGCTGAAAGCGCTTGGTGCGGGCGGAGGGACTCGAACCCCCACAACTTTCGTCACTGGAACCTAAATCCAGCGCGTCTACCAGTTCCGCCACGCCCGCGTAATTTGCATCAAGACCGGCCGCGATGCCGCGGGCGGCGGGCTTATAGCATGTGCCCGCCTGTTCGCAGCAAAAAAATGGCCTGATCGAGGCAGGCATCAAGTAGGCATGGCGACTGGACTTATCCAGCGCGGCGTGGTCCGGATCGCCGCATGAAAACGCGGATCTTCGACCCGACGAGGCGCGAGGTTTTGACCGGCCTTGGCGCCGGATTTGCCGCCTCGGCGGCCGGGCTGATGGCCGGCGGCGCAGCCCCGCTCGTAACCGCCCAGCTCGCCCTTCAGGCGAGGCCGGCAACTCTGGTTCTGACGCCGGGTCAGCCGGCTACACCGATTTGGGAGCTGGCCGCAGTAAGTCACCTTGGGAATGTCCGTCTCAAGCGCGGCGACCGTTGCGAGGTGGTCTTCCGCAATGAGTTACCTGTGCCGCTTGCCCCAGTCTGGTACGGCCTCAATGGCCCGACCGCGGCAGACCCGCTCAGGGGGCGCGCGCCGACCGCACCGGATGCGACTGAAACATCAATTATTTCAATAACAAATGCGGGAACCCTGCTGGCCGACTTCCGTCTCTTCGAGGACGGCCTGAAGCATCCCGCGCGTCCGCTTCCGATCATCGCCGCCGAGTCGGACCGGGTCGCCGTCGATCGTGACGTGGTCCTTTTGATCGAGGAATGGCGCGTGAGGCAGGACGGGACCGCGCTTCCCCCCGGCCGCGAACCGAAGGACACGACACCGCTCTATACCATCAACGGGCAGCCTTCATTCGAACTCTCAACCTCCGCCGGCGAACGGCTGCGGCTGCGCTTCATCAACGGCTCGCAACGGTCTGTTCTGGCGATCAAATTGGAAAACCACGACGTCCGGATGATCGCCCTCGACGGACAGCCGGCCGAACCGTTCCCGGCGCGCAACGGCGCCCTGGTGCTGGCCCCCGGCGCGCGCGCCGACGCGGTCGTGGATGCGGCCACATCGGCCCCATTCCTGCTGCATGACGGCAAGGAGGCGCGCCGTGTCGGCAGTCTCACCATTTCCGGCGAACGGGCGCGGGAACGGCGCGCGCCGATGCTGCAGCCACTTCCTTCGAATGACCTGCCCGAGAAGCTCGATCTGAAGGGGGCCATGCGGTTCGATGTCGCGCTCGGTGCGCCCGAAGCCGGGTGGATCCGGCCCGCAAGCTTCTCCACCGGCTCCGCCCCCGCCTTCCGCGCCAAGGCGGGCCGCACGATCGCGCTGGCGCTCAAGAACCCCGCGCCGGTTACCACCGTCTTTCATCTCCACGGCCACCATTTCCGCCTGCTCGACAAGCTCGACGATGGCTGGAAGCCCTATTGGCTCGACACGCTCGCAATCGAGCCCGGCCAGACCCAGCGCATCG
Organism: Bradyrhizobium sp. Bra78; assembly: GCF_024519855.1. Taxonomy (NCBI): domain Bacteria; kingdom Pseudomonadati; phylum Pseudomonadota; class Alphaproteobacteria; order Hyphomicrobiales; family Nitrobacteraceae; genus Bradyrhizobium; species Bradyrhizobium sp. Bra78. Next base: position 121,883 of record NZ_JALJRE010000010.1, on the reverse strand, counting down.
CCTTCGCGGCGACCTCCCCCGGGCGATGGCTGATGGAATCCGTTGCGACCGACTGGGCCGCACCGCGGCTGGTGCGCTGGTACGCGGTGGAGTGAACGCTCAGTATTCGACCCCGAGCGCGCTATAGATCCGCCGGTGCACCGCCGGCAGCGTTTCAGTGAGATCTTCGGCGATCAGCCCCGGCCCCGCCTCGCTTCCCGCTTCGCCATGCATCCACACGGCGATGCTGGCCGCCTCGAACGCCGGCACGCCTTGCGCCAGCAGCCCCGCAATGATGCCGGCGAGCACGTCGCCGGCGCCGGCGGTGGCGAGCCAGGGCGGCGCGTTGGCGGCGATGGTGACACGGCCGTCGGGCGCGGCGATCGTGGTGTCAGGTCCTTTCAACAGCACGACCGCGCCGCAGCGCTCGGCGGCGACGCGCACGCGCTCGAACTTCGAGCGGCCCGGATGTTTGTTGCTGAGATCGGAGAACAGGCGCGGAAACTCGCCCTCGTGCGGCGTCAGCACCACCGCATTGTCCTGCGAGGATTTGATCGATTCAAACAGGCGCTCGGGCGTCGCGGCAAAGCTCGTCAGCGCATCGGCGTCCAGCACCAGGTGCCGCTGCGCCGTGAGCGCGGTGTGAACCATGTCGCAGGTGCGATCCCCAATGCCGGCGCCCGGGCCGATCACGCAGGTGTTGTAGCGCTTGTCGCCGAGCAGCTCGCCGAACTCGATCGCGGTGTCCACGGGACGAACCATCACCGCAGTCAGCGCGGCGGCATTGATCGCAAGCGCATCGCGCGGGCTCGCCAGCGTCACCAGACCCGCGCCTGCGCGCAGCGCGCCGCGCGCGGCGAGCCGCGCCGCACCGGTGGCGGCGGCATCGCCGGAGATCGCGAGCACATGCCCGCGTGCGTATTTGTGGCCGTCGATGCGCGGCACCGGAAAGGCGGCGCCCCAGAAATCCGGATCGTTCTCGAAGATCTGCGGCGCGATCTCGTCCAGCACCTGAGCCTCGATGCCGATGTCGGCGACGCGCACCCGGCCGCAATGCATCCGGCCGGGCAAGAGCAGATGCGCCGGCTTCTTGCGGAAGAAGGTGACGGTTTCGGTGGCGTTCACGGCCGCGCCCATCACCGCCGCATTGGTGCCGTTGATGCCGCTCGGCAGATCGACCGCCAGCACGGGCGCGCTGTTGGAATTGATCGCCTCGATCATCGCACGCGCCTCGCCGTCGACGGGACGGCTGAGGCCTGCGCCGAACAGCGCATCGATGATCAAAGCGGGCTTTCCGATCGCCTGCGGGTTGAACGGCAGCACCGGGAGCTTCCAGCCGCGCGCCGCGGAGGCCGCATCGCCCTGAAGCTGGTCGCGCTCGCACATCAGGATCACCGAGACATCGCGGCCCTGGGCGGCGAGCTCGGCCGCTGCAACAAAACCGTCGCCGCCATTGTTGCCGGGACCGGCGACGATCAGGATCGGTCCCTCCTCCGCCAGCGCATTGGCCGCCTCCGCGACCGCCTGGCCGGCGCTGAGCATCAGCTTGAAGCCGGGCGTGCCTGCCGCGATGCTGAGCTGGTCGGCGCGCTGCATTTCAGCATTGGTCAGAACTTCCATGCCACTTCCCTGTCCAAACGCCTTTTCAACAGGCATCTTCCGTGCCGATGAGGTGACCGGAACGACGATCTGCACACATATTGAACCGATTGCCTATTTCGTAGTCTTAGGTATTTTGTGCCGGTCGGCGCCACCTATCAGGGATGCTCGTTAAAAGGCTGATAACGCTCCAATAATCAGGGCATTTGCAACTTGGCATAGACCCTGCTTTCGAGGAAGCCGCTTCGGTTCGTCGTGCTCACTGGCATTTATCAGGGTGTGGCCGGCCGAGGTTGCCGGTCTCGTCAGGGATCCCGGCATTGCGAAGACAAGATCGTGCGTTAAGAAAAGCGCATCCTGACGAAGACGTTGCTATTTGATCGAAAGGCCGGGAGGCGCGCAGTGAAGAAAATCGAAGCCATCATCAAGCCATTCAAGCTCGACGAGGTGAAGGAAGCGCTTCAGGAAGTCGGCCTGCAAGGCATTACCGTCACAGAAGCCAAGGGCTTTGGCCGGCAGAAGGGTCACGCCGAGCTCTACCGCGGCGCAGAATACATCGTCGACTTCCTGCCCAAGGTGAAGATCGAGATCGTGATCGGCGACGATCTGGTCGAGCGGGCGATCGATGCGATCCGCCGCGCCGCGCAGACTGGGCGCATCGGCGACGGCAAGATCTTCGTCTCCAACATCGAAGAGGCGATCCGCATCCGAACCGGCGAATCCGGGCTGGACGCTATCTGAGCCGGGTGCTATCCCGCGTTTTGCGACACTCTGACAAGAAATAGGCTGCTTCGGCGGCCTGATTTCGTTTGTGCGGTCGCGCAAAACTCGCCGAAAAGCGAGAATAATTTTGCTCATCTGGAAACCGTCCCGCAGAGCCAAAAGGGGTATGCATGAAGACCGCCAAAGACGTCCTGAAATCGATCAAGGACAACGACGTTAAGTACGTCGACCTGCGCTTCACCGATCCGCGCGGCAAGTGGCAGCACGTCACGTTCGACATCAGCATGATCGACGAGGACATTTTCGCCGAAGGGACGATGTTCGACGGCTCCTCGATTGCCGGTTGGAAGGCGATCAACGAGTCCGACATGTGCCTGATGCCCGATCCGGTGACCGCGACGATCGATCCGTTCTTCGCCGAGACCACGATGGTCATCACCTGCGACGTGCTCGAGCCGACCACCGGCGAGCCCTACAACCGCGACCCCCGCGGCATCGCCAAGAAGGCCGAGGCCATGGTGAAGTCGATGGGCGTGGGCGACAGCGTGTTCGTCGGCCCCGAAGCCGAGTTCTTCGTGTTCGACGACGTGCGGTTCTCCGCCAACCCCTACAGCACCGGCTTCCGCCTCGACTCCTCGGAGCTGCCGACCAACTCCGACACCGAATACGAAGGCGGCAATCTCGGCCACCGCGTCCGCACCAAGGGCGGCTATTTCCCGGTCCCGCCGCAGGACTCGGTGCAGGACATGCGTTCCGAGATGCTCGGCGCCATGGCAAAGATGGGCGTCAAGGTCGAGAAGCACCATCACGAGGTCGCCTCCGCCCAGCACGAGCTCGGCATGAAGTTCGACACGCTGACGCTGATGGCCGACCACATGCAGATCTACAAGTACTGCATCCACCAGGTCGCGCACATCTACGGCAAGACCGCCACCTTCATGCCGAAGCCGGTCTTCGGCGACAACGGCTCGGGCATGCACGTGCACCAGTCGATCTGGAAGGACGGCAAACCGGTGTTCGCCGGCAACAAATACGCCGACCTGTCCGAGACCTGCCTCCACTACATCGGCGGCATCATCAAGCACGCCAAGGCGATCAACGCCTTCACCAACCCGTCGACCAACTCCTACAAGCGTCTGGTCCCGGGCTATGAGGCCCCCGTGCTGCTCGCCTATTCCGCGCGCAACCGTTCGGCCTCCTGCCGCATCCCCTACACCGCTTCGCCGAAGGCCAAGCGCGTCGAGGTGCGTTTCCCCGATCCGCTCGCCAATCCCTATCTCGGCTTCGCCGCGATGCTGATGGCCGGCCTCGACGGCATCAAGAACAAGATCGATCCCGGTCCGGCGATGGACAAGGACCTCTACGACCTGCCGAAGGAAGAGCTCAAGCAGATCCCGACGGTGTGCGGCAGCTTGCGCGAGGCGCTGGAAAACCTCGACAAGGACCGCGGCTTCCTCAAGAACGGCGGCGTGTTCGACGACGACTTCATCGATGCTTATATCGAGCTGAAGATGACGGAAGTCGCCCGCTTCGAGATGACCCCGCACCCGGTCGAGTTCGAGATGTACTATTCGGGCTAAGCGGCCCGAACCGACTGCGACAAGCAAAAGGCGCTTCCGAAAGGAGGCGCCTTTTCGTTTTGTGAGACTAATGCTCGTGCTTCTTGGCGATGATCGCTAGCTAATTCTCCGCCTGCGGTCGCAATGATGGATAGCCCCGGAATGCCCTTCTGCCATCCCTCGTAACCAGACGACATGTTGAGAACTTCCAGGACGACATTGCCAGGAAGCGAAATCGACAGGCCTCCTGTGTCCGAGCGGATTGAAACGCGCTCGATGGGTTTCTCTCCGAGAAGACTTAGCGCGACTTTCTCGCCATCGAGCGGTGTCGCCCTCGCAAGAAAACGACGGGTTTCGCTGAAGCGAGGACCATCCCAAATGCTAAACCGCATTCAACCGATACGGCTTGACCAGGAGTTCGGCAGGCACTTTCCAGGCCTCGCTGATCCGAAAGATCATCTCGACCGTCAGCGCGCGTCTTCTGTTCAATATCTCGGACGCACGCGAGCGCGACCCCAATAGCTCCGCGAGTTCTGCTTGAGTGTGTCCGCCTTCGTCGATCAGATAGTTCAGCATATCGATCGGGTCGAGACGCAGCACATCGATCGGCCAATGTGAGGTCTCGTACTTCTCAACGAGCGTTGCGAGAATATCGAGCTTGTCGCCATCATCAGTCCCGGGCTCCGCCCCCCAGAGCCGTTCGATTTCAGCGACAGCAGCATCATAGTCCGCCTCTGTCCGAATGGGATGGATTTCCATGGTTCTTCCCTCAGTACATCGCAACCGCCAACGCATCGATCTTGTCGTACTCTGCATGCGTACCGATGAATTTGATGAACGCAATCTGGTGCTTGAACGCGAATGCCACGATCAGGGGAAAACTGCCGCCCGCGATTTCAAAACGGGCCCGCTCGCCGTTCAGAACGACAACTCCCGGTACAGTCGTCTGAATCTCATTCATCGAAGCCCATCCGGCGGCCCTGACGAGCTTGACCCATCGGGCGATCGCGGGCTTCGCCTTGGGGTTTGCCGCGGCGAATTTGGCCAGCGTGGATTGTTTGATGATCCGCACGAAACGATATTCCCATATTGGGAACATCGCGTGAAGACCGCGCCCGCTGCTGATGTCGCGGCATAGCGAGACGAAGCCCATCTTGCAGACCTGGGACCAGCATGGACTTCGCCTCACCCTCTGGCTACGTCTTCAGCCGCCCGACCCGCACCCCGTCCGCCCCGATCGTGCCGAACGTGCTCGCGATGATCTCGCTGGTCGGCTGCATGCCGCCGAGCGACCAGTGCGAGGGCTCCTGCTCCTCGATCCTGACCCAGACGTTGCGGCGGAATTCCGGGTTGCCCTGCCCTTCGACCTCGACCAGGAGGTCGGTGACGCGTTCGAGCAGGGTCTTCTTCTGCGCGGCATCCAGAATGCCGCGAACGGTGGAAATGGTGATGTAAGGCATGTCTCTCTCCGGTCATGTCGTGTGACGACGGAGCGAGATTGGACCTGACACCGCCCGGACGGCAGTGGCGGACAAGACAGAGATCGGGCAATTTCCGCCACGCGCCATCCGTGCCGATCGGATAGGATCGCGGCATCACCCCCGGAGGTCCCATGAAGCTCGCAATTCTGGCGCTGGAAGGTTGCATGCATTCGGCGATCTCGGGCGTCGCCGACATCCTGTCGCTCGCCAACCACGTGATGCAGCAGAGCGGCGCGAAAACGCGCTTCGCCTGGGAGACGCTCTCGCTCGACGGCAAGGCCGTGCGTGCCGGCGGCGGCCAGATGGTCGCGGTCGACGGCGCGATCGGCGGACGCGCTCGCCATGATGCGATCATCGTCCCCGGCAACCTCGTCGATCACGTCACGGCCGAGCGCCTGCAACCGCAATATGCCCGTGCCGGTGCCTGGCTCCGGCAGCAGCACGCGAATGGCCGGCTGATCGGCGCGTTCTGCAGCGGCGTGTTCCTGCTTGCGGGAGCGGGCCTGCTCGACAACCGCCGCGCAACCATCACCTGGTGGCTGCAAGGCGAGTTGCGGCAGCGCCACCCCACGATCGACCTTGCCGCCGACGCCGTCATCACCGTGGCGGACCGCATCGTCTGCGCGGCCGGACCGATGTCGTGGGTCGACCTCCTGCTCCGGCTGATCGAGATGGTCGACGGCAAGCAGATCGCAAAACTCTGCGCGGACTACGTCGTGATCGACACCGCGCAGCGCAGCCAGTCGATCTTCATGCCCGTCGGCTATTTGCTGTCGCAGGACCCGTTGCTGACCAGGGCCGACCTGCTGGTTCGCCGCACCGGCAAGCGGCCGATGACGGTCAAGCGCCTCGCCGGCGCGCTCGGCCTCAGCGAGCGCACGCTGAACCGGAAGTTTCAGGAGCTCACGCACGAACCGCCGCAAGCCTTCATCACGCGCCGCCGCGTCGAGCACGCGCGCACGCTGCTGGAGACGACGACGCAGCCGGTCAAGACCATCGCACGCACGGCCGGCTACGAGGACGAGAGCAGCTTTCGCAAGGCGTTCCGCAAGCTGACCCTGATGTCACCGCAGGCCTATCGCGCGCGGCGGATGGAGCGAGCCGCGTAGCCGCGCACCAAGGGTGTTCGACCGAGCATGGCAACTTGCTCGCCCGGGATGGAACTCGCCTCAGGGGTCGCAAAATTCAGCCCTCGCCCGATTATCGAGATGCCGCCTCGCGCAAGAAACAGGTCGCGCCATGAGGCGGATCAAAGAGTCGCAGCGAATTTTCTGATGCATTGGTCCTCGAAGGGCTGGCCCGCGCTACCGGATCGAAGATCAACGGAGGCACAATTGACGAATTCGCCCGACCGATACGGGACCGTTCCCCAGTTCTTCCACTGGGCGACGGCGGTCCTGGTGATCGTTGCGTGGACGCTCGGCATATTTGGCGATGACTTGCCCAAGGGTGGCGCTCGCGAGACGGGCCTGCTCGTTCATGTTTCCGCCGGCCTGTTGATCCTGGCCGCGCTGATCATGCGCGTGGCGTGGAGGGCGGCCGTTCCGCCGCCGCCTCCCGAGCCAAACGAATTCCGCAGATGGCTTGGCGCCTTCGCCGACCCAACCGCCCGTCTTTTTCACTATGCGCTCTACGCCTTGCTCGCTGTCGTTCCCATCGCCGGGATCGTCACGCAGTTTGCGCGTGGCGAGGCGTTGCCGCTGCTCGGCATCTACGAAATCTCATCGCCATGGATACGAGATCGAGCCTTTGCCCATTCGGTCAAGGAGATCCACGAAATTGCAGCCCACGCGCTTGTATTCGTCGCGTTCTTTCATGCCGGCGCAGCTCTGATCCATCATGTTGTTTTTCGCGACAATACGCTGAACCGCATGCTGCCTCGCGGCAAATGATGGCGTAGCACAGGACCGCAGACATCCTCGAAACCGAGCGGCGTTCCCTACCCGCCATATTGATCTGCCTCAAGCCGAACCCGGTCCGGATCGGCATCGTCGGGATTTCGGATCAACGTCGGAGAAACAACCATGCGACGTCCAACCATTGCTGCGGCGCTGTTGTTTGCTGCCCTGAACCATCCCGCATTCGCTCAGACGGCATCTGATCACGAGGGCCATCATCCGGGATCGGACCAAGTGTCGACGCCCGCGCAAACGACGCCCCCCGCAAGCCAGTCCGGAGAGCGACAAGGCATGATGGGTGGTGGAGGCATGATGGGTAACGCTATGAAGGGTCGCAGCACGATGGGCGTGGACGCGATGGGGCCTCCGATCATGTTCCGCATGATGTTCGCGCTGATGGACGCCGACGGTGACGGAGCCATCTCGTTGGCAGAGTTTCAGGCAGCCCACGAGCGGATTTTCAAGGCGATGGACAGCAACAAGGATGGCAAGCTCACGCCGGAAGAGATGCAAGCGTTCATACGAGCCAGAAACTAGGCCAGACTGTCCGCCAAACGAACCATCACCCAGGAGGACCTCCGGCCGGCGTGGGTCCCGGATCCGCGCTTCGCCTGTCCGGGACAAGAAAGTGATCTACGCCGCCGCGCGCTGCCGCTCCACCAGCGCTTCGCCGAACGCCTCGAACAGCTTGCGGTTGATCGGATTGCGCTGCGGATCGTATTCGGCGTGCCATTGCACGCCGAGCGCAAAGGTCGGGGCTTCGGCGATCCGGATCGCCTCGATGGTGCCGTCCTCAGCGATGCCTTCGACGAACACGCGTTTGCCGGGCTCCAGGATGCCCTGACCATGCAGCGAATTGACCCGGATCCGCTCACAGCCGAGCAGCGTTGCGAACGCGCCGCCGGGCGTCAGCTCGACGTCGTGACGATCGGCGAACACCACGGTCGGGTCGGGATGGATCTCGCCGTTCTCGAGCCTGGGCATGCGGTGGTTCATCCGGCCAGGGATTTCGCGGATCTCGGGGTGCAGCGACCCGCCGAAGGCGACGTTCATCTCCTGCAGGCCGCGGCAGATGCCGAACAGCGGGATACCGCGGGCCACGCAGGCCACCGAGAGCGCCAGCGCCACCTCGTCGCGGTGGATGTCGTAGGGCTCGTGCTTCTCGCAGGGGTCGACGTTGAAACGGGTCGGGTGCACGTTGGCGCGGGCGCCGGTGAGGATGACGCCGTCGACGGTATCGAGCAACGCCGCGATATCGGTGATGTCGGGCGAGCCCGCGAACATCACCGGCAGGCCGCCGGAAACCTCGGCCACGGCGCGCAGATTACGCTCGCCGACCATCTGGACCTGAAATCGATTTTCGACGCGATGGGCGTTCCCGATCACGCCGACGACCGGCTTTCTCATCTCCCGTTCCGACCTCCGCGTAAGAAGATTCTCCAAACATGCCCTTCTGATGGAGCAAATTCAACCGAAGGGATCGCGGGACGGCAATGCTATTTTCGCGCCACCTGTGCCGCCTCGGCGGCCGGGCGGTCCCTCAGGTACCTGCGCGCCGCAAGGGCCAGGAGCCGGCCAAGAGCCGGATCCGGTCGAGCAGAACGGCCCCCAGGATGGCGCTGGCGCCGCCGAGGAACGGGATGACGTAGTAGGCATAGCGATTGAGCCCATAGATGAGGAATGCCGGAAACGCGGCGCTGACCAGCGCGAGCAGGACCATCAATGTGCCACCCGTCACCAGGTCCGCAGGCAAGGGCGGCGCCCATCCGAGCCGTGCGCCGACGACGCCCGCGAGCAGGACGACTGCGAGGATCAGCATCGCGGCAGACATCCACCGGATCGGTCCTGGGAGGTCATCGTACTCGCTCGAGACGGTCACTCCGCAGCACAGCTTGGCCCGATCCCCGCGCGGCTGGTAGCCGCGCGCCAGCAAGAAATCCAGCCCCTGCTGCAACTGATCCGGCGTCGGCAGGATCCGCCCCTCCAGCCGAGAATATGGCTTGTAATAGTCGTGAACCAGTTGCCCGCGTTTGAACCCGGTCGGACTTCCAAAGAGCGGGTACAGGTCCCGTTGGGCGAAGTACTCGTAACCCTGCGGACTGGACGCACGCCGCGCCACGGTATTTCCATCGAACAGCAGGAAGTACATCTCGCGCAAAAAATGCCTGGTGACATGCCGATACAGCGTCGACGGGGTGGTCAGCGTTTCGATAAAGATATCGCGAACCATCTTTTCGATCTCGGCCTGGCTATCGCCGGGTTTCGGCAGCAATTGGATGGCGCGGAAGGGCCATTGATACACGCCAGGATCGGCCCAGCCGGTCGGGGTGTCGGCCGCCCTCATCTTCTCGACAAACGCCCGCGCGTTGGCTTTCCGGTCGAGATAGATACCGTGGTCGTAGTCGGCGGAATAGCCGACAACGAAAGCCATGACCGCAAGGCTCTCATTGCCGACCGAACGCTTTCCGATCGCGTAATTGACCGCCGTCGGGATCAGATAAACGGCGGTGGCAAGGCCGCTTGCCAGTGCGAGCACGGCCAGTCGGCGGCCCCATCCGGCATCCAGCACCACGGCCAGCCAGAGCAGGATGACGGCGGCCTGTCCGACCGCCGCCGATCTGCAGGTCATGACGGCCCCGAGGGTCACCCCTGCGGCCGCCGCAGCGAGGTACGGCGGCCATTTCCTGAAGGCGATGCCTGCGGCGATGAAGGCCGCAAGGCTGACCAGGAAATTGGAAATGGTCTCGGCGCCAATCGTGTTGTCGTAGTGAACCGTGCGCCCATAGAGCGCGGCGATCAGAAAGGCCAGCACCGACATGATACGGGGCGCACCGGCAAGGCGCACCGTCGCGGCGATGAGCAGGGCCGTGCCGATGCTCAGCAGATGCTGGGCGATGACGAAGACCAGGATATGCGGCCCGAACAGCTTGGAGAGCAGCACCAGGAAGACCGCCACGCCGTACGGCCGCTTCCCCGCATCGTCGAGATAGTGGCCCTTCAGAATGGCGTCCGCTTCGTCCAGATAGGCGCCGCCATCCTCGTGGAGGAAATGGTCCGGCCAGGCCACCAGAAAAGCGAGATGCACCGTCAGCGCGAGGGCGACCACCCAGAACCAGATCCCGAGCCATGCGAGACGGCCGGTCCATGCGGCCAGTGCCGGCCGGCCCGTAGGCGGCGCCCCTGCGCCTTTGATGTCGGTAGCTGGCAATGGCTTCTCCGGATCGATTGACTGCGCGAAGGCGGCGACGGGCCTTCGCCAAGAACGTCAGGGCGGATCACCTCATGCCGGCCGGGTGCCGGACACCGTCCAGCTATAGCCGTGGCGATGGTAGAGCCTGATATCCCCGAATCCGTCATCCGACAGCAGCGCCTCTGCCTCGGCGCGCGTGTAGTATTTCGCGTAAGCGGGATTGAGCTGGTCGTAGATGGTCAAGCGGCGAACGCTGCGCGGAAACTTCGCCAGCACCGAGCGCATGTAGGACCGCATCGGGAGCGGCAATATACGGCACAGCCCGATATAGGCCGTCAGCACCCACTCCAGACCATAGGACAGCGCCACGAGCAGCCGATGCGGCAGCAGAACGGTGAGCTTGCGCAGCGGAATCGCGAGCGACAGATAGGTCTCGTTGCCTTCGTAGCCGTAGAGCCAGACGATGCAGCGTCCACCGGGGCGCAACGCATCGTAGGCCGCGCGGACGACGGGCGCCGGCGCGGGGATGTGATGCAGGACGCCCATCGAAACCACGTAGTCGAGTTCGAGATCGGGCGGCAACTGATCGCCGGGCACCTGCAAATACGCGACGCGGTCGGCGCCCTGGGCCGTGTTTTCCTTCAGGACCATCATGGCGGCGGAGGGCTCGACCGCAACGACATGACCGGCCCCGGCATCGAGCAGCATGTTGACGATGCGCCCCGTGCCGCTGCCGATATCGGCGACCCGCTTGCCCTTGACGTCATCCAGGGCGAGCAACGGCCCGAACAGATCGGCAAGGAGAGCTGCCGACCCGTAATAGCCGGGGTTGTCGCGGAACGCGGTCCATTGCTCCCCGAAATCGCTGATCGTCTGATCCTTCAGGTCCGGCATGCGTTCGTTCCTGGCCAGGTGCCCTCGCCGCCCGGTCCACGATGGAGCAGCGCAGCCGACATCGCCGCCGCCGCACGGCCGTCGGCGGCGCGACCGTCACGATGAACGACGCCCGCTATGCCGCACATCGCGTTCCCTCGCACAGGAAGGTCATGATCGCTGGTTCATGATCTGCTTCAGGAGCACCGCGAGCAGTCCCATCGCGACGACGAGAATGCTGAGCAGGATCGCGCCGACGCCCAGGACGAAGGCACTGACGAGCTGCAGGATGATCCCGCCGACCAGCGAGACCAGTGCGAGCGCCATGCACATCATTGCCAGCAGCACGAAGATCTTCAGCGGATTGTAGTAGGTGCAGGCCTCCAGGACATATTGCAGGGTCCTGACGGAGTCGCGGAACAGGTTCACCTTGGAGCGACCGATCCGCGTCTTGTAGTCGATGTTGACGTAGTCGACGAATTTTGCGTTCATCATGTAGGCCAGTGTCAGCGACGTCGTGAAGCTGAACAGATCGCTGACGTGCTGGAAGTAGGAGATGGCGACCTGCCGGCCGAACACGCGAAGGCCGGAGTTGATGTCGGGAATGTCGCGGTTGGCGGTGAATTCGACGATCGCCTTCAGGACGGCGCGCAACGGCGACTTCAGCATCGACTCCCGGTAGTTGGGCCCGGTCCGGGCGCCGACGACCATGTCAAAACCCTGTCCAAAGCGCGCGACCAGTGCCGGGATCGCCTCCATCGGGTAGGAACCATCCGCATCGCTGATGACGATCGTATCGTAGGATGCGGCGCGAATTCCATCCTTCAGCGAGCGGCCATAGCCGATGTTGTGGGGATGCCTGAGCACCTTTGCCCCCGCCTCCTCGGCGAGCGCGCCAGTCCCGTCGACCGAACCATCGTCGACGACGACGATTTCATAGGGAGTGAGCTGAGCGCCGTCGAGAGCCGCCTTGGCCCGATCAATGGTTTCAACGATGCCGTTGCGCTCGTTGAGTGCGGGAATGACGACTGAGATCATCGGCGACGTGCAATGCAGGTGACGGATTGCCCGAAGAAACTTCGCGAGAGCGGATCGAGCGCCCGCGACAGCGGCACGATATATTTGTCAAATAGCGCAATCTGCCCGTTGACGGCGTCATCGTTCAGCGACTGATGCCGCTTCAGGCGATTGGCAAGCCACCCCAATCCGCCAATCGGATTGAAGTAGCTGAGCCGAACGAGTTCGACCGGCTGATCCGCAAGCAGATCGCCTAGGCGCGTCGTGGTGTAACGGCGGCAGTGCCCCGCCAGGCGGTCGAGGTCGTTGTAGAGCAGCATCAGAGCCGGCACGCTGATCAGGAGGTGCCCTCCCGGCTTCAGCACGTCGACAAGATTGGCGATCGCCGTGGCGTCGTCCTCGATGTGCTCGAGCACATTGATGGTGAAGACGGCATCGACGCCCTGCGGAAACAGTCCGCGCAGTTGCTCTCGCGCCAAGATGTCGCAGACGGCAAACTTCCTGCCGGGCATCGCGGTCCTGGCATGCTCGACGCTCTCGCGATCATGGTCGACACCGCAATAGTCGCCGAATTGGCTAAGCCTGTTGCTGTAGTGACCGTGGCCGAAACCGACTTCGAGAATCTCGCCCTTCAAATAGGGGCGGAACTGTTCGATCACCCAATCCATGTAGTTTTGGGCGTCCGCAATCGCGCTCGAATAGGTATCGGCACCAGTCTTGAGACTGTCAGATGAAACAGGCTGGTGCGGACGAGAGGCTTGAACCATGCGGACCTTGCTTTCCGATCCCTCGATTAGCAGGGCAAATTGCGCTTCTCAAGGGAATACGCGCGTCATGTCGCGCTGCAGTTGCCGCCCAAATCCGTCGGTCCAGGCCGGCAGGTCCCGGTCGACCGACATTGAACGGTTCTCATTGCACGCTGCTGTAACGGGAACAGGTCGGCATTTGGTTGGTGGCAGCGAGGATTTCGGGGGTCCACTGGAAGCCCCACGCTTGCGCGGCCCCTTTCAACTCTTCCAGGGTCACCTTTGAATCATCGCGACAGGCGTCCTGGACCGCCAGCCGATATTTCTTCTCGACGTCGGCCGCGATAGCGACCGTCTTTTTGATTAACCCGACGGAGTTCCGATAGAACGGAACCACCGCCCACCACGACACGACGACCATCACCCCCGCAACACATGTCGAAAGAACCGCGCGCCTAATGCTTCCGCCCGTGAAGCAGGCTCGGGTGGAACTCAGCGCGTCGCAAAGGCGGACAACCGCTTCGGCGATGATCAAGCCAAAGAGCGGGCATATGCCGAGGAAGCTATACATACCACTGAATGAATGGACAAACGTGTGCTGGAGCATCACGAAGTACCAGGACAGGCTTCCAAGCAAGAGAATAAGAGCCGACACAGCAGAGCTGCGCTTGCGGATTGACAGCAAGATCACCGCACAGCCGGCCGCAATCGAGAAGGTTTGCAGGTCAAAGCTATATGCCCATTCCAGTCGGGATGCGACGACATCGGGATAGCGATCCCAATCCGCAGCAGAAACAAACTTGACGCCAGGATACCAATGGCTGTTCGGCATGCGAGCGTCGACGGTTCGAGCCACGAACAGGTCCAGCATCCGCAGAATTCCGCTCGTGAAGCCGCCGACGATGAACATGATCATGGCGGCTGTAAGCGTGGCGGCCGCGACAAGCGGAGCGGAAATCAGCGCAACGTCACGCAGGCGGGGGCGACCTCGATACTGCCACCAGAGACCGACCATCACGATCCACGATGACATATAGTAGAACCAGTAGTTCATGGCCATGAGGAACATGGCCAGCAGCGACCCCACGAGATAGACCCGCTCGCCTCGCTTCAAGTAGAGCAGAAAGAGCAGCAGCGTCAGGTTGAAGAACACGAACTCATAGGGCATCGTGTGCGTGACGCCGGAGAAGAACAGGAAGAACTGCGACAGCACCAGGAATACGGTGGCAAACGTTGCGGCGATAACGTCGCTGAACAGCAAATAGACCCAAAAGAAGAAGCACAAGGCTCCAATATTGAACAGCAGGATGGAAAGAACTTCGAGCGGGAGTGGAGTCGTCGCGCCGGCTCGTATGGCGAGTTCCGCCACCAGCAGGAACAATCCGGGATTTTGCGCGTCGTAGACCGGCAAATATGATTCGCTCGTGCCCGGATCGACGCGCTCCATGGCGCGCTGGTGAAGCATCACAACATGGGCGTTGTATTTCGCCTTCTCATTAATCGATTCCACGGCCGAAACTTCGGGATGCAACCTGAGCCATGCCACGTAGTTGGCGGCCCCAAGCGACGCCACGATGAGCATCGCTGCAAAAAGAGCCTTCATTCTCTTCATCAAACTGCTTCTCGAAACAGGCGTCGAAAAATACGTTGAATCGAGTCTGTGCCAGAACTAGCGGTTGAGTCAATCAACGGGTGCGATCGACACGTTCCTCGCGCAATGCCGCGGCTCGTGACGACGTCTGGGCCAACGAGATCTCAAGGACCGCCATCGTCCCAGCGACGTTGATGCGGCTTGATCCCGGCCGCAATAGAAGAAAGAGTGGCTTCGCAAGGACAGCTTGAAAGAGGAAGCGACGTGCCAGTCTCCGCCGACGAACGAACCCGGATCCGCACCGATCTGGCCTGGTCGATCTCGGTCGGGGGCATCGGTATCGTGCTGTTCACGGCCATGCTGGTCTTCACCTGGTATTTTGCGACCACCCTGCTCCTGATCTTCACCGGCATGCTGCTCGGCGTCGGCCTCAATGCGCTGACCAACGCACTCGGCCGCCGCCTGCACCTGCCGCATGCGGTGCGGCTGGCGATCGTCTGCACGTTGCTGGCCGCGATGCTCGGAGGCGTTGCCTATCTCGGCGGTGCCACCATCGCCGACCAGGCCTCGCTGCTGAGCAAGACCATCAGGTCGCAGATCACCAACGTCCGGTCCTTCCTCGAAAACCACGGCATCGACACCAGCGTGTTCGACCTCGGCAATGCCGCCCCCGCCGCCTCGACCGACACGGGCCCGACACCCGCCTCGAGCCCAGGCTCGCACGGCGGATTGTCGGGCGCAGGCGCGCTCGCCTCCAGCGGCGGAGCGATCGTAAGCCAGACCTTCAAGCTGCTGCTCGGAACTATCAGCGCCGTCGGCAACATCTTCATCGTGCTGTTCCTGGGCCTTGCCTTCGCCGCCCAGCCCAGCGTCTATCACGACGGCCTGCTGTTCCTTGCGCCGGCCAGACACCGCACCCGCGTCACCCTCATCATCGACCGCATCGGCGAGACGCTGGAGCGCTGGCTGATCGCGCAGATCATCGTGATGCTTGCGGTCGGTGTGGTGACCTGGATCGGGCTTGCCGTCATCGGCATTCCCGGCTCCTTCATCCTGGGAATCCAGGCCGGCCTCCTCGCCTTCATCCCGACCGTCGGCGCCATCATTGCCGGCGTCGTCGTGGTGCTCGCGAGCCTCGCCTCGGGCTGGATCCCTGCGCTGTCGGCCTTTCTCCTCTTCATGGGCGTGCACGCCATGGAGAGCTATGTGCTGACGCCGATCCTGCAGCGGCAGGCACTGGACATTCCGCCGGCGACGCTGTTCGCGTTCCAGATCCTCCTCGGCGTCGTGTTTGGAATCTGGGGCCTGGCGCTGGCGCTGCCGCTCGTCGCCATCGCCAAGGTCATGATCGACCATTTCAAGACGTATGAGGCGCCGCCTCTGGCGGAGGCGGCGTAGGACAAGATTGCGGAAAAGTTTGCAGCGGTTTTTCCTCGCGACAAACGCGGAGCGCGTTTGCGCGGAGATCATGCTCCCGACATAAAGCCGCTCAGGTCGTCAGCACGGTCTCGGTGTGCTCGACCTCGGGGGGCGTGGCAAAATACTGGCCGACGAGGCCGCGCCATTCGGTGAAGTTCTCGGAGCCGCGGAAATCGACGGTGTGGTTTTCCAGCGTGTCCCATTTCACCATCAGCCGGTAGCGCTGCGGCTTCTCGATCGACTTGTGCAGTTCGAAACCGTGAAAGCCCTTGGCGCGGCCAAAGGCGGCCTTGGCCTTGGCGACGGCAGCCTCGAAGTCCTTCTCGCTGCCCGGCTTGACGTCGATTTGCGCGATCTCGGTGATCATCGGTTTCCACCCTTCTTTGTTTGATGGGCGTGTCTACCGCAGACGGCGGCAAAGAAAAAGGCGCCGAAACGGCGCCCTGATCGGCCAAAAATGCGGCGCTCTCAGGCGAACAGCAAAGCGGTGCCGGCAACGATCAGAACGCAACCGACGAACAGCGCGGCCGGCCAATAGCTGCGGCCTTGCGCGTAGCGCCCCTGGGCGCGGCGCTCGGTGATCAGCGCACTCTCGTATTCGTCCGCGGTGGAGAACAGGCAGGCGAAGCCGCCGCGTGCCGAGGCTGCAGCGGCTTCGAGCGACATCAGGGCGGCCTGCGGGTTCTGTCGACGGATCGATTCCATGGCCACGATGGTAGGAATCGAATGGTAAACAGGGGATTACCGCAGGGCCCCTTTGCCTCAAGCCGTGACCGGACGCGCCTGCGGCGGACCGATCCGCGCCGCGCTCTGGCGGCGCCAGTTCTCCAGCGACAGCGGCAGCTCCTCGGCCGCCTCGACGCGGTTACGGCCGCCGCGCTTGGCCTGGTAGAGCGCGGTGTCGGCCGAGGCCAGCAGCACCTCGAGCTCGGTGCCGGCCGGACCGCCGGCGACGCCGATGCTGACGGTGGTGTCGACCGGGCCTTCATCGACCACGATACCGGAGGTCTCGAACGCCTCGCGCACGCGCTCGGCGACCAGCACGCCCTCCTCCAGCGAACACGGCAGCAGCGCCGCGAATTCCTCGCCGCCGATACGGCCCGACATGTCGGTCATGCGCAGATTGCTGACGACGACGGTCGAGAACAGTTTCAGCATCTCGTCACCGGCGGGATGGCCGAAGCGGTCGTTGATCGACTTGAAGTGGTCGATGTCGAAGATCATCACGGTCACGGGACGCCCGGCCTTGGCTTCGCGCTCGATCACGCGTCCGCAGGCCTCGGAGAAGCCGCGGCGGTTGAGCATGCCGGTCAACGGATCGGTGGACGCCGCGGTCCGGTGCGCGGTGACGGTGCGCTCCGAGACCAGCATGAAGATCACGAACACGGTGCCGACGGCATAGAGCACCAGCTCGACCGCGAACACGGTGACCCAGATGCTGGTGGAGAAACCGGCATCGTGCGGGCGCAGGAAGCTGCCGAGCAGGATCGGCAGCATCAGGACACAGCCGTGCATCACCGGCACCACGAAGGCCGGCCAGCGCCGTTGCAGGCTCTTGCGCCGCTCGACCCAGAGCTCGCTCGCGGTCAGCGCCGCATAGACCGACACGATGCCGGCGCCGACGATCATGCGCAGCATTGAAGCCGCAGGATCGAGCAGTGTAACGGCGGCGGTCCAAACGAGCGCACCGACGAGGAGCCCTGGCCAGTTCGGCTTGCGGCCGTGGAAGACACGCGCCGCATTCCACACCATGCCGCAGGCGACGAAACCGACCGCGTTCAGCGCGAGGTAAAGATGCGGGCCCAGGCTTTCGCCGGCTGCGGTCCATAGCGCGACCGAGGCGGCGCCGAGAAGATAGGCGGTGCCCCACCATTTCAGCGCAGGGCTGTTCTCCTGCCTGCCAAAGAAAACCATCATGGCGCCGAGCAGTGCGGCAACCATGGTGGCGACCAAATAGAGCGTGATGCTATCGAGCGACATCATGTCGGCCCCCTCTTGAACATAGCAATTACGCGATCGGCTCAGCCGATTTGCGCGCCCTTCCAAATGCGACGCTATGTCTCGCGGGTTCCATTCAGGTTTTCACGCAAGCCCAACTTTTCAGGAAACTCGTCATCAATTTGCGTACAAACGAACAACAAAAAGGGCGCTGAAATCAGCGCCCTTTTGCATCTCATTGAAGCCGCTTTCGCGGCGAATGTGACCGAAGCGATTAACGCTTCGAGAACTGGAAGGACCGGCGGGCCTTGGCCTTACCGTACTTCTTGCGCTCGACGACGCGGGAGTCGCGGGTCAGGAAGCCGCCCTTCTTGAGCACGCCGC
Source organism: Bradyrhizobium sp. Bra78 (assembly GCF_024519855.1). NCBI lineage: Bacteria > Pseudomonadati > Pseudomonadota > Alphaproteobacteria > Hyphomicrobiales > Nitrobacteraceae > Bradyrhizobium > Bradyrhizobium sp. Bra78. The sequence goes on along the minus strand of NZ_JALJRE010000010.1, from coordinate 103,486 downwards.
GCAGCTCCGGCTCGAAATAGGTGAGCGCCTTGGAGATGCCGTGACGGACCGCGCCGGCCTGGCCGGAGAGGCCGCCGCCGGCAACGGTGCAGATCACGTCGTACTGACCGGAACGCGCAGCCACGGAGAACGGCTGCTCGATCATCATGCGCAGCACGGGACGGGCGAAATAGACCTCGACCTCGCGCGAGTTGACCGTGACCTTGCCGGCGCCCGGCTTGATCCAGACGCGGGCGACCGCGTCCTTGCGCTTGCCGGTGGCATAGGCGCGGTTGAACTTGTCGACCTTCTTCTCGTGCTTGGGCGCGTCGGGCGCTGCCGCCGTCTTGAGCTGCGAGAGCTGATCGAGCGACTGGATGGATTCGGCCATGTTATGCGGCCCTCGTGTTCTTGCGGTTCAACTTGGCGATGTCGATCTTCTCGGGCGTCTGGGCCTCGTGCGGATGATCGGCGCCGCCATAGACGCGGAGGTTGCCCATCTGGACGCGACCGAGGGGACCACGGGGGATCATGCGCTCGACGGCCTTCTCGAGCACGCGCTCGGGATGCTTGCCCTCGAGGATCTGGCGCGCGGTGCGCTCCTTGATATGGCCGACATAGCCGGTGTGCTTGTAATAGGTCTTCTGCTCGCGCTTGCGACCGGTGAGGACCGCATGCTGCGCGTTGATGATGATGACGTTGTCGCCGCAATCAACGTGCGGGGTGTAGGTCGGGAGGTGCTTGCCGCGCAGGCGCATGGCAACGATGGTGGCGAGACGGCCGACGACCAGACCCTTGGCGTCGATCAGTACCCACTTCTTCGTCACCTCAGCCGGCTTTGCCGAAAAGGTTTTCATGTCAGAGTTTCCGTGGACGGGGAGCATCGGCGCGAACACCGCACCGGACTGCGCGGTTTTCTAGAGAAGAGACGCGCAACGGTCAATGCCCGATGGTGGAAATTACATGAGTAAAATCAATAAGTTAAAAATATGGTGCGATATTACCTGCGAAAAGCTCAAACATTTGGAATGGAATAGGTCGAGGTGACGTGGGCAATCGGATCGGGCGACGTGCCGGACAGCAGCTTCACCTCCCCGACCGCCAGGCGCTTGCCGAGCTTGAGCAGCCGGGCTTCCGCCAGCACATCCTGGCCGGGCTGGCCCTTGCGCAGGAAATTGATGTTGAGATTGGTGGTGACGGCGAGCCCGATCGGCCCGATCGCGGACAGAAGCACCACGTACATCGCGAAATCGGCAAGCGCCATCAGGGTCGGGCCGGACACGGTCCCGCCCGGCCGCAGCATCCTTTCGCTGTAGCGCTGGCGCAGCAGGCAGGTCTGGCCGTCCGCGCTCTCGATCGTGATGTCGTCGCCGCCGAAGGCCTGGGGAAATTCCTCACGGAGAAACTGCTCGACCTCCACCACGCTCATTTTCGCTAACGCCATGCTTCGCCTCACCCTCGCTTCACTTCGCCTGCTACATTAGGTTATCTGCATCATCCATCCGCGTCATCCAAGTGCAAGAATCCAACCGGAAACGCTTTCGATGCCCGTCCAGGCCCGCGCCCCCTCCCCGCAACCGCCGATCCTGCTGCGCGAGACCGTCGGCCCCATCGCGGTCCTGACGCTCAATCGCCCGGCCGCGCGCAACAGCCTGTCGGAGGCGATGATCGCAAGCCTGCATGCCGAACTCAACGAGATCGGCGACGACAAGGCGGTCCGCGGCGTCGTGATCGCCGCCAACGGCCCCGCCTTCTCCGCCGGCCACGACATGAAGGAGCTGACCGCGCGCCGCGCCGATCCGGATCGCGGCCGCGCCTTCTTCGCGGAGATGATGACCGCCTGCAGCGCGATGATGCAGGCGATCGTCCACCTGCCGAAGCCCGTGGTCGCCGCCGTCCAGGGCATCGCGACCGCCGCCGGCTGCCAGCTCGTCGCAAGCTGCGATCTTGCGATCGCCTCGGACGCTGCGAGCTTCGCCACCCCCGGCGTCGACATCGGCCTGTTCTGCTCGACGCCGATGGTGGCACTGTCGCGCAACGTGCCGCGCAAGCAGGCGATGGAGATGCTGCTGACGGGCGAGCCGATCCCGGCCGCCCGCGCCCGCGAGATCGGGCTGATCAATCGCGTCGTCGCCGCCGGCACCGAGCGCGACGCCGCGCTTGCGCTGGCCGAACAGGTTGCGCTGAAATCCGCCTACACCGTCAAGCTCGGCAAGGAGGCATTCTACCGCCAGGCCGAGATGAGCCTTGCGGAAGCCTATCGCTATGCGGCAGAGGTCATGACCGAGAACATGATGGCGCGCGACGCCGAGGAAGGCATCGGCGCCTTCATCGAGAAGCGCACGCCGACATGGCGGGGTGAGTAGAATCGTCATTGCGAGCGAAGCGAAGCAATCCAGAAATCCCACCGAGGAAACAGACTGGATGGCTTCGTCGCTGCGCTCCTCGCAATGACAGCAAAAAGAAGAGCCAATGAACCACGACGCCTATCCCGACAATTACATCCGCGCCATCCTCAACAGCGTGAAGTCGATCGCGATGGTCGGCGCCTCGCCGGTCAACGTGAGGCCGAGCTATTTCGCGTTCAAATATCTGGCGCAACGCGGCTACGACATGATCCCCGTCAATCCCGGCCATGTCGGCAAGGAGCTGCTCGGAAAGCCATTCGTCGCCTCGCTGTCCGACATCGGCCATCCCATCGACATGGTCGACATCTTTCGCAATTCCAGCCACATCCTGCCTGTCGTCGAAGAAGCACTCACGCTCGATCCGCTGCCGAAGGTGATCTGGATGCAGCTCGGCGCGCGTGACGATGTCGCCGCGGCAAAGGCGGAATCGGTCGGCATCAAGGTGGTGATGAACCGCTGCCCCAAGATCGAATATGGCCGGCTGTCGTCCGAGATCTCATGGATGGGCGTCAATTCGCGCACGCTGAGTTCCAAGCGCCCGCCGGCACCGACACAAGGCATGCGGCTATCCCTCAATCGGATGAGTGTCGGCGGCGGTGACACCGCGGCGTCCGATCGCGCCGCCAAGAACAAGACCGAGCAGAGCTGACGCACTTGCGAAGGATTCCTTTCGCGAACGCGACAATGCGTAGCGCGATAGTCCTGATGTGAACCGGCGCCTTGACGGCAGACGCTGCGACGATCAGCATGCCGCGCGATTTCAGATCATGAGAACAGGACGCCATCAATGAGCGATCGCCTTCCGGGATTTTCGACCCTCGCCGTGCATGCCGGTGCACAGCCCGATCCCACCACCGGTGCGCGCGCTACGCCGATTTATCAGACGACGTCTTTCGTCTTCAACGACGCCGACCACGCCGCCTCGCTGTTCGGCCTGCAGGCATTCGGCAACATCTATACCCGCATCGGCAATCCCACCAACGCGGTGCTGGAAGAGCGCGTCGCCGCGCTCGAAGGCGGCACGGCCGCGCTGGCCGTGGCCTCGGGCCATGCCGCGCAGGTCGTGGTGTTGCAGCAATTGATGCAGCCCGGCGACGAGTTCATCGCCGCGCGAAAGCTCTATGGCGGCTCGATCAACCAGTTCACGCACGCGTTCAAGAGCTTTGGCTGGAACGTGGTATGGGCCGATCCGGATGACATCGCGAGCTTCGAGCGCGCGGTCACGCCGCGCACGAAAGCGATCTTCATCGAATCCATCGCCAACCCCGGCGGCAGCATCACCGACATCGAGGCGATCTCGACGGTGGCGCGCAAGGCGGGCGTGCCGCTGATCGTCGACAATACGCTGGCCTCGCCCTACCTGATCCGCCCGATCGACCACGGCGCCGACATCGTCGTGCATTCGCTGACGAAGTTTCTGGGCGGCCACGGCAATTCGCTCGGCGGCATCATCGTCGATGCCGGCACGTTCGACTGGTCCACGGGCGGCAAATATCCGATGCTGTCGGAGCCGCGGCCGGAATATCACGGCATCAAGCTCCAGGAGACGTTTGGCAATTTCGCCTTCGCGATCGCCTGCCGCGTTCTCGGCCTGCGCGACCTCGGCCCGGCGCTGTCGCCGTTCAATGCCTTCATGATCCTCACCGGCATCGAGACGCTGCCGCTGCGCATGCAGAGGCATTGCGACAATGCGAAAGCGGTCGCCGAATTCCTCGCCGGTCACCCGGCGGTGGCCTCGGTGAGCTATGCGGGGCTGCCAACCGACAAGTACAACCGGCTCGCGCGCAAATACGCGCCGAAGGGCGCGGGCGCCGTGTTCACCTTCAGCCTGAAGGGCGGCTATGACGCCGGCGTCAGGCTGGTGTCGAAGTTGCAGCTGTTCTCGCATCTGGCCAATGTCGGCGACACCCGCTCGCTGGTGATCCACCCGGCCTCGACCACGCACAGCCAGCTCGACGACGCCGCCAAGATCAAGTCCGGCGCCGGCCCCGACGTGGTCAGGCTCTCGATCGGGATCGAGGACAAGGAAGATCTGATCGCCGATCTGGAACAGGCACTGGGCGCGTAGTTGTTGTCACTCCGGGGCGGTGCAAACAGCCGCCCCGGAACCGCGCCGCCGGTTAATAGTCATTAACCATATTGGCCGCATACATCGTCCTTGGATCGCCCTTTTTGATTCGGAGCCGACGATGCTGCGCTGGATGGTACCTGCCCTTGCGGCAATGCTGACGGTCTCGGGCGCGCTCGCCGCCGATCTGCCGGCCACGCCGAAGCGCCGGGCCGCGGCTCCGCCGCAGGAGCCGCCGAAAGTCTACGTCGAAACCGATCCGGATGCGCTGATCTCGCCGGCCTATGGCATCGGCAGCTACATCCGCAACCTGCCGGGCACGCCGCTGCTGCCCGGCACGCACACGCTGCCGGGCTATTACGGCCGCCCCTGGGACTACGACTATCAGGGCTCGTATTACGGCGGGAAGCAGGTCGACTATTTCTGGCGCCTGCCCTACTCGTGCGGCATCTACGGCTATTGCTGATCAGCCGGCTGATGGTGATCAGCCGGCCTGACCGAGCGGAACCGCGCGCGGCTGCGCTTGCGCAGATTGCCGCGAGGCGAGCCGCTCGGTCTGCATCACCGCGAGTGTCAGCACCACGATGGCGACCGCCTGATGGGCGAGCGCGAGATCGATCGGCACCTGATGGAGCAGCGTGAGGATGCCGAGCACCGCCTGCAGGCTTACCGCGCCCAGCAGCAACAGCGCGCCGCCCGCCGCCGCGCGCGAGCGCACCGCATCGAAGGCGTGCCACGCCGCGAGCACGAACAGCACATAGGCCGTCATGCGGTGCTCGAACTGCACGGTCAGCACATTGTCGAACATGTTGCGCCACCACGGCGTCTCGAACCACAGCCGATCCGCCGAGGGAATGAACGCGCCATCGATCTGCGGCCAGGTGTTGTAGGCGCGGCCGGCGCGCAGGCCCGCGACCAGCGCACCGAAATAGATCTGCACGAAAGTCACGACGAGGAGCAGCACGCTCGTGAATCTCAGCCGCGCAGGCACTGCGATCTGCGGACGTTCCTTGAGCCGCCGCACCGTCCAGACGATGCCGGCGAAGATCAGGAGCGCGAGCACCAGATGCGTCGCCAGCCGATATTGCGAGACCTCGACGCGCTCCGTCAGGCCCGACGCCACCATCCACCAGCCGACCGCGCCCTGGAGCCCGCCGAGCGCGAACAGCAGCCACAGCCGCCGTTTCAATTCACCGGACAGACCGCCGCGCCATAGGAAGAACAGGAACGGCAGCAGATAGGCCACGCCGATGAAACGGCCGAGCAGCCGGTGGCTCCATTCCCACCAGAAGATCTCCTTGAACTCGGACAGGCTCATGCCCGCGTTGAGCTCGCGATATTGCGGGATCTTCTTGTAGGCCTCGAAGGCCTCGGTCCACTGCCGCTCCGAAAGCGGCGGAACGCTGCCTGTGACGGGCTTCCATTCGACGATCGAGAGCCCGGATTCCGTCAGCCGGGTCGCGCCGCCGACCAGCACCATCAGGGCGATCAGCGCGGCCACGGAAATCAGCCACCAGCGCACGGCGCGATACGGCTCGGAGAGGGTGGAAATCGGCGTCATTTCAGGGCGAAACCAAACCTTGTACCTAAGCGACTTGAGGCTTGAACCGGACTGCGCGCCCCTTATAGTCCCCCGCTCCCGCAGCGCAAGTTACGCGAAAGCCGCAGCATTCCGTCATGACGATCCGTACCCGCAAGTTCCTCGGCGCCATCCTCCTCCTGGTGCTCGCCACTGTCTGGGCCCTGCTCGGCATGGCGCTGGCGCAGATGCCGTGGATTGCCGAATCCGGCTGGCGGCAGGCGATCTATTACGTGGTGGTCGGCATGGGCTGGGTGCTGCCGGCGATGCCGATCGTGAGCTGGATGCAGCGGCCCGACCGGGTCAAGTCTGGTTCGTAAGAGTGCCGGTCGGCTTCACCGGCGCAAAGGCAACGCCCGACGCCAGCACGCGCAGCATGCGCAACGAGCGCCCCCTTCCGTCCCAGGAAATCCGCGGCAGTGCGCGCAGGTTGGTGCGCCCCCCGGCATCCACGATGCCCGGGATCGTCGACACCGCGCTGGCAAAGCCGGCCTCCTCCGCCATCACGACGTGGCTGCGCCGGAACGAGGCGCGATCGCCGAACGGAAAGGCCAGATGCTCGATCTCGCGGTGGAACGCCGCTTCCGCCACCGCCTTGCCCATCGTCATCTCGCGCAGCGCGGCGGCGTCTTTCATGTTGGCGAGAACGGGATAGTTCACGGTCGCGCTGCCGATCGTGACGAGCGGATCGGCCGCCAATTTGGCCAGATCCTCCCAATTCATCGACGCCTCGCGCGAAAGCGCGGCAAGGTCGATCCGGTAGCGCGTGCAGAGGTCGGCGATCGCAGCCGACAAATCCGCCGGCGGCAGTGAGAGCAGCCAGCCCTCGACGAACGAAAACAGCGCCTGCTTCTCGGCATTGCCGGTGACGTTGAAGCGTTGCTCCCTCTCGCCCATCATCAGACTGATGCGGCTCTCGCGCGCAATCACCTGCTCCAGTCCGAGCCACCAGGCTTCCCCGACGCCGTCGGGAAACGCGGTGGGCACGTAGATCGTGAAGGGTACGGCGTGGCGGGCCAGCACCGGGTAGGCAAACGTGATGAGATCCTTGGCAGCACCGTCGAAGGTGAGCGCCACGAAGCGCCGCTTTTCCGGCAGCGTCACCGCACGCCGGCACACCTCGTCCATTCCGACAAAATCATATCTCCACCGCTTCAGCGCGCGGATGGCCCGGTCGAGGAAGCGCGGAGTGATCTCGTTCTCGCGCAGCGGCTGAAACCCGCCGCGACGTCGCGGCCGCACATCGGCAAAGCGCAGGATGGCGCCGGCACCACGACTGCGCAGCGCAGCCTGGCCGCTGAACCAGGTCAGCTCGAGCCGCAGCCGTTCCAGCCATCTGTCGTCGGATGCCAATGTCCCACCTGACGCGTTGGCGCCTGTTTCCTCCCCTATAGTCATTACCCTTTGTTGACATTTCTTTGCAAAGGTCGGCCACAGGCCGAATTACGCACATTTTTGATTTCTCGACAGGTTTCGCGAATGACCATGGCTGCGGCGATGCAAAGCCGGACGGCAGAAGCGCCAGCGCGGTCGAAAGCGAGCCGTATCGCGCATGTCGACATCGTTGCCGATCTCGGCGCCGCCGAGGCGGTCTGGCGCACTTTCGAAGAGCCCGGTCACCTCTTCACGCCTTATCAGCGCTTTGATCTGCTGAGTCCCTGGCATGGTCTGGTCGGTGGCTGCGAGGGCGCCCGGCCCTTCATCGTGATCGCCCGCGACGCCGAGCACAGGCCGCTCCTGCTGCTGCCGCTCTCGCTGCGCCAGACCCATGGCGTGCGCACGGCCTGCTTCATGGGCGGCAAACATACCACCTTCAACATGGGCCTGTGGAACGCCGAGTTCGCAGCGCAGGTGATTGCCGCCGATCTCGACGCGCTGCAGGCGCCGCTGCGCGAACATGTCGACGTGCTCGCACTGACGCAGCAGCCGCTGCGCTGGCACGATCAGCAGAACCCGTTTGCCGCTTTCCCGCGGCAGAGCGCGATCAACGGCTGTCCGCTGCTGGTGATGGAGCCCGGCGGTCCGCCCGCATCGCGCATCAGCAATTCCTTCCGCCGCCGCCTCAAGAGCAAGGAGAAGAAGCTCCAGACGCTCGCCGGCTATCGCTATCACCTTGCCACCACCGACGCGGACATCACCCGCCTGCTCGACTGGTTCTTCCGCGTCAAGCCGGTGCGGATGGCCGAGCAGAAGCTCCCCGACGTCTTCGCCGAACCGGGCGTCGAAGCGTTCATCCGCAGCGCCTGCCATGCGCCGCGCGGCGAAGGCCGCGTCATCGACATCCACGCGCTCGAATGCGACGACGAGGTGATCGCGATCTTCGCCGGCGTCGCCGACGGCCAGCGCTTCTCGATGATGTTCAACACCTACACGATGTCCGAGCACGCCCGCTTCAGCCCCGGGCTGATCCTGATGCGCTACATCATCGACCGCTACGCCGAGCGCGGCTACCGCTCGCTCGACCTCGGCATCGGCTCGGACGAGTACAAGCGGATGTTCTGCAAGGATGACGAAGCCATCTTCGACAGCTTCGTGCCCCTGACCTCGCGCGGCAGGCTCGCAGCGATGGCGATGTCCTCGCTGAGCCACGGCAAGCGGCTAGTGAAGCAGAACCAGATGCTGTTCGATCTGGCCCGACGGCTGCGCCAGGCGTTCGGGTAGGTATCCTGCGGTTGGGAGACGCGCTCCCGCGGCGCATCCTTCGAGACGCCCGCCTTCGGCGGGCCCTCAGGATGAGGACGGAATTCGCGGCAGCAGCTTCAACGGACTCCGATCCAGCAAAGCCTCATCCTGTGAGGAGACCGCGAAGCGGTCGTCTCGAAGGACGAGGCGCTCGCTCAGGCCCGCAGCGAAGGCAAGAACGTCACGCTGCCACCACGCGCGGTGCTTCCACCGCATCTGACGGCTGCACGGGCTTGCCCAGCATCGTCACCTCGCCGAAGCCGACGGCCCTCAGCTGCTCGCACATCAGCGCGCGGGCATCCGCGGCCATCGACGCGTCGGGCACCACGACGGCGCGGGCATTCGCCGTCAGCAATTCCGCCGGGAGGTCCGAAGCGCTGCCGGCGTCGAGCAGCACGTGATCGTAGGCGCGAAGCAGCGCGTCGATCGCGAGCGCCACCCGCGGCGACTGCAACAGGCTGCGGTCGAAGCCGGGACGGCCGGCCATGACCAGATGCAGCCGCGAGAGCTTGTCCCGGGTGATGATTTGCGCGAACGACGCCTCGCCTTGCATCAGCTCGGCAAGGCCGGGCGCCGAAGCATCGACGGATATCGCGGCCATTGTCGGCGAGGACGCGGCAAGATCGACCACGACGACCCGCGTATCGCGCGCCAGATGCCGGGCCAGCGTCAGCGTCGAAAGCGTGATGGCTTCGCCCGAGGCGGTGCCGAGCACCGTGACTTTCTTCGCCGCAGTCCCCGCGGTGCGCAGGCTGTCGGCGAGATGTTCGATCTCAGCGAATTCGTCGGCATCGGCATCAGAGGCCATCTCCGGCTGAAGCGGCGCGGACTCCGCCCTGACCGGATCGACGATCGGCTCAGCGGACGCCGGCTGGACAACCGGTTCCTGACGAGCCGGCGCCCGCGTTTGCGCTGGAGCGAACACGGCTGCCGCACGGGGCGCAGTCTGGCGCAACAGCTCTCCGGTGATGACGACGCCGGACGAGAGCAGCAGCGTCGCGATCGTCGCGATCAGCGCGATCGGCAGCTTCTTCGGGTAGGCCGGCATGTTCGAGACGATGGCGCGCGAGATGATGCGGCCGTCCGTCGGCGCGGTGTCGATGGTCTCGCGGGTGTTGGCCTCGCGGTACTTGGCAAGATAAGTCTCCAGCAGGTCGCGCTGCGCCTTGGCCTCGCGCTCGAGCGCGCGGAGCTGCACGTCCTGGCCGTTGGTCGACGTCGCCTGCTTCTTCAACTGCTCGAGGCTCAACGTCAATTCCTGCACACGTCCGCTGGCAAAGCGTGCGTCGTTTTCCAGCGAACGGGCGATCTTGGCGGCTTCGTCGCGGATCTGGGTGTCGAGATCGGCGAGCTGCGCCTTCAATTCCTTGATGCGCGGATGATTGCCGAGCAGTGTCGACGATTGCTCGGCGAGTTGGGCCCGCAACGCCACCCGCTGCTGGGACGGCGTCCGCATCGATTCCGAGTTCAGCACTTCCGATGACTCGATCGGCTTGCCGCTCTGGAGCATCTCGCGGATCAGCCGCGCCTTGGATTCCGCATCCGCCTTCATCGAACGCGCGTTGTTGAGCTGGGTGTTGACCTCGCCCATCTGCTGATTCGACAGCGTCGTGTTGTTGGTGCCGACGAACAGGCTCGATTTGGAGCGGAAATCCTCCGCCTTCGCCTCGGCCTCGGAAACCTTCTTGCGCAAGCTGTCGATCTCGCCGGAGAGCCACTGGCTCGCGTTCCTGGCCTGATCCTGACGGACATTCTGCTGCAGCACCAGATAGCCGTCGGCGATCGAGTTGGCGACGCGCGCGGCAAGATCAGGATCGGCGGACTGGAATTCGACGACGATCACGCGCGACTTGTCGACGGCGTAGGCCTGGAGCCGGTCGTAATAGGCATCGAGCACCCGCTCTTCGGGCGTCATCGAGAACGGGTCTCGGCCGATGCCGATCAGGGCCGCCAGCGACTTCAGCGGAGAAACCCCCTGCAGCACCGGATCGAACTCGGGCCGCTCCGCAAGCTTGTTCTTCTTGATGATCTCACGTGCGAGATCGCGCGACAGCACGAGCTGCACCTGGCTTGTGACGGCCTCGGGATCGAGCGCCTGCCGCTCCTCGGTGCGGTCGCTGTTCGGGCGCAGGAACACGTTCTCGCGGCCGTCGATCAGGATGCGGGATTCGGACTTGTACCGCGGCGTGACGAGATTGACGGCCGCGAGGGACGCGACGAGCGCCAGCACCGTCGGCACGATGATCCAGCCGCGCTTGCGCGCCAGGGCCGCGCCGAGCGCGTGCAGGTCGATGTCGCCGGATTCGGACGGCGCCTGCCTCGGCGCGGCGGATACCGGCCTGGCTTCGATCCTGGGCTCGAGTTCGGCTTGCTTGAAGTCGGCCTGCTTGAATTCGGCTTGCCTGGCTTCGGCTTTGGCCTTCGAAACGGCCCGCTCGACAACCGCCTTGTCCTTGCCGGCACGCCAGAACGCTAAACGCATCGAACACTCCCGCAGGGCAACGCCACGAACCTACCTCAACCGGGGCGATTACACTCCATTAAGGTTGCCGCTGGGTTAATCGCGGCATCCTGCAGCTCGCGCGGGCGCGCTCGTCACCGTTTGTTAACCACGAGGGCCCTTAATCCGTCTCGATATTTCGTGAGCATTGTTCGAGCATTCGCCGAGCGCTGGTTTTGATCATGCCCCCCTCTCCCGACCAGCCGCTTCGCATCCTTCACGCCGTACGCGCTCCGGTTGGCGGTATCTTCCGCCACATCCTCGACGTCGCCAATGGCCAGGTCGATCGCGGCCACCATGTCGGCATCCTCGCCGACAGCCTCACCGGCGGCGATCGCGCCGACAAGGCCCTTGCCGAGCTCGCGCCGCGGCTGAAGCTCGGCGTGCACCGGATGGCGATGCGCCGCGAGCCGTCGCCCGACGATGCGCTGGTGTGGCTTCGCATGCGGCGCCTGATCGCCACACTCAGGCCCGACGTCATGCATGGCCACGGCGCCAAGGCCGGCGCCTTCATCCGCATGCGGCGGCGTTCCGACGACACCATCCGCATCTACACCCCCCATGGCGGCTCGCTGCATTATCCCCTCAACACCTTCAAGGGCGAGTTCTACGCGCGGCTCGAGCGCGCGCTGATGGGCGCGACCGACCTGTTCCTGTTCGAAAGCGCGTTTGCCCGCGACACCTATCAGCGCATCGTCGGCACGCCGAAGGGCGTGGTGCATTGCGTCTTCAACGGCGTGACACCGGAGGAATTCGAGCCGATCGTCATCGCCGACGATGCCACCGACCTCGCTTATGTCGGCGAGTTCAGGCACATCAAGGGCGCCGATCTGCTGGTCGATGCGGTGGCGCGCCTGCACGAGGGCGGCAGGAAGGTCACGCTGACGCTCGGCGGCGATGGCGAGGAGACCGCGGCACTGAAGGCGCAGGTCGAGAGGCTCGGCCTCGCCGGCTCCATCCGCTTCGTCGGCCACGTCAAGGCGCGCTACGGCTTCTCCAAGGGGCGACTGCTGGTCGTTCCCTCGCGCGGCGATTCCATGCCCTATGTCGTGATCGAGGCCGGCGCCGCCGGTATTCCCATGATCGCATCCAGGATCGGCGGCATTCCCGAGATCCTTGGCGCGGAGAGCCCCGCCCTGTTCGCACCGAGCAATCCCGAGGCCATGGCCGGGGCGATTGCTGCGGCTCTGGACGATCCGCAGGTAACCGCGCAGCGCGCGGTGTCCTTGCGCGAGCGCATCTCCGCGCATTTCTCCCAGCAGGCGATGGTCGACGGCGTGCTTGCGGGCTACCGCGACGCATTTGCCAATCATTAACCATTCTTAGGGCCTGCTTTAGAGAATCTTCCGATTTGTTCGATAATCGATGTGCCAGGGGATGCTGCCCGGGACGCAAGGCCGTGCCCACGGGTTTTTGGAATGGACGTGGACACCCGTGGAACCGCTCAACGCACGCTCGATGCTCGACGCCGCGACCAGTGCCGCGGCGAAACCGGTTGACCAGCCCTTTGTCGAGCGCCGCCGCCGGCTGTCGCCCGCCGCGCTCGACGTCGTCAACCAGAAGGTCGCCCGCGCCTATTCGCCGATCGTGATCACCGGCATCGTGCGCCTCGCCGACTTCACGCTGCTGAGCCTCGTCGGCATCGCGGTCTATGTCGGCTATGTCATGCCGCTCGCCGGCGCCTTCAGCTGGGCCTATCCCGCGGAGATCGTCGCCGTCGCCGTCTCCGCCGTGGTCTGCTTCCAGGCCGCCGACATCTATCAGGTGCAGCTGTTCCGCGGTCAGCTCCGCCAGATGACGCGCATGATTTCCTCCTGGTCGTTCGTCTTCCTGCTGTTCATCGGCATCTCGTTCTTCGCCAAGTTCGGCAGCGAAATATCGCGGCTGTGGCTTGCCGCCTTCTACTTCCTCGGCCTCGTCGCGCTGATCTGCGAGCGCCTGGTGCTGCGCTCGCTGGTGCGCGCCTGGGCGCGCCAGGGCCGGCTCGACCGCCGCACCATCATCGTCGGCTCCGACAGCAACGGCGAGCAACTGGTCGAAGCGCTCAAGGCGCAGGAGGATTCAGACATCCACGTGCTCGGCGTGTTCGACGACCGCAACGACAGCCGCGCGCTGGACACCTGCGCCGGCGCGCGCAAGCTCGGCAAGGTCGACGAGATCGTCGAGTTTGCCCGCCGCACCCGCGTCGATCTCGTGCTGTTCGCGCTGCCGATCTCGGCCGAGACGCGCATCCTGGAGATGCTCAAGAAGCTCTGGGTGCTGCCGGTGGACATCCGCCTCTCCGCGCACACCAACAAGCTGCGCTTCCGTCCCCGCTCCTATTCCTATCTCGGCGAGGTGCCGACGCTCGACGTGTTCGAGGCGCCGATCACCGACTGGGACCTGGTGATGAAATGGCTGTTCGACCGCGTCGTCGGCAGCCTGGCGCTGCTCGCGGCGCTACCGGTCATGGCCCTCGTGGCGATCGCAATCCGGCTCGACAGCCCCGGCCCCGTGCTGTTTCGCCAGAAGCGCTTCGGCTTCAACAATGAACGCATCGACGTCTACAAGTTTCGTTCGATGTATCATCACCAGGCCGACCCGACTGCTTCGAAGGTCGTGACCAAGAACGATCCGCGCGTTACCCGCGTCGGCCGTTTCATTCGCAAGACCAGCCTCGACGAGTTGCCGCAGCTCTTCAATGTCTTATTCTCCGGCAATCTCTCTTTGGTCGGCCCGCGTCCGCATGCGGTGCAGGGCAAGCTCCAGAGCCGCCTGTTCGACGAAGCCGTCGACGGCTATTTCGCCCGCCACCGGGTCAAGCCCGGCATCACCGGCTGGGCCCAGATCAACGGCTGGCGCGGCGAGATCGACAACGAAGAGAAGATCCAGAAGCGCGTCGAGTTCGACCTCTATTACATCGAGAACTGGTCGGTGCTGTTCGATCTCGTCATTCTCCTGAAGACGCCGATCGCGCTGCTGACCAAGAACGAGAACGCGTATTGAGTTGCGGTCGCGCCCCGGCCTGACCGGGCGATGACAGCGGTATTCTTGCGTACGAGTGGTGTGAGCGTGTGATGGCGTATGCGGCGACAGCCGGGGAAATGAATGCAGCGGTTCGCGCTGCGCCCGGCGTGCTGGCCCTGCAGCGCGCGATGGTGTGGCTGGTCGGCGCCTCCGGCGCGATCGTCTTCATCGAGCCGAGCCCCTACGAGATCGTGACGCTGCTGGCCACCGTCATCTTCTTCGCCACCGGCCTGCGCCTGCGGCTCGCGCTGATGCCGCTGGTGCTGATGCTGGTCCTGCTCAACGTCGGCTACACCATCAGCGCGATCCCGCTCTTCGAACAATCCGAGGTGGTGAGCTGGATTGCGACCTCCTGGTACATGGCGGTGACGGTCGTGTTCTTCGCCATGGTCACGTCGGAGGACACAGCGGCGCGGCTCGACATGCTCCGCCGCGGACTCGTGGTCGGCGCGATGGTCGCCTCGCTGTCGGCGGTCGCCGGCTACTTCCACCTGGTTCCCGGCGGCGACGACCTTCTCACACTCTACGGACGCGCGCGCGGCACGTTCAAGGACCCGAACGTGCTCGGCGCCTTCCTGATCCTGCCGGCGCTGTTCGCGCTCCAGAGCGTGGTTTCGGACAAGCTCGGCAAGGCGTTCCGCAACGTCATCGCCTTCTGTATCATGTCGCTGGCGATCCTGCTCGCGTTCTCTCGCGCCGCCTGGGGCGGGCTGGTGCTGACATCCGCCTTCATGCTGGCGCTGATGGTGCTGACCAGCCGCACCAACGCGCAGCGCTCGCGCATCATCGTCATGGCGGTCCTGGCCGCGGTGCTGGGCCTCGCGCTGATCGCGGTTTTGATGTCGTTCGATTCCACCGCCGAGATGTTCAAGCAGCGTGCGAGCTTCGACCAGAGCTATGACGAGGGCCGGTTCGGCCGGTTCGGCCGGCACATCCTGGGTGCGGAGATGGCGCTCGACCTGCCCTTCGGCATCGGCCCGCTGCAATTCCACCGCTTCTTTCCCGAGGACACCCACAACTCCTATCTCAACGCCTTCATGTCCGGCGGCTGGCTGTCCGGCGTCTGCTATCCCGCGCTGGTGTTCACCACGATGATCATGGGCTTCCGGCACATCTTCGTGCGAGTCCCATGGCAGCGCGCCTATCTGGCCGTGTTCTCCGCCTTCGTCGGCACCGTCGGCGAAAGTTTCGTGATCGACACCGACCACTGGCGGCATTTCTGGATGATGCTGGGCGCGATGTGGGGCATGATCGCGGCTGCGCAGATCTACAAGATCAGGGACATCACCGTTCCGATAGAATCGGAACGGTGATGTCTGGTTTCTTGTCTTGACGCGTTTTCTTGTCGCGAACCGGTATCCACTTCGCTCGAAAACGCTCTAGCGACGAAGCTTCTTCAGCTTGAGATCCGGACGCTTCTCGGGCGGGGTATCGATCAGGCCCTTGAGTGCCTCGGTCGCCGCGAGCACGCCCTTGTAACCCTCCGTCGCGAAGCGCAACAGCAGCCGGAGTTCCTCGTCGGAATAGACGTTGAACACCTTCTCCATGGCCTGCTGCATCGGCACGTAGAACTGGCCGATCTTCATGGCTGCTTCCGGCACGACGGCAATGAAGACCTTGCGCCGGTCGTTTTCATCCCGCTCGCGGCGCACGAGTCCTGCTTTCTCGAGCCGGTCGACCACGCCGGTGATGGCGCCGGTCGTGAGGCCCGTGACTTCGGCGAGCCGGCCGGCGGTGACGCGGCCTTCGAGATACAGGATGTCCATGCATTCGAGGTCGGAATTGGCAATTCCGGCAACGTTGGCAACGGTCTGGCCATAGAGCACGCCCTGCGCGGACGACCTGCGCATCGCCTCTTCCAGCTCCTGCAACAGCGCAGCGCGCGCCTTCGTCCTTGACAAGGCCGACCTCATATCTTAGTCGATATATATCTTAGTCACTAAGAGATTTAGCGACCGTAATTTCTCCTAGCACCACGGAAACGTCGGGAGCAAGACAATGTCCAACCGTCCCCGCAAGGCCCTGATCATCGGCGCCGGCATCGCCGGACCCGTCACCGCGATCCTGCTGCGCCGCGCCGGCATCGAATCCGCGATCTACGAGGCCTGGCCCTACGCCAAAGGCATCGGCGGCGGCCTTCAGATCGCGCCGAACGGCATGCATGTCATGGACGAGATCGGGCTTTCGAACGAATTGATCAGCCGCGGGTCGATCGCGGAGTCCTTCGACTTCTATTCGCAGGGCGGAGAGAGGCTCGGCTCGATCAACCGCGACATGGCGCGGCGGTTCGGCCAGCCCGCGGTCAATGTCTGCCGCGCCACGCTCAACGAGATGCTGATCGACAAGGCCTGGTGCGCGTGCGTCTCGCTGCATTTCGAGAAGCGCCTGATCAAGATCGAGGACCGCGGCGACCAGCCGATCATCGCCTACTTCGCCGACGGCACCACCGCCGAAGCCGACTTCCTGATCGGTGCCGACGGCGTGCACTCGGTCACAAGGCGGCAGGTCGTGCCCGACGGCCCGCAACCGTTCGACACCGGACTGATCGGTTTCGGCGGCTTCGTGCCGCACGCCGTCCTCGACGGCAGGCCGGTCGGCCGGCACGTCGAGACCACGTTCGGGCAGAGCGGCTTCTTCGGCTACGGCTATTGCAGTCCCGATCCGAACGACGGCGTGATGTGGTGGAGCACGCAGCCCGCGCACGGCATGGACGCGGCGATGTTCCGCGCGCTCGACCCTGCGACGCTGAAGCAGCACCTGCGCGGCTTCCACCGTGGCTGGCATGATCCGATCCCCGGCATCATTGAGGCCGCCGAGAACATCGTGGTCACCGACACGCTCGATGTTGCGACCCTGCCGACCTGGT
This sequence comes from Bradyrhizobium sp. Bra78, assembly GCF_024519855.1. NCBI lineage: Bacteria > Pseudomonadati > Pseudomonadota > Alphaproteobacteria > Hyphomicrobiales > Nitrobacteraceae > Bradyrhizobium > Bradyrhizobium sp. Bra78. The sequence goes on along the minus strand of NZ_JALJRE010000010.1, from coordinate 86,398 downwards.
CGCGCAAGCGCTCGCTGCTGATCGGCGACGCCGCCCATGCGACCAGCCCTCATGCCGGCCAGGGCGCCTCGCTCGCGCTGGAGGATGCGATGCGCCTCGCCCGGCTGATGCAGGACCGCCAGGAACTCGGCGCCACCTTCCAGGCCTTCGAGGCCGAGCGACGGCCGCGCGCCGAAAAGATCGTCGCCATGGCCCGCCGCAACGGCAACAGCAAGCGCGAATTCAGCGCCACCGGCGCATGGATCCGCAATCAGATGATGAAATGGCTGCTGCCGCTGGGGTCGAAGAGCATGGAGTTTATGTACGCCTACGACGCGCGGGCGGTGTAGGGCCCTGCTGCAGGGTGGGCAAAGGCGCAAAGCGCCGTGCCCATCCTGCAATCTGCAATCTGCTGTTAGCTCTCAACTCTGAACGTCAGCCCCGCATTGTCCTGCAGCCGCTTGATCAGCTTGTGCTGCATCGCTGCGCCCGGGGTCCAGAAGCCGGCCGGGACATCCGTCGCCTCGCGCAGCATGCAGATCGCGCATTCGGAGATCATCTTCGAGGTCGAGCCATAGCCGGGATCGCGGTCGCCGGTGACACCTGCACGGACCGTGCGACCGTCGGGCGCGATCGCGACATAGAGCAGATCGAACAGGCCGTTCTCGCGCTCTTCCTTCGACGGCCCCTCGCCCGGCTTCGGTGCGTCGGGACCGGTCTTCCCGGCGTTTGCCGCCATCACGCGCTTGGCGTTGGCCTCGCCCTTCTCGCCGGGGCCGGTCAGGACCATCTCGTCGTAGACGAAGTCCTGGCCGTAAGGGAATCCCATCAGCATGTTGGAGCGGTGAACGTTGCGCGTGTTGATCAGCGCCATCATGAACGGCGCGGCCCAGGATTGCAGGTCCTCCTCGAAGGCCGCCCTGTTGCCCTTCGGCTGCTTCGGGCCGCTGAAGCCGGGCGTCAGTGCAAAGTGGTCGTTGAGAATGGCGACGAGGCTGAGATCCTTGGCCACCGCATCGAAGGTCGCCTTCGCGCTCGCGGCGGTGCCGCCCGAGAGCGTGCCCCGCATGTCGCGCACGCGCCCCTTCACGCGCGAGGCCGGTGCACCGAATACACGCTTGGCCTCTTCCTGGACGAAGAACGCGCCGAGCTCGAACGGCACGGAATCGTAGCCGCACGAAAACACGATGCGCGCGCCGCTCGCCTTGGCCTCCGCCTCGTATTTGTCGATCATCTGCCGCATCCACACCGGCTCGCCGCAGAGATCGAAATAATCGGTGCCCGTGGCCACGCAGGCCGCCAGCAGTTCCTCACCATAAAGCTGGTACGGGCCGACGGTGGTGATCACCGACATCGTCTGCTCCGCCATCGCCTTCAGTGAAGCCGCATCCGACGCATCCGCCACGATCAGCGGCGTGTTCCCGGGCGCACCGATCGCGTCGCGGACCGCTTTCAGCTTCCCGAGGCTCCGGCCCGCCATCGCCCATTTGAGCGCGTGGTCGTTCTTGTACTGCTGAGTCAGATATTCGGCGACGAGCTGGCCGGTGAAACCGGTCGCGCCATAGACGACGATGTCGAATTTCGCAGAACTCATGGTCGGCCTTTACTTCTTCGCGTAACTCACGCCCATGCCGGCGCGGACGTCGCTTTGAATACCATAGGGCGGGATCGGATAGCGCAGGCCGTTCTTGGCCAGCGCCTTCATGCCCAGAACCGCCTTGGCGAGATGCTCGGGCTTCAAGGCCATCAGCATCTCCTCGTCCGGCACGCCGCCATAGCGCCGTTCGGCATAGCATGGCAAGGACAGGCTGGGCTCGCCCGTCTTGAGCGCCCGCCCCCAGGAATCCGCGCAAGCGGTCTCGCCGACCACGCCCCATTCGAACTTCTTGTAGCCGGTATATTGAAGCCCGTTGATCAGGATGATCATCTGCCCGGGCGTCGCATAGACAAGGCAGATGTCGGGCGGATCGAGCCGGCCGCTGGCGAGCGGGCTGACCGCGAGCGCCTGATACTGCCCGAACGGCACCACGTCCAGCGCCTCCTGGCGCTTGCGTGCGTCCTCCGCCGTGCCGTGCCAGACGCCGACATAATTTTCGCCGGCGAGCCATTTTTCGTCCTGCGGCGCAAGGCCGATCACCGCGCGGCACTGGCTACCAACGAGATCCTCGCCGGTGATGCCGACGGTCCAGCCGAGCCGCGAGGCCATGCTGACGATCTGGTCGGTGGTGTGGACCGCATTCGGCCGCCGGATCTTCGCAATCGCCTCCATGTCCGCGGCGCGCGCGAACAGCTTCATGCCGATCACCGTTGTCTTCAGCCGCAACAGGCTGTTGAGATCGGCGACGAGGCCGGCAAGATCGATCCTGTCTGCACTCTGCTCTTGCATGGCGTCCTCCCGGCCGGCGATTGCGCCGATCATCTTCGTCTTGTCGTCGTTTCTAGTCCTTCGCGGGGCCCGGAAGCAAATCGCCGGTCCGGCCCATCAGGCGGTAGGCAACGAGCCCGATCCATTCGCGCACGGCAACCTCGGTTCGGCCGAGCCCGTCCGCGGCGACATTGGTGAAGGAGAGGAGATCGTCACGCCCGCCCATCCGCCAATCCACCGGATAGGCCTCGACATCGAATCCGGCCTTGCGAAAGATCCCCATCGACCGCGGCATATGGAAGGCCGATGTGACCAGAAGCCAGCGCTCGCCCGGTTTCGGCGCCACCAATCGTTTCGTGAAGATCGCATTCTCGTAGGTGTTGCGCGAGTCCCGCTCGAGGATCAGGTGCTCCTTCGCGATGCCCAAATTTTCCAGGACAGGCGCGGAGTAGTCGGCTTCCCTGGCGCCTGTCGACACCAGGTTCGCGGTGCCTCCCGTGAAAACAATGCGAGCATTCGGATAACGGCGCGCGAGCTCGGCCGGCGCGAACAGACGATCGGCCGCATGCGACACGACCGGCGTGCGATGCGCCACCGAAAGATCGGTGTCGACGGAGCCGCCGAGCACGATGATGCCATCAGGCGCACCGCGCGACGGGTCCCACGGCGGAAAGCGCGCCTCCAGCGGATAGAGCAGGAGATTGCCGAGCGGCGAAAATGCGGCGAGCGCCAGCAGGATCAGCGTGGCCGCGGCGAGCTTGCGGCCGAATGCGGCAAAGCGCGTCGCCATCAGGACGACCGAGACGATCCCGAGCTCGATCAGGAAGTTGGTCGGCAGCACCGCGGTGCCGAGGGTCTTGGAAAGGACAAAAAGCAGGGGCGCCTCGCTGGAATGATCGTGCCTGTTGCGCGGGCCTTGACCCGCACCTCGATCTTCAGAAAGCTTCTTGGAAGAGGATCGATTGCCTGGTCAAGCCCGGGCCTCGCAAGTCCTCATGGCAAGTTCAGATGAAACCGACCAGAGGCGGCCAATGACCCATCACCACCTGCGTTCGAGCCCCGAAACGTGCCACTGGGGCTTTTTCGAAGCCAGGCTCGAGCCCGTCCTCACCATCGCGAGCGGCGACGAGGTGACGGTCGACACCATCAGCGGCGGTCCGGACATGCTGCCCGACCGCAGCAAGTTTCACATTCCCCCTGAAATTTTCGAGGTTCATGCCAGAAACGAGCGCATGCTGCCCGGCCACATCCTCACCGGCCCGATCGCGGTCGAGGGCGCCGAGCCTGGCGACGTGCTCGCGGTCGAGATCCTGGACGTCCAGCTCCGGCAGGATTGGGGCTGGAACATGATCAAGCCGCTGTCCGGCACCCTGCCCGACGATTTCCACGAGACGCGCATCCTCAACATCCCGCTCGACCGGACGCGGATGGTCGGCCGCATGCCGTGGGGCCTCGACCTGCCGCTCAAGCCGTTCTTCGGCGTGATGGGCGTTTCGCCGCCTCCCGCCTGGGGCCGAATCTCCTCGCTGGTCCCGCGCGCCATGGGCGGCAATCTCGACAACAAGGAGCTTGGCGCTGGCGCGACACTCTACTTGCCGGTGTTCGTTCCGGGAGCGCTGTTCTCCTGCGGCGACGGCCATGGCGTGCAGGGCGACGGCGAGGTTTGCGTCACCGCGATCGAGACCGCGCTTCAGGGCCGCTTCCGCCTGACGCTGCGCAAGGACCTGCGGTTCGATTATCCCCGCGCCGAGACGGCGACGCACTACATGACCATGGCGATGGACCCCGATCTCGACCAGTGCGTGGTGCGCGCGCTGCGCGACATGATCGCGCTGCTCGGCGAGACGCGAAATCTGTCGCGCGAGGACGCCTATACGCTGTGCAGCCTGGCGGCCGATCTGCGGGTGACCCAGACCGTCAACGGCTCCAAGGGCATCCATTGCATGATCGAAAAGGCGATCGTGCACGGCTGAGCCGGCACGCCTTCCCTGACCTGTCGAGCCACGACGCTGCCCGGCACTCCCGGCGGCGCGCGTTGCCGCGTCCAATTTCTCTTGCGATTCCAACGGGCTGAGCCATGACCTCAGCCGGCATTTGACTTCCACCCCCGAACCTAAATAGAGTCTTAATCGTTACTTTTATGTATCTGAGTATGAGGTTAGCGTTCGGACCATGGCCACCGAAAAAGCCGAGACTGACCGCATTCCCGTAACCTTGGCGCTCTCGACCATCACCTATCTGGAGAAGTTGGTGAGACAGGGCACCCACGGCACCAGCGTTCCCGGCGTCGCACGGACATTGATCGAGGAAGGCATCCGTCTCGCCATCAAGGACGGGCTTTTGTCGATTCGCGACAACGGCAGAACGTGAGCGCGCGCCGGACGTGAGGCGGACGGATCTCGAGAGGCGGATGGCCGACATCTGCAACCTGGGACCGCTACAATGCCTGTTCTCTCAGCGACTTCTTCACCCACTTCTTCACCGACCTGGACCAACGAACGAATTGAACTTCTGAAGCAGCACTTCGAAGCCGGACTTTCGTGCCGCGAGATCGCCGCCGATATCGGCGTCAGCCGCAACGCGGTGATCGGCAAGCTGTCCAGGCTCAATCTGACGCGCAGCCGCGCGGTCGAAGACCGCAGGCTCGAGCGGAGCCTTGCGCCGGCGCGCGCGACGAGAGCGGTGCCGCGGCTGCAATATGAGATGCTCGCCACCATCTATGGCGAGACCGGCGCGCCGGTGGTCGCCGGGCCGATCGACGAAGCCAATCGCTGCTCGCTGCTGGAGCTTGCCGAGAACCGCTGCCGCTGGCCGATCTCGACGCCGGGTGCGGACGATTTCTGCTTCTGCGGCAATTCGGCGCCGGACGGCCAGTCGTATTGCGCCGGCCACAGCCGCCTCGCCTACCGGCCGAACTCGCGCGCCCGTGTCATGCGCGGCTAGATTCTGCTTGACGCGTTTTCTTTACGCGAACCGGTATCCACTTCGCTTGAAAACGCTTTGCTGAAACGAAAAACCTCCGGCAGGGCATTGCCGGAGGTTTCTGGAGGCTTAGCATCAAGCTAAGAGCCGCAACTTTCGAAATCGGCTGAAAGCTATATAGCTTAGTAACTCAGGTAAGTAAATAAGTCTGGGGCCGATCGAACCGCATGGCTCGTCTTCGTCGCCCGCACGGGCTGCCGGATTTTCCGAACGCCCCTCTTGTAAAAAAGCCCCGGCGGTGTCCCGCCGGGGCTCTCTGATCGATCTGCGAGATCGATGTTAGAAGTTGCGCTGGGCGCGCAGGAGCATGCTGACCGAGTTCTGGTCCTTCAGCTCGTACACGGCCGCCGGCTTCGCAGCGCTGGCGATACCCGGGCTTGCAATGGAGCCGGAGTACTTCTGGTCCAGATGCGACCAGCTCACGTCGGCAGTGAGCGCCAGGTTCTTGACCGGAGTCCACACGGTGTTGACACCGACGACCGCGAAGTTGAAGTCCGGATTGCAAGTAGCGCCCGCGACCGCGATAGCAGCGAAGTTGCCGCAGATCAGGCCCTTGCCGGCATCGCCGTACTTCAACTGGGCGTAACCGCCGTAGACGGCGCTCGCCCAGTTCGGGCTCCAGTTGTGGGTATAGCCACCACGCAAGCCCCAGGTCTTGACGGTATCGATGCCGGTACCGGCACCGAAGACGCCGTCGGAAACACCGGCGAAACCGGTGCTCTGATACGCGGTGCCGCTACCGCTGAACATGAAGAAGCTCTGCGGGAACAGGCTCTGGAAGTTGTAACGGGTTGCACCGTCGGTGTAGACGGCCTGGAAGTTGATGTTGTCGCCCGCGCCGGTCGGGATATTCTTGATCGACAAGGCGCCCTGCACAGCCCAACCCCACTTGTCGGAGGGATGACCGGTCGATTCCGTGGCGCCGTAGTAGGCGGCATGGAGGTCATGCGCGGCAACCGAGAGCTGGGCCAGACCCCAGGCCTGGTCGACGCGGACCTGACCGATGATGTCGGGAGAACGCGTGCCACCCCAGGCATTGGCGCCGTAGACGCCCGTCACGAACTGAGCGGCCGTACCCGAGGACACGTTCCAGAGGTTCGACTGACCGTTCGTCGCCGTCGTCTCGTCCTGCAACGCGAATGACGCGGTGATGCCCTGGCCGAAGTCGGCCGTGTAGGCAACCTGATTCACACCGTTGGTATGGTTGCTGCCGCCCGGAATGGTGTCGGGACCGCCAGCCGGATAGCTCTGCCACGGGGCGTCGAAGATCGAGACCGTGCGGCCGAACGTGAAGCCGGCGAACTGGATGAACGCATGGTAGAGGCCGAGCGAGGCGGAACCGGTCGAGAACGTCGAGGGATTGCTGCCGGTGACCGTCTGGGAATCCCAGCTGAAGACCATGTCGGCGTAGGTTCGCACCACGCCATACTCGGTCGCCGTGCGGGTGTCGACGTTGAAGTCGAAACGAGCGCGGCCGGTATAGTAGTTGGTCAGACGGTTGTTCGAGCCCGCGTTCGCGCCCTGCTGGAAGCCATAGTCGCCTGCGCCACCAAGGATCGCGTCAGCGCGCAGATAGCCGCCCAGCTTGATGCAGGTGTCGGTGCCCGGCATGTAGTAGAATCCGGCTCCATACAGGGAGCAGATCTTGACGTACTCGACCGCCTTGGCCTTGACCGGAAGATCAGCCGCCTGGGCTGCACTCACGGCGATCAGACCCGCCGCAGTGCCGAGCAATAGGCTCTTCACCACTCTCATTTAAAACCTCCAAGTTGCACATTTTGCGGAGACCGGACCGTGAGGCCCCCCAGATCCCCGTCTCTTCAAATCCGCTCGGCCGCTTCGCGCTTTCGGACGCACCTGCTTGAACGCGAGGGACGTGAGCGAACCACCTGCAACGGGACGATCGAGAACCCCCCACCGTCACGGATCAATATGCCTGCGCTGTTCCCTTAATCAAAATAGTTTATTTAGTCAGCTTTGTGGTTTCGCTAAACCTGTGCCCCGCGCGCAACACCCCGGCTGAGCCAGTCTGCTGAGCTGATCATCTTTGTAATTTTAGTGACGAAATTACCCTGCCCTGCACTTGCGTCAGAGCAGGCTTGCGTGAACTATGGCCGCGCAAAACACCGGCCGCAGGTATTCAGATCACGGGAGTGACGCTGTGTCAGCCACGAGGAAAGAAGGGGCGCGCCTCCGCTCCGTCGGCAATCTGGATATCATCCGGCGCTTCACCTGGGAGATATCGTCGATCAACATGTATCTGGAGGAGCTGCGTCAGTTCTGGGCGAGGACGCTCGGCATCAGCGGCCCGCAATGGCTGATACTGATGGCGATCTCCGACCTCGACAAGGACGACGGCATTCCCGTCAACGTCGTCTCCAAGCTTCTCCACGTCGATCCCTCGTTCGTCACCACCCAGTCCAAGCTGCTCGAGAAGAAGGCCCTGTTGCGCCGTCGCCCCTCGCCGACCGACGCACGGGTGGTCCGGTTGTCGCTGACCGAGAAGACGCAGAAGCACCTGGCGAGCCTCAACGAGCAGTACAAGACGATCAAGGAATTCGTCTTCCAGGAATTCGACGAGCAGGAACTCACCGAATTCACCACCAAGCTCGCGACCTTGAAGACCCGTCTCGAAAAGGCCTGCGTCCGCCTGACCCTCGACTTCTGAGGCGGCGTGTCTAGATGCGCCCGGCGGCGCCGAGCCGCGTTTCGAGCCAGTCGAAGATGTATTCGTTGGCCAGGCTCGGATTGTCCGCATGGGACTGCGCCGCACCGGTTTCGGCCGCGGTGAACACCTTCAGCATCACATCCGAGCTGCCGAGCCGCGAGGTCTGGACGATCTGCCGCGCCCGGTCGGCCTTGAGCCAGCCGTCCTCACCCAGCGTGATCAGGACCGGACAGTCGGCGCTGGAGGCCATCAGCGGCGCATGCGGCACCGGCACGATGCTGACATCGCTCATGGCGAATCGGCTGGCGAAGAAGGCCCGTTCGTGCAGGTCCCAGAGACCGCCATCGCAGACGGCGGCGGCAAGCCGCGGCTCCTGCAGCACCGCGCGCGCCACGAAGGAAGAGCCCCAGCCGTCGGCCACGATCGCGACGCGCCTGAAATCGACGTCGCTGCGCTTCTCCAGATAGTCCATGACGCTGGGAAGGGCGCTTTCCAGATCCCGGCGCCGCAACAGCGCGTCGAGATAATCATCGCGCTGGTCGCCGAAGAGGTCCAGTGCCAGCATCGAGAAGCCGCGCTCGCGCGCATGCGGCGCGAGCTTGAACAGGAATTCCTCCTTGCGGTGGCCCGGCTCGCCGATGCAGATCACGGTCGGGGCCTGCTCGCCTGCCGACGGCGCCGGCAGGAAGTAGCCCTGCAGCGAGTGTCCGTCGAGCCAGGGTATCGTGACGACGTCGCCGGCCGGGCCGCGCGCCGTGAGGTAGCGGCGGGCGCACTCCTGCATCGCGAGCACGGCAACCCAGCGGCGCTCGTCGGCCTGGTCGAGCGGCATCGCCGCTGCGCCGTAGTAATTCATCGCGCGCAGCCAGTTGCGTTGTGCGCTCGCCATGTGGCCTTCCGCGAACGCGGCCTCGGCGCGATGACGATTGGCCTGCGCCAGCTTTTTCCACTCGCGATGCCAGGATTGGTCTTCGCCGCGCTTCAGCTGCCGCGCGATCATCAGGCATTCGGCGATCGTGGCGCCGCCCTCCTGGGCCGCGGTGAGGAGCCGGGTGAACTCAGCGGAAATGTCCTCTCGCTCCGGGCAAAGGATCCAGTCGTCGGAGAGGCATGCGGGTATCATCGGGAGCTACGCTCTGGTCATCGCCTTACACCTGACTGACTAAACTATTTCGGTTCCCTGACCAAGCTGCCGTGCACCGAATGAGAGCCGTTTAAGATCACCATCGCTTGAACGCATCGACGCGCCGCATGCGTGACATTCCAATTCGTCATGATTGGAGAAAAGCCGGCAACAAAAGCTGGCAGGAGGTGGCACGCAAAATTACATGCGCGCCTCTTGCCATGACGATCATCATACCCATATTCGCGCGCGCTCGTTGACGGCGTCAGCCAAGCCGCCAGCCGACTTCCTGGGTAAAACTTTCATAGAAGGCGCGGTCATAGGCCTGCTCCGGCGTGGCGCGCACGCGCTCGTCGAGTCGGCGGGCGTCCTCGCCCACGAGAATGCGCCAGCGCTCCGCCTTGACGCCGTCGAGAATGATCTTCGCGGCCTGCGCCGCCGTCGTCGGCGCATCCTCGAGGAAGCTGCGCGCGCGCTCGGCGAACGCCGCCTGGATGTCCTCGTCCGACATCCTGTCGGCATCTGGCACGCCGGCCGCGACCATGCGCTTGCGGGTCAGCGCGACCTCGTCGGCGCTGAGCCGCTCCGAGCCGTCGGCGCTCTGCACCTTGCGCGAGTTGGAGACGATCGAGGTGCCGATGTGGCCGGGCATCACCACCGAGCATTTGACGTGCGGCGCGTGCAGGCGGAGATCGTTGATCAGCGCTTCGGAAAATCCCTTCACCGCGAACTTGGCCGAGCTGTAGGCGGTGTGCGCCTGGTTCATGCCGATCGAGGCCCAGAAGCCGTTGACGCTCGCAGTGTTGACGATGTGGGCTTCGTCGGCCGCGACCAGCATCGGCAGGAAGGTACGGACGCCGAGATAGACGCCGCCCCAGCAGATGTTGAAGGTGCGTTCCCACTGCTCGCGCGTGTTGGTGAACAGGCTGCCGCCGCCGCCGATGCCGGCGTTGTTGAACAGGAGATGGATCCGGTCCGTCTTCTGCTGCTCGGCGAGTTCGTCGCGGAAGCGCTTGAGATGATCCTCGATCGAAACATCGGCGACATGGGTCGTGACGCGCAGGCCCTGCGGCAGCTTCTCGACCTCGCACAGCCGCTTCGTCTCGGCCATCGCGGCTTCCGAGACGTCGCACATCGCGACGTTGCAGCCCTCGGCGACGAGCTGCCGCGCGAGCTCGCGCCCCATTCCCGTGCCGCCGCCGGTGATGACGGCGATCTTTCCTGCAAATTCCTTCATGGGACTTTCGGCCCCTCCCCTTGTCCGTCTGTTTCTTCGACGCCGCGCCGCATCGGGACGCACGCAAAATCTAGCAGCGCCGCATCCGCAGGTAAAAGCGGATCGGCGCTGCCGGCTTCGAGATCGATTATTTCGGCGGGCGGACTATTCCGCCGCTTCGACGCGTTGGGCGTTCAACGCGCCGAGACCCTCGAGCGCCTTGCGGATCGCCGCCTGCTGCGCAAGCGATGCCTCCGGCATCGGCGCGCGCGGATAGGTCCTGGGCAGGCCCTGCAGCGTCTGCGCGTAGCGCGTGCAGGCCGGCAGATTGTCGGCGATGGCGGCGTTCCACAGCGTCAGCAGCTTCTTGTGCAAATCCAGCGCGCGCGGATGGTCGCCCGCCTTCACCGCGTCCCACAGCGCGACCGAGGCATGCGGCGCCGCGGTCAAGATTGCCGCGATCGAACCATGGGCGCCCAATGTGTAGGACGGATACATCAGGGCATCGACCGCGCTGTAGATCAGCTTGTCCGGCGCCATCATCATGAGGTCGGCGAACAGCTTGAGATCGCCCGCACTCTGCTTGACGCCGACCACCAGCGGCACCTCGGTCATGATCCGCGTCAGCAGCGCCGGCGACAGATAGGACCACGGCACCACGTTGTAGATGATGATGGGCATGCCGGTCTCGTCGGCCATGGCGCGGAAGTGCGCGACCATCGCCTCGTCGTCGGGCTTGAACAGATAATGCACCGGCGTGACCTGGAGGGCCGCAACGTTCATGTCGCGCACGAGCTTGCCCCGGCGAATCGCATCGCGCGTGGAATCGACGATGATGCCGGCGATCACGGGAATGCGCCCCTTCACCGCCGCCACCGTCGCTTCCATCAGGTCGCGATATTCCTCGTGGTCGAGCGTGTGGCCTTCGCCGGTCGAACCACCGGCGGCGACGCCATGCGCGCCGGCGCCGATCATCCAGTCGACCTGGGGCGCCACGAGCCCAAAGTCGATCTCGCCGTCCTTGCGAAACGGCGTCGTCATCGGCGGAATCACGCCGGTCGGTCGTGCCTTCATGGTCTGCCCTCGCGTTTCCAAAGCCCTTGCTGCGGTCCTGCTCTCCCGGCGGGTATCCGCAGTCTGCGAGCCTATCGGCTGCGAGGGCCCTGTGAAGCGTCACCGGCGCGGCGCTGCCCCCACAATCGGTCATCCCTCGCCCGGTTCCCCGTAGTTGCCCGGCTTCGGTTTATGGGCAATTTTTTTACAATCCGAATCGTCAAATGGACTCCGGACGCTGGGTCGAGTCGGCCAGGCCAGCGTGTTGTTTCAGTCACAGGCTCTGGCACTCCGCTTGCATCCTCTTCGTGGTCAGAAACTACCGATGAGGTGACAGGAATGTTCGTGACCGTCGTTGCCGTGCTCTGCCGGCTTAGTGCAGCCAGCTCAGGCAGTTGCATCGAGGAAATCGTGACCGACAGCAACATGACGCCCGAGATATCGATGATGCAGTGTGCGATCGGCGCACAGGCCCCGCTGGCGAAATGGATGGGCGAGCATCCGATCTACCACGCCAACTGGCGCCTCGATCGCTACAAATGCGTGCCGGGTCATTACGAGATCAAGGGCCACGCCTGACCAATAAGGCCCCGCAAAACTACTGATATCAAGACTACGGATATCAAGACTGAGGATGAGGAAACGCCCCGGAGGCCGCATGGTCCTTCCGCGCGGGCACCGCCAGCGCCAGCCCCCATTGCGGCGGCGCGCTTTGTGACAACGATCACACCTTCCTCTTAAGCCACCGCCTGCAAAATCATCGCCCGCGCGCGCCGTCCTTCCGGCGTCGGCATCAGCGCGTAATTGTGCGGCTGGTCACGGAGCAGATGCAGCTCGACCGGCACGCCCGCCGCCCGCGCGCGCTCCGCAAGATCGACGCTGTCAGGGTAGAGCAGATCGCGCGTGCCCGAGAAGATCGTCATCGGCGCAAGCGCGCGGAAGGCGCCGTTCAGCGGGCTGACGAAGGGATGGCCGACATCGAGCTCACCGGCATAGAGCCGCCCCGCCTCGACGATGCCCGGAATGTCCTGGATCGGATCCCGGGCCGCGATCGCCACCTGCTCCGGGCGGCTGACCGAGGCATCAGCCGCGGGCGAGATCAGCACCAGCCGGTTCGGCTGCCGGTGCCCGCGATCACGCAACCACTGGCACGCAGCGAGCGCGAGGTTGGCTCCGGCCGAATTGCCGACAACCGTGACCTTTGCGGACCCGGCATCCTCGAGCAGCATGCGCAGCAGCTCGGCCGTCTTCGGGACGATATCCTTCGCCGTGGCGCGCGGCGCCAATGGATAGATCGGGACGACGCAGACAACGCCCGCGTTGCGCGTCATCTGCCCGACGAAGCGCCAATGCGCGGGCACGATCTCGTTGATGAAGCCGCCGCCATGCAGGAACATGACGTGGTTGCACCCCTCATGTCCCGACGACGGCGCCGTGTAATAGACCGGCCATCCGCCCATCTTGGTCAGCGTCGCCTCGACGCCGCGCCCCAGCCCCGTCGGCTCGAACGAGGCCGGCTGCAACGCGAGCTTCTGCACATGCGCCTGCACCGCCTCGGCGGACGCCAGCTGTTGCTTATACGGAAGCTGCCGCAATAGCAGATTGAGGGCGCGGCTTTGCAGGCTCGGTGCGGAATCGCGCTGGGATGGCGTATTGAACACGCAACCGCCCGGACAAAAATGCAAGACAGACACGATCCTGGCAACGCTCATGGCCACATCCCCATCGGCTCTTTCGACGCGGCGTCAAAGAGGCTTGCCGACCCGCCGCCACTTGCGGGTATAATGCGAGCATTCACTCGCTTTTCCTACTCGCATTCAGATCACAAGGCCGTGGCCCGCAAACCGCCGACAAAAGCCCGGAAAAATGCCTCGCAGCAGCGATCCCGCGCCACCGTCGACGCATTGGTAGAGGCCACCGCTCGCATTCTGGTCCGCGAAGGTTTCGAGAAAGCGAGCACCAACCGCATCGCCGAAATCGCCGGCGTCAGCGTCGGCTCGCTCTACCAGTATTTTCCAAGCAAGGAGGCGCTGGTCGCCGCCGTGATCAATCGTCACAACGAGGAGATCATGGGCATCGTCCGTTCAGCGCTGACCGAAGTCACCGACATGCCGATCGACAAAGCCGTGCGCCGCCTCGTCACCGTCGCGATCGAGGCGCACCGCATCAACCCCGAACTGCATCGCGTCCTCGCCGAGCAGATCCCGCGCGCCGGAAAGCTCGACGTCGAAGCCTTCAACCGCGAGATCCACGCCCTCGTCCGGGCCTATTTCGACATCCACCGCAAGGAAATGCGCAAGATCGACCTCGACGTCGCAACCTTCATCTGCGTCAGCGCAATCGAAGCGGTCGCGCACAACACGGTGCTGAACCAGGCCGCGATGCGATCGGACAAGACGGTGCGGACGCTGGTGGATGAGACGACGCGGATGGTGGTGGGGTTTTTGAGGTAGTGGGACGTCGCGGAACGCGTGCTTCCAGGGAAGACGACATCACTTCGGCTCGCGAAAATGTCGTCCGATTGCGATTGCCCTCTCCCGCGCCCAAAGCCCCGATCTACAGACTGGCACGATGACATCATGCCCCTGTTTTGCCCGACGCGTCAAACTGTTTCGGAAAAACGTCATCTCGCCGATGGCTTCGCTACTGTGCATGGGGTTGTTTTCGGCATTTTAGTTTGCCGACCACCGAAGCAGCCATCTGCTGCTGATCGTCGCGCATGCGTCACGGGCGGGAGCCGGCTCCACGCCGAAGGTCAGTCCACCCGACAGATGATTTGAGAAAAATGGTCGGAGCGAGAGGATTTGAACCTCCGACCCCTAGTCTCCCAGGCGCGGGTAGATCTTTGAATCTGCTTGCCTTTTTGCGGAAAACGGCAAATCAAACCAGCATTGAATCCCCTTGCCTTTCTGTTTGTTTTGGCAAAGGAATCGCTTGCATGCAAGGCGATGCCGTCCGCATCCTCCGTCATCAGAAGGTGCCCGACACCGGCAGTTTTGAGGTTCGGTTCGCGGACGGCCGGCCGAGCCGCTATTTCTATTGGGACGATCTGCCAGGCCGGCGCCTTCGCTCGGATATTCTCAACAGCGCCGAGGCTGAGGCCCGGGCAAAGGAACTGGCGCGCACCGAACGCGAGAAGCTCCCGCGATGACACGGCCGGAATTCATCCTCGCCGCAATGGCGTTTTGGACCGTAGCCGCGCTGGCCGTGGGAATTGTCGAACTCGTCCGGTGAGTTGCTCGACGTTGCGGAACTATCCATCAGGTGTGTATTTATACACTTGACACCATGTCGCGGCGTGTGTACATGTACACACATGAAATCGGCGGACATCATCAAAGCTCTCAAAGCCGACGGATGGGAACTGGTGGCCCAAAAAGGTAGCCACATTCAGTTTAAGCACCCGACCAAAAATGGCCGAGTCACGGTCCCCCATCCTAAGCGGGGCCTTCCAATTGGAACCTTAAAGAGCATCGAGAAGCAAGCCGGTTTAAAGTTGAAATGACGCTGCATAGAGAGGGCCATCGGCCCACCCAAGGAGGGGAGCTCAAATGCGACACTACATCGCTCTAATCCATAAGGACGCCGACAGCGATTACGGCGTTTCGTTTCCTGACCTTCCCGGCGTGGTCACCGCTGGAACGGACTTGGACGATGCACGCGCGATGGCTGTTGAAGCTTTGGCTCTTCACCTCGAAGGCTTGGCAGAAGACGGCGATGCCGTTCCGGTGCCCTCTTCGCTCGAAGAGATCATGGCAGATGCCGCCAACAAAGATGCTGTTGCCGTGCTGATCCAGGCCCCACCCCAAGAGGTTAAGGTCATGCGTGTCAATGTCACGCTGCCGTCTGACGTGTTACAGGAGATCGACGCCTACGCAGAGAAGCACGGCTTCACGCGATCTGGTTTTCTTGCACAAGCGGCGAAAAAGGCGATCGCAGCCTAAATCAGCTGCGATCACTCTGGCAAACGACTTGGTCGAGCCTCGAGTTGAGCTAGCGCCGGATTTTGCGCGCTTGGCTCTCGGTAAGCTTCCATCGCTGGAACGTGCCGTCACCCTTCCCTATAGCAGTGTCCCGGCAACCTTTGTCATGACGACTCGCAAGACGTCATTCATTGTAGGACAGCGATAGGTCGCAAATCGCGAGCGAGACGTCGCCGTAAGAGCGATCGAATGTTTGGCCATTTCGTTCAACGGTAGGAGGAAGTAGTCAACGACCTGCCTATTTGTCTCCTTGTCCAATCGCAGCGCAAGAATCAGGCCGGCGGGCTCAATCGTGTGCCGGTGAACCAACCAACAAGGCGCGTGGCGCCGCGCTGCGTAGTAGCGCGCGATCCGCACCGAGATGGCGAGTTTGCCGGCAACCGTCATCACTTCAGTGTCAGCATCAAAGACCGCAGTAACGCCGCGAGTCCTGATATGAGTGACAAGAGTTGCTACCTGTCTCGATAGCTCGGCTTCAGATTGTTCCCGCGCGTCGACGTAGTCGAAATTCCGCTCAGAATTGACATAGCCGACACGACGAAAGGCCTCCCTCAAGCTGCCAAACCGGTGTGCATATAGGGCAGCGCTCGGCATATTCTCGGTAGCAGCCAGAATCGAGAAGCTCAGCTTTCCATTCACCGAGAGCGTCTCTCGCAACTTCTTCAGTAGCAGCTCATTCGACCACCTGCCTTGTTGCTCCTTCAACAGATCCTGGGCTTTGAGGAAGATGCTTTTGTCAACGACCGGTTCAAATAGGCCGGTAGCTCGAATCCATTGCTCTGGCGGATTCCGCTTCCTTACCTGCTTCAGCCGGCTCGAGGAACGATTGTAGACGCAATTACCAATGTAGGCCTCATTGCTTAAAACTTGGAGGACCATGGCATAGGACCACGGGCTCCCCCGATGGTTGGGAACTTGGTCATTGTTTAGCCAGCGAACGATAGAGCCTCGAGATCGGCGATGAACGACATACTCCCGAAATATCCGAGCAACGATGCGTTGCTCGTTCTCCGAACCGGGCCGAATCACGACCCGGTCCGTCTGCAAATGCTTGTATTGGCCTCTCAGCAAGATTCCCTTTGAGCACCCATTTTCATCGATCATCTCGCGCCGCAGGCCATACCCCGCGGGGCCGCCCTGCTTGAACCCGAGACTGGCAACGCGGCATGCGCCGGCATAGACCCTTCCCGAGAGCTCCCGAGAGTATTCGGCCGCCATTACGCGCTTCAGATTCTTTACGATGCTCGCGATGACGCTACCGTCGTTGTCGAACTCCTCGGCGCAGTAGCAGACCTTGATTCCCACCTGTCTGCAGGTGAATTCGTAATGGGCGCTTTCATCGACGTCCTGGAATCGTCCCCAGCGGCTCACGTCGTAGACCAAGATGTGGTCGAAGTCCGCACGGCCGCTGCGAACGTCGTCGAGCAGTGTAATCAGCCCATCGCGCCGGGCGATGCAAAGTCCGCTCCTGCCTTCGTCTGCGTACGTCCGAACGATTGTAAGGTCATGCTGCGCGGCATAAACGGCGATGGCAGCAGCTTGGTTCTGCGTGGAAAATCGCTGATGGTCCGTCGACATACGGACGTATTGAGCGGCGCGTCCCGCGCTGCTTGGGGGCACCAGATCGGACCTTGGCCGAACGATCAACTCGTTTGCCATATCGCGTCTCCTGCATGCGTAAGTTACCACAACAGGAGCGATCTGGCATCCAGCAAGCGGCCGGGATCACGCCCGACCGCCTGGGTCGCGGACGCGCTACTTGTCTTCCCTCTTCTTGGCAGCTTCTTTGGCTGCCAACTCCAGCGCGGCCTCGATCTCCTCGGGCGAGCTATTCGGATTGAAGCCGGCCGGCGGGTATCGACCAGCGGCGCGATCCGATCAACTCCGCGGCCTTGAGCGAGAGGCTTTCTAGCTTCGTGTAGATCTCGCGCCGGCCGTCATTGGCGCGGGCTTGCTCGTAGGACCGCCGACGTTTGCGCGCCGAGCGCGCCAAGCTGGTTTTGAACCTGCCCGAGCCGATCGAGGATTGGACGGTGATGCCGTCACCGTTCGACATCAGCGCGCCCCTAATCCCAGCGCACATTCTCGTACCAGCCGGCCGAGGCTTCGAGGCGCTGACGGTGGGCGCTATCGTCGCTCACCGTCAGCTTGAGCATGACGCGAGTGTCCTTGCTTCTTCCCCTGGTTCGGGGTGAAGGGCTGCAAGGGCACACGTTACGTCAAGATGCGGCACCGGCACCTTCGCATGATCCTATGGGGAACCGGCGGCAGCTCGCGCGCGGGCGTCTCCGGCATTTCCGGAGCGTGCGCGCACGCCGACAGGGCCAAGGATCGAAGGCGCAGGCATCCGCATAGCTTCCCCGTTCGTCAATCACTTCGGGAGGGTTCCGGAGCGGCGTTTCCGAACGTTGCCAGGTTATTTCTGTCTGTTGCACTATTTGCGGTTGTGGGCCATGGTGTGCCGGCAAGGGAGGCTCATAGGTGCGCGACGTCGTTACTAGCTTTTATTCTAGTGTTCTTCGCAAGTTGATCGCAGATGGAGAAATTGGTTTATCTGACAGCGTCCTAATCGTCTGCGCTGGGCCGCTCGATGAGCGAGTAGTAAAGGAGCTCGGGTTTGAGGATTACACTCTAACAAACCTGGATCAAGACGCCGCGAACCGTATGCAAGACGCCGAAAACCTGACTTATGAGGACGGATCGTTTGATGTCGTCATGGTGCATGCTGGATTGCACCACTGCTATTCCCCGCACCGTGCTCTGCTCGAGATGTACCGAGTTGCCCGCAAATGTGTTGTGGCGTTCGAATCGCGTGACAGCCTGTTGATCCGATGCGCCGTGAAGCTCGGGATGACGCTCGATTATGAACTCGATTCCGTTATTGACGGGCGAGGCGGCGTCGCCGAAACAGGAACTCCGAATTTTGTCTATCGATGGACCGAGCGGGATATCGTCAAAACGATATCCAGCTACGATCCGAACCGGGTTCCATCAACCCAGTTCTTCTATGATCTTCGATTGCCGATCCAGCGCCTAACACGAAGCGGGAAACCCGCTCTGTTAGCAATTGCACGCCTAGTTGAGCCTGCATCGCGAATTTTTGCGGCATTGCTTCCCAGGCAATGCAACGAATTCGCATTTGCGATCAAGAAGACTGGCGCGACACACCCCTGGATCTAATAATCCGCAAGAGCTTGTTTGCGACAATCGTTGAGGCCGTGATGCTGCTGCCTGTCTTTCCTGTGATGCTCTCGGCGATGTGTATCGCGGCGGTCCAGGACGGCCGCATCTACATCGAGCGGCTCAACGCGCCGTTCTTGTTCACGCTGAAAGGCAGCGGCAGCGAATTCGGCGCCGGCCTCGCCTATGCAATCAGACAGGGCTGGCTCTGGAAGCACGAGAGCGGCACCTATGTGAAGCTGATGGCGCCAGGCGAAGATCCGCTGACGAAGGCATGACCTGGTCGGCCCGGTTCGAGGAGCCGATCGCGCTGCCCGGCGGCCACACGCTGGTGACCTTGCTCGACGTCGGCGACTATATCGCCGCCCTGTCGCCGGCCCTCCAGCGCAGGCCGGAATGGCAGGCGGCCGCTGAGGCGCTGCTGCTGGTCGCCGAGCGCGGCGGGCCCACCATGTTTGCGCGCATCGGCGTGATGCGCGCGCTCAACGCCGGCAAGCCGCCGACGGCGCAACAGCGGCGCCGCAAGCTCGCCAAAAGTTACCGGCTGATAAGGTGACGGCAGATTTGGATCAGTCCTCGCGCCGAAAATATGTCGCCGGCGTCAGATACCAGAGCAGGAACAGCGTGGCGGCGCCGTTGGTCAACAGCATGGTGCTGAAGGGCACACTGAGGAAGCTCTGCAAAACCACACCAGCCGACAGAAACACGTAGCGCTGCGGCCAATGTCGCGACATCGCGTTGGCCATCGCCACGACCAGGCCGCAGCCAAACGCGGCGAGCGGCGCCGCGATCATGCCGAGCGAAGCGATGCCCTCGGTCGCGAACACGGAAGCGTTCAGCATGCCGAACTGATATTCCTGTTTCAGGATCTCGGCGATCTGGTTTGCATAGGGGCAGCTCATCCGCGGCTTCAGCCAGGATATCTGGCAGAATGCTGTCAAAGGATTACGGCTAAAGAAATCGTTGTAGACGTCCAACGAGATCGAGGGCACCGCGAGCATGCGCCAGTTGATGAGGGTGAAGATCGCAGTTGCATGTCCATCGCCGAATCCGAGCAAGCGCGGCGCCATGCTTGCGATGCCGACCAGGAGCGGCAGCAACAGCGACAGCACGACCGCCGTTTTGACGCTCGCAAAGCGCAGCAGGATCGCGAGGATAACCAGCCAGGCCGGAGCCAAAAGCGCCAGCTTCAAGAGGATCACGGGATAGAAACCTACCAGCATCAGCGCCGCAACAACCGCGGCACGCCAGCGCCCACGCGCCACGAACAGCGTGAACGCGTAGGGCAAGAGCGCGCCGATCGTGATGCCGCATCCATAACTCAGAACTTTAGGCAACTCGACCGCGTCGCGGTAGGAGTAGATTTCAAACGGGCTGACCAGTCGGAAATGATACGTCGAGGAGGCCAACAGGATCACGCCGCTCAGCGCGATCATCGCCGTCAGCAGCCGATCGACGGCACCGTCGGAGAGATCCCGGGGCCGCGGCAGCCGAAAGGCGCCGCACACCGCTGGTAACGCGAAAGCTGCGGAGGAGACCAGGATCGACAGCGTCGCCAGATCCTTGTCGTAGCCGAACGTCGAAAACGGGATAAGCCAAGCGTAGCCGGCTGAGATCGTGAGGAGATAGACGCTCAGCGCGTATCCGAAACTGGCTCGCCACCACGCCAAGAGCGGCAGCAGCGCCAGCGATGGCAGCACGTTAACGGCGGCCCTGACCAGCATAGCCGGCTCAAAATGCACGATCGGGAGGTATCTGTAATAGTACTGCACCACGATCAGAGAGATGCAGATCGCGACACCATGCAGAGCCAGTAAGGCCGGAAGCGGCCACCATGATCTGGCGCGTTGCGGCACCTTTACGAAGGCATCGAAATCGCCGAACCGAACCACCTCTCCGGCGCGCACGGCATAGATCACGCCATCGGCCTCCAGCCGGTACGGTTCCCCGTTGAAGAACCCGTGCGGCTCAAAGCCGGCCAGGGTCAGCGGCGCAGAATCGTCGCGTCCAGATGCTTCCATGGTCGGAGGCATGACACAGGTCGATTCAAACTGGCAATACAACCGAAGTAGCGCCCCTGTGGGAAAAGAAAACCCGGCGCGCTGGGTCATGGCGCCGCCGGGCTCGCCAGGCCGCCCCCAGCGGCGGTTCCACCGCCAGCGTGAAGTCGAGATAGAATTTCCGACCAGGCTCGATCATGCCGAGCAGCGCCGGGTTGGCGATTGACGGCGACAACTCGCCGGCAACATTTTGCGGGATCCGCGGCTCGGTTTTCATTTGATCGCCACGTTGATCTTGAGATAGTTGACGACGACCCACGCCGCGCCGCCAGAGGCAACGACCGCGAGCCGATAGAGCCAGACGCTCAATCGGCCGGCGCCGACCGCTTGTTGCTTCACCGTCTCGACAGCCTCCACAACCGGCTTCATTTCGGAAATATCCTTGATCGCATGCGCGAGCTGCGTGCCCATAGCCGTGATCTCGCCCCGCATGCCGTCGACCTTGGCAGAGACCTCATTGCGTAACCCGTCGACTTTCTGATGCAGATCCCGGCGCCCCTGGGACGCACTCTGCTCCTGCTGCTGCCATGTCGCCGTCAGCGTCTTGACCGTCGACTCGAGCGCGCCGATCGAGCGCGCCATTTCGCGCAATGCGCCTTGCACGTCGTCGTTCATTCCCGAAGCTTCCCCAGCCCGATCGCCGCCGCGGGATATCCGCAGCGGCGCAGCCTCTTGCGTGCAGATTTTCAGGCGCCGGCGAACTTGGCGTCCTCGGCGGCCGCGAGCGCCGCAGCTTCCTCGTAGTCGGCGTCGAGCTTGGCCTCGAACGCGTCGAGCTGGTCGAGCGTCGCCGGCATGGTCGCGGGATCCGACCGGAAGGCAGCGATTGCGTTCTTGACGATCGGCTGCAGGTCCTGGAATTCGGCCCTCGCGATCGGATAGAGCGCGACCATGGCCGAGACGCCCTGCGCCACCAGCTTGGCGTTGCCGGCGATCTGCGGGATCGACGACAGCAGATAGGTGAGGATCTCGGTCAAAGCACACCTCCGGTCATGGCAAGCGGCGTCTTGATGCCGTACTGAGTGAAGATCCCGCGCAGCGTCTCGACCGACTGCTTGAGCGCGTCGTAAAACCCCTGCGTGCCCAGCTCGTTCGGGTGATCGCGGAGGAACTGCTTGACGTCGTTGCGGGCCTTGCGGCCGGCGCGCACCGCCTTGTTGAGCGCGATCGTCGCGTCGGGATCGCGGCAGATCGGGCCGTTGGTGCCGTCGCAGCGCTTGTTGAGGCGCGGGTCGACGTAGTTCTTGGCCGTGGCCTCGAACGCGTCATAAGTCGAGGCCAGAAGCACGACGGCCTCCGGCGAGACCTTGGACCGCGTCACGGCCTCGGCGACGTGCTCGATCTTCTGCCAGGTGTCGCGGACCTGGGAGCAGCCGCCGCCGGCGATGGCGAGCGCCATCGCTGCGGCAAGCATCAGCTTGCGCATGGGAGTGTTCCTTATCGGTTTGAAGGTGGAGAGAGAGCCGCGCTTTACGCGGCCGGCTTGGACTCGGTCACGGTAGAGGCATCGGTCACCGTCGTGGTGGTCGCCGGGGCTGCCATCATGTCGGTTTTTTTCCGGCTATCGCTGCTCGAGCCGAGATAGAAGCCGACCGCGACCATGGTGATCGCGAACAGCGTCTGCTTGAAATCGGCGTCGAGCGTGCCGGACTTGAGCATGTTGAACACGCAAGCGAAGCCGAACAGCGCCAGGATGATCAATGCCAGCGCCGCCGGCATCTCGAGCTTGAAGTCTTTCGTCATGGTTGGTCCCTTCAGATGGTCTCGCGCAGGGAATGCCGCCTGCGCCGCGGCACGAAACGATTTGCGATCAGGCCTCGCTCGCCACGGGCTTTCCGGCCGTGCCCACGACCGGCAGCGTGTTGATGCCGACCTGCGCCGGCAGCGCCGCCCCCTTCGGCCAATAGAACCCGACGAAGACGTCGGGCCGGTACGGCGAGACGTTGACCTCGTCGTTCTGGTTGCCGCCGCAGCAGCCCAGCGCCAGGCCCTTGGTGCGGCCGGCCACGAAGGTGACATGGCCGCCGCCGTTGCGGGTTTTGACGGCGATGGCGCCGACCGCCGGCCCCGCCAGGCGCAGCACCGGCTGGTGCTTGGCGTCGGCATAGGACAGTGCCCAGAGCGGCTGGCTCGACGGCTTCTCGCCCGCCCTGGAAAGGCAGAACGACACCCAGCCCGCGCACCAGGGCGTGGCGTCGTGCTGGTAGTCGGCCGCCACCGACTTGATGTCGGCCACCAGCTCGCGGTTGTCGGCGCTGCCGGCGCCCTCCTTGAGGCCGAGATGGGCCAGCGAGACCGACAGCCAGAGCGGGACCGCCGGCGGCGCAGAGACCACCGGGCGATCGAGCAGCGCGGCCATGGCGGCATCGACCGCGCCGGTCACCGGCTGCCCGAGCCGGCGCTGGTAGTCCTCGACCGCGCTGTCGGTCTGCGGGCCGAAATAGCCGGTCCCGGTGAGGGGATAGCCGCGCGCCTTCAGCGCGAGCTGGACGGCTTGCACGGCCGGACCGCTTGCGCCCATGCGCAAGGGACCAGCCGCAATGAGGGCTGCGATCGTCATACTCAATTCTCCGTTTCGAGGGGGTGGTTTTTCTACTGCGTGCCGAAGCATGCGACGTCGACGACAGACGGGTCATAAAGAGAGCCCGCGAAACTCACGACAAACATTGGAAATCCGCCCCCCGTCCGGCCCGACGAAGATCCTTTGACAATGCCATTGGTGGAGCTGTCCTCAATGCTGCCCATGCATGCGTATGTCGTGTTGGCGAAAGCCGTTGGAAAATTGAGCGTATACTGACCGGCGCCGGCGCGAGTGATGCTCGTGACATTGTACGCCTCGAGGATCGCCCCACTCGATCCAGTGAATCGCACCCAGGCCTTGACCGCGCTCGGATGACTCTGCTGCTGCGACGGCGTGACGACATTGACGGCGCTCGAACCCGCTTGCTGGTCCGACTTGGTCGCCACGGTGACGGTGACCGTGCCGCTGGTGGTGATCGGGCCGCCCAAGGCCGCGCCCGCCGTATTCACCTGGGTGACCGTGCCGCTTCCGCCGCCGCCGGAGCCGGAGCCCGTCGTGTTGCGCCAGCGCGATGAATTGCCGTCGTATTTGAGGTGCGCGGCAGCCTTCGAGCCAAGGGCAAAATCTGCGCCGAGGTCGAGCCGATTGGCCACGGTCGACGACGCACTGCCATCCTTCAATGTGATGGTGAAATTCCCGTTATTGAACAGGAACAGGTCGCAGCCAGCCGCGCCTCCGGCAAAGCCGGTGATATCGCGCGCCGCGTCGGAGTTGATGAGCAGCGTCGAACTGCTCGAGCACACGACCGACGACGGATTGTAGTCGTTCTGATTGGAGGTGATCTGCGACGGCGTCGACTGCGTCGAGTCCCTGCGGGCACCGGAAAAGTTCGCGAGACCGCTGATGGTCGGCCCCGAGAAGGTGCCCCCAGTGATAGTCTTGCCGGTAAACGTTAGCGCGGCAGGCAGCGATATGGCCGGGGCACCCGATACGCCGTCGCCATTCGCCACGCTGATTTCGTTCGCGGTGCCGCCGATGGTGCGGCAGAACCAGGTGTCGGTCGCGCTCCGGACTGCTACGCCGGTGCAGGAAAGTCCCTCCACAGCACCAAGGTCATTGGCCAGCACAAAGGTCGGATCGCCGGCCACGCCGGCCGGGTTGGTGATGGTAAACCCAGCCGCCGGCGGCGCCAGGCTTCGCAAAGCCCATGTGTCGGTCGCAGTCCGGGCCGCCAAGCCGGTCGAGGACAATCCTTCGAGCGCCGCAAGATCGTTGGCTAAGACGAACGTCGGATTGCCGGCCGTCCCCGCGGGGTTGGTGATGGTGAAGCCCGCAGCGGGCGCGGCTAGCGTGCGCGCGGCGCCCGTGCCGGCGCCGGTATAGGCCCAGAATCCCGCGGTCGAATTCGCTGCCAACGCCGATAGATCAGCGTCGAACGCCTGGACATCTGTCCCGATCACGACGCCGAGCGTCGAGCGCATCTGCGTGTTGGTCGTGTTAGCGAGCAGAGTCCGCGCCAGGACTGAAAAGTCCGCGACCGCCGCGGTGCCGGATCCCGTAAAATACGGCACCTTATCGGCCGCGCTGGTGAGCCCGGCCAGTGCGACCAGCTCGGCATCGGCCACGTTCAACGTTCCCGCCACGAACGAGAGCATCCCGCCGATGGTCACGGCAGCCCAGGTGCTCGACCCCGATCGATAATAGATCGTATTCGTACCTGATAGTGCCGCCAGCGCGTCGAGATCGGCGTCCCACGCCTGCACCGCCGAGCCGATCGTAAGACCCAACGATGCGCGCGCGGCCGAGGCCGTGGCCGCAGCAGTACCGCCCTTGGCGATCGACAGCGGCGACGTGCCGGGATTGGTCTGTGCCAGCGTCGGCGCGCACATAAGGGAGAGCGCAACAGCCGGCGCAAGCGCCAGCGCGATGATGCCGCGAAGCTTCATGTTCGACGTTCCGTTTTTAGAGAGAGGTCAGACCCAGCCGGTGCCGTCGGCAAGCGGCGTCAGGGTGATCGATCCGCCATTGGAATCGATGACGTAGGACGTTCCGCCCATGATGGTTTTCGACGTGCCGGCCGAGGTGATGGTGATATTGTTGGTGGCGGCGTCATACTTGCGATCGACGACGCGAACCGACCTGGTGGCGGTCGACGGATCCGGCAGGCTGACAGTGGTCGCAGCGCCGACGGACTTTCTAATCAGGATGACGTCGGCGTCTGAATTCGACACCGTAACGTCGCCCGCCGCCGTGACCTCGCGCTCGGAATGACCAGACGCCGCAATATCGCTTTCCTGCGCCAGACCTATCCCGACATAGCGCTGCAGCGGCGCCTCGAATGTCGGCGCGACGCTGGCGCCGGTATAGGCCCGGATCTGGTAGGCGCCGCCGACGACGAAGAAACGGACGAAGCCGTCGGCATCGGTATCGAAGGGATTGCCGAGCCCGGTCGTGCCGGCCCGGTCGCTGTAGACCGCGGCCAGGGGCTGGCCTGGGATCTCCGAGCGCACCTCGATGTGCGCGCCGGAAACGACGTTGCCGGCCCCATCCGTGACCGTGAATTGATGCGCCGCGAGTGTCATGGATCTTGCCTCAATTCACCTGGGAGCCGCGGATGTCGCCGCCGGCAGGGCTGAACGTCACGTAGGAGACGCCGTCGATCGCGCGGCCCGCGGCGCCGCCGGCGCCGCCGGCGAACTCGCCGAACCTCGTCGCCGCGCCATTGAGGCCGGCAAGGCCAGGCCCGCCGCCGTAGGCTCCGAAGCCGCCAAGACCGGCGCCAGGCGAGCCCCCGGCTCCTCCCAATGTCGCGTTGCCGGCAGCGCCACTCGCGGCCGGCGAGGTGCCAAAGCCGGCGGCGCCCGGCGCCACGCCGGCGCCACCGCCGCCGCCGCCGCCGGGATTGCCGTCGAGCCCGCCGCCGCCGCCGCCACCGCCGCCGCCGCCCCACACTTCAGCCGCCGAGGCATCGACCGTGATGGCCTGCCTGGTGTAGAGCGCAGTGCCGCCGGCCGCCCCCGCCGCGCCGTTCTCGCTGTGACTGGCGCCGGAGCCGCCATTGCCGCCGGCCCCCTCGATGCGGCCCCTGATGACCAGGACGACAGTCACGCCGGCCGGCCAGGTGCCGACATCGATCGCGGGAAAGGACGTCGAGCTCGTGCTGATCACCACGCCGGAATTGACGGTGAAGGTGACGGTGTTGCCGGCGACCGGGTCGGGATAGATCGAGTTGTGCGCCGACCTCAAATTCACGGTCGCCGTGTCGGCATCGAAGATGATCTGGCGATCGTTGAGGTCGGTGTCCGGCGCCGTCCAGAGCATTTCCTCGGCCTCGACCGTGAAACGGTCCGGACCAGGATTGACCCGCGTGGTCTGGATCGGAATGTTGCTCTGCGCCCCCGTCGCGCCCTGGACGCAGAACGCCTCGACGCGGTAGCCCTGCCCCAGATCGACATCGGTGTCGGCGTAGCGCGCGGTCGCGAAGGTCAGGCGCCGCGGCGGATTGCGGAAACGGCCGAGCAGGATGGCGCCGAGCCGGTCGGCAACCGAGCGGCCGCCGTTCGGGATCCAGCGCGAATAGATCGTCCTGATCGCCGATGAGCCATAGGCCGCCTCCGCGTCGTCGTCGATCGACAGCGAGGTCGAACCGTAATTGTCCAGGTTCGAAAGCGGCCGGGTCGGATCCTTCTGCCCGAAATAGACCTGCACGCGCGACAGCCGCTGGTCCGGCTGCTCCTTGATGGTAAGCGACTTCTCGGACGTGTTGTCCGGCGTGAAGGTATCGGCATCAGTGAGCACGCCATGCAGCACCTTGAGCCGGACCTGCTGCGCCAGGTTGTCGTCCCAGATCGCAAGGCCCGCCTGCTCGGCCAGTTCCGAGAGCAAAGTCGCGACCGAGGTCGGCTCGCAGATGTACGCCGTATAGACCGTGCCGAGATAGGCCGCGGTTTCGGCCTGCCAATCCGCCAGAGTGATGTAGCTCGCCGGCACGCCGGCGTAGGTCACCAGCAGGTCGTAGACGATGTCGGCGACGTCGGCGCCGGCGTAGCGCAGGACCCGCTGGACCCGATCCTGCGCCTTGTGCGTCGTCGCAACGGTGCCGAGCTGGCCCCGCACGACCGTCAGCGTGTTGCCGGCGCGCGCGGTCAGCTGCACCACCTCGTTGCCGCCAATGCAGAGATAGTCATTGCCGCCGCCCGGATATTCGGCATTGCCGATGCCGGAGGGCAGCAGCGCGATCGAGGTCGCGGCCGCGGTGATGTCCGCCGACAGAAACCCGTTGGACAGCACCGGCCCTTGCGCCCGATCGCCATCCGCGTATTTCAGCACGTCCTTGGCGACGATGGTGTATTTGCCTTCCGGCGTCGGGCCATCAAAGCTGTCGACGACGAAATAGCGCGTCTCCATGTCGGCGAGATCGTCGCCGACCAGGCCGGTGATCCAGCGCAGCTCCTGCCCGCGCAGGAACGGCTGGCGCGCGCGGAACTTGCCCCAAAAGGTGCCCTGCAGATACGGATCGTAGTCGCGGTCCGCCAGATATTTGTCGTAACCGACGCCGGTGTCCGAATGCGGATGGTCCTTGAACGTGACGCTTAGCGTCGCGCGCGTGCCGAGGTTCTTGCCGAGCGATATCGTCGCCGGCGTGTAGGCGACGTCGAGGATCGAGGGAATGCACTCGATCTCGCGCGGAAGGTAGTCGGCCGGCCGGGCAAAGCGCAGCGTCACGTCGGACGGGCTGAAGTTGGCGATGTCCTGGCAGGTGTTGCGGCAATTGAAACACTTGATCGTACCGGTAGTCGGGATCGACGCCGTGCACGGCGCCACGCCATAGACGTGGTCGCAGAACGGAATATCGAGCTCGATGTAGGACAGCGACTGCATCAGGCGATACCCGACACTTTGAGATCGAATGCGAGCAGGTTGCTCGGCCCGACCGGCGCCGGCGCCGGATCGTCGACCAGGTAGCCAAGGCCGATCTCGCGCGGATAGCTCTGCGGCCGCCAGCCGAAGAAGAACGGCAGGTCGCGCCCGTCGCGGAGGAACGGCCGCATATAGGTCCGGAACCAGGCCGGCGAGATCAGCGACAGCGGCACGGTCGATTCCCGCCACTGCCCCAGCACGATGCGGCCGAGGAATTTCCCGGTCTCGCTGCGGCCGTTGGCGACGCTGGTCTTGATGCCGTCGGGCAGCGGCGTATGCCCGACATAGACCCGGCGCTCGATCACCAGCAGCTTGCCTACATAGACCACGGCCGCGCGCGGCAGATGCGAATCCGATGCGACCTGCATCTTGAGGCGGACCTGGCTCAGCGACTGCAGATCGAACCGATACAGCGCCGGACCATCGTCCGGCAGCATGACCTCCTCGACGATCTCGGTCCACACGCCGTCAATGAAGCCCTCGACCGAGGTCGGAATCGCCTCCGAAAAGAAGTTGTGGCCGGCGACGGCGAGGTAATCGATCGGATCGACCTCATTGGTGGTGACGGTCAGATATTGAACGCCGTCATTGTTCGCGCGCCACTCCAGATGCGTCGCCGGGTTGGCGAGGTTCGAGGCCGGATAATTGGCATCTTCGTTGGTGGCGACGATGGTCGCGGACGTCACGACGTTGTGCCACCCGATCACGGGATGATCGAGCGACAGCCCGTCGGCGGCGCCGGCGAGAACCAGCGCGCTTGAGATGACCAGCGACATCAGTTTGCCACCAGATTGAGCCGGTGCCCGTCGCCGAGCGCATCGTTGATGAGCCCGAACAGGTCGCGGACGGCCTCGCGCGTGGTGACGATCGGCACCGCGACGTTGATGACCTTGCCACCGCCACCTCCCCCGCCGCCGCCGCGCGGATCCGCGCCACCGCCCTGCTCCGGCCGCCAGATGTCGATGCGCTCGCCCGGCGAGGCCATCATGTTGACCGGCACGGAGTCGGGACCGCCGCCGCCGCGGACCATCATCGAGCCGCCGGTCATCATGCCGGTCGGCACGGTCTGCGACTTGATCGAGGCGACCAGCGAAGCGCCCTTGGCGAGCACGGCCGCAACCGCGGCGATGTTGGCCGGGAACGGCAGCTCGAGCGCCTTGGCGGCGCCGGTAAACATGGAAATCGTGCCCTGGATCACGCCGAACACCTTTGCGGCCGTCGCCATGGCGCTGCTCTCCTTGGAGAACGAACTGGAGATAGTGGCGAAGCTGCCGGCGATCGACGCGCTGGCCTGACCCCAGGTCGCCTGGGCGGCCTCCGCAATCTGCTGCTGGCGCGCGCCGTAGGTTTCGAGCGAGATCACGCCGGCGTCGTAGAGCTGCTGCAGCTGCGTCATCTGCACGTCGAATTGCTGCGCCGGATTCATCGCCTGCACGGTGGCGTTGGCGCCGGCGACCTTCATCGCCGCCAGCGCCGCCGCGTCGCCGGCAGCGGTGACGCGCGCAGTAAACGCGTCGGTGATGACGATATTGTTCGCCTTGGCGATGGCATCGGCCTCATAGGCGACCTTGAGCTGCGCCTGCATGCCGATGCTCTTGCCGATGGAATCCGCCTGCGCGTTCTGGCTGGCGACGGCCTTGGCCTGGCTGTCGAGAAACTTGTCGAGCGCGTTCTTGGTCGCGGTCGCAGCTTCACCGACAATCGGCGCCGCCGACTTCCACACCTCGCCATAGGACATCACCTCGCGGCTAAGGTTTCTGACCGCGATCCCCTCCATGGTCCAGGTGGTGGAATTGTCCTCCGGCTTTTTGGAAAAGATGCGGTCCTGCACCGAGCCGACCGCGTCCAGCGAGGCGCGGGTCTGGTCGGCGACCTTGATATAGTTTTCCCAGGCACTTTTGAGCGACGGCCAGTCCGGCGCGTTGAGCACGCCCCAGAGCGCAGTCAGCTCGGCCTTGAGACCCTTGAACGCAGCCACGCTCGACAGCACCTCGCCGGTCAAGAACTTCATCGCCGCGGTGATAGCGTCCGCGGCCGTCGAGGTGAATTCGGAATCGCTCTTGAGGGCGAGCAGCTCCTCCGACAACATCTCGAGGTTCGGCAGCAACTTGGCAGCGATGGTGGTGACCAGCCCCTGCTTGATCAAATCCATGCGCCGCAGATTGTCGTTGAAGGCCTCGGCCGCCATGGTGGTTTTCTTGTCGAGCACCAGGCCGAACTTATCTGCCTCGCTCGCCGCCTCCTCGAGTCCGTCGCGCCCCCCGTTGAGCAGCGGGATCATCGCGGCGCCGGCCTTGCCGAACAACGCGATCGCCAGCGCTGTCTTTTCCGCTCCATCGCGGTAGCCGGCGAACCTGTCGGCGAGATCCTTCAGCACCTCGGCGGACGAGCGCAGCGTGCCGTCCTGGTTCTTGACGTCGATGCCCATCGCAGCGAAGGCGCGTCCGGCCTGGCTGGCGGCATCAGTGCCAGCGGCAACCAGGGCCTTGGACAGCTTGCCCATCGACTTGCCGAGGGCCTCGCCGGAGACGTCGGCGAGATCCGCGGCATATGTCAGCCTGGACAGTTCCTCGGTGGTGACGCCGCTGGACTGCGACAGCTTGTTGAGGTGATCGGCGCTGTCGATCGCGGCCTTGACCTGGGAGGCCATCGACGTGGCCGCGGCGAGCGCGGCCGCCGAGACCGCCGCGAAGCCGAGCGCGACCTTGGAGCTGAATGCCGACAGCGCGGCCTGCGACTCCACCAGGCTCTTGTCCAGCCCGGTGGTGTCGCCGCCGAGAACGACTTTCAGCGCGCCGATGACGGAAGCGGTGCCCATGGAATGGCGGTCCCTATTTCGGTTTGTCGATCACCTTGCCGCCGAGCAGCAAGGTCCATTGTTTGGCGACGTCGAGCATTTGCCTCTGCGTCTGGCGCGGCCGCGGGCCGGGCTGGCGCGTCAGCAGCTTGCGCAGCGGCGGCATCTTCCTTGCCCGCTGCAGCGCTGCCGTATGCCAGGCGAGGCCCATCAGCTCGTTGCGGTCGCGGACCAGGCGGGCCTCGCGGGCGCGGAGGATGGCGAGGATCTGGCGCGGCGATTTGCGCCAGAACGCATCGTCGTCGAGCCCGAGCTGCAGCCAGCGATCTAGGAGGGCGAGCCAGTCCCAGCCGCCGCCGGCTGACTCGCCTCCGGAGGGCGCGCCGAGGCGTCCCGCTTCGCGGAGGGGTCGACGAAGGCGCTGACGAAGGCGAGCGTCACCAGCCCGATCGCCTCCATGGCCGGCACCTTGGAGAAGATCGAACCGACATCCTCCAGCTTGAGCCCCTCGTTGGTATCGAGCAGACCGGCCCAGAAGATGGTCCGGATCATCTCCATCTGAAACTTGGAGGGGTCGCGCAGGTCGGCGCCGAGCTGGTCCACGGACACGCCGACCTGCTTCTCCAGCCGGTAGAACGACTCGGCCGAAAACGACAGCCTGCGCTCGATGCCATCGGTGCCGGTAAACGGCACCTCTCCCTTGAGCGGGTTTGACATGGCTGCGGTCTTACGCCTGGACCAGCGTCGGCTCGCCCGTGACCTTGAAGGTCGCGGACGCGGCGAGCTTGTCGTCGATCGGCGCGTCGGGCTCGTAGCCCGTCAGGAACGCGGCGAACGCGAAATAGGAACCGTCCGGAAACTCGATGCGGCGGTTCTTGATGGCGGCGGCGCCGTCCAGGGCGAACTCGGCCATCAGCGCCGCCGCTTCGGCATTGCCCGGCACGAAATTCATGTCGACCGAGACCTCGCCGCCATCCTTCAGCCCCGGAATGAACTCGCGCCAGGAATTCGGGCTCAGCTCGTGGGTGGCGTCGACGCTGTCGCGCGACATCGACGGCGGCGTGATGTTGGTGATCTCCACACCCGTGGTGAAGACCTCCGGCACGGCGCCGTCGCCGGTCTTGAACAGAACGCCAATGCCGACAGTTGCCTCGGTGGTCATGATTTAGCTCTCCTTGAAAAGCGGTTGCGTTGCGGACGGCAGCGCGCGCGAGCGGCGCGCGCCGGGATCAGACGGCGACGCCGGATTCCTCGATGTTGATGTCGAACACCGTCGTCGAGATCGCGATGCCGAGCGTGGTGGCGTAGCCGCCGGCAGCGATGTCCGCGACCGGGCACATGCCGCTGGCGGTCTTGGACAGGTAGTAGGCCAGGCCCGCGGTCAGCGTGCCGCCGATGGTGACCTGGCCCTTTTTCTGGATCACCAGCGGCTGATTGAGCGAGGCGCCATTGAGGGCGAGGCCGCGCGGCTTGCGCACGGACGCGGTCGCGGAGTCGCTGTCGGCCTTGAGCAGCTTGCGGGTGGTCGGGTCCTGGTAGACCCACTGCCCGGCGGTGATGGTCTCGCCGGCAAGCCCGGTCTCGAGCTTGGCGTTGGAACCCTGCACGACATTGGCGGCGGTAATGGCGAGATCGGTCATGACGAAGCATCCTTCGGTTGAAGTGAAAACAGACGCAGGGAAACGCAGGAAATCAGGCGGTCGCGGTCGGAGCGCCCTCGGCGGTCCGGTACGTCACCAGATATTCGAGGCGGATACCGCCGATGTGGTTCTCGCCTTCGGCCTCGGCCACCGCCTCGGTCGCCGACAGCCGGACGTTGAGCGCA
Source organism: Bradyrhizobium sp. Bra78 (assembly GCF_024519855.1). Lineage (NCBI taxonomy): Bacteria > Pseudomonadati > Pseudomonadota > Alphaproteobacteria > Hyphomicrobiales > Nitrobacteraceae > Bradyrhizobium > Bradyrhizobium sp. Bra78. The sequence continues at coordinate 53,726 of NZ_JALJRE010000010.1, read as the reverse complement.
AGGCCGCCAAAGAATTTCGCGGTCTGGTAGTCGACCATCGCGGCCATGCCGGCCTCGATCTCCGCGGCGATCGTGTCGAGCAGGTCGTCGGGCGGCGCGGCCGCGACGACGCGGCCCTCGATGTGCAGCGTGCAGTCACGCTCGAGCAGCGGCGGCCGCCCGGAGACCGCACGGCGCGAGGTCTCGCTGCGCGTATAGATCAGCAGCGTCGGCTGGTGACCCTTGGCGAGCGGCCTGGTGCGGCCGACAAAGACCCGATCGCCGGTAGTGGCGAGCGCGCCGAGACCGGCGGCGACATAGTCCCGGATCTGCTTGCGGACATGGTCTGGCATCAGGCCGCCACCTTCAGCTTGTCGCCGACGAAGCGCTGCCAGCCCTCGCGGGCGCGCGCGACCAGCTTCTGGTCGAACGTGGCCCGCGCCGTCTCGTAGAACGGAAAGCGCTTCTGATAGCGCGGCGCGCGCACGAACATGATGGCCGGCACCATGCCGCGGGCGCCGTCGCGGAAATAGATTCCGGGCGCAACGTTGCGATCGGCGCGGCCGCCGGCGCCGGGCCGCAGCACGAAATAGGTCCCGGCCTTTTTCTTCTTGGCGCGCGAGCGCTTGCTGCCGGTCGCGTTGGCCTGGTAGCCGGCCTTTTGCTCGGCGGCGCCGAGCTGCGACAGGATCCGGGTGATGGTCGAGCCCGGCACGTTGCCGAAACCATCCAGCTTGATGCCGCTCCCCGGCACGGCGAACTCTTCCGCCTGCATCAGCCCGGCGCGGATCAGCCGCAGCTCATGCGATTTGTGGACGCGCGCGCCGCCCTCGACCTGCGGGCCGAGATAGCGCCAGGCGGGCAACGAGCCGAAACCATCCTTGAAATAGACCTCGGCGACCAGGTCCGTCTTGGTGGCCGGCTTCAGATAGAGCGCGTTGAGTGTGAACTTGGTCGGACGGTCGAATACGCTTTTCATGCTGTCGATCTCGGCGGCCTTGATGTCCTGGCCGGTCTTGGTCAGGGCATAGGCCGTGACGATCGGCGCATCGTTGTCGCGCAGATTGCCGAGCGCGCGAATGACGTCGGCGGATTCCACCCGGAAATGCACAGCCATCAGACCGCCCCCAGCCGCAGCAGCACCATGCCGGTGCCGTCGGGCTCGATCGAGACCACCTCGAACGTGCCGGCGCCGGCGACGGCGAGCTGGTCGCCGGCATCGCCGACCGCGGCACCAGGCAGCGCCGAGGCACGGCAGCAGAAGGTCGGCCGCGCGTCGACGGTCGACACCTCGTTGAGCGGCTCGCCGATCGTCGGGCGATCGAAGATGCCATCGAACGGATCCGACGCCGCCCCGCCCGCCGGCGTATAGACCGCCGACGCGCCGAATTCATCGGCGCTGAAAAACACGGCGCGGTCGGCGTCGGACTCGATCGGCATCGATCAGGCCTTCGCGGCGTCAGCGGCGGCAGCTTTGGCGGCTTCCGCCGCCGCCTCGGCCGCTTCCTTGCGGCGCGCCGCGACGTAGTCGCCGACCTTCGGATAGTCTTTCTTGATCGCCTCGGTCGCCGCCCATTCGTCGGCCCAGGCCATCTCGCGCGCCGCGGCCTCGCGCTGCTGCTCGTCCGCCAGCCGCGCCGCCTCCTCGCGCTCGACCTTCTGGGCGCGGTCCTGCTCGGCCCGCTCGGCCAGCTGATTGTGGATCTTGACCGCCTCGAGGAAGGCCGGCACGGGATCCTCGCGGTCGCGGCGGCCCTTGACCGGCACGACCTCCTCGACCAGCTCGAGCTGGCCTTTCGGCGGCTCGGTGAGGCCGAGCAGCTCGCCGGCCTTGAACGCCTGCGTCTCCTTGGCGCGCGCGAGGCCAAAGCCCTCGCAGACGCGGCCGCCGCCCGGCAGCGGCTCGAGCTTGTGCACGCGCGCCATCGCCTGCGCGGTAGAGAGCAGCAGCAGCGCGCCGGCGCCGACATGAAAACCACGACCGATAACGCGATAGGCCTGCATAGGACGTCTCCGTTTGAGGTTGAGAAAACAGGGCTGTCGACGGCAGCGCGCACCGTGCTGCCCGCGACAACCCTCCCCGGCAGGCGCGCCGGGGAGAGAAGCGAGGTGACGGCGGATCAGTTGAGCGTGACGTGCACGCTGCGCTGCCAGTAGCCGTAACCGGCGCCGCGCCAGGCATCGATACCCATCTGCCAGGCGTCGTTGTCGAATTCGAACTCGGACCCTTCGGCCTTCATCTTCATTTCGACTTCCTGCTCGCTCTGGCGGATCAGCGCCTTGATCGGCGAGTCCGTGCGGAACACGGTGAACTGGTTGGTCCAGCCGGCAGAGGTGAGGCGCACGTTCAAGGCCACCTCGACCTTGAAGTTACGCAGCAGGTTCGGGTTGAGGTTCTGCACCGACATCGCCGGGATAAGGCTGGAGACAGCTGCGAGCGCGGACTGCATCAGGCCGAGCGGCACCATCACCAGGAAGCTGGACGCGTTCTCGTTCATCGGCTCGCCCTTGTCGTCCTTGAACGACAGCATCTGCACGATGGCCTTGATGATGGCCTGCTGCATTTCCTCGACGCTCGGATTGGTGGTCGAGCCGTGGATCACGCAGGGCAGAGTGGCGATGGTGACGCCGATCTTGTTGGACTGCACGCCGGAGTCGCCCTCGACGTGGTCGGTGTCGTAGAAATACTGGCCGTCATAGCAGAGCGACGACACGCCGTTGACGATCAGCGTCGACGACAGCGAGGCCCAATGGGTCTGGCTGCGATCGGCGAACTCGTCGACGCGCGCACGGATCTGGCCGGTCTTGTCGCGGCGCGCGTCCTTTTTCTGGATCTCGAGCGTCGCCTCGTAGTGCTTGTTGACGATGGTCAGGCCCTGGCCGGAAAAGCCCTTGGCCTGGCGCTGGCCGATCCATTCCCGCATCATCGGGGTCTGGCCGAGGAAATTGTAGGTCTCGGAGGCCTGGTCGGAGCCGAAATAGTTCGCGACGCTGTCCAGCCAGTTGGTGCCGGGATCGGTCTCGAGCCGGGCGAAATACATGCCCCGGATGGCACGGCTGGAAAGCAGGGAAAGATCGGACATGGTCTAGCGTTCCTTGTGGGTTGAGATGGTGAGCCGACTGGTCGACGGCATCTGGGCCGTGCGGCCGGGAAAGAGGATGCGCGGCGGCCAGGACGGCCGCCGCGCGGGTGACGCCGTTACGCTTCGCGCGCCCAGGTGCCGACGAACCGCGCCGACCAGCCGTTGGCGTCGCCGTTGGCGATCTCGATCCAGTCACCACGGCGCGCGGTCGCCTTGGTGTTGATGAGGTCCTTGTTGTCGGCCGCGGCGATGCCGGGCCCCTCGATCATGTCGGCGGCGTTCGGGCTGACGGCGACGCCGACCGCGCCGAACGCGCCGAGATTGCCGACACGGACGAAGTTGATGCCCTCGACCGCCGGCAGCGTGATCACCACGGCGTCGGTATCGACCCACAGCCACTTGCCGGTGTCGGTCGCGTCGACCGTGTAGTTGGCGCTCTTGAGCACATGGGTGAAGCCGGCATAGGGATCGCGCAGGCCATCGGCGTCGAACTCGACCAGGACGATGCCCGCCGAGATGAAGCGGTGCACGAAGCCGACGAAGGATCCGCCGACCGGCGAGAACGAGAAGGTGTCATCGTCGGAGGCGTAGACCGGCAGGCCGCGATCGGTGATGACCGCGCCGGCGACGGACAGCACGATCATGCCGAAGGTGCGGAGGTCGACGTTGATCGCCGCGGCGGCGCCGGCCGAATTGTCGGCCTGCGCGTTGGCGAAGCCGGCGAAGCGGTCGCCGGCGACAAGCGGGCGGCCATGGCCGGTTGCATCGACGCTGCCGACGGCGGCGCCTTCAAAGATGATATCGGCTGCGATCACCGGCAGCGCGCTGTACTCGATCGCGGTCCGGCTGCCTTCATAGACGCGCGGCTTGTTGACGGCCAAAGTGGTCATTGGCTGGTTTCCCTGTTTTTCGATTGTTGGAAAATGGGCGCCGGCGCGGAATGCGGGACGGCGAAGGTGGTCGAGGCCAGGCGGCGCGGACGCCGCCCGGCAAAGCTTGCTTGAAAGGCCGCGTTTGTTACTTGCGGGCGCCGAGGACGCGGACCTTGCCGGCCGACTCCGCGGCCTTGAGCGAGACGTAGTCGTCGACGGTCGCGAATTCGGCCTGCAGCGCCGCCGACGCGGCGTATTCGGATTTCCACCCCTCGGGCGTCGAGCCCTTCTCGGCCTCGGACGCGGTGGCACTGGCCGCAGGATGCGACTGCGGCGCGGCCACGACCTTGCCGGTGACCTTCTCGACGTCGACGATCGCCTGCGCCTGCTGGCCGCGCGCGAGCTTTTCCGCCGCCAGGATGCGGCCGGCGGCCATGTCCGGCGTGATGGTGGCGTCCGCCTTCATCGTCGCGATCAGCGCCTCGTGGCCCGCCATGGCGTGCGCCTCGATGCCGATGATGCGCGCGCGCTCGGCGGTCGCCCCCTCGGCGCGGATCGCCGCGCAGAGGTCCGGGAACGCCGCAGCGAGATCCGCGACGGTGGTGACGGCAGCTGCAGCCGCTGGCGCTGCCGGAGCTGCGGGCGCCGCCTGCAAAGCCGTCGTCGTCGCTGCCGCAGCGAGATGCACGGCCGCCAATCCAGATCCAGACATAGTTCTCTCCTTCAGGGTGATGGCCTGTAGCGGCCTAGTTGACGCTCTTGACGAACTCGGAAAACGCGACTTGCGGATCGATGATGCCGTCGACCAGGCCGGCCGACACCGCGTCCTCGCCGTGATAGACCTGCGCCTCGGTCGCCAGCGCCTTCTGCACCGGCAGCCGCGAGCCTCTGCCGCTCGCGACGGCCGCGGCAAACTGATCCCGGCGCATGTCGACGCGGGCCTGCAGCGCCGCGCGCATGTCGTCGGGCAGCGGCTGCGTCGGATTGCCGTCCGCCTTGTGCTTGCCGGACGAGATCAGCGTGATCTTGACGCCGTCCTGCTCGAGCTTTTTCGACATGTCGGCGTGCATGGTGATGACGCCGATCGAGCCGGACGCGCCGGCGTCGGGCATCACGACCTGGCGGGCCTGCGACGCCAGCAGATAGCCCGCCGACAGCGCAAAATCGGTCAGGATGGCGAGCGTCGGCTTCTGCGCCGAGAGCTGGCCGATCATGGACGCGGTCTCGAACGCGCCGTTGACCTCGCCGCCGAAGGAGTCGACCTCGAACACCACGCCCTTGATGGCAGGGTCGCGGCCGGCACGCGCGATCTGCGCCTGCAGGCCCTCATAGGAGGTTTCGCCGGACGATTGCCCGATGAACTTGCCCTTGTGCACCAGCGTGCCCTCGATGCCGATCACGCCGACATTGCCGACGCGCTGCACCAGGCGATCGCCAGCGTTGGCGCGCTCATAGGCGCTGCCGATGGGATCGCCGAGCTTCCCCATGCGTTCGGACGGCCGGCCGTTCTCGAACGCCACATGGTTGACCGCGGCAATGCCCGGCAGCGACACGCCGCCCTCGACGATGCGGGCGCCGAGGCCGATCAGGAAGGCCTGCAGCTTGCCCGGATCGACCATCAGCTCGGCGCCGAACAGGCGGCTCGCGATATGCGGCATCAACAGCGTCATTTGGCGGCCCTTTTCGGTTCGGATTGCTGCGGCTCGTCGCCGTCGTCAGGCTCGGCGTCGGGATCATCAGGATCCTGCGCTTTCGGATCCTGCGGCACGTTCGGATTTGCGGCCGGCGGCGGCGGCGCCACGACGCCGGTCTCTTTCCGCATCGCGGTTTCCTTGGCGCGCTGCGCGTTCTTTTTCTCGAACTCGCCCCCGGTCCGCTCCATGCAGACCTGCTCGATGGTCTTGAAGCCCTGCGCAACGTCCTGCGTGTCTGCGTCCGATTCCTGCTTCGGATTGAGGCTGGCGCGCTGCGGCCCGATCCACTCGGCGCCGCAATAGGCCTTGCGAATGATCGGGTCGGCAAAGAAGCCGGGGCGGTTGAGCCGGCCGGTCGCAACCGCCTCCTCCATCATCCATTCGTAGGCCGGCTGCACCAGGCGCGCGGCCAGCCAGGTGCGGCGGCGGCGGAAATACTGCCAGGCCATCTCCAGCGCGGCGCGGGAGGCCGAATAGGACGCCGTGAAATGCTTGACCAGCAGCTCGAACGGGATCTCGAGCGCAACGCCGATCTGGCGGCAGAACGACATCACGAACGGGTCGAAATTCGAATTCGGCCTGTTCGGGTTGAAGGTGCTGAGCTTCTCCCGCTCGGCCAGGCTGACGACCGCGGCGCCGCCAAGCTTGACCTCGTTGGCGTTGAGACTCGAGTCCGACTCACCAATCGGCGGGTCCTCGGAGTCCGACGCTCCGTCATTGGGCGTCTCGATCACGAACGCGACCATGGCGGTCGCGACCGCGGCGTCGACCTCGGCCTCGGAATAGGTCGAGAGCTGCTTGAGGAACTCGATCACCGGCGCCAGATACGGCACGCCGCGAGTCTGCTCCGGCCGCAAACGATCGTAGAGATGCAGCACCACCGGCAGGCCGGTGTCGGTGCGCGCCTGCACCCGCTCCCATTTCAGATCGAGGACGCGCAAGCCGCCAGGATGCTTGTTGGTGACGTGATAGGCGATATGGACGCCGTCCTTGCTGACCTCAACGCCCCCGGCGATGGCGTCGGTATCGGCCGCGCGGTTCGGGTTGCAGACCCGATCGGCCTCGATCATCTGCAGCTTGGTGCCGTAGGCGTCGCCGGGATCCTTGCGGTAGCGCCGCAGCATGAACAGGTCGCCCGACTCGAGCACGCTGCGGTAGGAGGTCGCCTCCAGCTCGTCCATGCACTGCACGCGCGTGAAGTCGCAGCTGGCGCAGAACAGGTCCCATTCCCGTTCCTGCTCGCGCTCCATCGCATCGGCCTGTTCCGGCGTGATGCCGAGCGCCTCGTGGTCGACGTTGGCCTGCAGCTTGAGTCCGTCGCCGACCACGTTGGTGACGTTGGTAGCGATGGCGCCGGTCGCGATCGGCGCGTTGCGCGCGAGATCGCGCGAGCGGCCGCGCAGATCCGGCAGGTCTAGCAGCGTGTCGGCGTCGGCTGAGCCATCCTTCGGCCGCCAGCGCTTGGTCGGGCGCCGGTCGCGGGCGCCGCCGTTGTAGCCGCCGGCGCCGGTCGCCGAGGCGAGCTCGGTGCGCGCCTGCGCCCGCGCCAGGCCGCGCTGCGGATCGAACGTGGCAACGACGCGGTCGATGAAATTCAACTGCATCGGCTGCTTGGTCGACGACGGATTGGCCATGGTCACTCCGGCACGATGTAGCGGGTACGGCGGCGACCGCCGGCCGCGCTCGGCGTCAAGGTTTTCACCTGTGCGTCCCAGAATTCGATCATCTGGCGGATTTCCGCGGCGTCAGCGCGCTGCAGCTTGCGGCGGCCGTTGCCGGTCTCGATCTCATAGGACTGGCTCGCGGCGACGGCGGTCGACGCCTCGATCCATTTCGCGAGCTGCGCCTGCGCCTGTTCAAGCGTGATGCCGGCCATGTGCTTAGAAAACCCCTCGGCTGTGAATCGTCATGCCGCGCTTCTTCGGACGGCGCGTCAGCAGCGGCCGCACCAGCGCGGGCTCGGCGGCGGCAATCTTGACGGCGTCCGGCGCGAGCAGATCCGGCTGCTGCAGCACCTGCGGCACGCCGCGCTCTTTGGCGATGGCGGCCCATTGATCAGCGGTCAGGCGCGACAGGCCGAGATATTCGGCCATCGCCATCGCGTAGATCCGGCAATCGAGCAGATGGTTCGGCCCTGTTTCCTGCCATTCCTTGACGGTGCGGCCGCGCCGGACCGTGGTCTTGAGATATTCGGCGGTCTGCTGCTTGAAAAACCGCTCGTCGCAGCCTTCGTGGTGGTGGCAGTAGCCGTCCGGATCCTGCTCGGCGCCGGCGCGCCGACCGTCTTTGACCAGGTTGGAATAGAACGTCGCCTTTAGCGCCCAGGTGCCGACCGGCCAGAGCGTGGCGCCCTTCTTGATTTTCTTGCCCGACAGCTTGATGTCGACCTGGATCGGCGTCCCGATAGCCGGCGCCGACCAGCCCGACACGCCCTTGATGGCGAAGGCGCGGGCGCGGCCGCGGCAGAACCGATAGACTTGGTTGGCGCGGCCGCCGTCGCCGGCGTCGATCGCCAGGCAATCGACCAGCCGAGTGCCGCCGAACGCGTCGGGGAATTTCTGGTCGTACAGCTTTTCCAGCTTGGCGAAGGCGCCGCCCTTGTGGTCGGTTGTGTCGCCCTCGAGGAAATCGTGCTGCACGCTCCAGGACTCGCCGTTCGAGGCGTAGGCAACGACCTCGTACCAGATGCCGGTGTGCTGCACGTCGGCGCCGGCGACCAGGAGCAGCCCGCGCGCCGGGACCGTTCCGAGCTTGTAGTCCTCGCGGCGCGCGAGCAGCCGATCGAACTCCGGCGCATCGCCCTTCAGCTCGAACGGCAGGCCGAGCGTCAGATTCCAGAACGCCTTGAGCTTGATCGGGTTATCGCCGGCGGCGACGTATTCCTTGGCGATCTCGTCCCAGGGCACGAACGGCGACGACAGCGCGTCGAAATGATAGCTTTTGTACCTGCCCTCGCCCAGCGCGGTGGCGACCCAGCGGCCGGTGGCGTAGACCGCGAATTTCTGCCAGCCCTCGATCACGGCGCCGCAGCACGGCGGAATGTAGCGCGCGCGATACGGCGGCGCCGACTCGAACTCGAAACGCCGGTTCTTTTCGGACCACTCGAACCGCAGGTTTTCGTCGCCGCAATGCGGGCAGACCATGGTCCAGCGGCGCTGGTCGCCGGCCTCGAACTTGGACTCTATCGACGACGCGCCCTTGATGGTCGGCGTCGAGAAATAGGCCCGCTTCCAGGTGCCGGAGCGCAGGAACGAGATCTGCCTCGCCCGGATCATGTCGAGCGGGTCGCCCTGGTCGTTCAGATCGGCCGGATATTCGTCGATCTCGTCGCACAGCGCTTTCTTGATGGTCTTGGAGCGCAGGTCCGCGGTCGACGACGCCAGCGACAGGAACAGCGAGCAGTCCGGCGAGAATTTTTTCTCGTAGGTTTTCGACGCGTTGCCGGCGCGCGCGGTCTGCGGAAACACCTTTTTCCGCATGATCGGCGACAATTCGAGCGCGCGGCCGAGCTTCTGCGAGTTGAAATCGCCGAGCGCTGAGTCGGTCGGCTGCACGATCATCATGTCGCACGGGTCGCGGTCGATCGAATGACACGCGGCGATCTGCAGCAGCGTGGTGAACGCCGATTGCGCCGACTTCATCACCGCGATTTCGTTGTCGGGCGCATCCGGGCCGAGCGCATCGAGCGGCTCGACCAGGTGCGGCGTGCGCGACAGGTCGATCAGCTGTGACTTGCGCTCGCCGTCCGGCAAATAGAAATGCTGGTTGGCCCACGCCGACGGCGGGATCGGCGCCGGCGGCGAGAACACCGCCGCGAAGATGCCGGCGATGATCGGGAGCGAGGCGCGCATCGACACCATCACGAATGATCCTCGGCGGCGCGACCATCCTCGGCCGGCAGAACGCGCATGCTCTGCTCCAGGGCGAGGCGGATCTTGCGCGCCAGCTCCTTCAGCGCCTGCCGCAGCTCCGGCGCGCCGCCCTTGGACGCGGCGGCGATCAGCTCGTCGCAATGGTCGGGCAGCTGCTCGACCTCGCGGACGATGACCGCGGCGCAGCGCTCCATGCTGCGGGTGACGTCCTCGATCGAAAGCAGCTTGCCGAGCCGCTCCTCGAGGTCGAGGCGCTTCAGCTCGGCCTCGTAGCCGGCGCGATCGGCCTGCGCCTTGGAGAACGTAGGTTCCCGGGTCGGCGTCGGCGCATCCTCGGCCGACTTCGTGTCGGCGCCCTGCTGCCGCGACAGGTCCGTGGTCTCGCCGACCAGGCGATCGTACTCGGCCAGGTTCACCAGCTTGGACTTGCCTTTGCCGGGCCGCGTCGACAGGCCGTGCTCGGCGACCAGCTTGTTCACGCGCTCCGAGATGGTCTGCTTCGTGACATTCTTGCGGGACGCGATGTCCGAAATGCTCAGCCAAAGGCCGTCGCCGGCCGAGGCGGCGCTGGTCGCGATATCGAACATGTCAGGTGCCATCACCCTAGCGTCAGGTGAGTCAGGTCAGCGCCGACCACCTCCAGCTAGCGCGACGTCGGGGTGCGAATTACCCGCGAGCGAATTCGAAACGCCAGAGGGACCCATCGATCCCAAACGAAAAAGGGGCGAGACCGATCGCTCGGCCCCGCCCCGCAAAGTCTAGGGAGGAACGCCCAAGGAGGGCAGCGATAGAGACAGCCCCTACCGCACACCCTATGCACCCGAAAGCGCCGCCTGCGTTGCGGCAGACGGCGCTTGTCCAAAGATCCCCGTTGAAGGTGTTAAGCGCCGCGTTGCGCGCCTCGATGCTCGCCAGACCCGGCAGCCGGTCCGTGGAGCGAGGGGCTGGGGATATTTGCACCCCCTGCCCTCAGTGCCAGACGCCCCCCGCACGAACATATTGCGTCGCAGCACGCTCCAACGAGCGAGCTTATACCAAGCTTTCCAGAGAGGTTGCGGCATTCACCAATATTGCCAAAGCACTGCCTGGCTTCTTCCCGCCCACGCAAAACTTGTGGTACATCGCAGGCACCCGCTTAGCGGGCGTTTACTTTGGGAGGTTTTGAGAATGAAACGTGCCGTTTTCGCACTTGTGGCAGCAGCATTTGGGATGACCTCGCCTGCGAAAGCAGACTGCGCGCAGTCAATCTACGAGGTTCCGGTGATTGCCGGCTTCCAGTACATGGCCAGCGAGATCTCATCGGACAACAACGTCGAGGTCTTCGTGAACGGCCGGCTGGTTCAAGTCTGGCGCTCCACCGACAGCATCAAGCCACTGGTAGACCTGACTGCGCTTTTCTCTCAGCAACGCACGAACACGGTAAGGATCCGCGGGACGAACGAGCCTTATCGCAAGGGCTGGCACGATCCCAATCCAGGCGACACCGGCTACCTCTTACTGGGAGTGACGTCGTATCGATGTACCGTAGCTGACTGGCGCGGTGAATGGCCGCAGCAGATGTTCGACCACACCTACTCGTTCATTGATCAAAGATATCCCGGAATTGCGAAGGTGGTGAAGCCAAGAGTGAAGTCAGATCCAAGGCTCGCCCGGCAAGAATACAAAGCTATCTGATGACAAACGGGCCGCTTGCATTACGACAAGCGGCCCAAGTCTAGGGAGGAAGCGTACAACGCATGCAGCACCGCGAGACGCTGCACCCTATGCATGCAAAAGCCCGGCACGATGGCCGGGCCTGTTTTACGTAAAAGGCGAGAGGTACGCTTCGCGCGTGTACCTGGAATCAGGTGCTGCGCATCAGGGCCTTAGCCTTCTGACTCGAACCAACCTCAGCCGCGTGGCGTACTGGCGATCGGTTCAATCTGCGTGTCGTCCATCTGGAGCGAGACGCTGCGCTTGAACGCGTCGATGTCAACGGTGAGTCGGCCCCTTGAGTCAAGCCGGGTGACCTTCCCGATGAACTCGGCGAACGGACCATCGACCACCTTGACCAGCTCGCCAATCGTCAGCCTGCCACGATGACCCCGCTCGGAACGTGGCGTGTTGAGATAGGCCTCGATGTCGCGCAGCCTCGCCATGTCACAGGCAGGCATGCGGCCTAAGCAATCGCCGACCATGTGGAAGCCGTCGACATCGGGAAAGGTCGTCATCACTTCGCTGGTCTCGGTATCGGGCACGAAGATCAGACCAGGCACAAGAGGCCGGACAACTTTGCGACCAAGATGCGGCTTACGCGCCGGCCCGCCGAGCCCTCGCCTGATGTAGCTGATCTCGATCGGATACCAGCCTTGAAGACCGGAATAGCGAAACCATCGCATGACCTTGGCCTCTCGGCCCGGATAGACGTTGAGCAGATGCCAATGCTTCACATCGGTTTCGACGACGACGCGGGGCAAGAGTCCGTTTCGGAATTCCCCCTGCAGATAGTGCATGTTCATTTGTCTCCCCCTGCCTGTGAGGCGTCGTCCTGCGATGCTGCGAGCCAGGTGCCGTCGCGGCGCGGCGGCCACGGTGCGGGCACGCGAAGGCCCTCCTTCGATTTCCGCAACTTGAAGCCCGGATGATTCCACCGCAGGCCGTGCACGGCCGGGTCGTGGTCCTCGAGCCAGATCTTTTCCGGTCGCGGCTCGGCGCCGAGCCAGAGCTGCAACCGATCGCGCCAGGCCGCGAATTCCTCCGAGCCGCGATCGACCACGAGCCATGCCGCAGACGGCATGCCGCAAGCCGCGAGCGCGACCAAGTCAGGCTGAGCCGGGGTGGTGCGCCAGACGCCCTCGCCGAGCTCGGGCTCGCGCCGCACGGGCAGCTCGCGGCGTTCGGCGATCATGCACGCCACGCGCAGGCCGAGCAGCTCCTCGCCGACGACAAAGCGACGCTCCGCAGGCCTTGGCCGGTCCTCCTCGAGCATCGCGCCGGGGAACTCGTCGAAGCACTTGGCGCGGATCCAGAGGTGGAAGCTCATGCCACGCTTCTGCCGTAGCTCACGCAGCTTGGCCGCGTAGTCGGGCACGGCGGCGCGACAATGACGCTGCTTGTCCGGAGACAGTTCACGGAACGCCTCGAGCGCCAGATCTCGCCGCTGCACCTCATGACCAGGCCAAGCGCGCCAAGCCGGATCGAAATGTACCGGCTCGGCTTCCTTCCCGTCAAAGCGATGAGCATCCGAAAACCCCCTGGAAGGGGGCTTGGGGGAAGATTCCAGTTCAGGTTCAGAGATTAGGCCCTCTACCGAGTCATAGGGCTGGCGTAGTGCTGGCGTAGTGCTAACCGGATCGGCCGGCGGATTTAGCCCTGTCTGCGGCATAGGGCTAACTTCACGTGAAACAGGCTCGGCTCCCCCGCCGATGGCGACCGCCTCGATCGTTTCGGGCTCGACATCGATCATCAGCCGGATCAGGTCGCTGGTGCGCTTGCCGCGGCCGTCACCATTGCGACGGCCATACTCGTCGATCCATTGCGGCAGCCGCGCGACCGCACCGATCTCCTCAAGCCAGGCCAGCCGGTTGCGCACGGTCTGCTGGGACAATTCGGTGTCATCGGAGAGCGTCGGGATCGAAACGAAGCAATAGCCGTCGCCATCGACATACTGCGTCAGCATCGACAGCGTCAGCTTGGCGTGCGGATTGTTGAGGCGCAGGTTTCGTGCCCAGGCGTGCGCCTCGTCGGCGGCGATGCGGCGGGCTCGCCGTTTCGCGACTGTCATGTGATGCTCTTGAGCTTTCGATTCAACTGGACGCGGTAAGCAACTGCACTGACTTGTTTCTGCTATCGCGGCCCCATCAGCATGATGCGGACGATCCCGGTATCGGAGCGGCTCCAGAGCAGCCCGCGATTGATCGCGTCGCCGATGCGAGTGAGCCAGCGCGGCGGAAAGCGCTTGATACGGACAAGGCGATCTGTGGTCGGCGCGTCGATCGCCGCGGCCTCATCTTCGGTCATCACCCGGCCGGTCCCCTCGACGCGATAGGCGATCTCCAACTCGCCAAGCCTGCCGGCCTCAACGACCAACGCCTGAATGATGTTGGCCAGCCTGATGGCGGGCTCGCCGCCGGCGGCGAGTGTCGTGAGGACGAGCGCGGTCATGGATTGCGTCTGCCGGCCCTCACAACCCCGTGATGGCTGCAACTCCAACCTTCCCAAGCTTTACAACCGAAGATCGAACCTACAATCTTGCAGGCATGGCCGTTGACCCCGCCGCCAGTCAAAGTCTGTTTGACGCGCTGAAAGACTTCGTCAGCTCGGGGGCGGATGCGCACCACAGCGCTCTCTACAACAGCCTCAAGGATTTTCAGACGCTGGCGGCTGCGTTCGTTGCGTTTGCTGCGGCTTGGGTGGCCTACCTTTCTGCCATGGTCTCTGCCCGAAACGCACGCCGCACCGAATTGCTCGCCGACGCCAGCAAACGTCTTGGACTGCTTGTGCGCCTTAACGCGGCGGCCAACAGCGTGGCGACGGGCGCTCAGGCGGTCCGTCCGATCATCCCCAGATCGGTTGACACTTCTCCCGTCCATGACCCAGTCCGCGAGGAGGTCTGGTTGGCGCTGAAGGCCAATATGCACTTGGTTGTGGCCCCCGATTTTGCGGAGGCATGGAAGCGAATTGAGCTCATCCCGCGCGACGCTGTCGATGATCTGCGCTCTCTGATGGGTGCCTCGGGAAACTTGCCCGCTATTATGAAAACTAGTACCCCAGAGAACAGGACGCTTTGGCTGGCCAAAATAGAGCTCGATGGCATCCTGATCAGCGCGCCGCGCTTGAGCGAGCGATTGCAGCCGGTGATTACCAAACTTAGCCGGTACGTCAGCAAAAATACGGTTTGAGCCAAGCGAACGCGTCGGCGGCAGCGTTATAATGCTCATGCTGGCACCTCGACGGGCTCGCACGCGGGCGTGCTGCCGCCGCGCTGAACCAGATCAGTGCCACGGAACCATTCTTTCCAATGCAGAGCAAAGCCGCGCTCGTCGGTTTCGTGGCGCGAGACGCAGACGATATCGCAGCCGTCGCGCTCACAAACCTTGCGCGAGCTATGGCCGTCCGGGCTGCGGACCTTTTCGCTCCAGCGATGCTTCACGCCTGCGACCTCCGCACGCGGACCTCGAGGTCGTTTACGATCATGATCGTCATCTCAGGATCAGCGACTTCAGAGAGCGCGCGCACGATCTGGCTGCCTCGCTGGCGCCAGCCAATGGCGTAGCCGAGCATGAAGCCGGCGAACGCAACGATGGAACCGGCGCCAACAGCGACGTTGGTGCTGATCATTTGCGCCCCCGGTTGCGGTCGAGCTTCTCGCCTTCCGCGACAACCAGCGCTGCCGCGCGGACCAGGTCGCGCCGGTTGTTCTGCGGCTTCCACCAATCAAGCGACCATGGCCACGTCATCGGCGGCTCCGGCCCAAAGTCATCATCCGCACGCCGACGCCATGTCGGCATGATCGCGTAAGACGAACCCGCGGCCGCAAGCTCGCCGGCCGGATGCGCGTCATCGTGCGCCGTCGACCAGCCTTCTTGCTCGATCTGGCGGAAGCGCTCGGCGATAACAGCCTGGATGAACGGCGACAGCGGCCGCCGGATGTGCAGCGCCTCGAACACGCGGCGCAGCGCGTAGGACCGCGCGGTCGAGATCAGGATCATGATCAGCGCGAACATTAGGTTTTGCTGGAACGACACTGCGACGCCGAGTAGCGGTAGAAAGAACGCCTGCGCCGCAAGGCTGATGCCGAACCCGACGAGGATGTTGATGAAGCTCTCGGCGAGCGACATTATTTTGCTTTGCTTCACGCCCCTGCCCCCTGCTGTTGAAACGATGCCGGCCCGACCAGCTGTGCCAGAAAGGCGCGGCCGTCGTCGGTGACGCTGATTTTGGTGGTGCCGCAATGCGCCAGGCCCTTGCCGACCAGGTGGCGCAGCATTTCGGGTGCGACGGGCTCGCCGGCGTCGACGCTGATCAGCGCGAGTCGCTCAGCGAGCTCGTCGGCATCGACCGGCAGGCGCGTCTGCAGATGACCGTCGACCACTTCGGCCGGCGGCGTGTCGTCGAGCTGGCGCGCCGCATCGAACAGCGAGGGCTGCGGCGCGCGGTAAGGCTCGGTCAGGTCCGCGCGCGGCGGCGCCCCGCCTTGCGTCAGCTCGGCCGCCTCCAGCTCGCGCAAGCGATCCCAGCCGGCGCCGCGCAGCGTCCATTGCTGGCTGGCGGACTGGTAGCAATAGCCGCGCGCAACGTAGAGCGGGCCGATGACGTCCTGCAAGTCGCGCTGCGTATGGCAGAAGTCGGACAGGATCTTGAGATGCTGCCGTTCGCCGAGGCGATGCGCAGCATCGTCCTCGTCGCGCACGTCGCGACGCGCAGCGTCGTCGACATCCTGCGCGTCCGCATCGGCCGGCGCCAGCCATTCGGAGCCGGCCAGCTGATCGATGGCGAGGACGTCGTCGGCGTTGTACGGCGCTGCATTGTCGCGCGCCGACGACGGCGAAGCCGCCGCATCGGTAGCGTTGCGCATCGCGTCTTGCGACGCGAGCGCGGCCGCAGCGGCGCTGGCCCCTTGTGACGTTGCTTTCGCTGCGGCCGGCTCAGCCTCACCGGAGGGCGCCGGGAGGTCGTGCTTTGCGATGATCTCGCGCCAGTGCGCGTCGACGGCGGCGTCGCGATCGAGGTCAAACGGCTTGGTCTCGCAGCGGAACGACCAGCCGCATCGGCAGGTCGCCACGTTGAAGGCAATGCCGCCGGGATAGTCGCGCGTCATGCTGACGACGTGCTCGCCGTGGACGGCGGGATGATCCCACAGCCGATAGGGATCGCGGCCGGCGTTCGCGGCGACGAAGGCCTCGCGCAGCGCATCTGGCGATGCTTCAGCGCGCTGCGCCGAAACCCCGGCCTGGTTGCCCCACGCGCCCCAATTCTCCGGCAGCGGGTGCTCGGCGTCGACGCGGGCGAACAGCTCGAGCACAGGCAGCGGCGCGCCGTCGCTGTCCTTGCCGACCATGGTCGCGATCATGTGGCGGTAGAAGTCGGGCTTGCGCGAATGCTCGCGCGGCCGCTCGCGATGGTTGGAGCCGAACTTTTCACTCGATTCCGGTTTCGGCAGGCCGCGGCCACGCTTGAACTGCAACAGCAGCTCGTCCTGGTCCCACACCAGGAGGCCGGAGCCGGAAACGTCGGGATGCTCGGCGTCGGTCTTGGTCCAGACGTAGCAGGTCGAATAGGCGTCCATGCCGAGCGCGAGCTGGCACGCATAGGCCAGCGGCAGGTCGACGGTCGCCATCACGCACTCGCCGTCGGCGAGCATCACCTCGGTTTTTAACGGCACCTTGGCGAGCAGATGCGCCCGCGGAATCCACATCCAGGCCCAGGCATCCGGCAGCAGCGCCTCGCCGGCGCGCTTGAGATAGTCGAGGATCTCCGGCCAGGGCATGGTCGGGTAGTGGTTCTCATAGGCGCGGTTGCCGATGCCGGCCTTGCGATGCCAGGGCGGGTCGGCAGACAGCGCCGGATAGAGCCGCCCACTCGGCGCGACGCTTGAGACTGAGGACAGCGCCGACGCGAGGTCGCGGCGATGGATGCGGCCCTTTTCCTCGGCGTCGATCTTGAGCAGGTCCATCGCGACGCGTCCGGCGCCGGATTCCATCTGCTGCCTGTGCCGATCAAGCGCCTGCTCGAATTCGGCGGCGTCCATCGCGGCGAGTTTCTGCGCTTTCGACGACAGCTTGCGATCAATCCCGATGTCAGCCAGCCGCGGCCGCTCGTCTTCTGGCTGTTCCACGACGGCACCGCCAGAATCGCTCTTGCCCGCCAGCTGGCCGCGAGATCCGGCATTGAGCCCGACGGTTTCTTTCTGCGCGACGATCATCTCGCCGAGGCGCCGCTCGGCCCGGAAACGGATCTGCGCGGCCTGGATCTCTAGTCCCTTGTCGCTGGCCTGGCGCGCATAGACCCGCATCGCTTCGGCCTTGCTGCGGATGTCGATGACCTCGTCGACCGCGACCGCCTCGGCCAGTGCCCTGCGAGCGGCTTCGTATCGAACCAGCTCAGTCAAAGGGAATGTCCTCCAGCTGGCGGCTGCCTTCGAGCGCATCGGCCATGATCTGGCGCAAGATGGCCTCCAGCGTCGGCGCGGTGCCGCGCGTGCGGCGGCTGATGGCGTTGTCGCGCTTGGTGGCCCAGCGCAAATTGCAACGGCGGTTGTCGAGCGTCTGGCCGTTGATGTGGTCGACGACATGGGCGGCGAGGATACGCGTCATCTCGACCGGGATCGGCCGCGATCATGATCACGCGATGCATCCGCACGGTGGAGCGCGCCGGCCCAATGTTGCGCTTGGCATAGAGCATCCAGCTGTCGCCGCGGCCGCTGCCGGCATGCCAGACGTTCCACATGTTCTCGGAGAGCCAGGCATAGTCGACCGCATCGACGAGCGCCCAGACCGGCTCGCGCTGCGACAGCCAGATCCGGCGACACGGCGTCTGCGACAGGTCGGGCAGGTCCGAGAGGTCGAAGGCCACCGCGCGGGCATCGAGGATGTTGACCGGCGCATGCATCATCACAGCATCCCCAGCGCCTGCATGTAGGTTTCGAGGATGGTCTCGAATTCTGCTCGCTCGTTCGGGTCCTGCGCCCGCATGCGAACGATGGCCTTGAGCGCCTTGGTGTCGTAACCGTTGGCCTTGGCCTCGGCGTAGACGGCCGACACGTCGTCGCCGATCGCCTGCTTTTCCTCGAGCAGCCGCTCGACCCGCTCAATGATCGATTTCAGCTGGTCCTTGGCGATCTGCTGGGTGCGTTTTTCGGTGCCCCTGCCCGCCATCACACGCCCTCCAACAGGCTGGCGTCGACCCGGTACGGCTTCACCTGGAAATAGCGCGGTGCCTCGCCGGGCGGGACCAACAGGCCGTAGACGTCGGCGCGGACGAACGGATCGCCATCGATCATCAGCAGCGTCGGCGCGTTATCGTCGATGGTCAGCGTCGCGACGCTGCGCGTGCCGTCGAGGAAATGGCAGTCGGCCCGCACGATGCGGACGCGTCCGGGCGGATGCGTCATGGCCGCCTCGCCCAGCGAAAGCCGAAACCGGCATCGCCATCCCTCGGCAGCATCTGCACGCCAGCCGCAACGGCCAGCACGCCGACGATCAGCACGGCCGCCAGCATGACCAGGAAGCGCAGATCGTCAGGATCTGCGATGCGCGTAGCGACGTCTGCCATGTCTCCCGCCCCGCTTAAAAACCGCTTGAAATGCTGGCTCGGCGAGCCTTTTCCACACGCGTCCACAGGCTCCGAAATGCCCGCTGTGTGACCGACCGAGACTCGAAGTGTGACGCTCAAGATCGGCCCGCCGAGTTATCCACACCCCCGAAGACTCACTGCGTTCGAGGCGGCGGCAGGCTCGACGTCTGGGCGCTTGCTGAGTCAGCTTTCGACGCATGAAACGCCTCCCGCCCGTCCGATCTCCGAAATCTCCCGTTCAAGTGCCTTGCGCGCCGGGCCGTGCTGCGGTGGGCCGTAGGTTTCCCAACGATGAACCGTGCTCTGGTCCACCCCGAAGCGCTCGCCGAAAACGGCCTGGCTCTCGCCTACCCGTTCTCGCGTCTGTCGAATCAATTGCGCATCCATGACGCAACAATGCGTTTTGCATAGTTATGGTCAATGCCTTTTGCATTCCATCCCAATGCAAAATGCATTAATGGCAGACATGCATGAGCGGCTCACCTCAGCCCGAAAAGAGGCCGGATACACCACGGTGAAGGCTGCGGCAGACGCGCTTGGGGTCAAAGAAGTCACCTACGCACAGCACGAGAATGGCATTCGCGGCTTTAGACGCGAGGCGGCCGATCAATATGCCCGCAAGTTTCACGTTTCTTTAGAGTGGCTTCTGACTGGCAAGGGACAGAAAGAGCGGAGGCCGATCAAGGTGCCGCCGGGTCAACAGCGCCACGTCAGCCTGGTGGGCTATGTGGGCGCTGGAGCCGAGACCCACTTCTTTGCCAACGACGCGCCTCTTGATGAAGTGCGCGCGCCTGACGGAACGAATGATGAGACCGTTGCGGTCGAGATCCGAGGCGAAAGCTTAGGCTCCTTTTTCGACCGATGGCTGGTTTTTTATGACGATGTCCGGCGCCCGGTCACGTCGGACCTCATTAACCGGCTCTGTGTCGTCGGGATTGAAGATGGACGGATACTCATCAAGAAGATTCAGCGCAGCAAGGCGCGCGGCTTCTATCACCTTCTGTCACAGACCGAGCCACCAATCTTGGACGTGCGAATCGAGTGGGCGGCCGCCGTTAAAAGCATGGTGCCGAAATAATAATGCGGCGCGTCGCCTTCGGCTTGCCGCTACTTAATGCAATACGCATTGACTGAACAATGCAAAATGCATAGTTTTGTTTCCCGTGAAACGCTTCCCGGGAGATCGCCGCCGTGCCGCGCCCAACCGACCTGTCCGCCGCCGCCTTCGACCAGCAACTGAAGCTGCTCGGCTTTTTCCAGATCCGCGCCGAGGGCCGCTTCGCCGACGTCCGCGCCAAGGGCTGCCCGCGCACCGAGCCCGTGATGCGCGGCAAGCGCCTCGATCGCCAGGCCACGCTCAACGCCCTTCTCGCCGCCCGCAAGTCCCGCCAGGACGCTGCAAGCGCGGCCGAGGCGGCCCAGGTCGAGCGCGAGCGGATCGCCGCCCAGATCGCGCCAGCCGCGCTGCCCGCGGCCCGCGCCGCGCTTGAAGGTCCGGCTGCGATCGCCCAGCTCGCCGACGACTTTATCGTCATCAGCACGCGAAGCGAAGGCGCCGCCCTCCCCGACCTGGTGCGCATGGGCTGGCGCAAGTCGCAGATCTTCGAGCACGCCGACGCCGCTCGCGCGCTGGCCTATTCGCGGCAGAACGGGGCGGCCGCCTGATGGCCCGCAAGCTTCCCGGCTACCACTACAAACACCTTCGCCTGCTCAAACTCAGCCCCTTTGAGCGGCGCACACGCGGCGGCTGGCGGTTCGGCACGCGGCGGATCAGTGACGGCGTCGCCGATCGCCTGATCGCCAGCGGCCGCGCGGAGGTTGTCCGGGACCGATTGCAGCTGAAGCGGGAGGATCGCCCGTGACCGAGAAACGGTGCCTCACCAAGCAGGAGGCGGCCGACTATTGCGGATGCAACACCCTCGCGGCGTTTGATCAGTGGCGGGCCAAGGGCATCGTGCCCGACGCGATCCCCGGCACAAACCGCTGGGATCGCAAAGCGCTGGACCAGGCTCTGGACCGCGCCTCCGGGATTGTGACACTCTCCGATGCCGAGCTTACCCCGTACCAGCGTTGGAAGGCGGACCATGCGCGGAAGACCCAGGCTGCCTAACAAGCCCCTCAAGCTGAAGGGCATTCATCGCGTCAAGAAGCGACAGGCAGATGGGTCGATCAGGATCTATCTCTATCACCGTGCCACCGGCCTCCCGCTCGACGAAAACAGGCTCGCCGAAACCTATGCCGACGCAGAAAAGAAAATGCGCACGAAGGGCGAAGGCACCCTCATGCAGCTCATTCGGCACTTCGATCAGTCGGCCTATTTCGACGGCCTCAGCGAGGAGAGCCGCAAGCAGTACCTCTGGAAACTGAAGCGCCTCGAAGTACGCTGGGGCACCTGCCCTGTCGCGACGTTCAACGATGCTGACGACGCGCTGGAATTCCGCAAGGACGCGCTCGCCTGGCACAACGAACTCGGCAAGGCCTCGCCGCGCTCGGCCGACAATTTGGTCGCCGCGCTGGCGCGCGTGCTGTCATTTGCGAAGGAAAAGGCCGTCATCAAGTTTAATCCGCTCGACACTTTCGCGCGGCTCTACAAGAGCCACCGATCCGACCTGACCTGGCCGGACGAGCTGCAGCAGCAATTCATTGCAAACGCGCGGACGGCCATGGCGACAGCGATGATCATGGTCCGGAATACTGCGATGCGCGCGAGCGACATCCGCAAGTTTCCCTGGACGCGTTACGACGGCAGCCGCGTGCAGATCCGCTCGACCAAGACAGGCAAGCTGCTCTGGATCCCGGCCACGCGCGAGCTGAAGGCCCATCTCGACGCTCTCAAGGAGACGAAGGCCGGCGCGCTGGTGATACTGACGCCGACGGGCAAGGCCTACACGAAGCGCTATTTCAACGAGCACTGGCGCGAGGACTGCGACAAGGTCGACGCGATCAATGTCAAGGCCAAGGGGGCCGGCGTCGAGTATGTGAAGACGGCCGACCTGAATTTCCACGACAACCGCGGCACGGCCGCGACGTTGCTCGCCGAGGCCGGCGCGACGGCACCGGAGATCGCTGAGGCGTTATGCTGGAGCGTCGATAAGGCGCAGAAGGTGATCGATATCTATCTTGCGCGACGTGGGGTGCTGGCGGCGAATGCGATCGCTAAGCTCGAGGACTATCGCGACAAGCTGGCCCCCCCCAATTGACCGCAAGCTGAGGTCCGCTTTAGGTGGACCTCTCTTCAGGCCCGGACAGGCCGCTGGAGATTTGCTGCGGCAGAAGCCTCAGTTGGATGAGCTTTTCATCACTATCGAGCGACCCCAGCGGAAGGTCTAACAGTCCCGTCAATCTGGAGGCCGCTAAGGGCTGTTATCGGACTCTAGCCAATGTCGGTTTTTCATTTTACCGCCGAAAGCTTGCGACCAATCGGAGGAGGAGCCTCCTGAGCCGCCAGGTTCCAGATCAGGCCCTCGAGTTCGTCTAATGGCATGTCTAAGCTCTTAGCGATGTCATTCTTGGTGGTTCAGCGCATCATTGATGCATATCTAGCCCGCCGCGGCGTGCTAGCGGCAAACGCGAATCAAAAAGCTCCAGCAATATCGAGACAGAGCGGCGGAAGGCTAGTACAGCGCATTCTTGCGGCGGCGCCAGGCTAACCACTAGACCTTATGCGGCTGAGGCAGCATTACTCGCTGCGAGTAGTATGCCATGCGAGATTGAAGATGCTCGCGGTACTGGCTGTCTAGCCGGGTGCGCCTCTTGGCGGTGCCGCTGCGAATTTGTCGATAGACTTCGTCCGGAGGAAGAGTGAAGAACGCCTTGAAGTCTATCGCCAGGCTCGGGCATCCCACTTTTTCTAGATCCCGGCTCGGATCCACAGCGCTCAAGACGTGATAACGCTCGTCCGTATTGCGGGCAACGCGCTTCCACACATCACTACCCGCTACCTTGGCTTTTTTATCCGCTGTGCTCTCCGCAATGTAGAAAAGCACGCTGTGGAGCCGAGAACCGCTTCCCCCATTCCGATGTTCAAAATCCCACAACAGGTCGCAGTCTTGATTGAGAACAACCGCATATGCATGCGGTAGCGGCTGGATGAGTTCGGTTCCAGAGTTGTACAGAAATTCGGTAAGATCAGTAATGATCTCACCCTGTCGGAGCTCTCGATGGAGTTCCGACACGGTGAAGATGCTCAGCTGGGCCTCCGCCTCCGCGGATGCGACTGGACTTTCCTCAGCACTCACGGTTCCTCAAATGGAAGCACAGGCCGCGACTGTGGTGGCAACATTGATTTGGCGGAGATCTTTTTCGGCAACGGCGGCTCTATGATGCGCGTGGACGCAACCTCTCGATCCCAGGAAAGTATATCGCCGATCGATCTAGCTGCGTTCCACACCCCTTTGTCCGTCAATTTGAAAAGGGCGTAGATGCAATATATCCGCGCGACGGCGATGGCCGCGTCCTTCTTGGAAATCTCGCCAGTAACCTCAACCGAGGTAGTAAATTCGATCGTTCCGGATGCGCTTTCCAGATCGGAATCATCCCAAGGGAATTGGTTTTGGTCCCAAGGCATCGTGTAAGACTGGTTCAATACACCAGCGAAACGCTCTGCCAACCATGGCGTTAAGGCCGTTGATTGTGGGTTTGGCATTAGCAACCTCTACTTTTTCCTCTCTAAAGAAATCAAAATCGAGCCGATAGGCAGTCTCTTGAGTTTCTCTGACCTTCACTAGGCCATAGCGAAAATTTAGCTGACCACCATCAGCCGCCCGAAGGCGCATTCGGTGCGTCGATTCCTCTGCGCTAAATTCGAACTGATCGCTCGCCAATGCGCCCAGCACCTCCTGTTTCAAGAGGTGGCTCCATGGGGTGCCGGCCATGTTGACATCTGACCGCTTGATAATGTCCACGTATCGAAGGCCGACGCGCTGATAGAAGCTCGGCCTATAGCGCTGCTCCAGCGCAGCCATTACAGGCCATAAGAGCGCCTTGAAACTTTCCCAAGTCGAATACGAGCTTGTGCTCAGGCTAAGCGTCTCAGCGGTAAGGTGGACTGCTGTCTTTCTATCTTCAGACCTGAAAAGGAAATTTCCGGCAGCCATGCTGAGCCCGATCATCTGCGCGATCTCGGGCGGCAACTCAGCAGGCACCTGCATCTGAACCTGCTCAAGCAGCGGAAACATGCCGCGAATATCATCCTGAAAATCAGCCGGGGGCTGGCTCTCGATTCGCAGTATCTTGGGGAACTTTAGTTGACAAACCACCTGAGTGAGCGGCGCCCGTTCGTAGAAAACGCGCTCAGACTCAGGAAAAAGATCGGCGAGCGATTTTACCGCGTTCTCAGGCACAGTGGTCTATTTCCCTAGAATGATCAGGGATATAGTCATTTCTGCGACCGCCTTTCAAGGCGCGGCTTTCTGCCAGCAGGATCGCCGTCCCGCACCGCCGGAATATGCGGCTTCGGCTTCACCTTGAGCATGCGCCTCGCGACCTCGCCCCCCGCCCGAGGCAACCCGGGCGGCCTCATGTGGGGGCCTTAGACCCCACGATCAACGTCAACACGATTTGCGATTCCCGCAAAGGTATTTCTTTCAAGTCGAAAGCTTCGATAGCGCGAGCAATTCTCACACTTCATCCCTTACCGGCCCGTCACTCGGTACCAACGCAACACCAATCTTGGTGAACGCTTAACGAACAGAATTGGCAAAGATTTGGCAAAGGGCGGTCATTGGAGAAACCGCCGACTGCCAATCTATTTGATTTCACTTTGAAAAATGGTCGGAGCGAGAGGATTTGAACCTCCGACCCCTAGTCTCCCAGACTAGTGCGCTAACCGGGCTGCGCCACGCTCCGAACGTCGTTCCATTAGCTAGGATCGCCGCTTTGCGCAAGGCGAGGTGCGCACCAATTTGGCGGCTGCCCTGTCCCCCGGAACTGACGGCAAGACGGCGAAATGCCGGCTCAGCCGTCCTTCAGCGCCTGGTCGAGCATTTCCCGGCAGGCGACGAGGTCGGCGAGTGCCCGCCCGAGCCGCTCCCGGTCCAGCGCGCTGGGGCCGGCGGGCGCGGCGGGGGTGCCGCCTTTGCGGAAGGTGGTAAGGATGTCCTCGTCGTCGACCTCCGTGAAGCGGAAGTCGATGCCTTCCTCCTCATCGCCCTGGTAATCGTCCTCGTCGGCCTCGGTGACGCCCTTGATGGGCGCCTCGTCGTCGGGCTCCATCAAGCTGGCGCCGATGGCGTCCTCGATTGCCCCGAACGAGACCGCGGCCGCGCCGTCGGCGAGGCCCTGCACCGACTTGACGCCGTGCTCTTTCAGGATCCGCTGCACGCCGCGGATGGTGTAGCCCTCGCCGTAGAGGAGGCGGCGGATGCCCTTGAGCAGGTCGACGTCATCGGGGCGGTAATAGCGGCGGCCGCCGCTGCGCTTCATCGGCTTGATCTGGGAGAACCGGGTCTCCCAGAACCGCAGCACGTGCTGCGGAATGTCGAGCTCCTGCGCTACTTCGCTGATGGTTCGGAACGCATCCGGCGCCTTGTCCAAATGCAATATCCTTTCCGAAAGGCGAGTTACGCCTCGGGTTGAGCCTTGCTGGCATCGCCATTGGTGCGGTGCTGGGCGTTGATCCGCTGCTTCAGGATCGCCGACGGCTTGAACACCATGACCCGGCGCGGCGAGATCGGCACCTCGGTGCCGGTCTTCGGGTTGCGACCGATTCGCTGACCCTTCTTGCGGACCATGAAGGAGCCGAACGAGGACAGCTTCACCGTCTCGCCCTTCTCCAGGCAGTCGGTGATCTCCTTCAGGACGAGTTCCACGAAGGCAGACGATTCCGTGCGCGACAGCCCCACCTTCTGGTAGACGGCTTCGCACAGATCGACACGCGTTACGGTTTTACTTTGATCGGTCATCGCCCTGCCCCACATCACGGCGAACAATTGTTGTCTGAAATTATGAGGTTACGATACGACGGTCAACAGCGCTCATCAATGCAGACGCATCGATAATCCGCGTTGATTCGGGCAAAATTTTATCGACTGTGGCTTACCAGCGCACCAGCGCGGAGCCCCAGGTGAAGCCGCCGCCCATCGCTTCCAGCAAAACCAGATCGCCGCGCTTGATGCGGCCATCCTTGCGCGCCGCCGACAGCGCCAGCGGAATCGAGGCCGCCGAGGTGTTGCCGTGACGGTCCACCGTCAGCACCACCTTCTCCGGCGCGATGTGGAGCTTGTGCGCGGAGGCGTCGATGATTCGCTTGTTGGCCTGGTGCGGCACGAACCAGTCGATGCTGTCGGCGTTCAGGCCGGTCGCCTCGAAGGCATCGACGATGACGTCGGTGATCATGCCGACCGCGTGCTTGAAGACCTCGCGGCCTTCCATGCGCAGATGGCCGACGGTCTGGGTCGAGGACGGCCCGCCGTCGACGAACAGCTTTGCCTTGTGGCGGCCGTCGGAGCGCAAATGCGTGGTCACCACGCCGCGGTCGGTTGCCGCATTGCCCGGCTGCTCCTGCGCCTCCAGCACCACCGCGCCGGCACCGTCGCCGAACAGCACGCAGGTGCCGCGGTCGTTCCAGTCGAGGATGCGCGAGAAGGTCTCGGCGCCGATCACCAGCGCGCGCTTGAAGGCGCCGGTACGCAGGAAATTGTCGGCGGTGGCGAGCGCGAACACGAAGCCCGAGCACACCGCCTGGAGGTCGAAGGCCGCGCCATGGTTGATGCCGAGCCCGTGCTGCACGGCGACCGCGGTTGCGGGAAAGGTGTTGTCGGGCGTCGAGGTCGCCAGCACGATCAGTTCGATCGACTGCGCGTCCACGCCGGCGTCGGCCAGCGCAGCCTGTGCCGCCCTGAGCGCCAGGTGAGAGGTGAACTCGCCCTCGGCCGCAATGTGCCGCTCGCGAATGCCGGTGCGCTGCACGATCCACTCGTCGGACGTGTCGATGCGCGTCGCCAATTGGGCGTTGGTCACCACCTGCTCCGGCAAATAAGAGCCGCAGCCCAGCACGACCGAACGAATTTGAGTCACGAAACATCCTCCGGCGCGGTTGGCACGGAACTGAGTGCACCACCCTCGCGGTTGAGCGTCTGATTGATCTTGTTCAGGAGATCGTATTGCGCCATCTCATAGCCAACATCGATCGCATAGGCAAAGCCTTCGGCGCTGATTCCGCCGTGGCTCTTGACCACTAGTCCGCGCAGTCCCAGGAACACACCGCCGTTGGACTTGTTCGGGTCCATCTTGTTCCGCAGGGCCTGGAAGGCACCCCGCGCGAACAGATAGCCCAGCTTGGACAGCCAGCTCCGCTGCATCTCGTTGCGGAGTAATTCCGCCATCTGGCGTGCGGTTCCCTCGGCTGCCTTGAGCGCGATATTGCCGCTGAAACCTTCGGTCACGATGACGTCGGACAGCCCCTTGCCGATCCCGTCGCCCTCGACGAAGCCGATATAGTCGAGCTCCGGCAGGTTCCTCGCGCGCAGGATGTCGCCGGCGTCGCGGATCTCCTCGTGCCCCTTGATCTCCTCGGTCCCGATATTGAGCAGGCCGACAGTGGGACGGGGCTTGTTGAACAGCACGCTCGCCATCGCGGCGCCCATGACGGCGAGCGATACCAGATGGTGCGCGTCGCCGCCGATGGTGGCACCGAGGTCGAGCACGACGGATTCCCCGCGCCTGGTCGGCCATATCCCGGCAATGGACGGGCGGTCGATGCCGGGCAGCGTGCGCAGGTGGAACCGCGCCATCGCCATCAGCGCGCCGGTATTGCCGGCGGAGACCGCGACGTCCGCCTCGCCCTTCTTCACCGCGTCGATCGCCATCCACATCGAGGAGGTCTTGCGGCCGCGCCGCAGCGCCTGGCTCGGCTTGTCGTCCATGCCGACGGCAACGTCGGTATGGATGATCTTCGAAGCGGCCTTGAGGGCCGGATGATTCTCGAGCTCTGGCTCGATTTTGGCGCGGTCCCCGACCAGCAGGAACTCGATCTGGCGATGCCTTTGAAGCGAGATGGCGGCGCCTGGAATGACCACGGCGGCGCCGACGTCGCCTCCCATGGCGTCAAGGGCGATGCGAACCTTGCTTGGCATAAAAGTCCTGGAAACCTGGTCTGGTGCGGTCTTGAAGGAGCGGGCCCGCAAAAATGGCTTCGCCATGGACATGGCGATGGGCCAAGCGCCACGCGCGCCCGGACCGGGGCGCGACAATAGCGTTTTGTTATCCCGAAACAACCTCTTGCCCCCAGCCTTTTGCATTCGGGGCAATCCGGAAAGGGGCCGGCGAATTCAAAGGAAATATATTGAAATCAGATAGATAAACGCGCCTCTCAAACCATCCGGGCAAGCACTTCGCACCGCCCGGCAAGGCGTTCTTACGGGAATACCCAGCTATTTGCCTTTCTTCTTGTCCCGCTTCTTGCCCTGGAGCGCCTTCAACACTGCGAACGGATGGTCCGCCGGGTCGGGGGCGGTGACCTCCGCCTCGAACACGGCCCCTTCCTTGCGCGGATAGGGGTCGATCGCCAGGAACAGCGCATCGGTGGCGAGCCGTCCGAGGTCGATGATGCCATTGGCAATCGCCTCCGGCGGGTCGGCGATCTCGGGCGGCGCCTTGTCGTCCTGCCCCTCCTCGATCAGGTCGGCCAGCCGCCGCGCCTCGGCCTCGGGGACGAACATCAGGTCCACCGCCTCCTCGATCTCGCTCTCGATCGGGTCGAGCGTGACCACGCAGGTCTGGCCGACCCTGGCGCGGACGCGGCCGGTAACCTCGAAGCGGCCGCCGCTTTTCGGCACCACGTCGAACTCTGCCTGGGCGGAGAGGACCTCCCGCAAACCCGCGAGCTCGGCCATGGCCTGCCGCTCGGCGGCAGAGGCCTCGAGCTTGCGATGCACGCCGGTGTCGGGAATTTGAGCGACGATCACAGGGGCACGCCAGGGATCGGGCCTGGATTCGGCGTTCGGTCGGCTCATCGCGTGGTGTCCTCAGTGAGCGCTGGGGGAAACCGGAAGGACGCGAGCAGCAGCGCAGCCTCGTCGGTCCGGCCGAGATCCGCCTCCGTGGCCAGGGCGTAGGCCGCCAGCCGCTGCGCCTGGTCCAAGCCGGTCCCATTCAAGATATTCTTGCAGATCGCCGCCGCCAGTGCTCCGTCGCCATCTTCGATGGCCTGGTCGTAGGCCTGGACGCGGCCATAAAAGGCCTCGCCAAAGGCCCGCATCCGCTTCGGCACGGTCTGGTCGCCGATCCCCATCTCGCGCAGATTGTCGTCCATGTCCTCGCAGAACCGGTCGAACAGCGCCTGCGACAGGTCGGTGGCGCGTCCGTTGGCGCCCTGGGCCGTGCGCAGGCGGCGCAGCAGCAGCCAGAGATGCAGCAGCAACAGGTCGAAACGCCCATTAACCGTATCCGGCACGCCCAAGTCGCGGTAAAATATGGGTTCTCGCGCCTGCGTCACGATCATGCCATAGATGGCTTCAATGGTGCCCGGCGGGGCTGGCCGGGGTTTCCTGAAGTGATTGAACGGCCAAAGCATTGTGGTTTCCGCAAGCGGGCGCGCGCGTGTTGCATTCAGAGCCTCCGCCCGGTACTTCAGCGCCTCGCGCGACGCAAGGGGACGGAATCAGTTCCGCTATGACGATAACGAATCAGAACGGCCTGCGCCCGAACAAGCGGCGCGGCCTTCATGCACGCTGGCGCAGCTTGCGGCTGTTCGCGGCCGCGACCCTGGTTGGCGTTGCGCTCGCGGGCTGCACCGGCGAGCAATTCCAGAAGGGCTACATCCTGCCCCCCGGCGCGCTGGAGCAGATTCCGATCGGCGCGAGCCAGGACCAGGTGCTGATCGTGATGGGCACGCCCTCCACGGTCGCAACCCTCGACGGCGAGGTGTTCTACTACATCTCGCAGCGCTCGGAGCGCATGGTCGCCTTCATGAACCAGAAGGTGGTCGACCAGCGCGTCATCGCGATCTATTTCGACAAGACCCGGCGCGTGCGGCGGCTCGCGAATTACGGCCTGCAGGACGGCAAGATCTTCGACTTCATCAGCCGCACCACGCCGACGTCGGGCCAGGAAATGAGCTACCTCACACCGCTGTTCAAGCTGCTCAGCTTTAACTGAGCCTTCAGCCTGCGGCGTCGTGCCGCTCTCCGCGCGGCACTTGCCGTCGCGCGCGACTTGCCGTTGCGCGCCTGGTTCCATACGCTCCCCGCAAAACAAGAAGCAGGGAGTGGATTCGTGCCCAATCAATTTCTGTCTCGCCGTCGCGTGCTTACCGGTGCTGCCGGCCTTTCGGCCGCAGCGATCCTGCCGCGATCGAGCCTGGCGGACTGGAAGCCCACCGAAAACATCCGCATCGTCGTACCGGCTGCCGCCGGCGGTTCGACCGACGTGATGGGCCGGCTCCTGGCCGCGCATCTGCAAGCGGCCTGGGGCCAGTCGGCCGTGGTGGAAAACCGCTCCGGCGGCGGTGGCACGATCGGCACGGCCGAGGTGGTCCGCGCCAAGCCGGACGGGCATACCATTCTGATCGGCAATCCCGGTCCGAACGCGATCGCCTACAGCATCTTCAAGAATCTCGCCTACAAGCCGGACCAGCTCCAGCCGGTCTCCAACATGATCCGGATCCCGAACATCGTCTCGGCGCATCCGAAGACCGGCATCAAGTCGATCGCCGAGCTGATCGCCTTCCTCAAGGCCAATCCTGACAAGCTCAGCTATGCCTCCTCCGGCGTCGGCCAGAGCCCTCACCTCACCGGCGCCTGGTTCCTCCAGCTCACCGGACTGAAGATGACCCACATCCCGTTCCGTGGCGCCGGGCCTGCGCTCCAGGCCGCGCTCGCCGGCGACATCCAGATCCTGTTCGACAATCTCTATCCGAGCCTGCCGCAGGTGCAGAACGGTACCCTCACCGGCCTCTGCGTCACCACGACGGAGCGTAGCGAACTTGCACCGAACCTGCCGACCATGCGCGAGAGCGCGCCGGAGCTGGCGAATTTCGACGTCTCGTCGTGGTTCTCGGTGTTCTTGCCGAAAGGCGTTCCCGCTCCGGTGCTCGAAGCGCTCAATCTCCAGGTGAAGGCGATGCTGGAGCGCGACGACATCAGGAAGAACATCACCGCCATGGGCGCCCGCACCGACTACGGCACGCCGCAGCAGTTTGCCGCCTTCCTGGATGCCGAGACGAAGAAATTCGCCGGCATCATCCAGAAGGAAGGGCTGCAGATGGATGTGCAGTAGGCGGGCTCGCTTGCGGCGCAGGAGATTTGAACCAGTTGAAGGCGATGAGGACGGCCGCCGCCAGCGCGACCGCCAGCATTGTGCGAGGCCCGGATTGCCGGCTGCCTCTTTGCGCCTTACCGCAAGCCGGACAGACGGTGTCGGCCGCCAACATGTCGCAACCGCACCGCATACATTTGGTCGTCTCGAAGTTCACAGCGACGGTCTCCCGTAAAGCTGACAACAAAAACCCGCGGTTTGCACCGCGGGTTTGTCGTTTGTAGAGCACCGCAGGTTCAGTGCGCCAGGATCGCCAGCAGCAGCAAGGCCACGATGTTGGTGATCTTGATCATCGGATTCACCGCCGGGCCGGCCGTATCCTTGTAGGGATCGCCGACGGTGTCGCCGGTCACGGCGGACTTGTGGGCATCACTGCCCTTGCCGCCGTAATGGCCGTCCTCGATGTACTTCTTGGCGTTGTCCCAGGCGCCGCCGCCGGAGGTCATCGAGATCGCGACGAACAGGCCCGTCACGATCACGCCGAGCAGCATCGCACCGACGGCCGAGAACGCCGCCGACTTGCCGGCCGCGCCGCCACCCGCGATCGTGTAGATCAGGAAGTAGACGACGATCGGCGACAGCACCGGGAGCAGCGACGGGATGATCATTTCCTTGATCGCCGCTTTCGTCAAAAGGTCGACCGCCTTGCCGTAGTCCGGCTTGTCGGTGCCCTGCATGATGCCCGGCTTCTCGCGGAACTGCCGGCGCACCTCCTCGACGATCGCGCTGGCCGCACGGCCCACGGCCGTCATGCCCATCGCACCGAACAGATAGGGCAGCAAACCACCGAACAACAGGCCGACAACCACGTAGGGGTTGTTGAGCGAGAAGTCCGGCTTGACGCCTACGAAATAGGCGTGGTGTGCGGAGTCCGCAATGAAGAACTTGAGGTCCTCATTGTAAGCCGCGAACAGTACCAGTGCGCCGAGGCCGGCGGAGCCGATCGCGTAGCCCTTGGTCACCGCCTTGGTGGTGTTGCCGACCGCGTCGAGCGCGTCGGTCGACTTGCGCACCTCCTTCGGCAGGCCCGCCATCTCGGCGATGCCGCCGGCGTTGTCGGTGACGGGGCCGAACGCGTCGAGCGCGACGATCATGCCGGCCAGCGCCAGCATAGTGGCGGTCGCGATCGCGATGCCGAACAGGCCGGCAAGGCTGTAGGTAACCAGGATGCCGGCGATGATGACGATCGCGGGCAGCGCGGTTGACTCCATCGAGATCGCCAGCCCCTGGATCACGTTGGTGCCGTGACCGGTCACGGACGCCGCCGCGATCGACTTCACCGGGCGATAGTCGGTGCCGGTGTAGTATTCGGTGATCCAGATGATCAGCGCGGTGACGACGAGACCGACGATGCCGCATTCGAACAGCGACATGCCGGTATACTCGACGCCGTCGAGCTTGCCGAACCCGATCAGGGCGTAGATCACCCCGGCGATGCCGACCAGCGACAGAACGCCGGTTGCGATCAGGCCCTTGTAGAGCGCACCCATGATCGACTGGCTCGGCCCGAGCTTGACGAAGAAGGTGCCGATGATCGAGGTGATGATGCAGATGCCGCCGATCGCGAGCGGCAGCGTCATCATGCTCATGAGGATCGGCGTCTTGGCGAAGAAGATCGCCGCCAGGACCATGGTGGCGACCGCGGTCACCGCATAAGTCTCGAACAGGTCGGCCGCCATGCCGGCACAGTCGCCGACATTGTCGCCCACATTGTCGGCGATCGTCGCCGGATTGCGCGGATCGTCCTCGGGAATGCCGGCCTCGACCTTGCCGACGAGGTCGCCGCCGACGTCCGCACCCTTGGTGAAGATGCCGCCGCCGAGACGGGCGAAGATCGAGATCAGCGAGGCGCCGAAGCCGAGCGCCACCATGGCATCGACGACGACACGGCTGTCAGGTGCGAGCTTCAGCGAATAGACCAGGAAGCCGAAATAGAGGGTCACGCCGAGCAGCGCGAGACCCGCCACCAGCATACCGGTGATGGCGCCCGCCTTGAAGGCGAGCTCGAGGCCGCCGGCGAGCGATGTCGTCGCCGCCTGCGCGGTGCGCACGTTGGCACGGACCGAGACATTCATGCCGATGAAACCGGCCGCCCCCGACAGGACGGCGCCGATGGTAAAACCGATCGCGACATAGAGTCCGAGGAAATAGGCAAGCAGCACGAAGATGACGATGCCGACGATACCGATCGTGGTGTACTGACGCCGCAGGTAGGCCTGTGCGCCCTCGCGCACCGCTCCCGCAATCTCCTGCATGCGCGGCGACCCCGCATCCGCACTCAACACCGAAGACGTCGCCCAAATCGCGTAGACGACGGAAAGCACTCCGCAGAGCACTATCAACCATAATGCTGTCATGTGATTTTTTGCCTCAGATCCTTGATGTACGTACCCCCGGCGCCTTTTGTTTTCCCGTCGTGCGGTGCGGCGCCTTTATGTTGAACAGGGCCGCTCCTTGCCTGAAGGGGTGGCCCTGGTCGGTCACAAGCTTGCCAAAATCAGAATGCGGGTGCAACGCCGTAAGCGGCCGAAAAGGCCGATCTCGGCAGGTATTTAGGGCGCGAGCGCCGGTTTGGAGCAATTCCTAGAAGTGGCTGTACGAAAGCCGCTTCAACACCAGTTCCTTGCCCTGCCCGTCCAGGAAGCGAGGCGGCTCATGTCCCGCGACGATCGTGCCGATCGCCGTGACGGCGAGGCCCACCGCCCGCCCCGCGGCAATCAGCGCATCGCTCTGTGCCGACGGCACCGTGCACAGGACCTCGTAATCGTCGCCCCCGGCAAGCAGCGTCTCAACGCAAACGACGTTGCCCGCAATCAGGCCGGCCGCCGCGGCCGACAACGGCACGCTCGCCACATCGATCGTGGCCGAGACGCCGGACGCCGCGCAGAGTTTCGTCAGGTCGCCCGCCAGGCCGTCGGAGACGTCCATCGCCGCAGTCGCATGGTCGCGCACCGCCTGCGCCAGCAAATTGCGCGGCTGCGGGACGCGGTAGCGCGAGATCAGTGCGTCGCTTGCAGCAGGATCGGACGCGAGCGCCCTTGCAGCCGCGCCGCCGGTGAGCACGTCGAGGCCGAGCGCGGCGTCACCGATCGTCCCCGTCACCAGGATGCGGTCGCCGGGCCTCGCGCCCGTGCGGCCGACCATCCGACCTTGAGGTACGCGGCCGAAGGCCGTGATCGAGATCATCTGCGGCCCCGGCGTCGACACGGTGTCGCCGCCGAGCAGCGGGCAGGCGAAGGTCCTGGCGTCCTCGCCCAGCGCGTCGGCGAACGGCCTGAGCCAGCCATCCGCCTTGCTGCGCAGCGCGAGCGTCAGCACGAAGCCGGCGGGCGTCGCGCCCTTGGCGGCAAGATCGGACAAATTCACCCGCAACGCCTTGCGCGCGACGGTGTCGGGCGGGTCATCGGCAAGATAATGCACGCCCTCGACCACGGCATCGGTGGTGACGACGATATCTCCGCCGAGCGATTGCAGGATGGCGGCGTCGTCGACCAGCCCCAGCGCGCCGGGATCAGTCGCCAGCGGCTTGAAATAGCGCGCGATGAGGGAGTCTTCGCCGGAAGGATTTTGCGAGGTCGCCATCGATGTCAACCTAACCTCCGGCGTCGCCTTACCCCCGCCCGAACTCGTCACCGCGAAACTGGCGGCCGATCTGGTCGAGCACGGCGTTGACCATGCCGGTTTCCTCGCGGTCGACGAAGGCATTGGCGACATCGACATATTCGGAGACCACGACACGGCCCGGCACGTCCTTGCGGTGCTCCAATTCGTAGGCGCCGGCCCGCAGCACCGCGCGCAAGATCGCCTCGATCCGCTTCAACGGCCAGCCCTTCGACAGCGCCTCGTCGATCAGAGGATCGAGCTTCTTCTGGTCGCGCACGACGCCGGAGACGACGTCGCGGAAGAAGGCCGCTTCAGCCGGCAGGTACGTGTCGCCCTCGACCTCGTTACCGAGCCAGTGGCTCTCGAACTCCGCAAAAATGTCGTTGATGCCCGCGCCGGCGATGTCCATCTGGTACAGCGCCTGCACGGCCGCGAGCCGCGCCGCACCGCGCCGGTTCGCCTTCTTCTCCGTGCCAGCCGACGGCTTTTTGCTGTGATCGGCCATCGTCAGGCCCGCGCCAGGCGGCGTTTGATGCGCAGCATCGCAATCGCGGCGCGCGCGGCATCGCCGCCCTTGTTGAGCTCGCTGGCGCGCGCCCGCGCCCAGGCCTGCGCCTCATTGTTGACCGTGAGGATGCCGTTGCCGAGCGGCAGCTTTCGCGCCACCGCAAGGTCCATCAGCGCGCGCGAGGATTCCTGCGAGACGATCTCGAAATGGATGGTGTCGCCGCGGATCACGCAGCCGAGCGCGATCGCAGCGTCATAGGGCTTGCCGCTGGCGGCAGCCGCATCGACCGCAATGGCGATTGCCGCCGGGATCTCCAGCGCGCCGGGAACCGTGATGACGTCATGCGTCAGGCCCGCCGCCTTCAGCTCGGCCACCGCGCCGTCCAGCAGCGCGTCCTGGAGATCGTCATAGAACCGTGCCTCGACAATCAGCGCGCGCGCGCCGGAAATGTCGGTCTGGTCCTTCAGAGGTGCGCGCCGCGCGTCTGCCATCGTAAACCTATTGTGTCATTGCCAGGCTCGACCCGGCAATCCATCGGGTCAAGACCTCTTAAGAGGATGGATGCGCGGGTCAAGCCCGCGCATGACGAAGTTTGATCACCGTCACTTCATTTCCGTCAGCCGCGCAGCGTAGCGGGCCATCAGATCGACCTCGATATTGACCTCGGTCCCCGCCTTCCAGCCGCCGATCGTCGTCACCGTCAGCGTGTGCGGGATGATCAGGACCGAAAAGGTCACGTCCGCCACCGTATTAACCGTCAGCGAGACGCCGTCGAGGGTGATCGAGCCCTTGGTGGCGATGAACCGCGCCAGCTCCCGCGTGGTCGAAAGCTCGAACCGCGCCATGTCGGGCAGGTCCTCGCGGCTGACGAGGGTCGCGATGCCATCGGCATGGCCGGCGACGATATGCCCGCCAAGCTCGTCGCCGATCTTCAGCGCGCGCTCGAGGTTGAGCTTCGTGCCGAGCCTCCAGTGTTTTGCGGTCGTCAGCGCCAGCGTCTCGGCCGCGGCATCGACATCGAACCAGGTTCTGCTGTCTTCGACGCCCGAGGCGACGACGGTAAGGCAGACACCATTGCAGGCGATCGAGGCGCCATCGGCAATGGTGGTCTGATCGTAGCGGCAGGCGATGCGCAGCCGGTGCAACTGGCCCTGCGCCGTCGGCGTGAAGCCGACGACCTCGCCGATATCGGTGACAATGCCGGTAAACATTACGCGCGCTCGTAGATGGTGAGAGTATCCTTGTCGAATGTCTCGCTAGCATGAACCTTATAGGCCGGCGACTGCGTGATTTTCGACAGTGGCAATGCATCGAGCGCATCGACGCCGCTGCTGCCGACCTCTTCCGCGCCGCGGAACAGCCAGATTTCGTCCACGAGGTCCGCGGCCACGAACGACGCAGCGACGCGGCTGCCGCCCTCGACCATCAGCCGCGAGATGCCCTTCTCGGCCAGCGCACGCAGCACGGCCGGCAAATCCAGCCCGGATGTGCCGCCCGGCGGGACGCGGATCACTTGCGTACCGGCAGCGCCAAGCCGTGTTGCGGCCGCAGCTTCCGCAAGCTCCGAGCCGACCACCCAGAGCGGCGTCTCGCGCGCGGAGCGGACGAGCTGGCTCGAAGCCGGAATGCGCAGGCTCTGGTCGAGCACCACGCGCACCGGCGAGCGGGCGGCCATGCCCGGCAGGCGGCAGTTGAGCTGGGGATCGTCCGCCAGCACGGTGCCGATGCCGACCAGGATGGCGTCGCTCTGCGCGCGGAGCAGATGCACGCGATTGCGCACGGCCTCGCCGGTGATCGCGACCGGCTTGCCGCCGGCCGCACCGATCTTGCCGTCGGGCGAGACCGCGAGCTTCAGGATTACATGCGGGCGCCGATCGCGGATGCGGCGGAAGTGACCGGCATGATCAAACGCGGCCTCCGCCGCGCACAGGCCGACATCCACCGTGATGCCTGCTGCGCGCAGGCGCGCATGGCCCTGGCCCGCGACTTCCGGATTGGGATCCTCGATCGCTGCCACCACGCGCTTGATGCCGGCGGCGATCACCGCATCGGCGCAGGGCGGCGACTTGCCGAAATGCGAGCATGGCTCCAGCGTGACATAGAGCGTGGCGCCGCGCGCCGCCTCGCCGGCGCGCCGCAGCGCCTCGGGCTCGCCATGCGGCCTTCCGCCGGGCTGTGTCCAGCCGCGACCGACGATCACTCCATCTTTCACGATGACCGCGCCCACGGCCGGATTGGGCCAGGTGCGCCCCTGCCCGCGGCGGCCGAGCGCAAGCGCAAGCTGCATGAAGCGGCGATCGGCGTCCTTGGACTCGCGGATCTTCTGGCCGAATTGATCCTCCAGGATGCGGAAGATCATTTGCGGATCGCGGCGAGCCGCGCTTCCTCCTCACCGGAGAGCTCGCCGAGCACGTCGGCAAAGTCCTTGGCCTCGCGGAAATTGCGGTAGACCGAGGCGAAGCGCACATAGGCGACGTCGTCGAGCGTGCGCAGATGCTCCATCACGGTCTCGCCGATCACCTCCGAGGAAATCTCGGCCTCGCCGCCGGTCTCGAGCTCGCGCACGATGGTGGAGACCATCTTCTCCACCCGCTCCGGCTCGACCTGCCGCTTGCGCAAGGAGATCGACACCGAGCGCATCAGCTTGTCGCGGTCGAACGGCACGCGGCGGCCGTTGCGCTTGATCACGGTGAGCTCGCGCAATTGCACGCGCTCGAAAGTGGTGAAGCGGAAATTGCAGGCGACGCACACGCGCCGCCTGCGGATGACGGAGGAGTCCTCGGTCGGACGCGAGTCCTTTACCTGCGTATCGAGACTGTTGCAGTTCGGGCAGCGCATCCGTTTACCTTGAGCGGTTTACTTACTGGTAGATCGGGAAGCGGTCAGTCAGCGCCTTGACCCGTTCCTTGATCGCGGCTTCGACCAGCGGCGCCTTGCCGTCGGAGGATTGTGCGATCGCGTTGAGGACCTCGGCGATCATGCCGCCGACCTGCTGGAATTCAGCGACGCCGAAGCCGCGGGTGGTGGCGGCCGGCGTGCCCAGCCGAATCCCCGAGGTGACGAACGGCGACTCGGGGTCGAACGGAATGCCGTTCTTGTTGCAGGTGATGGCGGCGCGGACCAGCGCCTTCTCCGACGCATTGCCCTTCAGGCCCTTCGGCCGGAGATCGACCAGCATCAAATGGTTATCGGTGCCGCCCGAGACAATATCGAACCCGTGGCTCTTCATCGCTTCAGCCAGCGCCTTCGCGTTCTCGACCACGTTCTTCGCGTAGATCTTGAAGTCCGGACGCAGCGCCTCGCCGAAGGCGACCGCCTTCGCCGCGATCACATGCATCAGGGGGCCGCCCTGCAGGCCCGGGAAGATCGCCGAGTTGAATTTCTTGGTCAGCGCCTCGTCATTCCACAGCATCAGGCCGCCGCGCGGGCCGCGCAGCGATTTGTGCGTCGTGGTGGTGGTGATGTGGGCATGCGGCACCGGCGAGGCATGCACACCACCGGCGACGAGACCCGCGAAGTGCGCCATGTCGACCAGCAGATACGCGCCGACGCTGTCGGCGATCTCGCGGAAGCGCTTGAAGTCCCAGGCGCGCGAATAGGCCGAGCCGCCGGCGACGATCAGCTTCGGCTTGACCTCTTCGGCCTGCTTGGCGACCGCATCCATGTCGATGATCTGGTCCTCGCGGCGCACAGTGTAGTGCGCGGCCTTGAACCACTTGCCGCTCATGTTGACGGGCGAGCCGTGGGTGAGATGGCCGCCGGCCGCAAGGTCGAGGCCCATGAAGGTGTCGCCGGGCTGCAGCAGCGCCAGGAACACCGCCTGGTTCATCTGGCTGCCCGAGTTCGGCTGCACGTTGGCGAATTTGGCGCCGAACAGCTTCTTGGCGCGATCGATCGCGAGGTTCTCGGCGACGTCGACCCACTCACAACCGCCGTAATAGCGCGCGCCCGGATAACCCTCTGCATACTTGTTGGTCATCACCGAACCTTGCGCTTCCAGCACGGCACGGCTGACGATGTTCTCGGATGCGATCAGCTCGACCTCATGGCGTTGCCGGCCGAGCTCGCCCTTGATGGCGGCGGCGATTTCCGGGTCGGCCTGGTCGAGCGAGGCGGTGAAAAACGAATCGGGCGCGGAGGCGGTTTTAGCTGAGGTCATCTTGCGAATATCTCCACCGCCGCAGCCTTTTGGCGGGCTACGTGCGGGTCTGGTGTGGCGATCGGAAGCGGCGCGCGCGATCTACCACATTGCCCGCCCCCGGCCAAGTAGTTGCGGGTCGGGCCTGATATTTATGCAAGATATGGTGGGGGACGCAGATTTTCGGCACTGGGTGGTTCCAAGGAGCCACCGGCCAGCGACATTCCCTAATGGGACCGCTTTGAGCCTCAAACTCTGCGCCGGACCCGCCGGCCGCGGTCAGCGTCCCGTCACAGCCCGGTATACCCCGATTTCACGGGGTCGACGCTGCCGTCGAGCTCGCGCAGATAGGTCAAACCGAACACGGTCAATCTGTGGGTGTCCTTCTCGCCGGCTTCCATCAGGGTGTTGAGGTAGTTCGTCACCTTGGCCCGCGCCTCCGCGCTCGCCGCAGACGTGCGGTTGGCGAGCAAATCGTAGGTCTGCATGATGCGGTCGATGGCAGCTTCCATGGCACCCTCTGGTTCTTGGACATGTTGGGACTCGTGATCAGGCAACCGCTTTGGCCTCGGACTGCGCCTCGAACCTCGTGATGGCCTTGTTGGCCAGCCTGATCTTGTTGAATTCACCGTGCTGGAGCAGCTTGATGACGATCTCGAGCAGGTGCTCGTCGGTGACGAGGCTGTCGGGGATCGCGCCGGAGCGGCGGAGATAGTTCGCGGCGATAGCATAGGCCTCGCTCACGAGTTCCACGTTCATCACCCCCAAGCCACGCTCGACCAGCATCGTCCGCCCTCCGATCCGAAGGGGATAAGCACCGAACCGGGAACTCGTTCCCTGCGGCCGGAGATTTTTTCGCAACCGCGAAATGACAGAACGCACCGGTCCGGGCACAAGCCGGGCCGGCGCGCTTGGGGAAGTCAGGCACGTTCGGGAGGCTTGCCGGTCTTGTTGTGGGCCGGCTTGGCCAAGTCCCGTCGAAAAGATCTCAAAGACGATACAGGATCTGGTCGGTCCAGAACCGCTCGAGGCGGTGCAGCGACTTGTTGAGGGTCGAGAACTCCTCGCCCGAGATGCCGCCGACCTGCTCCACCGTCTTGACGTGCTTCTGGTAGAGGGAGTCGACGATGCGGCGAACTTCCTGGCCCTGCGGCGTCAGGCGGATGCGCACCGAGCGGCGATCAACGCGCGAGCGCTGATGATCGAGGAAACCGAGCTCGACGAGCTTCTTCAAATTGTAGGAGACGTTGGAGCCGAGATAATAACCGCGCGTGCGCAGCTCGCCCGCGGTCAGCTCCTTGTCGCCGATGTTGTAGAGCAACAGCGCCTGCACCGAATTGATGTCCGCGCGGCCGCGGCGATCGAATTCGTCCTTGATGACGTCGAGGAGCCGGCGATGCAGCCGCTCCACCAGAGTCAAAGCTTCCAGATAGAGCGACTGCACCGAACCCTGCTGGCCGGAGACGCGCTCTGCGGTATCTGCCGCAGTTGCGACGGCTTTCATCATGACACTTCCCCTGTTGTCGTTTTTATCGACACTTATTCGACGAAACTTGTGCTCCGTCTGATAGCTGCAACTTAAGGGGCTCGTTTGAAGATCGGCTTAAATAAGAGAATAAAGAGATCATGAATTTAAGACAGTGAATTGCGGATTAAGCCTGTGCCACAAGCACTTTTCGCAACCCTCTGTTGACCTTCGCAAGGTCCTGTTCACCCTCCGTCCGCTCCCGTTGTCGCATTCCAGAACAGCCCCGCCCCGTTTCGAAACGGCCGCGTAAGAGCTGTGGCGGAATGCACGGAGTCAACGAAAAGTTACCTCGAATTTTAGGCAACCGGCGGTCAACCAAGCGCACCATTCTCGTGTCATGGACAAGCGCAGCGAAGCCAGAGCATGGATCGTAGAGAGATGGACCCCGGCTCTGCGACGCATCACGCCGCAAGTGCGGCGCGCTCCGTCGCGTCCGGGGCACGAGAGTTTGCCTGCTACGGCGGCCGTTCGCGTGCGGCCATCCAGGCGAGCGCGAGATAGGCGGCCAGCATGAAGGCTTCGACACCGACCACGACCAGGCTGCCGCCGTAGATGCCCGGGAACATCAGCTCGATCACCGCCATCGACACTACGGTCGTCAGCCACACCACCGCGCCCCAGGGGGTCGCGAGCCACAGGCCGACCGCGGCGACGAGCTCGATTACGGCGAAGTAGACGGTCGCGGCCTGCCAGGCCATCGACTGGTTCTCGAAGGCCTCGTCCTCGCCGCCGACGAAGCCGGTGACCTGCGCCCAGTGATAGAGACCTTTGAGGATCGAGAGCAGCGCCATCACCCGCAGGAACAGCACGAGCCGGCGCGTCCAGACATTGTCGTCCGACTCGGCGCGCTCCGACGAGATCGCCGCCACCGACATCGCGTTGTCTCTGGCGTTGTCTCGGGCGTTATCCCTGGCATTGGCGCCGTCGCGGGCCGCATCGCGGGTGGAAATCTCGGACATGCCTCTCTTCTGGCTGCTTCGGCCTGCAAAATCAATCGGCTGCCCAGGCCGGTCCTTCGCCTTGTCTTTACCTTGCGGCAGGTCAAGCCGCGGTGACGGGACCCATGCGAGCTGGTATAAGAATAATTCCAGCCGGAGGAAGAGTGATGGCGATCAAATACGGACGTCCGATCGAATTGCGCGAGGTTTCGCGCGGGGATGGCGCTGGCGCCTCCCCTGCCCTCGATCTGACCGTCCGCCCGCGCCGCAACCGCAAGGCCGAATGGGCCCGGCGCATGGTGCGCGAGAACGTGCTCACCACCGACGATCTGATCTGGCCGCTGTTTTTGATCGACGGCGACAACAAGCGCGAGCAGATCGCCTCGATGCCGGGCGTCGACCGCCTCAGCGTCGACCAGGCCGTGCGCGAGGCCGAGCGCGCGATGAAGCTCACCATCCCCTGCCTGGCGCTGTTTCCCTACACCGACCCGTCCCTGCGCGACGAGGAAGGCTCGGAGGCCACCAACCCGAACAATCTGGTCTGCCAGGCGGTGCGCGCGATCAAGAAGGAGTTTCCGGAGATCGGTATCCTGTGCGACGTCGCGCTCGATCCCTTCACCAGTCACGGCCATGACGGCCTGATCTCCGACGGCAAGATCTTGAACGACGAGACGGTCGCGGTGCTGGTGCGTCAGGCCCTGGTGCAGGCCGAAGCCGGCTGCGACATCATCGCGCCCTCCGACATGATGGACGGCCGCGTCGCCGCGATCCGCGAGGGCCTGGATCGCACCGGGCTGCTCGACGTGCAGATCATGGCCTACGCCGCAAAATACGCCTCCGCCTTCTACGGGCCGTTCCGCGACGCCATCGGCTCGGCCAAGACGCTTACCGGCGACAAGCGCACCTACCAGATGGACAGCGCCAACACCGACGAAGCGCTCCGCGAGGTCGAGCTCGACATCTCCGAGGGCGCCGACATGGTAATGGTGAAGCCCGGCATGCCCTATCTCGACGTGGTCCGCCGCGTGAAGGACACCTTTGCCATGCCGACCTTCGCGTACCAGGTCTCGGGCGAATACGCGATGATCGCAGCCGCCGCGAACAATGGCTGGCTCGACGGCGACCGCGCCATGATGGAGAGCCTGCTGGCGTTCAAGCGCGCGGGCGCCGACGGCGTGCTCAGCTATTTCGCGCCGAAGGCGGCGGAGAAGCTGCGGGCGCAGTAATTGTAGGGTGGGCGCACCTGTCTCCCCAACCTCGTCCTGGCGAAAGCAAGGACGACACCGGGGCCGATAACTCGCCGCTCCCCCGACCACCTCCCCGCCCCCGAATCGCCGGAATATTTCAGCTTGTTGACGTCGGCGCACCCTTGGCACGCGGACGGCCTGTTCCCATGTCCTGCCACGGGAGTTTCCCTCGGGAGGACGGTCATGTCGTATTCGGACTCGGGCAATGCCTGGCGCAATGCCGGCGGGGCGCACGCCTATGATCCCGATCTGCACCCGGAACTGTTCCGCGGCGTCGCTACGCGGCGGGTGTTCGCCTTCCTGATCGACATGGTCGTGATCTCGGTGCCGGTGATCCTCGGCTACCTCTTCATTGCGGTGTTCGGCGTGATCACGCTCGGCATCGGCTGGGCGCTGTTCTGGCTGGCCTGGCCGGCCTCCGTGATCTGGGCGATCGTCTATTACGGCGCCTGCATCGGCGGTCCGTCGTCCGCGACGATCGGCATGCGCGTGATGGATCTGGAACTGCGCACCTGGTACGGCGCATCAGGCTATTTCGTGCTCGGCGCCACCCACGCCGTGCTGTTCTGGGTGACGGTGTCGTTCCTGTCGCCCTTCGTGGTGCTGGTCGGCCTGTTCAACGGCCGCCGTCGCCTGCTGCATGATTTCGTGCTGGGAACGGTCGTGATCAACAATTCCGTTCGCGCCCCGGTGCCTCAGGGCGCCAGGACTTACTGAGAAGACCTACTGGGAAGGCCACCCGAGAGCACCTGCTCGGGAACTGGTGATCAAGAACCTATCAACCTGGATCCGCTAAACTGGCTGATCCGACCTGCCGAGCAGACCGATTGACCGGGAGCTTTCGTAGCGCGATGC
The DNA here is from genome assembly GCF_024519855.1 of Bradyrhizobium sp. Bra78. Lineage (NCBI taxonomy): Bacteria > Pseudomonadati > Pseudomonadota > Alphaproteobacteria > Hyphomicrobiales > Nitrobacteraceae > Bradyrhizobium > Bradyrhizobium sp. Bra78. The sequence continues at coordinate 9,881 of NZ_JALJRE010000010.1, read as the reverse complement.
TGGTACCCAATTTGGAGGCCCACGACGTCCCTTGACCCAGCACTCGCGCGATACCCCACAATTTTACCTCACGGCGCCCTCCCCCTGCCCCTATCTGCCGGGCCGGCACGAGCGCAAGGTGTTTACGCACCTCGTGGGTGAGCGCGCCGGTGATCTCAACGACCTCCTGACCCATGGCGGGTTCCGCCGCAGCCAATCGATCGCCTATCGGCCGGCCTGCGACCAGTGCCGCGCCTGCGTCTCCGTACGGGTCGTCGCCAACGAATTCCGGCCCTCCCGCAACTTCCGCAAGGTGATCGCCCGCAACGCCGACATCATCGGCGAGCAGCGCAGCGCGGTGCCGACCTCCGAGCAATATTCGGTGTTCCGCGCCTATCTCGACTCCCGCCACCGCCATGGCGGCATGGCGGACATGACCGTGCTCGACTACGCCATGATGGTCGAAGACAGCCATGTCGAGACCCGCATCATCGAGTACCGCAAGCGCGGCCCCGACAGCGGCATCACCGGCCGCGGCGAAGAACTGATCGCGGTCGCGCTCACCGATGTGCTCAGCGACGGCCTGTCGATGGTCTATTCCTTCTTCGAGCCGGGCCAGGTCAGCCGCTCGATGGGCACCTTCATGATCCTCGACCACATCGCCCGCGCCCGCCGGCAAGGGCTGCCCTACGTCTATCTCGGCTACTGGATCGAAGGCTCCAAGAAGATGGACTACAAGGCCCGATTCCTGCCGCAGCAGCGCCTCGCGCCATCAGGCTGGCTGCGCATCGACGCGCTGGGCGATGCGGCCTCCGAGCCGCAGGATTAGCCGCCCTCACCCGAACAGCGTATCCGCGAGCAGCTTCACGTTCAGAACCACGATCACGCCCGCGACGATCCACGCGATGGCGGCGACCCATGCGGGGATCGCGAACTTGCCCATCTTGCGGCGATCGGAGACGAAGCGCACCAGCGGGATGACCGCGAACGGCAGCTGCATCGATAGCACGACCTGGCTGAACACCAGCAGATCGGCCGTGCCGCGCTCGCCGTAGATCGCCGTCACGACGATCACGGGAACGATGGCGATGCCGCGCGTCAGGAGACGCCGCGCCCAGTTCGGCAGGCGCAAATCGAGAAAACCTTCCATCACGATCTGGCCGGCGAGCGTCGCCGTCACCGTCGAATTGAGGCCCGAGGCGAGCAGCGCGACCGCGAACAGCGTCGAGGCGATGCCCAGACCCAGCAAGGGCGAGAGCAGTTCGAACGCCTGGCCGATCTCGGCGACATCCGAATGGCCGCTTGTGTGGAACGTCGCGGCGGCCACCACGAGGATCGCGGCATTGATGAACAGCGCCAGCATCAGGGCGATGGTCGAATCCGTCGTCGCCCATTTGATCGCCTCGCGCCGGCCGGTGTCGTTGCGCTCATAGGCGCGCGTCTGCACGATCGAGGAGTGCAGATAGAGATTGTGCGGCATCACGGTCGCGCCGATGATGCCGATCGCGATGTAGAGCATCTCCGGGTTGGTGAAGATCTCGGTCTTCGGCACGAATCCCCTCAGCATCTCGGCAACCGGCGGCGCTGCCGCGGCAAGCTGGACCGTGAAGCACACTGCGATCACGACGAGCAGCGCGATGACGAAGGCTTCGAGGAAACGGAAGCCGCGGTTCATCAGGATGAGCAGCAGGAAAGCGTCCAGCGCAGCGATCAGTGCGCCGCCGATCAGGGGAATGCCGAACAGCAGTTTCAGCGCAATCGCGGTGCCGATCACCTCGGCGAGATCGCAGGCGATGATCGCCGCCTCGCAAGCGAGCCACAGCATGAAGTTCACGGCCGGCGAATAGGTCGCGCGGCAGGCCTGCGCGAGGTCGCGGTCGGTGACGATGCCGAGCCGTGCCGCCAGCGACTGGAGCAGGATCGCCATCAGGTTCGAGAGCAGGATGACCGAGAGCAGCGTGTAGCCGAACTTCGATCCTCCGGCGAGGTCGGTCGCCCAATTGCCGGGGTCCATGTAGCCGACCGAGACCAGGTAGCCCGGGCCGACGAAGGCGAGCATGCGCCGCCACCACACTCCCGCCTTGGGGAGGGCAACCGTGGAATTCACCTCGGCGAGGCTTTTGGTGGCAGGCGCATCATTGCGCCAGCCGGCGGCGTCTCGGGTCAGATCGGGCGAGCGAGCATCCATGGAGAGGACAATACCGAAGTCGGGGCTTATTGCAACTCATTTGCAACTGCATCTAGCCCTTTTGGTTCCCGGCACGGCCTTGTTCGCCGTCCTGTCGGGAAGCGGGTGGGTTTGAAGGCCTCCCGAAGCGGATACTGGCGCCAACCCGACTTTGCAGGAAATGAGCCATGTCAAATCCGCCTCGCCTTCCGCCGACCTTCAACCGCCTTGCCTGGTCCAACCTCGCGGCGCAGTCGGCCGAGCAGATCGCACTGGCCGCAGCCCCGATCGTCGCCGTGCTGACGCTCGGGGTGGCCGAAGGCCAGACCGGCCTGCTCCAGACCGCCCTGACCTTGCCCTTCGTCCTCTTCGCCATTCCGGCCGGCCTGCTCGCCGACCGCATCTCCCGCCGCGCGCTGATGGCCGGTGCCGAGGCGCTGCGGGCCGCTGCGCTCGCCTCTATCGTGCTGCTGCTCGCGCTCGGCGCGCTCAATCTGCCGCTGCTGGCGCTGCTCGGCTTCGCAGCCGTGTGCGGCACCGTCGTCTACAGCGTGGCCGCGCCGGCGCTGGTGCCGTCGCTGGTGAGCGCAGAGCTGTTGCCGGCAGCCAATGCGCGCATCGAGCTCGCGCGCACCATCGCCTTCGCCAGCGGCCCTGCGCTCGGCGGCGCGCTGGTGGGATGGTGGGGCGCCAGCCCGGCCTTCGGCTTTGCCGCGGCCCTCTCCGCCATTGCCGTGGTGCTGCTCTCCGGCATCTACGAGCCCACCCGCACGCCGGCGCCGCGGCGCCATCCGCTCCAGGACATCCGCGAAGGCGCGGCCTTCGTGTTTCACCATCCGCTGCTGCGGCCGGTGTTCATCACCCAGTTCATCTTCAACACCGGCTGGTTCCTGCAGATCGCCGTGTTCGTGCCCTACGCCGTGCGCCATCTCGGCCTGACCGCCACCGGCATCGGCACCGTGCTGACGATGTACGGGGTCGGCATGGTGATCGGCGCGCTGTTCGCAACGCGCGTGATGAAGCGCATCGCCTTCGGCACGGTTGTCGGCCTCGGCCCCGTCACCGGCTTCGTCGCCGCGGTGGTGATGGCGTTGACCGTGCTGGTCCCCTCGCCCTGGCTCGCGGCCTTGAGCTTCTTCCTGCTCGGCGTCGGGCCGATCCTGTGGGTGATCTCGACCACGACCTTGCGTCAGTCGGTAACGCCGCCGCGCCTGCTCGGCCGTGTCTCCGCCATCAACATCATGAGCTACGGCGCGCGCCCGGTCGGCTCTGCGCTGGGCGCGATCGTCGGCGGCATCTGGAGCGCGGAGGCGTGCCTATATCTCGCCGCCGCCGTGTTCGGCGTGCAGGCGCTGGTCATTTGGCTCTCGCCCGCGGCGGCGCTGGATCGGCAGCCGGCGATGGTGGGGGACGAGGCGGCGGCACGATGCTAGCCTCCCCGTGACGGGGCGGCCCGGCCTAATTCGCCAGATACCGCTCGTAGCTCCCCGTCACAGGCTCGCTCGCGTCCACCTCCGGATCGAGCGTGTAGAGATCCTGGGCGCGGCCGATGCCGCGCAGCGCGTAGCGGCCGGTGGAGACGAGGTAACGCCGGCCTGCGGCGTCGAGACCCTTGTAGAACTCCGCCGAGGCCAGCAGTTCGCGATCGACCGAACGGCTCATCGAGGCGATGCGGCTGACCTCGTTCACGGTCGGACCGACCACGGTGAAGTCGAGCCGGTCCTCGCTGCCGATATTGCCGTAAAAGACCTCGCCGACATGCAGGCCGATATAGGCGGACGTGACGGGACGGCCGTCGGCTTCCCGCCGCACGTTCAGCGCCGCGACGTTCTTGCGGAACAGATGCTCGGCGCGCAGCGCGGCGCGGCGGGCCGCCGCCATGTCCTCGCCGGTGAACATCGCGAGCACACCGTCGCCGATCAGCTTCAGCACGTCGCCGCCGGCATCGTGGATCGCGTCGATCACGGCCTGCGCATAATCGTTGAGGAACGGGATGATCTCGTCGGGGCCGATGCTCTCGCTGATCCCGGTCGAGCCGCGCAAATCCGAATACCACAGCACGGCGTTGATGCGCTCGGTGACGCCGCGCGAGATCCGCCCGCGCAGCACCTGCTCGGAGGCATCGCGCCCGAGATAGACCCGGCCTAGCGTGCGCGCGATGTCGACCTGCTGCGCCGACTTGATCGCGAGCCCCAGCACCGGCACGAGATCGCGCAGAGCCTCCAGCTCGGGTTCGGAGAAGCCGCTCTCGCGGCGCGTGGTCCAGCAGGAGTAGAGGCAGTCCATTAGGCCGAGCGCGCCATTCTCGCCGAAGCGGTGCACGAAGGCGAGATAGTGCCGGTGGCCCTTCTCGGCGAGCTCGCCGATCTGCGAGAAATCCATCGACGGCGCGTCGGCGAGATCGATCACCATCTCGTCGTCGCCATGCTCGAGCATGTGGAAGAACACCGAGCGGCGCCAGCTCTTGGCTGCGTCGCCTTCGGCGGTCGAGCCGTATTCGAACGCATCGCTCTCATTGCTCGGCCGGTCGCTCCAGCGAAAGCCGCGCCCCTCGTAGATCGGATGCAGCGTGTCGATCACGACGAGCCCGCGCGAGAGTTCCAGCCCTTCGGCGCGGCAGCGCTCGCAGAAGCCGCGGAGCAGTTCGTTTTCGGGCAGGCCGGTGAGCCCCTGGCCGGTCAGCCAGTTCATCAGCGCAAGGCGGGAGGTCAATTGCATGCGCCATTATGCCGTGCATTCGTGACGGGCGAAAGGCGCAAGCCACGCGCGGGCCGTGCGCAAGGTCCCGTCCCTTGCAGATCGAATATGCCGCAGCCGCGGTTGACGCACTCGCCGCGCGGGCGGCAAATGCTAGCGATGATGATCTTGTCGGCCAGAATCGGAAGCACGCGGGGATGAGCCAGCGCCAGCTTCCGATCATCCTGGCGCTCGGCACCACGCAGACCCTGGCCTGGGCTTCCAGCTACTATCTGCCGGCGCTGCTCGCCGATCCCATGGCGCACGACCTCGGCGTCTCCTCCAACTGGATCTTTGGCGCGTTCTCGGCCTCGCTGGTGATCGCGGCAATGCTCGGCCCGCGGATCGGGCGACGGATCGATCTCGTCGGCGGCCGGCAGGTGCTGTCGGCATCGAACGTGACGATCGCGGCCGGCCTTGTGCTGCTCGGCCTCTCGCAATCGGTGGCGGTGATGGCGATGGCCTGGCTCGTGCTCGGCATCGGCATGGCGATGGGGCTCTATGACGCCGCCTTCGCCGCGCTCGGCCGCATCTACGGCACCGAGGCGCGCAGGTCCATCACCGGCATCACGCTGATGGCGGGCTTTGCCTCGACCGTCGGCTGGCCGCTCACCGCCTGGGGCCTCGCCCATATCGGATGGCGCGACACCTGTTTTGCCTGGGCCGCCGCCAACATCCTGATCGGCCTGCCCCTCAACTTCTTCATGCTGCCGGCGATCAAGGGGGCGAAGCAGGCGGCGGCGACGGCCGAGAAGCCGCATTTGCCGCTCGACCGCACCATGATCCTGCTCGCCTTCGTCTTCGCCGCGGTCTGGACGGTCACCGGCGCGATGGCGGTGCACTTCCCGCGCATCGTGGAGGCAACCGGTGCGACACATGTCGAGGCGATCGCGGCCGGCGCGCTGATCGGTCCGGCACAAGTGCTCGCGCGCATCCTCGAAGCGAGCGTTCTCAGCCGCTTTCATCCGCTGTGGTCGACGCGGCTCGCCTGCCTCACCCATCCGCTCGGCGCGGCCGTCGTCGCCATCTTCGGCGCCCCCGCCGCCAGCGCGTTTGCGCTGCTCCACGGCTCGGGCAACGGCATCCTGACCATCGCCCGCGGCACCCTGCCGCTGTCGATCTTCGGGCCGAAGGATTTCGGCTACCGCCTCGGCATCATCGGCGCGCCGGCACGGATGGCGCAGGCCGTGGCGCCGCTGGCCTTCGGCCTGCTGATCGACGTGATGGGAGCCAAGGTGCTGATCGTCTCGTCCGCGCTCAGCCTGTCGGCACTGGCCGCGCTGTTCCTGATCCGCGCCGAGCCGCGGCCGGATTGACCGGCTTGCGGCTTTCGCGCACAAGCAAAGCATGACCGAAGACAACCGTCCGCCCCGCGACTTGAAAGGCCTCCTGCGCTGGGCGACCACGCCGCCGCAGGCCTGGGGCGTCTATCTCCTCGCCATCATCCTGGTCTGGCTGGTCTCGTTCTATGCCGGGTCGCTGCGGCCGAAGAAGGCGCCGAATGCGAGCCCGCCCGCTGTGACCGCGCCGAAAAGCTGACCCCGGTTCGGCTTGCGGCCACGCCGCGCAATTCCGCTTCAGCCGATCACGTCAATGCGGGCAGGTCTCGACCTCGACCGTGACGTGGCTCAGCCCCTTCAGCCCGGCGAGCCGCTTCTTGTAGACGGCCGGCTGTTTCGGCTTGTCCGACACCACGGACACCAGCACGGCGCAATGGCCGGGGCCGACCTGCCAGAGATGCAGATCGGTGACGCGGTCGTCGCCGGTTTCCATCCGCGCACGGATCACCCGCTCCAGCTTCTCGTCGGCGCGCACGTCGAGCAGCACCGCACCTGATGTCTTGATCAGGCCGAACGCCCAGCTCGCGATCACCGCGCTGCCGATCAGGCCTACGGCCGGATCGGCACACACCCACTCCGAATACATCGCCATCAGCAGCGCACCGATCGCCAGCACCGAGGTCGCGGCATCCGCCATGACATGGACGTAAGCGGCGCGAAGATTATTGTCGTGATGATGATGGTGGTGATCATCACGATCGTCGTGGTCATGATGCGCATGGCCGTGGCCGTGATGGTGGTGATCATGGCTGCCGCGCAAAAGCCACGCGCTGGCGAGATTGACGCAAAGGCCAAGGGCAGCCACAGCGATCGCCTCGCCGTAGACGATCGGCACCGGCGTGATCAGCCGTAGCACGCTCTCATAGGCGATCTCGACCGCGATCAGCCCGAGAATGATCGCGCTGGAGAAGGCGGCGAGATCACCAAACTTGCCGGTACCGAAGGTGAAATGCGAATTTCCCAGGTGCCGCCGCGCAAAGCGGTAGGCGAAGGCGGCAATGCCGAGCGCCGCCGCATGCGTGCCCATGTGCCAGCCGTCGGCGAGCAGCGCCATCGAGCCGAACAGCGAGCCGGCGACGATCTCGCCGACCATCATGACCAGCGTCAGGACGACCACGAGCCAGGTGCGCCGCTCGTTCTCCTCGTGCTTGTCGCCGAGAAAGGCGTGGTCATGGGTCCATTGCTCGATGGAATGGGAATGCATCAGGTCAGGCTCCGGGAACAGATTCCTCTGCCCAATATAGGCCGCGGCAGCCGATCTTTCTAACGCTCATCGCCTTCGAAACCGGCGATTGACAGGCTCGCACGATTTCGCTGTAATGTTCCCATGGGGATTTGAGCGATCTCCCCACGAGGCGACATGCCCAAGTATCGCGTCCCGTTTCGTTTATGCGAGGACGCATCATGTCAACGTTTACGACCATATCATCTGACAAATTGACACGGCTGATCGGCACGGCGAACGCCCCTGTGCTGATCGACGTGCGCACCGACGAGGATTTTGCTGCCGATCCGCGGCTGATCCCCGGCTCGATCAAGCTCAGCCACGAAAACGTCTCGGACTGGGGCGGCGAGCTGTCCGGCCGCTCCGCGATCGTCTCGTGCCTGCGCGGCGCAAAGCTCGCGCAGGGCACTGCGGCCTGGCTGCGGCAGCTCGGCGTGCAGGCCGAGACGCTGGAGGGCGGCTTCGAGGGCTGGAAGGATGCCAAGCTGCCGCTGATCGACGCGTCAAAACTGCCGCCGCGCGACGCCAGGGGACGCACCGTCTGGGTGACGCGGGCACGGCCAAAGGTGGACCGTATCGCCTGCCCGTGGCTGATCCGCCGCTTCGTCGATCCGAACGCGGTGTTCCTGTATGTGGCGCCGTCCGAGGTGGTCGCCGTCGGCGAGCGGTTTGGCGCGGCCCCCTTCGACATCGAGAACGTGTTCTGGAGCCACCGCGGCGAGCTCTGCACCTTCGACGTCATGATCGAGGAGTTCGGGATCGCCACCCCGGCGTTGCTCCGGCTCGCAACGCTGGTGCGCGGCGCCGACACCGCACGGCCCGACCTTGCGCCGGAAGCGCCCGGCCTGCTCGCGGCCTCGCTCGGGCTGTCGCGGATGTACGATGACGACATCGAGCAACTCGAGGCCGGCATGCTGCTCTACGACGCCTTCTACCGCTGGTGCCGCGACGCCACTGGCGAGACCCACAACTGGCCGACCAACAAAGTGAAGGCGTGATGGATACCCGTACTCTCGAAGCAGGAGCTGACGCCGGTCACGGCGTCAGCTTCCGTGAAGCGTTTCGCGTCTGGTTCCGCGTCGCCTGCCTGAGCTTCGGCGGGCCCGCGGGCCAGATCGCGGTGATGCACCGCATCCTGGTCGAGGAGAAGAACTGGATCTCCGAAGCCCGTTTCCTCCACGCGCTGAACTACTGCATGCTGCTGCCGGGCCCGGAGGCGCAGCAGCTTGCGACCTATGTCGGCTGGCTGATGCACCGCACCGCCGGCGGGCTGATGGCGGGCGGGCTGTTCATCCTGCCCGGCATCATCGCCATCTTGGGCCTCAGCTACGTCTATGCCGCCTTCGGCAATGTCAGCTTCGTCGAGGCGCTGTTCTTCGGGCTGAAAGCCGCCGTGCTCGCCATCGTCATCGAGGCCGTGGTGCGCGTCGGCAAGCGGGCGCTGAAGAACCGCATCATGATCGCACTCGCGGCGATCGCCTTCGTCGCCATCTTCTTCTTCGCAGTGCCCTTCCCGATCATCATCATCGCCGCGGGCATGATCGGATATGTCGGCGCGAGGCAAGGCCGTCCGGAATTCGCTCCGGCCGGTCATGGCCACGGCGGCAGCACCGCCGCAATCGACAGCATGCTCGGCGAGGCCGTGCCCGAACACGTCCGGCCCGATACCGGGCGCGCGATCCGGGTCGGCGCATTGTGGCTGGCGCTCTGGCTGGTGCCGGTGATCGCGCTGCTTCTGTCTCTCGGGCAGGCCAACGTCTTCAGCCAGATCGCGCTGTTCTTCTCCAAGATGGCGCTGGTCACGTTCGGCGGCGCCTATGCGGTGCTGGCCTACGTCGCCCAGCAGGCGGTCGAGCATTATCACTGGCTGAAGCCGCACGAGATGCTCGACGGGCTCGGCATGGCCGAGACGACGCCGGGCCCGCTGATCATGGTGCTTCAGTTCGTGGGCTTCATGGCCGCCTACCGCGATCCCGGCGGCCTGTCGCCGATGCTCGCGGCCACGCTGGGCGGGCTGCTCGCGACCTGGGTCACCTTCACGCCCTGCTTTCTCTGGATTTTCGTCGGCGCCCCCTACGTCGAACTGCTGCGCGGCAACAAGGGCCTCGCCGGCGCACTCAGCGCGATCACGGCCGCCGTCGTCGGCGTGATCCTCAACCTCTCGATCTGGTTCGCGCTGCACACGCTGTTCCGCGAGACCGTGCCGGTGCATGCGTTCCCGTTGAACTTCGACATGCCGGTGCCGACCAGCGTCGATGTCCCCGCGCTCGTGCTGTCGATCGCGGCCGCGACCGCGATCTTCCGCTTCAAGCTCGGGATGCTGACGGTGCTCGCGGGCAGCTGTGCCGCGGGCGTCGCGTTGCGGTTTGCGGGGATAATCTAGTGTCCTGAGTCACAAGTTCGCAATCGTAGATTCGCAGTAGATTCACGTCGC